>JAYOIK010000178.1:0-1534 GCA_038118725.1 Alphaproteobacteria bacterium | reverse complement strand
CCCCAACCAGGATGGCCGCGATTATCGACGCCAGCGTCAGACCGGGCAAACCGAAGTGCCGCTCGAACAAGTGGGCAAGGCCATGAGGTGCTCCGCCCGAAACCTCCGACCGCGGAAAAAGCGCCAGCCGAATTTCAGCGAGGGGACCAATCGCCGCCGCGTAGGCCGCCATACCAATGACCAGAACGAGAAGAAGCGATCTGATATCGCCGCCGCCCAATCGAGACAGGGCGCCAAATCCACAATTCCCAGCGAGAGCCATGCCAACACCGAACAGAACACCGCCCGCCACCGAGGCCCCAATACTCAACTAAAAGCGCAGATAAACGGAAGCTTGCAGGTTCGCGAGCCCCAGATGCGCGAGCAGGAAAGCCGAGAAGATCGACACGCCAAGTGCCAACGGCCACATCATGATGCGCTCTCGGCTACCGCCGTAATACGCATCCTCGATGGCGCCGAGGGTGCGGAACCGCGCGAGCCGGGCCGCGAGCCCCAGAACACACCCGCCTCCAAATCCAAAGAGTGTCGCGAGACCAGCGTCGGAGAGTTCGATCATCAGACCGACGCTTCCGTCTCGTCCTCCTTGCAGAACATGTCATAGAGGACTTCGAGCATCCGAACCGCGTTTGGGTCGCGTAGCCGATAGTAGATGGTCTTTCCCTCGCGCCGATGCGTCACCAATCCTTCCAGTCTGAGACGCGCGAGCTGCTGGGAGACCGCCGCTTGTCTGGACGCGAGGAGGCTTTCCAGTTCCGTTACCGATTTCTCGCCGGTTGCGAGGCGGCAGAGGATCATGAGGCGCCCCTCATGCGCGAGCGCCTTCAGAAAATCCGTCGCCCGTGACGCATTCTCCATCATGGCGTCGATGCTCTCTTCATCATCCAGAAGATCATTCCACGCTGGAACCGCCATGCTCCACCCCCTGCCGCGAACCCATTGGCCAAGTCTCGACCGCGATTAGAAGTCTAACATGTCTTGTATGGGCTCAATGGCCTTAACAGCGCAATCGTGACCCAGGTCGGCGCCGGGCGCGCCCGATATTCCAATTCCGCCAACAAGCGTACCCGCCGCGCGAACGGGAACCCCACCGCCCAGGGCAAGCGCGTTGGTTATATCGCCAAGCCGCGCCATGGCCCTGTTTTCACGGATCAGGTCGTTCAGTTCGAGAGTGGCCGTCCGAAAGCTCACGGCGGTCCAGGCCTTGCGCGTCGCGGTATCAACCGTGTGCGCTCCCGCGAACTGGTCACGGAGGATTACCAACACCTGTCCAAACCGGTCGGTTACGGCGATCGCGACCTGATAGCCCGCCTCGCCGCACTCCGTTTGCGCCGCCTGCGCGAGTTCCAAAGCGATGGATGGCTTCAAGGATTTGTAGGTAACGAGCGCCTCATCGTTCTGAGCTTGGACAGCGGATGGCGAGGCCAGCGTCACGAACAGCAAGGCGGTCGACGACAAAACGGCGCGAATGAGGGTTCTCATGATGATCCTTTCGGAGTTCGAGGTTTATCACCCGGTGGAAGCTTGCCGAGAAGAT
>JAYOIK010000177.1:0-1570 GCA_038118725.1 Alphaproteobacteria bacterium | reverse complement strand
TGCTAGGTTCACTTTGGGCCGAGGGAAAAATCTCGCGCCGCGACTTCATGGCGGGCGCCGCCGCGATCGGCTTGACCGCGAGTTCCGCGACCGCGCTCATGGCCTCCAGCGCCAAGGCCGCGACGCCGAAGAAGGGTGGCCGCTATCGCATGGGCCTGGGCCACGGCTCGACCACGGACTCCTTCGATCCGGCGACCTACGAGAACGGTTTCGCGACGAACCTCGTGTTCACGCATATGAATCACCTTACCGAGGTGAACAACGACGGCTCGCTGATCCCCGAGCTCGCCGAGAGCTGGGAGCCGTCCTCGGACGCGCGCACCTGGACCTTCAAGCTGCGCAAGGGCATTGAGTTCCACAACGGCAAGACCATGGACGCCGACGACGTTCTGGCCTCGATCAACCACCACCGGGGCAAGGACACCAAGTCCGGCGCCAAGGGTATTCTTGACCCGATCGAGGCGATCAAGATGGACGGCAACGACACCGTCGTGTTCTCGCTGAAGGACGGCAACGCCGACTTCCCGTTCCTGGTCTCCGACTACCACCTCGCGATCTTCCCGTCCAAGGACGACAAGATCATCTGGGAAGGCGGCATCGGCACCGGACCCTATAAAGTCGAAAGCTTTGAGCCGGGCGTTCGCGCGTTCCTGACCAAGAACCCGAACTACTGGAAGGAAGGCCGGGGCCATTTCGACGAGGTCGAGATGCTGTCGATCATCGACGGCAACGCCCGCCAGAATGCCTTGACCACCGGCGAGGTCGATGCGATCGACCGGGTCGACACCAAGACCGTGCGCCTGATGGCGAGGGTCAAGGGGGTGAAGATTCAAGAATCCACCGGCACCCTGCACTACACCTTCCCGATGGATACGCGGGTCGCGCCATTCGACAATGTCGATGTTCGTCTGGCGCTGAAATACGCCATGAACCGCGAGGAGATCCTCAAGAAGGTCCTGCATGGTCACGGCGCGCTGGGCAACGACCATCCGATTTCCACGTCCAATCGCTATCACGCCGGCGACCTGCCACAGCGTGGCTATGATCCGGACAAGGCCAAGCATCACCTCAAGAAGGCCGGCGCCGAGGGCCTGACGGTGAGCTTGTCGGCCGCCGACGCGGCGTTCGGCGGCGCGGTCGACGCGGCGGTTCTGTACAAGGAACACGCGGCGAAGGCCGGCATCACCATTGACCTCATCCGCGAGCCGAATGACGGTTACTGGTCGAATGTCTGGATGAATAAGCCCTGATGTGTCTGCTATTGGGGTGGTCGTCCTACCGAGGATTGGATGTTCTCCACCGCCTATGCCGGCGGCGCGAACTGGAACGACACGTTCTGGAAGAACGACCGTTTCGACACCCTGCTGAAGGCGGCGCGGGCCGAGCTTGACGAAGCCAAGCGAGGCGCCATGTACGCCGAGATGCAAGGCATCGTCCACAATGACGGAGGCGTCGTCATTCCCATGTTCGCCAATCATATCCACGGCCTGTCCGACAAGGTCATGCATGACGACAAGGTCGCCGGAAACTGGGAGATGGACGGCAGCAAGTCGGCGGAGCGGTGGTGGTT
>JAYOIK010000176.1:0-1579 GCA_038118725.1 Alphaproteobacteria bacterium | reverse complement strand
TCGGTACTCATGATCTTCCCGATGATATCACCCAATTGAAGGCGATGGTGCTGGCCTCGCGGGCCGCGTTGGAAGGCCGAGAGGCGGAACTACACAACCGGGACCTGTTGATCGAGAAGCTGCGCCATCAGTTGGCGGGGCTGCGCCGGCATCGCTTCGGTGCCCGCTCCGAGGCGCTGGATCAGCTCGAGTTGACCCTGGAAGCCGAGGAGATCGCGCGAGCGGCGGAACAGCCGCCGGCGGCGCATTACACGGCGACCGTGCCGAACAATGCCAAGGATAAACCCAAACGACGTCCTCTGCCGGATCACCTGCCGCGCGAGGAGATTCTGCTGTCGGCACCCGAGGCCTGTACCGCTTGCGGTGGCAAGCTGAAGCCGGTCGGCGAGGATGTGACCGAGGAGCTGGAATACATCCCCGGCCGGTTTGTCGTAAACCGTATCGTCCGCCCGCGTCTGGCCTGCGCCTGCTGCGAGACCTTCCATCAGGCACCGTTGCCGTCACGGCCGATCGAGCGCGGCCGCCCGGGACCGGGGCTGCTGGCGCATGTGCTGGTCAACAAGTACGCCGATCATTTGCCGCTGTATCGCCAGAGCCAGATCTTTGCCCGCGACCGTGTTGATCTCGACCGCTCCACCCTGGCGGGCTGGGTTGGGGCGTCGACGGCATTGCTGGAACCCTTGGCGGATGCGATCGGCCGCCATGTACTGGCTGGTCAGGCGATCTTCGGCGATGACACACCCGTGAAGCTACAGTCTCCGGGTATGGGAAAGACCAAGACGGCGCGGCTTTGGGCCTATGGACGGGACGAACGTCCCTGGGGCGGCAAAGCAGCTCCGGCGGCCTGGTACCGGTTCTCCACCGACCGCAAGGGCGAGCGCCCCGCCGAGCATCTCAAGACCTTCACCGGCTGGATGCATGCGGACGGCTATGCCGGCTTCGAGGAGTTGTACCGCTCGGGCGCCATCCGCGAGGTCGCCTGCATGGCCCATATCCGGCGCAAGTTTGTAGATGTCCAGCAATCGCAAGCTTCACCCATCGCCACCAAAGTCATACGCCGCATCGCCCAACTCTACGCCATCGAGGCCGAGGCGCGCGGTCGGCCACCGGATGATCGGGCCCAGATCAGACAGACCAAGGCCAAGCCGATCCTCGACGACCTCGCCGTCTGGTTGGCGGAACAGCAGACCACGATCTCCGGCAAGACCCCGCTCGCCGCCGCCATTCGTTATGCCCTCACACGGCTCAAGCGTTTGCGGCCGTATCTCGATCACGGCGTCCTGGAACTGGATAACAACACGGCCGAACGCGCCATGCGTGGCGTCGCCGTCGGCCGCAAGAACTATCTCTTCATGGGCTCCGAGGGTGGCGGCAAGGCAGCCGCCATCGCCTACACCCTGATCGAGACCGCCAAGCTGAACGGCGTAGACCCGCAAGCCTGGCTCACCGGCGTGCTCTCGCGGATCGCCGAGCACAAGACCAACCGGATCGACGAACTGCTGCCGTGGCGCTCACCGCCGGAGCAAGCGTAACCGAAATCAACGCTCTCAAGTAGGCCGTCTCCACCGAACGCTTACGG
>JAYOIK010000175.1:0-1607 GCA_038118725.1 Alphaproteobacteria bacterium | reverse complement strand
CGCCGGCGCGGTCCATGACGGGCTCGAGGAGACCAAGGACGTCTGGTATTTCTCGGACCCGGTGGTCCGGCATGAGTTCCGGGCGCGGCCCTCGGACTTGCGGATGATCACCATTGACGGCGATTCTATGGAACCGATGCTCGACAGCGGTGACCGGATCATGATCGACACCAGTCAAAGGGTGCCGGTACCGCCTGGCGTGTTCGTCATCTGGGACGGAATGGGGCTGGTCGCCAAGCGGGTCGAGCACGCGCCGAACTCCGACCCGCCGGTGATCATCATCAAATCAGTCAACCCGGACTACGAGACCTACGAACGCGACGCCGAGGAGGTGCATGTCATTGGGCGAGTGATTTGGGCGGCAAAGAGGTTTTGAAATCTTCGACTGGACAGCTCAGCTTGCACCAGACCGCTAGACCGAAAACCGGCGAGGGTCCACAATCGCTTGAGCCGTCTTGAAACGGAGACCAATCGAATGAAACGGCGAACCAAACAAATTGCTGGGACCGTGGTTCTCCTAACGATCTTGGCACAAGGCGCCGGTTGCGCGACGCCAGAACAAAGTAGGCTGACCGGCCAAGTGGTCGGAACCGCCGTCGGGATCGCGGTTGGATCACAGTTCGGTGAAGGCCTTGGCACCGCGTTCGCTGTCGCCCATGGAGCCTGGTTGGGGTTCCAGTTCGGAGAGCTGATTGGCCGACAGGACCCAAAGGCGGAATCTCCTTCACGGTAGCGGCGACCGGGCCTTCAGAGAAATATAATCGGCCGATGACGATCAAGCTCAACACGATATCGAGGCGCTTCTGTCTTTTTTTATCTGCAATTGCGCTTGTCTCTGGCGGTTTTCCCATGGCGTCGTCTGCTGACGATTTGGGAAACATGCAGCGCATAGGTGGATTTTCGATCGATATTACGGAAGTGACCATTGGTCAATTCGCTCGTTTTGCCGTCGCGACGGGTTTCATGACGAAGGCCGAGCGCGGCGGTGGTGGCCTCGTCTATGCCGCGGGTTGGGAGCAGAAAGCCGGTTGGACCTGGCGCACACCCTATGGCCGGCCCGGGCAGGACGACGAACCGGCGGTGCACGTCACGTTCGACGAGGCGCAGGCCTATTGCCGGTGGGCCGGCAAACGCCTGCCGACCGAACGGGAGTGGATCGAGGCCGCCTATACGGAAAGACGCGCGGCACCAACCTCGCCTTTCGAGCGTGGCCGAACCTACCCGTATCCGACGGGCGACAGCCCCGAGGGCGCAAACTGCCTTGGAGACTGCGGCGAGACGCCGGCGATCGACTACTCCGCCGTCCTCGAACGCGGACGCGGACATGCCAAGGCCGGCACGACCCGTCCTGGCGTCAATGGCCTCTACGACATGGGCGCCAATGTCTGGGAGTGGGTCGATACGGAAGACCGGGCCCAAAAGGGCACGCGCGGCGGCTCCTGGTGGTACGGCGCCGCGCAGATGCGAGCGGATTACGACGCCTCGAAACCGCGCAACATGGCCGTCGTCTATATTGGCTTTCGCTGCGTGAAAGACAGGCAGTAAGCCCATGGAGATGGCGGGCATCGTGAGGCGTAATGTCGTTTTTCTGCTGGTCTCGGCGATGG
>JAYOIK010000174.1:0-1628 GCA_038118725.1 Alphaproteobacteria bacterium | reverse complement strand
TACCGATCCGAGGCACACTTTTTGGGCTGGGAGGACGTCATATGGAGAATCCCAGGTCGGAGCCATTGGGAAATGACACCAGAGGATTTGCCAGATCTAAGGGCCTTGAGATACGCCCGAAATTACCAACATATCGAGTTCCGCCTTTACAATCCTCATACCGGCCGGATTGTAACGGAGCGACCCTTCGTTATCCTGGCGCTGTTGTTGGATAGAACGCTCGGCGACTTCATCTTTCGAAATTTGTTCGCCGCGACGGTCAAGACGCGGTTTCCGGGCGCGCGCCTGATCGCTTACTACCGACCGGATCGGCCCTATAAGGAGGCCGTGGTCAAGCTTAACCCCCATATCGCGACCACTTGGCGTCTATCCGGCTCCACGCCGCTACCGATGGATTATTTCGATGTCATGGGCTCGCCTCCAATCCACGCGGAGACGAAACGTTGGTATGATAGCTTGTCGGCGGAACCGGATCTGGTGCTGACACCGTCGATGATGGATTTTCAGTTTATCAGGTCCTTGGGCCCACTCGCGCGATTCAAGGTTCCGGACCCTCTCATTGATCCCTTGCATGCGCGCCTGATCGAGGCGGGGCTGCGGGAGGATCAATGGTTTTGCGTTCTGCACTATCGCGAGCGCGGTTACCAAGACAACCGATCCAGGCCAAACCGCGATATGCAGGCTTCCGAGGCAACCGACGTGATCGAGTACATAACGCGAGAGTTAGGGGGCCAGGTCGTCCGCATAGGACATCCAGCGATGGAACCCATCGCGCCGATGCCGGGTTTTGTCGACCTCAGCCGCGCCGAGGATGCGCTCATGACTCACGCTTACGCTGTAAGCCGCGCCCGGTTTTTCCTTGAACTCTCATCATCGGGGCCCATGGCCCTGGCCGGCGCCTTTGGGGTGCCGCTCGCGCGCTGCAACTGCCCCGCTTTGCTAGGACCCTTGGAAGCGCCAAGTTTCGCATTGATGCAACATATAGTGGGGCCGAACGGCGAGCGGGTTTCCAAGGAAATCGCGATCGCCAAGGGCCTGTATAACGAGTTTGCGTTAAGAGAGATTATAAATCGCTTCGGCTACCGCTTCCAACGAAACGGCGCGGCCGAACTTAGGGCCGCTGCCCTGGATATCGCCGAGCGAAGCGCGGATTGCCAAGGGTGGAGAGAACCCACTGTTGTTGCCAACGAGTCCCCGGTCAACGGATTCTCCCTGCCGCTGGAAGTGCCGCCGGAAATCGAGACCGTCGAATACCCGGATGCCATGCCGAGGTTCAGCTGACCCAGTTTCAACCTCCCAGTTTCAACCACCCAGGCGCCGTTTTCCGGCGATGAGATTTGGCAGCATGCCCTCGGCGCGTTCTATCCAGTCGCAAAGCGCGGGACGGGTCTCGCGCGGGTCTATCAAGTCATGGATCGCCAGGGATTCGGCTCTCGGCACGGCGGAATAGCGATGCGCCGTAAAATCTAACAGGGTATCGGTAGGCACCCGACCAAATGCCTTTTCCAGCGCCTAAACCCGCATGAAGTTCAGGATCCGCAATATACTGAGTTCAGGCGCGCGGCCTAGGGCGTTGCGAAGGCGGCGGGATGACACGGATCGGCGGAGCTCGACATGGCGATTAACTC
>JAYOIK010000173.1:0-1689 GCA_038118725.1 Alphaproteobacteria bacterium | reverse complement strand
TGTTCGGCGTTCTCGATACGGTTACCGGCGTGGTGGAGCTATGTAACGCGGGCCATGACAACCCATTGATCTTGCGAGCCGACGGATCGATCGAGGTTTTCGAGATGGATGGCGGGCCGCCACTCTGTGTGTTCGAGGAGTTTCCCTACCCCGTGGAGACGGTGACCCTGACGCCGGGCGAGACCTTGGTTATCATCACCGACGGTGTCACCGAAGCCAAGGCGCCGGACGACGATTTGTTCGGTCGCGAGCGCATGTTGGTGGTACTTGGCGACGAACGGCGCGGCGAGATCATCGATGACCTGGTCGCCGCCGTCCGCGCCTTTGAGGCGGAGGCCGAGCCGACCGATGATCTGACGGTCATGACGATCGGTTTTCGGAATCCGGCGGGTTAAGACGCGGTAATGCCAGTTGTCGTCCTGGTGCAAGGCAGGACCTCGCGGTGGTTGCTCATGGTCAGGCCTATGCGATCTCGTGGCCGAAGGGGAGGCCCTGCCGTTCGCCAGGACGACGAGTGGGAAGCATGATCGGTTATGGCAGTCCCCGCCTAGCGAACCGTAACCTCGACGCGCCGGTTCTTGGCGTTACGGACCCCGTCGCCGGTTTCCTCAAGCAACTCGCGCTCGCCGCGGCCGACCGCGCGGACCAGCTCGGGCTTAAGGCCACGATCAATCAGAAGTTCGCGTATTGATTGGGCCCGGCGCAGCGAAAGCGCGTCGTTGTCGGCGCCGGATCCCAGGGTGTCCGTATGTCCGGTCACCTGTACATCCGCGCCGGGTCTCTCGCCCGCGTCCTTGAGGAGATCCGACATTGTGGGAACCGACGGTGGGATGAATGTCGTCGTGCCTTCCTTGAAATACAGGATGTAATCGGTGGGCGGCTTGGGCAGCGCTTTCAACAGGTCGCCATGCCGCTTGTTCACGCTATCGGCATCGGTCTTTTTCGAGGTCACGGTCTCGCCGGAAACCTGGGCCTCGGTATAGGCCTTGTCGATGACCGAGACGGTGTTACCGGCCTTGCCGAGCACCGCGACGGCGCCGGATGAGGCGCCGTTCTCGCCAGGCAGCAGAAGCAGGCGGTCTTGCTGGGCGCAAGCGCTCGCCAGCAGTCCGAGAAGGATAACCATGCAGAGGCGGCGGATCATTGGGCGACCTCCACGATGAAACGGGTCCCGCGAACCCCGAGAATCGACGTCGGGGTTCTAACCTTCATGGCGTCCGGTTTCTGTTTGGCGGTCTACCCCGAGATCACCGCCAATGACCCTTTTTCAAGCTTGGTAACGAAGCTGCCTTCATGGGTCGTGGACTTGAATTCGAAGGTTTCCAGCGAGACACGACTGTTCGGACCGGCGGAGAAGCGGCTGTTGTCGATGAAGGTGACGCTGATCAGGCTCTTGGGGCCGGTGACCAAGACATCGGTCGCTTCGAGAACGAATCCCGCCTTGGCGTCCATTGCCACGCCGGCGCGTTCGATGGTCGCGGCACCCTTCGATCGTTTCACGCGACCGATATCCGCCATGGCGAGTGAGGGCGTGAAGATTAGAAATGCCACGAGCGCGAGGAGACGTTTTTCCATGGATCAAACTTTTAGGCGGTGATTGAGAGTGGATGGATTATCTATGATGAACGCTCTCGCAGCATAAACCAGATTCCTCGATGCTCCTAAAGGACTCCTTCACGGCGGATGTTC
>JAYOIK010000172.1:0-1790 GCA_038118725.1 Alphaproteobacteria bacterium | reverse complement strand
TCGCGGATAACGTGCGAGATCCCGTCGGCGCCGGCGACGCGCTTTTGGCCTATGCGACCCTGTCCATGCTGGTTCGGGACGATGCGGTGACAGCGACGATCCTGGGCTCGCTCGCGGCGGCCGTGGAATGCGAGCAGGACGGTAACGTGCCGGTGACACCGCGGGACGTTCTTGCCAAGATCGACACGGTGGAGCAACAGGCGACGTTTCGATAGCGCCAGGCCGGACGGGAGAGATCATGAGGGTCGTCGTGGCCGGATTGGGAGTACAAGGGGCGAAGCGCCGCGCCATCGCGGGCGCGGAATGCGTCGCGACGGTTGATCCGGTAAACACCGACGCCGACCACGAGAGCTTGGAGATGGTCGCGCGGGACACTTATGACGGTGTACTGGCCTGTATCCCCGATGGGCCGAAAGCGGATCTGATTGACTTCTGTATCGAGAATCGCAAGCACGTGCTGGTCGAAAAACCGCTATGGGCCGAGGACGCTTCGCGTTTGGCGCAACTCGAAAGCCGTGCCCGCGAGGCCGGCGTCGTGATCTATACCGCCTATAACCATCGCTTCGAGCCGCATTTTCAGGCCATGCGGGCGCTCGTCGGCTCCGGTCGGCTCGGTCGGCTTTATCACTGCCGAATGTTTTATGGCAACGGCACGGCCCGCCAGGTTCGCGACTCCGCCTGGCGTGACCAGGGCGCGGGGGTGTTGCCTGATCTCGGCTCGCATCTTCTGGATACCGCGCGGTTTTGGTTCGGAGCGGTGTCCGACGATATTCATCTGATCGCGGCCAATCGATTCGAAAATCACGCGCCCGATCACGTAATTCTGGCGACACGCCAGGGTGAGCCGCGCCTGGAACTGGAGATGAGTCTTCTTTCGTGGCGTAATCACTTTACCTGTGACCTGTTCGGCGAGAAAGGCAGCGCTCATATCGAGTCGCTTTGCAAATGGGGCCCGACGCATTTCACAATTCGTGATCGTGTTCTGCCAAGCGGCAGGCCGCCCGAGGAATCGAGTACGCTGGTGCGGTCCGATCCGACCTGGGCTTTGGAATACGCTCATTTCAAAAATCTGTGCGCGAATGGCGTGCCGACCGACCTCTCGGGGGATCTCTGGTTGCGGGAGACCTTTAGTCGGCTTGAACGCGAGATCCCGGCGCCATGATCACGGTCGCGATCGCGGGATTGACGCATCTCGGCATCGTCACCGGCGCGGGCTTGGCGAGCAGGGGCTTTCGGGTCATCGCCTGGGACGCCGATGAAGCTCGGATCGAACGGCTCGCCACCGGTGATCCGATTGTCTCCGAGCCGGACCTGCGGGAGCTTCTCCAGCGGCATGGCGCGCGGTTGAACTTTACCTCGGATATCGCGGATCTATCCGAGGCGGATCTGGTCTATATCGCCGCCGACGTGCCGACGGATGAGCGTGGCGTGAGCGAACTGGACGGCATCCAGGATCTCTTGGACCGGGTTATCGAGGTGCTTGGTCCAGAGGCAATTCTTACCATTCTTTGTCAGGTCCCACCGGGTTTCACGAGATGTCAGAAACAACCGCTTAACCGGCTTTACTATCAGGTCGAGACCCTGATCTTCGGTCGAGCCGTGGAGCGGGCTTTGAAGCCGGAGCGTTATATTGTCGGTTGCGCGGACCCGGCTCGACCGTTGCCGGAAGCGTTACAAGAGGCGCTCTCGGCGGGCGGCTGTCCGGTCCTGCCGATGCGATACGAGAGCGCGGAACTCGCCAAGATCTCGATCAATTGTTTCCTGGTCGCCCAGGTCGCGACCACCAACAC
>JAYOIK010000171.1:0-1832 GCA_038118725.1 Alphaproteobacteria bacterium | reverse complement strand
ATCCAAACAATCAAACAATTTCAAATATAATTTTTAAAAATAGCTGCTATTATGACTTTACTTTAGATCAATCATTCAATGAAACCTCAGCATATAAAATTGATAATATTGGTTGGTTAGGTATTAAATTAGAGGAGTCTCATGATGCATATTATTATCCTACTAATACAGATTATATACCTCCAGGTACTTTTGGTTTATTAATTACCGATCTTAATTATTATGACTTTAATTCTGATGAATTAGAAGATGTTTTAATTGGCTGGACATATACTCCTCATACTGTTGATAGAGAGACTAGGTATAACTATACTATTCTTATTAATAATGGTGATGGAACATTTTATGTAGATCATGATAGAATTTTATCTTCATCAATTCATGATGTTTTAATGCCTTACAGAACTATGATGGAGGATTTTAATGGAGATGGTATAAAAGATATCATCTCAGCTTCAATGGGAAAGATTGAAAGAAACCCAGATGGTAATCCATTCACTAGATGGGAACGTATTCCTTTATTACTCTCCAACTCTGATGGAACTTATTATGATGCAAGTACAAATATTGAGGGTCAAGAGGATGGAATAAGTCCTCCAGAAGGTCATACGTTTGGACATGCTATAAGTATTGGAGATGTAGATGGTGATAATGATATTGATATTTATACAAGTAATGTTCTGTTAATTAATGACGGAACAGGAAATTTTATAAATAAAACCTCTGATCTTTCATATGAGTTAAAAAATAATGGTAGATGGAACATGTCATCTGTAATTGATGATTTTAATAATGATGGTATTGATGATTTTTTCAATCTTTTTAATGACATAAATTATTATACAACAACCTTTTTGGAGTATGATGGAGTATATTCCTTAAGCAAAAATAACTCCCCATCATATAGCAATGCTTCAATAGGTTTTGTTAGTGGTGGTAAATATGGAACAACTCAAACAAAATTTAATCATGCAGTTTCATACGATGTTGATTTAGATGGATATATGGATGTTGTAACAAGTGTTACAAGATCAGATCCATACTATGTTGGTAAAAGTATCCAAGTTTTCTTAAATGTTGAAGATACAAATGGTGAAAGAAAATTTATAAATGCTGATTATCTAGTATCAGATACATCATCTCTTGATCATATGGGTGGTGAAGGACAATTGTTAGTAAAAGACCTTAATAATGATGGAATATTAGATATAGCTCATTCATCGGAATCTTATGGCTCAAATCTTGGTGATCAATATGGCCTCCAGTTTTATTTTAATTTAAATGGTCAGCTTCAGCTTCAACCTTTTACTGAAATTCCATATGTGGTGAGAACCCAATATAATAATGTCTCAGACACATGGTTTCCAGGAACTAAATTAGAACGATCTTTTCCAATAGATATTAATGGGAGTGGATTAATTGATATTATTTCCACTGTTCAGGTCAGTAGATACGATGAAAATCATGAGCTTGTTTTTTATTCAATCATTAATAAAGACTAACTGTGAAAAAACTCCTTTTATACATAACCCTACTATTACTTTTAACCTGTGCTAAGGAGGACTCACAGGCACCTAATACACCTCCAAGTCAAATAACAAGACAGTATACTCTTTCGGTATCTGCAGGAGATGGAGGAAGTGTATCAACAGCAGGTGGAACATTTGCAAGTGGAACACAGGTAAGTATAACAGCAACACCTAATGCTGGGTATAGTTTTAGTGGATGGTCTAATGGTTCAACAGCTAATCCGCTAAATATTACTTTAAACTCTAACACAACAGTAACGGCTAACTTTCAGGTAATAGTAAATAGTTATACACTAACAGTAA
>JAYOIK010000170.1:0-1836 GCA_038118725.1 Alphaproteobacteria bacterium | reverse complement strand
ATGGGAGAACGGTTATAATGAGAGCTTCAACGGCAAGCTCAGGGACGAACTGCTGCGGCATTAGGTAGCAGATGCACCAAGAATTGGTTAGGTCCTTGATTCTGTGAATCTAAACGGATTCTCGAATTTGATGTTGCGGGAATCACCAAAAGAGAACATAATGGGAACATTGAGTTTTCTGGATATCGGATCCGATTGTGGCGCAGCACTTCCTACTTTCGGCGGCGGCT
Source organism: Alphaproteobacteria bacterium (assembly GCA_038118725.1). Classification (GTDB taxonomy): domain Bacteria; phylum Pseudomonadota; class Alphaproteobacteria; order Thalassobaculales; family Thalassobaculaceae; genus JADHLJ01. Next base: position 1,606 of record JAYOIK010000170.1, on the reverse strand, counting down.
TGAACGTTGTCGCTCAAAATGATCTTCCAGGAAGGCGAGGAGTCGGCCTATTGGCGGTTTCGCCGCTTGCGTTGGCCGGAGACCGACGGCGCGCCGGTTTGCCCAGCCTGTGGCTGCCTTGATGTCTATGATCTCACGACACGACGCCGCTTCAAGTGTGCCGCCTGTCATCACCATTTCAGCGTCACATCAGGCACGATCTTCGCCGCGCGCAAGCTCTCCTTCGCCGACCTGTTGGGGGCGATCTGTCTGTTCGTCAATGCCTCGAAAGGACTTTCGGCGGTTCAGCTCTCACGCGACCTAGACATCCAATACAAGACGGCTTTCGTCCTGATGCACAAGTTGCGCGAAGTGATGGCGGCGGAGACGCGGGAGATGCGGCTTAGCGGTCACGTGGAAGTGGATGGCGCTGCCTTTGGCGGGCATGTTCGTCCGGCGAATGCCCGAGAAGATCGCGTCGACCGGCGCCTCCTTGGTAACCGTAGCGACAAGCGCCGGGTGGTCGTCGTGCTCAGGCAACGGGGCGGTCGAACGCTCACACGAACCTTCCTGCGCGAGGCCGAGGGCGTGACCTTCGCCAAGGAACGGATCTTGCCGGGATCAGCCATCTCGGCGGATGAGATCGCCCATTGGGACCTGCTTGAACCCAGCTTCCAGGTTCACCGCATCAACCATTCCGACGCCTACAGCCACGATGGCATCAACACCAATCTGGCGGAGGGTTACTTTGCCCGGCTTCGGCGTATGATCGGCGGGCAGCATCATCGCGTTGGTGGCCAGCTTCTCGGCACCTACGCGGCCCATGCCGCTTGGCTTGAGGATCATCGCGGTCAGAGTAACGGCGCGCTCACCGACCGACTGATCGCCACGGCGTTGGCGGTGCCGGTCAGTCGGTCCTGGAAGGGCTATTGGCAACGACACGCAGCGTGACCGCCTCGCCGGCGGCCCAGATGCACATGCCCTTACGCTTCTCGACCATGCGGACCAGCCTACGTCTCTTGGCATGACGCAGCGCTTGGACCACCTTGAAGACGACCGAGTTCCTGAGCGTTCCGTCCGAGGCATCGAGTTTACGCTCGACCATGACCCGTTCAGCCAACTCCCGCGTTGTCATCTCGCCGGCAACCTCGAGATGACGTACGCAGATGTCGGCGATCTCGCCCTTCTTGAAGAAGCCATGGCTGACCATGTAGCGGGCGCGCTGTTTATCGGGCTCGGTGAACAGCCGGATCGTCGCGTTGATATGCGCCAGATCGTGTTTGGCCTGCGCAATCTGCGCTTCATAGGCCGCGATACGGCCATGGATCTCGGAGCGCTTGCCTTGCAAAGTCTGAATGATTAGCGGCTCGTTCATGCCCCATTGAAGCGCCAACGGAGCGCATTCGAACAGACCAATTCTTGGTGCATCTGCTACCTAATGCCGAACTGCTGAATGGGGAGATCTTCTATTCACTGCGGGAAGCCAAGGTCCTGATCGAACAATGGCGGCGGCATTACAACCAGGTCCGGCCACATAGTGCGATCGGATACAGGCCTCCGGCACCGCAAACCAGAGCTATGCCCGAAAGTTGGTGACGGGGTCATCAGGCGGCGTTTTTGTTTAGCT
>JAYOIK010000169.1:0-1909 GCA_038118725.1 Alphaproteobacteria bacterium | reverse complement strand
AGGTCGCCGGAAACTGGGAGATGGACGGCAGCAAGTCGGCGGAGCGGTGGTGGTTTGGATAAGCCGTCCCCGCTGACCGTTCATGTCTCAAATCCTCACCATGGTGGCCCAGCGACTGGCGCTGGGCCTCCTCACCCTGATCGCGGTTTCGCTGATCATCTTTCTCGCGGTGGAACTGCTGCCCGGGGACTTGGCCGAGGCGATCCTGGGCCAGGCGGCGTTGCCCGATACCGTGGCCGCGTTCCGTCGCGAGCTACGGCTCGACCTGCCGCCACACGAACGCTATTTCGAGTGGCTCGGCGCTATGCTTCAGGGCGATATGGGCCGATCCCTCGCCAATAATCGCGAGATCTCGGAACTGATCGGAGTCCGCTTCGGCAACACCCTGTTCCTTGCGGCCTACGCCGCGATCATCGCGGTGCCCCTTGCGCTGTTCCTTGGCGTCCTCGCGGCGCTGTATCGCAATTCCCTTTATGATCGCGCCATCAATGTCGTCACCTTGAGCTCGATCTCCTCGCCGGAGTTTTTCGTCGCCTATATCCTGATTGCCTGGTTGGCCAATTCCCTCGGCTGGTTTCCGAGCATCGCCAATGTGAACCAGGACACGGATCTTTTGGAACGGCTCTATCGAGCCGCCCTGCCCGCCATGACCATGACTCTGGTGGTGGTCGCGCATATGATGCGCATGACCCGGGCGTCGATTATCAACCTGCTCGCCAGCCCCTATATCGAGATGGCCAATCTCAAGGGCCTGAGCCGGATGCGGGTTATCGTCCATCACGCGCTGCCCAATGCCTGGGCGCCGATCATCAACGTCATCGTCCTCAATCTGGCCTTCCTGATCGTCGGCGTGGTGGTCGTCGAGGTGGTCTTCGTCTATCCCGGCCTCGGTCAGTTGCTGATCGACTCGGTATCCAAGCGCGATATTCCCGTCGTTCAGGCCTCCTGCCTGATCTTCGCCGTGACTTACATCCTTTTGAACCTAACCGCGGACGTTCTCTCGATCCTGACGAACCCGCGTCTCATGCATCCGAAATGAGGACGCCATGGACGCGATCGTGAAAAGCCTGCGAAAGGCGCCACCGACCGCCCTGTTCGGCATGCTGGTGATCCTCTTCTACGTGTTCCTGGCGATCTTCGCGCCTGTGATCTCGCCCCATGGCGAGACCGAGATCGTCGGGGACCAGTTCGAGCCCTGGGGGGACGCGTTCTGGCTCGGCACCGATAATCTCGGGCGCGACATGGCAACACGGCTGATCTACGGCGCGCGCAATACCATCGGCATCGCCTTTGTCACCACCTGCCTTGCCTTCGCGATCGGCATCACCATGGGCTTTCTTGCCTCGACCCTCGGCGGCTGGGTGGATCAGTTGGCAAGCCGGGTCGTCGATATCCTGATGGCGATCCCGTCGTTGATCTTCGGACTGCTGCTGCTCTCGATTTTCGGCACCTCGGTGCTGTCGCTGATCATCATCATCGCGGTGCTGGACTCGACCCGGGTCTACCGGCTGTCCCGCGCGGTAAGCCAGGGTATCGTCGTGATGGACTATGTCGAGGTCTCGCGCCTGCGTGGCGAGGGGCTCTGGTACATCATGCGGCATGAGATCCTGCCGAACGCGATGGCCCCACTGGTCGCCGAATTCGGCCTCAGGTTCTGTTTCGTCTTTCTGTTCATCAGCGCGCTTAGTTTCCTCGGCCTCGGCATTCAGCCGCCCACCGCCGACTGGGGCAGCATGGTGCGGGACAACGCCACCCTGATCACCTTTGGCGATCTTACCCCGCTGTTACCGGCGGCCTCGATCGCCCTGCTGACGGTGGGGGTGAACTTCGTGGTTGACTGGTTCCTGCACAAGTCAAGTGGGCTGCGCGAATGAGCATGGATCAAACAGCGCCCGAGCAACGCGAAGTC
>JAYOIK010000168.1:0-2375 GCA_038118725.1 Alphaproteobacteria bacterium | reverse complement strand
GTTGCGGAACCCTCGCCCATGTCCCAATTAATCTGACGACGGACACGCGGCGGCGATAATGTCCTGGTCGGTGATGACCGTATCATCGGCCGAGGTCGACGCATCGCCACCGAATTCGAACTCCTCGATCCGGTTGAATCCGAGGAGCCAGTCATCCAGCAGCACCAGATCGCTGAATTCCTCGAATACACCCTCGCCCGCCTGACCGAAGCCGACATAAAGGTTGATCCCCACGAGCGAGAATGTCGCGTCGACGATCGAGTAGTCGAGCATCTGAAACCGGTCGAGCTCACCGGCATCGACCTCGACGGGCGGAAAGATATGGCCGAGCGGGCTTTGCGCGACCAGAAGGTAATTGTCGTAAATATGGTCCTTACCATCACCCGAGGAATAGACGTAGACGTCGTTTCCGCCTCCGCCATACAGCGTGTCGGCGCCGGATCCGCCTTCCAGGGTGTCAAGCCCCGCGTCTTCGTTGAGCTGCCCGGTCATGCCCGAGGAACCCTCGAGAACATCGTTACCGGCGCCGCCGTTCAGATAGTCGTTGTGCTGGCCGCCATCGATGGTGTCGTTGCCATCGCCGCCAAAAATCGAGTCGTTCCCGAAGGAACCGTTGACCTGATCCGCGCCGGCATCGCCGTAGATCGTGTCCTGGCCCCAATCGGCGAAGATCGTGTCGGCGCCGCTTCCGCCGTTGAGGACATCGTCGCCCTCGCCGGAAATGATGGAATCATTTCCCGACGCGCCGTCGGCGATCAGGTCTAGATCGTCGGTATAGGTAATCGTGTCGTCACCGAGCGAACCGGAGATGTTCGACATGATGTCGATGACATCGAGAACCGTGCCGTCGTCGAGATGAATCTCCTCGACCCGGTTCAGCTCGTCCTGCCAGTCCTCAATAGTAATGGAATCCGTCAGATCAAACAGATCGGTCGCGCCGTCCCGGACGCCGATGAGCAATTCGTCATTGACGAAGGTCATCCAAAGATCGCCGGACGAAATCCCTGGCCCGAACTCAATGATGTCCTGCGCGCCACCACTCAGTTCCACGGTCGGGAAGATGTGCCCCAGTTCCGTCTGGGTGGTCTGAAAATACTCGTCGACGACGTAATCGGCGCCATCGCCACGCTGGAAACGATATACGTCGTCGCCACCGCCACCGCGAACCAGGTCATTGCCGAGGCCGCCGGACAAGGTATCGGAGTCCTCGGTCTCGTTGATGTTCGTGGCGCCCGTGCTGTCGCTTACGCCGTCACTGCCACGCAAGGTGTCGTCACCACTACCGCCAAGCAGCAGATCCGCGCCATTACCGCCGTCTAGGTCGTCGTCACCGGTGCCGCCCGCGAGAATATCCGTTCCGTCACCCGCGCTCAGCGTGTCGTTACCGGCTCCACCATCGACGGTATTGTTGCCATCCCCGGCATGCAGGGTATCGGAGCCGTTGTTTCCGAGAAGCAGATCATCGCCATCGGTGGTACTGATCGAGTCATCGCCGCCCAGACCATTGATGGTTACCGCCTCGTCTTCGGGCAACCAGTCGAGCGTGTCGTTACCGCCCGTGCCGATCACACGCGCGCGAATATCCGCTTCACTCCAAACAGTCCCGTCATCGAACTCGATATTCTCGACCCGATAGATCGAATCCTGCCACTTCTCGATCTTGATCAGATTGGAAAGGCTGAAAATGTCGGTGGAGCCTTCGGCAATCCCGACATAGAGATCTTCTCCGACAAACGTGATTCGAATATCCGCGGGAGAAATGCCCGGACCAAATCTCAGGGTATCAAGTCCGCCGTCGAGATATTCCGGATTGAACACCCCGCCCAAGTCGTTTTGGAAATGATAGAGATACTCATCGTTGATGGTGTCGTGACCATCACCGAGATTGAAAACGTATACGTCGTCGCCGGCGCCGCCTCTCAACAGGTCGTTCCCGTGCCGCCCTCGAGAGTGTCGGCGTATGGCTCGTCGTTATAGTCGCCAAACTCGGCCGACCGACCCAGCAAAGTGTCGTTTCCGGCACCACCGTTTAAGGAGTCGTTCCCGTCGCCACCGTCGATGATGTCATCCGACGCCGTACCTACGAGTGTTTCATCCGCTTCCGTGCCCGAAAGATCGACCACATTTTCCCCCTACAGGCCAGGCGGCCACCCGATTTTTTCAGGATTCTCACCGCGCTTGGTTCGTTCTTGGGAAAAACATAGTTAAATTACAAGATAAATTCAACGAGCTTTTAATACGATCACTATATATCCACGATAGGGGACTCCGGGGAAAGAATCAACAAAATCGCGCGAAATTCGCGCTATCCGGTGACTTCCCGCACATCAACATACTATTTAGCTCAGACGGACTCCCGCCCGCGCACTTAAACC
>JAYOIK010000167.1:0-2387 GCA_038118725.1 Alphaproteobacteria bacterium | reverse complement strand
CTCGATGCTCTATTGGGGCGCGGCACAGCGCGAGGAGGTCGAGCATCGCGCGCGGGTCGAGGAAATCATCGACTTCTTGAAGCTCTCCGATTTGCGCAAGTAACCCACGGGAGCGCTCGCCTATGGCCTGCAAAAGCGGGTGGAGCTCGGGCGCGCGCTGGCGGTCGACCCGACCCTGCTGCTGCTTGACGAGCCCATGGCGGGGATGAATCAGGAAGAGAAAGAGGACATGGTCCGCTACGTGCTGGACGTCAATGACGAGTTCGGCACCACCATCGTGTTGATCGAGCACGACATGGGCGTGGTCATGGATATCTCGGATCACGTCGTGGTGCTCGATCAGGGCGCCAAGATCGCCGAGGGGACGCCGGACCAGGTTCGCGCGGATCCGGTCGTGATCGAGGCCTATCTCGGCACGGGAAATCATTAAGAGGATAGACGGGGGTAGATTGCCATGGCGGAGCTGGCCACCATTCCAGCCTATCTGCTGCGTAACGGCACCGACGGCGCTTTCGCCAATTCGCCTGCCATTCGCGAAAAGGATCTGGGGATCTGGCGGACCTATACATGGTTGCAGTATCTGGACAACGTGCGGGATTTCTCGCTCGGACTGGCGAGCCTCGGTTTCGCCGAGAACGACAAGCTCTCGGTGATCGGCAACAATCGCCCGAGGCTCTATTGGGGGCAGTTCGCGGCGATGTGCCTGGGCGGCCAGGCGGTGCCGGTCTATCACGAGGCGATCGCCACGGAGATGAGCTTCGTCCTCGCCCATAGCGAGGTTTCGGTGATCGTCGCGGTTGATCAGGAGCAGGTCGACAAGGTGTTGGAGATACGGGATCAGCTGCCGAACCTGAAATGGCTGATTTACGATTATCCCCGCGGCCTGCTGCGCTATGACGTGGATATCCTCAAATCCTTCGAGGAGGTTCAGGCTCTCGGGCGCGACTTCGGCGCCAAGAACCAGGGCTATTTCGAGAATGCCGTCGCCAAGGTTCAGCCGGACGACGTCGCGCTGATCAACTACACCTCGGACACGACCGGCAATCCCAAGGGTGTGCTGTTGAGCCACGATAACTTTGTGCGCACCACTCAGTCTTATCTCGACGCCGAGGATGTGCGGCTCGACGATGATTTCCTGGCCTATCTGCCCTTGGCTTGGGTCGGCGAGACGTTGTACGGCACCTGCGTCAGCTTGATGTCGGGTGGCGCGACGAATTGCCCGGAATCACCGGAAACCCTGCAGCGGGACCTGCGAGAGATCGGGCCGACGGGGATGATCGGCGCGCCCCGGGTCTGGGAAGGGATGTTGTCGAACCTACAGGTTCGCGCATCCGACGCCTCGCCCCTGAAGCAGGCCGTTTTCCGGTATTTCCAGGATGTCGCGATGCGGGTCGAGGAGGCGCGCGCCGAGGGACGTCCCGTCCCGGGCGGTCTGGGGCTCAAACACGCGATCGGAGAGTTCCTGGTCTACGGCCCCCTGCGAGATCAGCTGGGCCTGCGCTGGGCGCGCTGGTGCCTTATGGGCGGCGCGCCGCTCGGTCCGGATGTGTTCCGGTTCTTCCGGGGGATCGGCGTTAACCTCAAGCAGGTCTACGGCATGACGGAGATGACCGGTCTGGTCTCGGTGCAATACGATGGCTTGGCCAATGCCGATACGGTCGGACCGCCGAGCAAGGGTATCGAAATCAAGGTCGACGAGGCCAATAGCGAGTTGCTGGTCCGTTCCTCCGGTGTCTTCAAGGGGTACTTCAAGGAAGAAGAGAAAACCAAGGAAGTGCTTACCGATGACGGCTGGTATCGCACCGGCGACGCCGGGTTGCTGAACGAGAACGGCCATCTCGTGGTCATTGATCGGGCGAAGGATGTCGGCAAGCTGTCCGACGGAACGCCCTTCGCGCCTCAGTTCATCGAACTCAAGCTAAAATACTCGCCCTTCATTAACGAGGTCGTCGCGTTCGGCGACGGCCATCCCTTCGTGACGGCGATGATAGCGATTGACTTCGAGGCGGTGGGTAACTGGGCGGACAAGGGTAATCTGCCTTACACGAACTATGTCGACCTTTCGAGCAAGGACGAGGTCAGAAATCTGATCGCCGAGGAAGTTCGCAAGATCAATCTGGGCATTCCGGAAGTGTCCAAGGTGAAGCGGTTCCTGCTGCTCACCAAGGATCTCGACGCGGATGACAACGAGGTTACGCGGACCCGCAAGTTGCGTCGGTCCTTCATCGCCGAGAAATACGGCCCGGTGGTCGAGGCGTTCTACGGCGGCGCGCAAAATGTTGATTTGAAACTGGATGTCACTTTCGAGGACGGCACGCGTAGCCAGGTCGACTCGCATCTGACGATTCAGGAAGCGGCGTAGGAGGCCGGACCATGGATGGTGAATT
>JAYOIK010000166.1:0-2393 GCA_038118725.1 Alphaproteobacteria bacterium | reverse complement strand
GCCTTGGGTGGTCTAACCGCGCTCACCACGCTGTGGCTCAACGGCAACGACATCGGCGCTGACGGCGCGCATGCCCTGGGTGGCCTAACCGCGCTCACCGAGCTGAGGCTCGACGGAAACAACATCGGCGCTGACGGCGCGCAAGCCTTGGGTGGCCTAACCGCGCTCACCTCGCTGTCGCTCGACGACAACAACATCGGCGATGGCGGCGCGCGAGCCTTGGGTGGCCTAACCGCGCTCACCACGTTGTGGCTTAACGACAACAACATCGGCGATGACGGCGTGCGAGCCCTGGGTGGCCTAACCGCGCTCACCACGTTGTGGCTTAACAACAACAACATTGGCGATCGTGGCGCCCAGGCGTTGCTTGAGGCCTGGAACAACGCGGCAAACGCCCGGGAAAAATATCTCCTCGATTTCGGCCAAAACCCCCGTATCGGCACCGTCCTGCCGGCGGATCTGTTTGACACCCCGGACGCTCAAGCCATTCTCGCGGCCTATCGGCGGTTTCGCGAGGAGGGGGCGGGGCTGGCGCCGTTGAACGAGGCGCGGATGCTTGTCGTCGGGGACGAGGCCGCCGGCAAGACCTCGTTGATCCGCTATCTGGTCGACGGCACGCCGCGTGACGAGGATGAGCGGAAAACCGACGGCATCGATGTCAGCCGGCGTATCAGGACCGAGGACTGGACGCCCGCCGATGACGGGGTGCATCTCAATATCTGGGATTTCGGCGGCCAGGTGGTGATGCGCGGCGCGCACCGCTATTTCCTGAGCGCGCGATGCCTCTACATCCTGGTGCTGGACGGCAGGAAGGAGGATGACGCCGCCCGGGTCGAGGAATGGCTGCGCACCATCGCCAGTCTCGGGCGCGACTCGCCGGTGATCGTGGTGATCAATAAATGCGACGAGGGCACCACGGTCCAGCGCCGCGACGACGTGGCGGGCACCCGGGCGGCCTATCCGGCGATTGTCGCCGATCACCTCCGGGTCGCCTGCAATGATGATGACCCGTCTCGGGACAGTATCGCGGGACTGTGGGCCCTGATCGCCGAAACCCTGGCCACGCATCCCGGCCTGGCCCATATCCGCGACGGCATCCCGCCGAGCTGGCGGCGGGTCAAGGACCAGGTTCGCGTCTTGGCCCGGGACAACGCCACCCTGACCCATGCAAGGTTCATCAAGCTGTGTCTCGACGGCGAAAAACCGGTGGACCGGATCGAAAACGAGGACGAGCAGCGCGCGCTTCTGGTCCTGCTGCATCAACTCGGCGTCGTCGTCGCCCATGGCCTGGACATCGAGGGCGATCCCGGAGAGGGGCATGAGCGCGCCGGCGCCTCGGTCAGCCGGTTTGGGCCCACCATCACCCTGCTGGACCCGAACTGGCTGACCGAGGCGATCTATCCGGTGCTGGAAGGGACCCGAGCCAACGATCCCCAGGGCGAGTTTACCGCCGGTGATCTGTCGAAATGGCTCCCACAAGAGCGGTATCCGCCGGAGCGTCATGGCTTCATCATCGATCGGATGCTGGACCCGGATATCGGCTTGGCGGCGCGGTTGCCGCCCGAGGCCGGGAGCGGCGAGGCGGCGCCGGCGCGGTATCTGGTGCCCAATGCCCTGCCGGGCGCCGCGCCGGAATACGAGGATATCTGGCCCGAGGGTTCCCTGCGCTTCCGGATTCGCTACAAGCTCCTGCCGAGCCATCTGTTCCCCCGCTTCATCGTCGAGGCGCATCGCCATCTGACCGAAAATCGAACCCGCTGGTTCACCGGCGCGGTGCTGCGGGTCGAGGGCCGGATGGTGCTGTTGACCGCCGACCGGGGCGGCCAGCGGATCGACATCAAGGTGGCCAGCGAGGGACCCAGCCGGCGCGTGACCCTCGGCATCGTTCGGGATCTCCTGCGCGCGGTGCATGACCGCTATCCCGAATGCGAGCCAACGGAATGCGTGCCGCTGACCGACCAGCCGGAACTTGACGTGTCCTATGATGATCTCCTGACCATGGAGCGCGAGGATGGCGGCCCCGGGCATGAGTTCCGCCCCCAGGGCGGCGCGTCCCGGCGCTATACCGTCGGCGAATTGCTCGACGGCGTGCGCCACGAGCCGAGCCACCGGTCCCGGCGGGACCGCGACAAGCTCCGCTTGCAAGCGATGGAACACCGCCCGCCGCCGCCCGCGCCGCCGCCTTCGCCGTCCCACGTCGCCGAACCGGCGCCGACCACCCTTCGCCGCCGGTCCAGGCCGCTCCACCGCCGCGGGAAGCATCGTGGCGACCCTTCGCCCTGCGTTGCGGCCTCGCGGCCATGGCTTGGGCCGCCGGGCTCTGGTTGTTCATATCGCCGGAATATTGGCCGCCGCTTATCGTTGTCACGGCGATCGGAATTGGTGTCGCGGCC
>JAYOIK010000165.1:0-2482 GCA_038118725.1 Alphaproteobacteria bacterium | reverse complement strand
AGGGCCTGTCGTGCGGTCTTCGAGCCCGATTTCACCGAAGGCCTGATACAAATCGGCTGTCAATGTCTGCGGCAAAGTCGGCCACTCTGTTGGCGTAAAAACCAGCCAGTTGCGGATGATATGACAAGGGCCCCGATCGGGGCCCTTGTCATATTCGGTCTTGATCCTGGGTCAACGTTTTCGCTTCGACCGGCTTTGCGCCAGGCGGTAGGATTTGCCGTTCATCTCCAGGATGTGGACGTGGTGGATCAGGCGGTCGAGGAGCGCTCCGGTCAGACGTTCCTCACCGAACGTGGCGGTCCACTCGTCAAACGGCAGGTTGGAAGTGATGATGGTGGCGCCTCGCTCGTAGCGTTGGCTGATCAGTTCGAACAACAGCTCGGCGCCGGTCTTTGAGAGTGGGACAAAGCCCAGTTCGTCGATGATCAGTAGTTCATGGCCGGCGAGTTGCCTTTGCAGACGCAGGAGGCGCTTGTCGTCACGGGCCTCGATGAGTTCATGAACGATGGCGGCGGCGGTGGTGAAGCGGGTTTTGATGCCATGCTGGCAGGCGGCCAACCCGATACCGATGGCGACATGGGTCTTGCCGACACCGCTGGGTCCAAGAGCGATGATGTTCTCGCGACGGTCGACAAATTCCGAGCGGGCCAGGTCGAGAACCAGCTTCCTGTTGAGCGTGGGGATCGCATCGAAGTCGAAGCTCTCCAAGCTTTTGATGGCTGGGAACCTGGCGGTCTTGATGCGCCGATCGACCATGCGCGCCTCGCGGTCGATCAGTTCCAGTTCGATCAGCCGCGCCAGATAACGAACGTGATCGACATTCTCGGCGGCGCAGTGCCCGGCCAGCTTCTCATACTCCCGGAGCACGGTTGGCAACCGTAGCTTCTTGAGGTGATGCTGGAGAAGCAGCTCGGGCACTTGGCTGGCGGCGGTCATGGCGTCTCTCCCGCCGGGCCTGGCTCCAACAAGCTCATGTAGCTGGACGCCGATGTCGTCGTCACGGTGGTCACCGCCAGATGCGGATAGCGGGCCAGATCAAGTCTCGCCGGTCGATTCTCGACCCGGCACAGGGTCAGATGCTTGACCGCGTCATAACTGATCGCGCCGAGCCGCAAGGCGTCCCGCACCGCGCCGTGGACAACGGCCAAGGGGAAGGTCTCGATCAGACGCAAGACCTGCACGTATTCCCGCTTGCCGGCGGCGCACCGGTTCTTCCGGCTCAGCCGGGCTTCCAGCAACCGGCGCAGCGTCGCGAACTCGGTCGGCAGTGCCCAACCTTGTAACGGTACCGCCTGGTCGAGCGCCCCGACCTTCTGTTCCAACAAGGCCAGGTAATGCAGCGGGTCGAAGACAAAGTCACCGGCATCATAGGATCGCTGATGACGGGCGATCTCATCGCAGCCCGATGTGATGACCACGTCATCGACATAAGCCTTCACCATCACATCGCGGTGGGCATAAGCGACCGGAACCGAGTAGTCGGTGTTCTTGTAGCGGACCAGGGCCTGGCTAGTGACCCGTCCCGGACGTTTGTCGCAGGCATCGAACGGTGTCGCGGGTGGATCCTCGAACACCGCTTGATCGGCTGCCATGCGCTCACCGATCGACGCACTGTTGCCACGCAGGATCTTGCTCTGCCGCTCGCGGCAGCGCTCCTCGAGCATGGCATTGAGCTCGGCGAAGTCGCGGGCCCGGGGAAACGGAACCATGAAGGTCCGCCGGGCGTAGCCCACCATCCCCTCGACCTTGCCTTTGTCATTACCCTTGCCGGGGCGACCGTAGCGGTCTTCGAACACATAATGCGATTGCAAGGCGGCGAACAGGGTGCTGCGCTTGCGGGTGCCATCGCCGAGGATCTTCGCCACCGCCAGCCGGGTATTGTCGTACAGGATCGACACCGGTATGCCGCCGAAGAAGGCGAACGCCGATACATGGCCGTCACAGAAGGCCTCGGCTGTCTCGGCCGGATAGGCTTTTACGAAGACGGCGTCGCTGTGCGGCAGTGACACCACGAGGAAATGCACCTTCCGGGTCTCACCACCGATCACCGCCCAGGCCTCGCCAAAGTCCGCTTGAGCATCACCCGCCGGGTGCGCCAGCGGCACGAACGTCTCCTTCAGGCGAAGCCGGCGCGGATGGACATAATCCCGCACCGTCGTGTAGCCACCGTCAAAGCCACGCTCGTCGCGCAGGCGGTCGTAAATCCGTTGAATCGTGTGACGCTGCTTCTTCGGCGCGTTCAGATCATCGGCCAGGATCTGGTCGATGAAGCCGGCATGCCGATCCAGCTTCGGACGCCGTGGCTCCACCGTCCGGCGATAACCCGGCGGCGCCGAATGCGACACCATCTTCGCAACCGTCCCCCGATCAATGCCAAACCGCCGAGAGGCTTCGCGCTGGCTCAGACCCTGGCCCAGAACCGCCAGCCGAACACGCCCATATAAATCCACACCGAACATCCCCCGCCTCCGGCAGATCAAAC
>JAYOIK010000164.1:0-2512 GCA_038118725.1 Alphaproteobacteria bacterium | reverse complement strand
GGCGCCGAGTCTCCGACGATGGTGGTCCGATGCATGATCCGACGATGCGAGACTGAATCATAGGGCATCACGGCGTGCATGGTGCAGCGGTTGTCCCACATCAGCACGTCGTCCTTGCGCCACTGGTGGCGATAGACGAAACGGTCCTGGGTGGCGTGCGCGATCAGCGCGTCCAGCAGCGCCCGCGCGTCGGCTTCGCCCATGCCTTCGACCCCTGACATGGTATGCGGGCTGAGCATCAGCGAGCGTCTCCCGGTGATCGGGTGGCGGCGCACCAGCGGATGGCTCACCGGCGGCAGATCATCGTAGCGGCCCTTGTCCTGGCTTTCGGATAATCCCTTGGAAAGCGAAAGGATGTAGTCGTGATCATGGATCACCCTTAGGCCTCGCGCCCGTTCACGCTCGTCATTGGGCAGGGCCTCGTAGGCCGCCGTCATGTCGGCGAACAGGGTGTCGCCGCCCTCGGGCGGAATCTCGATGCCGTGCAGGATCGAGCCCATGGACGGGATCTCGCGGAACGAGCTGTCGGTGTGCCAAAGCCAGGTCAGTTCAAGATAGCGCCATTCCGTGCTCTTCGGCGCCATGATCCGACCGGCCTCGTCCACGTTGGAGACCCGATAGATCTGCGGATGCGCGGTGGAGCGGTGCGCGAGGGAGGGATGGATCTCCAGATCTCCAAAGCGCTTGGCGAAGTCGATCTGCTCGGCGTCGGAGATCTCCTGGCCGGGAAACACCAGAACCGGGTTGTTCATCCAGGCCCGATGCAGCCGCGCGAAGGTAACGATGTCGAGTTTGCGCGAGAGGTCCAGCCCCGTCACCGTCCCGGCAAACCCATCGCGGCGCGGCGTGACCTCGAAGGGTGGTTTCAACTCTCCTGACACCGTCATGATCAGTCTCCGGGAAGGACGAGCATGGTCAGCCCGCCGGTTTGTTTATGCAACGGAGCCTCACCCGTGATCAAGATCGACGGGGTCTCCCAGCGCGAGCCCGAGAACCTCGGTGGCGGAGGCTTGGTTCACGGCGATTTCCACCAACCCGTTGGAGTTGTGGTGCCAGAAGGCCTCCCCGACCGGCACCTCCGAGAAGGTTCGCGCGTATCCGATCCGCCGCCCGCCGGCCTCGATTGTCGCGTCCAGACTGATTCCGTCGGCGCGAATGCCCGTGATCAGATTGCCATAGGGATCGACGCAGATGATCTCGCCGAGATCCGAGGGCCAGTCCGACCGAGTAAGCGAGGTCGCGTCGAGAGGGGATGCCTGGATCCCGTCATCCTCGGGCGCCATTCCCGCCGCCAGACGCCCGGCGACCGGCGCGAAGAGATCGCGGCCATGAAAGCTGTCGGAAAGCCGTTCGGGACGCCAGCTGATCTCCCATGCTTGTGTTTCGCCGGGACCGGCGTGGTCGATCACCGCGTGCGGCAATCCGTTATCCGGCCCGACGAAGACCCGCCCGCCGACACGCGCGATCACCGGACGGCGCGCCGAGCCGACGCCGGGATCGACGACACAGACAAACACGGAGCCCGCCGGAAACTCCCTTGCATAAGCCGCCAGCAGATAGGCGGAGAGGCGAGGGTCGAACGCCGGCGCCTCGTGCAGCAGGTCAACGATCGGAACCCCCGGCGCCGTCTGATACAGCACCGCCTTCATCTGCCCGACATAGGGTCCGCTCACCCCGAAATCGGTAAAAAGCACGATCATCGTCGCCCGATCGCCCAAACCTTGATCCTCCACCGTGTGTCTCCGTTCGGCCGGTACCGTAGCCTATCTGGGCCGACCACGCATAGCCGAGCGCGGGATAGGCCGACGACGGCGCGCCGCGGCGTCACGCATCCGGTTGACGCCTTCGATCAAGACGCTCATAACCACCGTAGTGGGCCTGTAGTTCAGTTGGTTAGAACCCGCCGCTCATAACGGCGTTGTCGGGGGTTCGAGTCCCTCCGGGCCCACCACCGCTTTCTAAGTTTTTGATTTGACGGAAAGCGTTGTAAACGCTCCGTTTCTGGAGTTAGGCGACCCGGTCGGACCGAAAGATGCCGTCGACCTGATGTTCAAGGTGCGCCGACCTGAGGGTTGAAAGGCAACACAGATCCCCATTATGATGGTCAAACTCCCAATCGGAATGGGATTGGAACCGCGGGATCAGTGGCGATTAACAAGGTTTCTTGGAGGTTTCCAGTTGACCATGCTTTAGTTGCCTTGGGTCATTATCCAGGTCACTCTATTATGATTGAAATCCCCCAGGTGCCGAAAGTCCCATGGATATGAGTGTAATTGAAAAATCCGCGAAATATTATACAGATAGTGGCGCAAATAAGATAAGAAAAAGGCAAGAAGTACGAAGTTCTATTTACGATTTTAGAAGGGCTTTGTTGATAGATCCGGGTTATGAAAGAGTAGCAACATTTCTAGCCCTGCTGGTATCTAAGTGGCCTGCCCCCATGCTTAGAGCCACTTCCTAGGCCATGAACCCATAAAAGGGATTCCCATTTCGTCGTGAATCAGATTCAACC
>JAYOIK010000163.1:0-2674 GCA_038118725.1 Alphaproteobacteria bacterium | reverse complement strand
CGCCCGCAGCCAATCCAATCCCTCGGCCACCCATTCCGCCGGGATACTGTGGCCCCGGGAATGCAGACAGAGGCTCAGCACGCGTCCGCTTGAGCATCCGGACCAATCACGGCATTCATAGCGCCCGTGGCGGATCGCCGGCCCCGGCTCGGCGGTACAGCCGTTGAGGCGCCGCAAGCTCGCCAGCCCCTCGGGAATCGGCATGGAGTTGTAGATCCCGATCTCGTCGAAGGCGACGACCCGGTCCTTGAGGCCGTGGATATGGCGCAGATTGACCGGCCCGCTGGGACAGGCCCGCGACGTGGAGTTCCAGAAACCACCGGCGATCGGCGCGAATCCGGCGAAAAGATCACCGCCGTAACAGGCGAGGTTCCAAACCAAGGAAGCGCCGCGCGAGAACCCCGAGGCCAGGGTCAGGGTCTCGTCGATCGGCCAGCGACGCTTGACGTCCGCGAGCACGGCGCTTGTGTAGGCCAGCTCGTCCCGCCCGCCCTCGGCGCGCCCCTCGCCGATCTGTCGCCAGTATCCGGTCGCCGCCCAGGGCGAAACGAAAAGCGCGCCGCGCCTATTGGCGGCGTTGACCATGGCCTTGTTGCGAAAAGTGCCCTCGGGCGAGCCGTTCCAGCCATGAAAATACATGATCATCGGCAGTGGCGAGACGCCGTCCCAATCCGCCGGCGCCTTGGCGAGGTAGTAGCCCTCGGGAACCCGGCACGGCGCGCCCGGCCCGCAAGGGGCCTCCCTCTCCCCAGCCGTTACGGTGTCACGCGTCCAGGTGATCGAAAGGACCAGTAGCACCGCCAGGAACAAGGCGCTCTTGAAGGCTCGGTGGATAATCGGCAAACCCGGCTCTCCCGCTCGGTCTGGTCATCCGTCGGAAACCCGAGACGCCACTAGCGCTTGAAGGCGGCGTGCTCCACCCGGTCCCCGACCTTGATGCCCAAGCGTGCCACGGTCCCGCCCCGGAGTTCCAGAACCGCCAATACACGTCCGCGCGAGGAGATCGACTCCAAGGAGCCAGGCACGGCCCGCTGATGGATCCGCGAGATCCGTCCGTCCCGGCGGATGAACAGCATGTCCAGCGGGATCAGGGTGTTCTTCATCCACATGGATTGTCGCGATTCGCTTGAATGCACGAACAGCATACCCGCGTCGGGCGCCAGGCTTTCGCGATGCATCAGGCCCCGCGCCTGCTCTTGCGGCGTGCGGGCGATTTCCACCTGGAAGACATGGACCTTTCCATCGGCGGCATGAATGGACAGGGCCTCCGTCCGCGTTTCTCGCGCGATCACGTCCGGCGTGGCCAGGCAGAGCCCGATCAAGGTCAGGAACAAGAGAAGCCGGCGTCGGTTCATGGTTTTGTCACCTCCGCGATCACGTTTCGTATCTCCGGGCGGATCGGGCCCCAATTCGGCGGGTCGAGCAAGCTTGAAAACCAATGCTCCGGCGGATTGCGCCCGCGCGAATGGTTCCACTCGAGGGCGCGCAAGACTGTTTCCGCCGCGAAGGACAGGGCACTGGGTGCCCGCAACCCGTTCAGCCGCCCCCAGATCAAGGTCCAGGCCCGCGCCACCGCCCAGGGGTTATAGCCTCCACCGCCGGTCACCAGAACCCGGGGCGCGAGGCCCGCGACATGCTCCACCGCGCGGGCCAGCGCGCCGTTGGAAAGCCCGAGCTTGCTTTGCGGATCATCATCCAGACCGTCGCAACCGGACTGGATAACCACCGCGTCGGGCCTGAACGCCGCGCCCAACGGCAGCACCGCCTCGGTGATGATCAGGTCAAGCTCGCTATCATTGAAACCGGCTGGAACCGGCAGATTTCGCGCCATGCCGCCGGCCCGGTCGGCGAGCGGCCCGGTCCTCGGCCAGCGATCCAACTCGTGGATCGAGATGGTCAGAACCCGCTCCTCGTGATGGAACGCGTCCTGCACGCCGTCGCCGTGATGGGCGTCGAGATCGACATAGAGGACACGCTCCAAACCCGCGTCCAACATCTCCAGAATCGCCAGAACCGGGTCGTTGAAAAAACAAAAGCCGTAAGCCATCGCGGGCCGACCATGATGAGTGCCGCCCGCCAGGGAATGTATGATGCCCCGGTCCACCGATGCCAGCAGACGCGCCGCATGGATGCTGGCCCCACAGGCGGTGGCCGGGCGGCTAAAGACCTCCGGGAAGATCGGATTGCCGTTTCGCCCGATATTAAACCGCTCCTTCACCGTGTCCGAGACCCGCCCGTCGCGCTCCGCCGCTTCGACGGCGGCGATATAGGCGGGATCGTGAAATCGCGCGAGCATTTCCGGCGTGGCCACCGGACTTTCCAGATAGCGCGCGTCGTCCAACCAGCCGAGCGCGCGAGCGAGATCCATCACCGGCGTCACCCGATGAATCGACAGCGGGTGACGGGTCCCATAACGCGAGACCCGATAGATCTCGCCGCCGATCATGATGGGATGGTCCGGAAAGGCGGTGGCAGGCATCGCGAAGTGGTAGCCCGGCCCGCTGCCATTGCCAAGTCCCGGGGAACAGACCTGATACCGAGCCACGGTATTGTGGGCTCGCGCCATGACGGCCCTCCGGCCCCGTCGCCCTGGCGAACGGCGGGGCCTTGGCGCGGGAGTTCACCGTGACGGATACTTCCTCGCGTGTATCAACCATCGCGAGGTCCTGCCTTG
>JAYOIK010000162.1:0-2771 GCA_038118725.1 Alphaproteobacteria bacterium | reverse complement strand
TCGGGCTCTGGTTCCGCCGCCGCTTCTTCCGTCTCGGGCTCGGCCTCGTCACCATCCTCGGAAATAATGCGTTGGATGGACGCGAGGATTTCCTCCATTGACGGTTCTTGAGCGGTGTCGGTCATCAACCTGGCCCCGGGCCTACGAAATCTTTGTTAAGAGTAGCTTACAAGTTCGCGCCACACCAGAATACCGATAAGCGCTCCCTTGCTCCGCCATTCTCACGGCTGTTGTCCCGACACGTCGGTGCCATGAAAACGGTCCTCAACCTCCACGAAATGACGGTCATAGTCGTAGACCTCGACGGGCAGTGTCAGCGAGGCCGCAGTGAGCCGACCGAGCGCCACGAGAAGCTGATAGGAAGCCACGAAGGCATCGCGTTCGGCGCGGACCAAGCCAACCTGGGCGTCCAGCAATTCCTGCTCGGCGTCAAGCACGTCTAGCACTGTGCGGGCCCCCACCGTGGCCTCCTGCTCGACCCCCTCAAGGGCGATCCTGGCCGATTCGACCTCCGCGGCCAGCGACGTGGCGCGAGCCACCGCCGTGGTCCAGGCCTCATAGGCACGCGCCGAGGTATCGACAACCGAGCGCCGCGATGATTCAACGAGGATTCTCCTGCGATTCGCCTCTTCCTTGGCCGCCCTTACGCGGGCCGAAACCGCGCCCGCCTGATACAGCGGGATCGTCACTTGCGCCTCAAGCGACAGGCTCGTGGACTCGTTACTCGCTCCCCCGGTGTCCTGCGAATGGGACGCCTGTCCGACGAGGTTCACCGTCGGCAAGAGCTCGCCTTGCACCTCGGCCACTCGTTCGATCGCGCTCAATTCCTCGAACTTGGCCGTCACCAGGGTGAAATTGTTCCCGGTAGCGAACTCGACGCTTTCCTCCAGGCTCGCCGGTAGACCGGTCGGCGGCGTCGGTTGGGTCAAGGTTCCCGGAACAATGCCAACGATCCGTTCGAAAACCACGCGGGTCGAAACCAGATTGCCTTCAGCCTGCGTGCGATCGGCCTGGGCACGGGCGACACGCGATTCGGCCTGGGCAACATCGGTTCTCGTCACCTCGCCCACCGCGAATCGGTCGCGGGTGGCCTCCAGTTGTTTCTGTAGTCGCGCCAGATTGTTGAGCTGAAGCTTGAGGACCGACTCGTCTCGAATGGCATCCACGTAAGCGGTCGAGGCGTTGAGCAGAATACCTTGCTCCGTGGTGAACATGCGTGCCCGTTCCGCCTGAACGTCACTGGTCGCGCGCCGCACCGCGGCTTCCGTTCTACCACCGCGATACAGCGGCTGGGTTACCGAGATATTGCCGGTTCGCGGGATCGAGCCTTGGGCGGAGCTTGAGGCGCCGCTCTGACTGTCCACATAGGTAGCCCCAAGCGACAGGGTCGATGAGACTGTGGGTCGCCAACCGGACTTGGCTTGCGGAACGCCCTCGTCGACCACCCGCAAATTGGCGCGGGCCGCGCGTAGATCGGGGTTATTGGTGTAGGCCAGGGCCAGCGCTTCCTCGAGGGTCTGCGCGCCCGCGCCCGATACACCCGTAAGGAACATGCCGCCCCCGAGCAGGATCGCCATAATCCATCCGGGCCGAGCAGCCATTGTCGCGGATAACGTCATTTTAAATGGCTTGTTCATGATAACCCTGTCCTCGAACACCGATCTCGGCGTGATTGTGACCTACCCGCTTTACATCGGGCCATGATCTTGGCAACGGTCGAAGAGCCTCGGCTCAAAACACAAATCCAACTTCCTTGCTCATACCAGGCAACAAGGGCGTGCTGGCGTCGAAGACGACACGGCGAGAAACACCGGAACGGGTCTTCTCGATGCTTACCGCGCGTCCAACGGCCCCGTCTCCGTCATAGAGCACCGTCACGAGGCGTCCGTTCTCGGAGAGTTGAGCGATCAGGCTATCGGGAACCGTCCCGACTCCGCCGGCAATCACGATGAGACTGAAGGGTTGCTGCTTGGCGAAGCCTGCGGCCAAGGAACCCTGGACGACAGCCGCGTTGTCGAACTCCAAATCGGCTAATGTTTGGTTCGCCGCGTCGACCATGGCCGGGTCTTCCTCCACCGCGACAACGGTGGAAACAAGCCTGGAAAGGATCGCGGTGGAATAGCCGGTGCAGCAGCCGATATCGAGCGCGACGTCGTTTTCGTCCGGCAGCGCGTCCTGAAGCAGGCGCGCGAGAATCATCGGTTCAATAAGATGACGACCGCCGCCTACATGAAGGTCCTCGTCGGCATAGGCGATGCCTTCAAGGTTCTTCGGCACGAAACGTTCCCGAGGCACAACATCGAACGCGTCCAAGATCCTCGGATCCGTCACCTTGTTGGCGCGAATCTGGTTTTCGATCATGTTGTGACGCGCGGCTTTGTAATCACTCATTTTCCGCCAATCCCGATCGCTCGCCCGGTCGCCGTACGAATGGCTGACGACATCGTCAATACCATACCCGACAAAAGGTTATACTCAGCCCTTCAAGCGACTTCAATGCGGCGGAACGCCAAGCCGCAATCATCATATGGAAAGCGGGACTAATTCACGGTCACTAGCCGGTTTGGCGGATACCGTGCGGTGTTCCAAGCGCGTGCCGCTGGCGCTCATGGTCTTCAAGAACCGCGACTCGGAACCTCGAGAGGGAGACACGCCGGTTTCCGGAGATCGACCGCGCGGTCGCATGAGGGACATTCGCCTACGAACTGGAAGAATTCTGGAGGCCCGGGCCGGAATCGAACCGACGTACAAGGATTTGCAGTCCTCTGCAT
>JAYOIK010000161.1:0-2930 GCA_038118725.1 Alphaproteobacteria bacterium | reverse complement strand
AGCGAGACCACGCTGAAGGATACCGTTCTGATGCTGGTCGAGGAGCAGAACAAAAAGGGCGGCGTGCTCGGCAAGAAGCTTGAGGCGGTCGTGGTCGATCCGGCTTCTGATTGGCCATTGTTCGCGGAGAAGGCGCGCGAACTGCTTGAGGTTCACAAAGTTGACGTGGTGTTTGGGAACTGGACCTCGGTCTCGCGCAAATCCGTCCTTCCAGTTATCGAGGAGCTCAACGGCTTGTTGTTCTACCCCGTCCAGTACGAGGGCGAGGAAAGCTCCAAGAATGTCTTCTACACCGGCGCGGCGCCGAACCAACAGGCTATCCCAGCCGTCGACTATCTAATGGAGCAAGGAGTGGAGCGCTGGGTGCTTGCCGGCACCGACTATGTCTACCCACGCACCACCAACAAGATTCTCGAGAGCTATCTCAAATCCAAGGGCGTGGCCGCCGAGGATATCATGATCAACTACACGCCATTCGGACACTCGGATTGGCAGACCATCGTTTCGGACATCAAGTCTTTCGGCGGGGCGGGCAAGAAAACCGCTGTTGTGTCGACGATCAATGGTGACGCCAACGTTCCTTTCTATAAGGAGTTGGGCAACCAGGGCATCAGGGCCGAGGACATCCCCGTCGTCGCGTTCTCGGTCGGTGAGGAAGAACTCTCAGGCATCGACACGGCGCCCCTGGTCGGTCACCTCGCGGCGTGGAACTACTTCATGAGCGCGGATTCCGTGGCCAACGAGGACTTCATCAGCAAGTGGCATGCCTTCATCAAAGATGAGAAGCGCGTGACCAACGACCCGATGGAAGCTCACTTTATCGGCTTCAACATGTGGGTGAAGGCGGTGGAAAAGGCTGGAACAACCGATGTAGATAGCGTGCGCTCTGCGATGTACGGCATTACCTATCCGAACCTGACCGGCGGGGTCGCCGTGATGAACACCAACCATCACCTGACCAAGCCCGTTCTGATCGGCGAGATTCAGTCGGACGGCCAGTTCGAGACCGTCTGGCAAACCCCGGGCGGCGTCATCGGCGACGCGTGGACTGACTTCCTTCCCGATAGCGCCAGGATCGTCGCGGATTGGACCGCTCCGATCACTTGCGGGAACTTCAATATCGATACCGGCAAGTGTTCCGGCCAGAACTACTAATCTGAAGGGGTGGTCGTTTGGGTCGGTCGCGTGTGAAGATTTTCGCGCGCGGCCAGCCTAACGCCGGACCGGAACAAGATGATTTTCCTTCGAACTTTTCTCATCGGCCTGCTGTTGGTTCTAGCTGTCGGGATGACAGCGCCCGTGTCCAGCTCGGCCAGTGAACTGGAAGGCCGCGTCAAGGCGTTGGACGCGAAGAGTTTCGCTGACAAGGGCAAGGCCATCGAGGCGCTCGAAGCACTTGGGGATCCCGCCGCCTTGCCCGTCCTAAGAGCCATACTGGATGGACTACTGTTTCGGGAGAAAGCTTCCAAACGCATTGTCATCGGCGTCAAGGCCGGGCGTGCCTTCGAGATTTCCGACCCGCTGACAGGCGAAGACCTGGGCGTGGTTAAGAAACGCGCACTCAAGAAAATTTCTGTCAACAACCGTCTGCGTGGTCGGCTGCGTCTCGCCATCGGGGCCTTGGCCTTGACCTCTGGTGACGCGGGCGCCCGCGCCAGTGCCGCTCAAGCGCTTATCAAGGACGCGGATCCAACGATACTGCCGGCCCTCGACCGGGCCTTGGCGCGGGAACAGGAAGCGGAGGTCGCGGCCGTCATGGCCGTGGCACGCGCCGCGATCCAGGCCAAGGGAGGAGAGAAGAACGCTCGGCTCTCCGCGATCTCGGCGCTGGAGGGCGTGCTTGACCGGGAGGTGATGGTCGTCCTCGGCACCCTTTCCCAAGTCGCGAACGAGCCAGACGCGGAAATCCGCGCGCGCGCGACCGAAACATTGGCGGCGATAGAGGCGGCCGGGCGCTTTTACGGCATGCTCGAAACCCTGTTCTTCGGCCTCAGCCTGGGTTCGGTCTTGCTGCTCGCCGCGATTGGCCTTGCCATTACCTTCGGCGTCATGGGGGTGATCAACATGGCCCATGGCGAGATGATCATGCTCGGTGCCTATACGACCTACGTGATCCAACAGGCCTTTCCAGGTCTTATCGAATATTCTCTCGCCATTGCCGTTCCCGCCGCCTTCCTGGTTTCGGGCGCCGTCGGCGTGGCCTTGGAGCGATCGGTTATCCGCTTTCTCCACGGCCGCCCGTTGGAGACGCTTCTGGCGACTTTCGGGATCAGTCTGGTTCTACAGCAGGCGGTGCGGTCGATCTTCTCTCCGTTGAACCGCTCGGTGACCACCCCGGACTGGATGAGCGGTGCCCTCGAGGTCAATGCCGCGCTGTCGCTGACCTATAACCGACTGACTATTATCGTCTTCACGTTTGTCCTTTTGCTGATGATTGTGGCGCTTCTGCGCTACACATCCTTCGGTCTGCGGATGCGGGCGGTCACTCAGAACAGAACAATGGCGTCGGCGATGGGCATCCGAACCAATTGGGTCGATGCCTTGACCTTCGGTTTCGGCTCCGGGATCGCCGGAATCGCGGGTGTGGCGCTCAGTCAATTGACGAATGTCGGACCCAATCTTGGTCAGCAATACATTGTCGACAGTTTCATGGTCGTGGTGTTCGGCGGCGTCGGCAATATCTGGGGCACCACGCTCGGCGCGATGACGCT
The DNA here is from genome assembly GCA_038118725.1 of Alphaproteobacteria bacterium. GTDB lineage: Bacteria > Pseudomonadota > Alphaproteobacteria > Thalassobaculales > Thalassobaculaceae > JADHLJ01. The sequence continues at coordinate 219 of JAYOIK010000161.1, read as the reverse complement.
GGGAATCGCCAACAAGGTGATGGAGCCCTGGTCCGGCGCGGTGCTGGGCAAGATTCTGATCCTCGTCTTCATCATCCTTTTCATCCAAAAACGCCCGAGCGGCATGTTCGCGCTCAAGGGCCGAGCGGCGGAGAACTAACGCTGTGTCCGCGACGAATATCAGCCTGAGATTGCTCGGAAACGACACCGGCGCCCGAGTGTTCCTGGCGGCGATCATCG
>JAYOIK010000160.1:0-2945 GCA_038118725.1 Alphaproteobacteria bacterium | reverse complement strand
CTAAGAGGGTGAGGGAGGTCGGTTTACAGTAAGCGCCGTGTCCCGACTTAGAGATGACGGCAACGCCGCACCAGCATCGGAAATGTCCACCAGACGCAAAGCCCCCCGGGTATCCAGGTCGCGATAAAGTTCGATCTCGGCACCGCAGAGCGGACATGCTCCGTCAAAGAACACCGTCGTCTCCGGCTCCGGCGATCCTAAAATGCCGCCTCGCTAACCAGTCGCGTTGTGCACCCTATTTCCACCCCACCCCACGACATTTGCAATGCCTGGCGGCCAAATCTTCGAGCTAGCTCGGTTGTTTATCTTCGTCTCAATTAGGATTTACGCGCGACGCCGAGGATTGGATTACTAGTGCGCGGAACAAAGATCTTGGTCCGCGCGAAACGTGGAAGAACTGGACACCGCAGTCGCAATTCCGACATGGCGCGCGCGGATCGACCATGACTACGTTGCTGTCATCCGAGTTGAATAGTCCCAACTCATGATTCGCGATGGTCGAACCGAAATAATGAACTCGGCCGCATCACGGTTAAGCAGCCATTCTCGAAATTTCGACCGCTTTTCACCGCGATAGCGATCGTGGAGGCGAGCGAGCATTGCCTTGTTCTCGTCCAAATCGAGGCTTGCCGTTCCCTGGCCGCGCACTCCCCGGTATGGCGCGTTATCGGGAGAGACTTCGAACCCACATTTGATATTGGATTGCAAACATTTATAGATCACGGAGCCCTGTTGGGTGGCGCATCGAATGACGCCATTTTCATGGATAAACCAATGTGATGCCACGATGGGCGCGCCCTCGGACCCGAGCACAGACAGCCGAACGGGAATTATCGAGGCGGCCAGAAAAGTTTCGATGGCTTGGATCGACCAGGGACCGGAAAGTTTTACCGCGCTTGTCATGAAATCTTTATCCAAAGGCGATGGGCTCAATGCAAGTCATTAGCCTCAAGATAGGCCCCCTTTCGCGACACGCTTGCCGCGCTGGCAGACATGAAGAACGAAAAATCCTTGTTAGCCACGCACCAGTCCGCCCTCGCGTTCGATAAAGGAAACGATCTCCGTCAGGCCGTCGCCGTCCTTCAGATTTGTGAACACGAAAGGTCGCTGCCCGCGCATTCGCTTGGCGTCCCGATCCATGACGTCTAGATCCGCGCCGACCAGGGGGGCCAGATCAATTTTGTTGATGATCAGAAGGTCCGAACGGGTGATTCCCGGGCCTCCCTTGCGAGGAATTTTGTCGCCGGCGGAAACGTCGATGACATAGAGCGTCAGGTCCGCGAGCTCCGGGCTGAAGGTGGCCGCGAGATTATCTCCTCCGGACTCGATCAGACACAGTTCAGCCATCGGGAATTTCTCGTGCATCGTGTCGACAGCCGCCAGATTGATCGACGCGTCCTCGCGGATCGCCGTGTGCGGGCAGCCTCCGGTCTCAACACCCATGATGCGCTCCGGCGGCAATGCCCCGGTGCGGGTCAGGATCTCTTGGTCCTCGCGGGTGTAGATATCGTTGGTAATCACCACGATGTCGTGGTCGGCGCGCATGGCCTTGCACAGGCACTCCAGGAGCTTGGTCTTGCCGGAGCCGACGGGCCCGCCGACCCCGACCCTAAGCGGGCCGTGCGGCGACGGGCTGGGTTGAGGAGAGCTCATGATCGAAACAGCCTCGTGGTTTGAGTTTCGTGGGAAAGCGCCATCACGTCGAGGGTGACGGCGGCGGAGCCAATATCGTCGAGGGTGGCATCGGCCAAGTCGCGCGCCGTCGCGGCGACCATGGATTCGAGATCGTGCTGGACGTGCTGGCCATCGGTCTGGCCGATCACGCCGAGCCGGATTGCCGCCGAGATTCCGTTCGCGACAAAGGCATGCAGAAAGGCCGGGGCAACGGCGGCAAGAGGGATACCGTGCACCGCCGCCGCGATCCCGACCGCGACCGGGTAAGCCGCTCCTTTTTCCGGAAGGCAGTCGACCCAACGCGCGAAATCCTCGTGCGGCCAGGATGTCGTGACCGTCCGCCAGAAGGCCGCGCCCTGGCCCAGGGCCTCGAGCTCCAATTCCGGCGCGCCGAACATCATGGAGGCTAGGTCGCCGCATTCAGTGACCATCGCCGGGTCGTTCGCACTCACGCCTCGATGCGCGATCACGAGTAGAAGCGCGTCATTGCGGGCCGAGCCGAACCGGACCAACCCATCCAGCCAATTCGCCAGACTGCCGCGATCCGAGACCAACTCGGCTTCGACCGCCGCTTCAAGTCCGTGGCTATAGGCGAAGGCCCCCACCGGAAACGACGGCGACAACCAGCCGAGCAGGCGGATATGCGCGATGCTGTCATCATCCATGAGCATGATCGTGTCCATGACCGTGCCCGTGCTCGTGATGGTGCCCGTCTCCGTGCCCGTGATCTCCGTAGGCGCCACCTTCGGGCTGGAAAGGCAGGGTCACGTGCCGCGCCGAGGCGCCAAGGTTGACGAGCATTTCCTCCAGCACATGGTCCGGGCGGATTAGGATGGCCTGTCTGGTGATCTCGGCGGGGACATGACGGTTGCCGAGATGCCAAGCCAGGCGCAGGAACAGAAGCTGGTCCGAGGCGGTGACCTCGACCAGGGGCTCGGGCGCCGCCTTGACGGCAATCCACGCGCCATCCGCCGTCGCCAGCCCGTCACCGCCGGCCATGGCGACCGCGCGTTCCAGATCAAGCAATGCCTCGCTCCCGTCATCGAGCTGGAGGCGGATGCGGCGACGATGGCGCGCGTCGAAATCCAGGGTCACCGAGGTTTTTGCCTCGGCGCTGGGCCAATGGCCGCGCGGGCCATGCGATACGAGCCTAAGCATTAGAACAGGAAATAGCGTTGCGCCATCGACAACACCTCCGCCGGCTCGCAGGTCAATAAGCGGCCATCGGCCCGAACCTCATAGGTTTCCGGGTCGACCTCCATCTTGGGCTG
>JAYOIK010000159.1:0-2981 GCA_038118725.1 Alphaproteobacteria bacterium | reverse complement strand
GGAGAATGAAGATGGTGAGCGAAAAAGAACTGAGTTTCAACGTCGGCGTCGGGCCGAACGGTGAGCACACGCCTTTTAGGGAATCCGAGCCAGTTTTTTGCTTCGTTCGGGACACAGAAGAACAGGCCGTTCAGGTTGCTATCGAAACGATTCAATCCTATCTGCTTCACTTCAAGCAGATATCTGCGCCGGTAACCCCGAGGAAAACCGCAAAAATTCCTACTCAGCGGATTCAAAGAAGCAGACGTTACTCTGTGGATAGAATGGCTGCCGTCGCCTAATGCCCTTCATTTCTATCCCGCCGGAGAATTTGGCCCACTTGCCGTTGTTTGGTTACGATTTACTCACAGACGAGGGCGATTTTGCGTGGTACGATTCTCCGCGCGGGAAAATGAGAGTGGAAAAATCGAATCTCCGAGTTTGGGTCGAGGATGACACAACTGCCATCCAATTGGGCGCTATAGCAATCATGCAAGTAAACGGTGACGATTGTTAGATTGCCGTCACCCACCCCTTGTAAGTCCCCTCCATCGGGACTTCACGGGCTAACCCTTTCTCGACCATCCGCCACAAACAGGCACCAACACGCTTACGGATGAGCGACACGGCGCGGGCATCGTTCGGATCTAGCCCGCGTCCCTTAACAACCTCTATCGCTATCTCTAGCGACGTGATCGGCTCGGAAGCATTGCGGAGCGCGCCAAGGACAAAGCGCTGCATCTCGCCTCTGTAAGCGCCGTGACGGGCTGGGAACTGCTTTGGCTTGGCTAGCGAGAGATCCTGATCCGGTGCCAGCAGGTGGATGGTGTGGTCCAAGTGGTCGAGGTCAACGATCAAGTCATTGAGCGCTCGCTGGTGGTGTTCGATCTTGCCGGATATCTCGCGGCGCAATTCGATCAGTCCTGAGACTGTGTTCGGGCGTTCCATGCGGTAAGTGTATGGAAACGCGCGAAAAATTTTGAGGGGATTTTAGGTGTGGTTGCTACCTAATTCCGGGAAACTCCGCCAACTCGTCAAGAAACAGTACACCGCGATGGGCGAGCGACACCTCGCCCGGTCGAGCCTGCGCGCCGCCACCAACCAGCGCCGGCATGCTGCTGGAGTGATGGGGATCGCGAAACGGTCGGCGCCGGGAGATTCGGCCTTCGGTAAGCACCCCCGCGATCGATTGAATCATGCTGATTTCCAGCGCCTCGGAGGCTTCAAGCGGCGGCAGAATACCAGGAATTCGGGACGCGAGCATCGATTTACCCGCGCCCGGCGGCCCCATCATGAGCAAGTTGTGACCGCCCGCCGCGGCAACCTCGATCGCGCGCTTGGCCGATTCCTGACCCTTGATGTCCCGCAAATCCGGATAGCTCGGTTCATCAAGCGCCATGGCGCTGGATGGCGGCGTCAAGATCTGGGTGCCCTTGAAATGGTTGATCAGCGCCATGAGATCGGTTGGCGCCAGAACCTCTACCCGCCCCGCCCAGGCCGCCTCGGGGCCGGACGCCGCCGGACAGATGATGCCACGCCCGCGCGCCGACGCGCCGATCGCCGCCGGCAGGACACCCGCCACCGGCGTAAGCCGGCCATCGAGGGCCAGCTCTCCCAGAGCGCAAAATCCCGAGAGATCTTCCTCGGAAACCACACCCATCGCCGCCAGAATTCCAAGCGCGATCGGCAAGTCATAATGACTGCCTTCCTTGATCACATCGGCGGGCGCCAGATTGACGGTGATCCGCTGTGGCGGGAACGCCAGTCCCAGGGACGCCAACGCCGAGCGTACCCGATCCTTGCTCTCATCCACCGCCTTCGCCGGCAGCCCGACGATATTCACCGCCGGCATTGTGTTGGCGATATGCACCTGAACATCGATTTCAAGCGTCTCGATACCCCGAAAGGCAACCGTGTTTACACGCGCGACCATACCCACTCTCCCGGTTTTCCAGCACGGGGTTCCATCCAAGGGGGTTATGGACGGTGCAGAGGGGTTTTTCGGATAATGGGAATGGCGCCCGTGACCGGCGCGGTGATGTTACTGCTCGGCCTTGAGGCCGCGCGCGTCCGCGAAGGACCCCGCCGCGAGGGTTACTTCATCCAGTGACGCGGACGGCAGATCAGCATGATCAAACAGGGTGTTTTCCAGCAACGCTCCGGCGAAGTCGGCTTTCTGCAGGTTCGCGCCCACGAGTTTGGCGCCGCGCAGGTCCGTCGGCCATTCGCGAAGCACCTCGAGCGTGCGAGGGCGCAGGATCGCAATACGCGACAGCCGGGCCGAGGTGAGCGACGCGCCGGATAGGTCCGCGTCCTTGAAACTCGCGCCCCGCAGATCAGACCGAGAGAGATCCGCTTGCTGGAGGTTGCACCCACCGAAATTGGTGAATCTAAGGGTACATCCCCGCAGCTTCGTACCTTCCAGGTTGGCGCTGGAGAGATCGGCGGCGCTCAACTCGATCCCCGAGAGATCGAGGCCAGCCAAGTTCTTGCCTCGCAGATCAGCGCGCGCGCCGATCTTACCCGACGAACTGATGAAATTGAAATGGGAGATCAGCTGATAGCGAATATCATCCGGCATGTTGTCCATGCCGGCGGCCAAACGACAGTCCGAGATATCCGCGTTCATCAAGTTCGCGCCGTCAAGGTTGCAGGAGCGCAGATCGGCGCCGTGCAGATCGACATCCTCAAGGGTCGCGGATCCGAGATTGGCGCCTTGCAGATTGGCTCCGGCGAGATTCGCCCCGATGAACGCGCATTTCGAAAGATCGGCGTGGTGGAGGTTCGCCCCCTCGAGATTGGCGTCCAGGAACTTCGCGCCCGACGCGATCGTCCCCGAGAGATTGGCGCCGCTCAGATCAGTCCGCACCAAATTAGAGTCAGACAAATCGCTGTTTTGAAGATCGGTCACCTGCTGGATCGAGTTGTAAACGTCGCTCAATTCCATCGGGCGCATGTCGGCATCCGTAAGATCCGCCGCCATGAGCTTGCAATTCGCCAGG
>JAYOIK010000158.1:1269-3058 GCA_038118725.1 Alphaproteobacteria bacterium | reverse complement strand
CGGTTTACCCCATGGCGTGACCGGATGCCGTCCGCCCGAGGTGCGACCCTCGCCGCCGCCATGCGGATGGTCGACGGGGTTCATCACCACGCCGCGCACCACCGGCCGCTTGCCGAGCCAACGCTTGCGGCCCGCCTTGCCGATCTTGATGTTCTGCTGATCGGGGTTGGAAACCGCCCCGATCGTCGCCATGCATTCCGCGCGCACCATGCGAACCTCACCCGAGGTCAGGCGCAGCAGCGCGTAACCCGCGTCACGGCCAACTAGCTGCACATAGGTGCCGGCGGCGCGTGCCAGCTGTCCACCCTTGCCGGCCTTGAGCTCGACATTATGGATGATGGTGCCGACCGGAATGCTCCGCAACGGCATGGCATTGCCCGGCTTGATGTCCTGGCGCTCGCCGGAAATCACTTGATCGCCGACCCCGAGGCGCTGCGGCGCCAGGATATAGGCCTGCTCGCCGTCCTCATAGGTGATCAAGGCGATGAACGCGGTGCGGTTCGGATCATATTCCAGACGCTCCACGGTACCGACCACATCGTATTTGCGACGCTCGAAGTCGATCATCCGATAGGTGCGCTTATGTCCACCACCCCGGTGCCACATGGTGATGCGGCCATGGTTGTTCCGGCCACCCGACTTGGTCAGGCCAAAAGTAAGCTTCTTGACCGGCTTGCCCTTCCACAGACCCGACCGGTCAACGGTCACCAACTGGCGCTGGGACGGGGTACGCGGATTGTAATGCTTAAGAGCCATGTGCCTATACTCCCTGGCTCACGTCGACGTCCTGGCCGTCCTCGAAGGTCACGACGGCCTTCTTGAAGTCCGAGCGACGCCCCGACCGCCCGCGAAAGCGCTTGACCTTGCCTTTTTGGCGCAGCGTGTTGACGGACCGGACCTTGCGATCGAACAGCTGCTCGACCGCGACCTTGATCTCGGGCTTCGTCGCCTCCAGGCCGACCACGAAGGTGACCTGACCGAACTGCGAGCCGAGCGTCGACTTTTCGGTGACCAGCGGATACCGGATGATCTCGTACATCCGCTCCCGGCTCAGCTTCACCTGACTGGCGTTGTAGGGCCGCATGCTCATTTCAGGCGAGCCTCCAGATGTTCAACCGCGTCCCGGGTCAGCACCAGGGTATCGCGTCTCAGAATGTCATAGACGTTGGCGCCTTGCGTCGGCAGCACGTCCACCTTGGGAATGTTCCGCGCGGCGCGGGCAAACGACGCATTCGGCTCCGGCCCGTCGATCAGCAACACCGAGTCCCAGCCCAGGGCCGCGAATTGCTTCGCGAGATCCTTGGTCTTGCCGGAGCCCTCGACACTGTCGAGCACGATCAGCTTGCCTTCCGCCTGCTTGGCCGACAGCGCGCATTTCAGTCCGAGCCGGCGAACTTTCTTGGGAAGATCATGCGCGTGGCTGCGAACCACTGGACCGTGAACCGTGGCACCGCCCCGGAACTGCGCCGAGCGGTTCGAGCCCTGGCGTGCCCGACCGGTTCCCTTTTGCCGAAACGGCTTGGCCGTCGTGCCGCGGATCTCTCCGACGAGCTTGACCTTGTGGGTGCCGGCGCGACGCTTGGCCAATTGCCAGTTCACCACGCGCGCGAGAATATCCCGGCGCGGCTCGATCCCGAAGATCGAGTCGTCAAGCTCGATATCGCCCTTTTCCTGGGCATCAAGGGTTTTGACCGAAAGCTTCATGGTCTCAGTCCTTCTTTTCCGCGTCGTCGGACGAGGCTTCGTCCGCCGCCGGCGCGGTTTCATTCGTTGGCTCGGCCGGCGCTTC
>JAYOIK010000158.1:0-1169 GCA_038118725.1 Alphaproteobacteria bacterium | reverse complement strand
CCGGCGCTTCTTCCTCGGGCGCTTGCGCCGTCACCGCCTCGGGCGCCCGAAACGAGCCCGGAAAAGGCAGGCCGTCCTGCGCCGCGATCTTCACCGCGTCCTGGATCAGCACATAGCCGCCCTTCGAACCGGGAACCGCGCCCCGGATCAGGATCAGCCCGCGATCGACATCCGTGGAAACCACCGTCAGATTCTGCGTCGTCACCCGGGCATCGCCCATGTGACCCGCCATCTTCTTGCCTTTCCACACCCGGCCCGGCTCCTGGCTGTTACCAGTCGAACCATGCGAGCGGTGCGAAACCGATACGCCGTGAGAGGCCCGCAAACCAGCGAAGTTATGCCGCTTCATGGCGCCGGCGAAGCCTTTACCGATGGAAGTACCCACGACATCGACACGCTGACCATCAACGAAATGGTCCGGAAGAATCTGGGATCCGACATCGATCATCGCGTCCGGGCTCACCCGAAACTCGGCGAGCTTACGCTTCGGCTCGACTTGCGCCTTGGCGAAATGTCCGCGCATCTGCTGGCTGGTCCGCTTAACCTTGGCGGCGCCAACGCCAAGTTGAAGCGCGGTATAGCCGTCGCGCTCTTCGTTGCGCTGAGCAACGACCTGACAGTTATCCACTTGCAGCACGGTGACGGGAACATGAATTCCCTCGTCCGTGAACACCCGGGTCATTCCGACCTTGCGAGCGATCAATCCACAACGCATTGGATCGTCTCCTGGCCTAAAGCTTGATTTCGACATCAACGCCGGCGGCGAGGTCGAGCTTCATCAGCGCGTCCACGGTTTGCGGCGTCGGGTCAACAATGTCGAGGAGCCGCTTGTGCGTGCGGATCTCGAACTGCTCTCGGCTCTTCTTATCGATATGGGGCGAACGCAGGACCGTGTACTTCTCGATCCGGTTCGGCAACGGAATGGGGCCGCGAACCTGGGCGCCCGTCCGCTTCGCGGTGCTGACGATTTCCCCGGTCGACTGATCGAGCACGCGGTGATCGAACGCCTTCAAGCGAATTCTGATGTTCTGACTGTCCATGACTTCAATCCCCGGTCGTGCCGGCCCAACAAACTGATCGGCCCCGCTCCTGGGAGCGGGGCCAAACGGATAGGTTACTCGATGATCTTCGCGACGACGCCGGCGCCGACGGTGCGACCGCCCTCGCGG
>JAYOIK010000157.1:0-3109 GCA_038118725.1 Alphaproteobacteria bacterium | reverse complement strand
CCCGGATTTCCCAGATGACTTCGTGGTTTACCGGCGACGAACCTGCGATAATGTCGTGGGGTCAATGACTTAGGCGCAGCGGAGCGACGGTTCGATGGCGAACGCGACGGGTGAAGCAAAATCAGGCCCGTTACGGCTGGGATTCGACCGGGCAGTTCGGCTGTTGTTTCGGGGTTCCGCGATCAGCTCGGATGGTGGCCTGCTGGTCTATCGTGAGTTGGATGATGCGCTTGGCCTGACCGACCTGGCATCTACTCTGCTCATCGATGACCGCACCGGCAAGAATGGCCGTCACACGTTTTTGGGGCTGCTGCGGCAGGCGATTTTCTCTCGTCTAGCTGGCTATGAGGACGTCAATGATGCCGACCGGCTTTGCCGTGACCCTGTCATGCGCCATCTGGTTGGCGGTCGAGCCATGAAGCACGGTGCTGCTTCAACCTCCGCCATGGGCCGGTTCGAGACGAACGCCTTGACTCAGCCCGAGAACCTGGCGGTTCTTGCCGATCTTTGTGGTCATTTGATCGACGCGGTGCATGCGCAGCGTCCGTCGAAGGTCATCAGCCTGGACATGGACAGTTCCGAGAGCCCAGTGCACGGCGACCAGGAAGGTGCGATGTGGAATGGCCACTTCCAGTCCAAGTGCCTGCACCCGCTGTTCGTGTTCAACCAGTTCGGTGACGTGGAGCGCTGTGCCCTTCGCCCCGGCAACGTACACAGCGCCGATGGCTGGGAGGACGCACTTCGTCCCGTACTCGCGCGCTACACACCAAAGGTAAAGCCGTCGATCATCCGCCGCCGCTTCCGGGCCGATGCGGCGTTTGCCATTCCGGCTCTGTTCGACCTGCTGGAGGTGGAAGGCTGGGACTATGCCATCCGCATCAAGGGCAATCCCAAGCTGTACGAGCAGGTGGCGTTCCTGACAAAGCGGCCACGAGGCCGACCGCCGAACCACGTCGTGCGCCGCTACACAAGCTTCCGCTACCGGGCCAAAAGCTGGTCAAAGGCCCGGCGCATCGTCGCCAAGATTGAGTTCCATCCGGGCGAATTGTTCCCGACCGTCGGCTTTCTGGTGTCCAACCGCAGCCTGCCGAACGAGCGGGTGTTCGCTTTTTACAATGCTAGAGGCACGGCCGAGCAGCACATCAAAGAAGGCAAGTACGCGCTGAAGTGGACCCGACTGTCCTGCATGCGCTTTGCCGCCAATGCCGTGAGGCTCCAGTTGCACGCCCTGGCCTACAACCTCGCCAACTTCCTGCGCACCATCGCGATACCGGAGGCTATCGCCTCCTGGTCGCTGACCTCGCTCAGGGAACGCTTGATCAAGACCGGCACTCGACTGGTCAAACATGCGCGCTACGCCGTCTTCCAGATGGCCGAGGCTGGCCTTCCGCGCACTGTCTTCCAAGGCATTCTGTGTCTGATCAATGGTCTGCGTGGACCGCCAGCGACAACGGGTGCTGCATGACCACGGCCACTCCGACAACACTTGGACATGAAGCTGAGGCTCGCCACAGCAAAGTTCAGCGCGCAATGATTTTGGTGTTTTGCAGCCAAATTGCGAGCATCACGTGCTTAGCGAGCCCAGACACCACCCTGAACCCTCGATTGGCTGCGGAAACACGGTTGAAAGATGGAATTCTTGCCGATAGCCTGACCGCAGGCGTTTCAAATGGAGAATGTCGGCTGAGGAATGTCGGTTACTGGAAGTCATCAGCCGGATGGACGATGATCCTCTCGTCAGCCTACCCGCCATGGCACGTTGAGCAGCCCGGCCCAAGCCGGAGCGCGCGGCCGCCAGTCGCCAGCTACACCACGCCACGGGACACGAACCGGTTATTCGGGAATACGAGGGGGAAAAATCGATGAGTCTGTTGCAACGAACAGCGGTTGTGCTCGGCACTTTCGGACTGCTCGCTCTCGCCGGTTGTGCCGGTGTCGCCACCGAAGGCGCCAATATTGCCAAGGACAAGGCCGTGGCGTCGAACAACCTCGCGGCCGCGCAAGCCGGTAATGCCGAGGCGCAGTACAAGGTCGGCAAGGCGATGTGCTGTTCCCTTAATGAAGGCGGCCAGGGCTTCTACGACACCCCGCAATCCGTCGGCTGGCTGTGCAAGGCCGCCGCCCAGAATCACGGCCAGGCCGCGCTGAAGCTCGGCGAGATCTACTCCGGCGACGTCGTCTCCGGCGTGCGGATGCTGCGCCGGATCGCGCAGAAGGTTGCCGGATCCAGCACCGAACGCGCCGTTGCCTACGCCTGGATGCGTCGCGCCGAGACGCTCGGTGTCAAGGATGCCCAGAAGTCGGCAAGCGATCTCTGGGCTGACCTGGCGGCGACCGAGCGGGCGGAAGCGTCAGCCATGGTTACAGGTAGGAAGTCCCTGCCGTGCGATTGGCGAGATGTCATCCCGGGGTCGTGACAACTTCGGCACCGGCAGCCGGGCGGTTTCGATCGATGCGGGAGTTTGACTCCCGTTCGGCGCCCAAGGCTGCCCCTAACGGCAATCAAGTTGTGATTCCCCATGTGCCTGAGAGCCACAGCGTAAATCTTTGCTCAGGCTCGACGATGCCGACCCTTCAAATCTGTCCGGGACTTTCCGAGTGATGAAACGAATTCTCACGGCGCTGGTGCTTTTGACCGGCTTATTCGGCGCGGGCGGCGCTGTGTGGGCTGGGGATATTGATAAAGGCATGAAGGCTTACCGGAGCGGTGATTATGCGACTGCGTTGAAAGAATGGAGACCGCTCGCTGAGCAGGGAAATGCGGATGCGCATTAATAAATTCGATGATCAGTCATATTTCACAAAATGGTATTTACGGGCTGGCAGCAGCACTGTGGCTTGCTTCTAAGTATCTTGAGGCCGATGAATTCATGATGCTGGTGTCAGATACCAAGAAAATCTGGAGCGTTGACGTGTTACTCGGACGTCTTGTTGGCGGACTATTGTCTCGAATGACAACATCCGCAGACGAGAAGATTTTCGAAGAGATGGTTCTCTCGTCCGGCAATCACGAGGCAGTTAAAGTCTTAAAATTTCATCAAAGTTTGATGAACTATCCTCAAACATTTAATGGAGTTCGCAAGATAATATCGGCTCCAAATCAATCGAA
>JAYOIK010000156.1:0-3111 GCA_038118725.1 Alphaproteobacteria bacterium | reverse complement strand
CATGGATACAGCAGACAAGCGGAAATTCGGCTACTCTATTAGCCGTGCATTTCGCCGCCGACGCCAAGACCGGCTGGGCCGTTGGAAGAGGTGGCGAAATCCTTCTGATCACACCAATGGATCTATCCGCCGCGGCGGATGCGGAGACCGTGACCGACTATATCGATGCCCTGGAGAACGCGTCTCCGCCATCCGGCGCCAATCTGACACAGTTCATTGTTAATCCCAGACGGCACGCGGTTGAACTTCAAAAAGTGAACGAAAACCTGTCGGCGCTTAACACGGAAATGAAAGATCTTGGGTCTTTCGGCTTAACGCCCTCCAGCGGCCGCACTGGCACTCGTCTTACCCCCTGCGATTATCTACAGCAGGTTATTCCAGGCAACGCCGACAAGCCGAAAACCGACACGGCTCTCGCCAGAGAGATCATCAAGAGCTGCGAGTGCAACGACGTGGTGTCGCTGACCCGGAACAACCTCACGCGGCTCGGCGTTGTCGGCTTCATCATTTTCTTCATCGCCCTACTGGTCGGGCTCTACCGCTACAACATGCGTCTGGCGGCGTTCTATGATGGGCGGGCGGATGCGTTGAGCCTCGGTCGCCCCGAACAGGTCGGGTTCGATACCCTCGTCGACAAGTTCTCCCCCGACGCGGTCGGCTACGGCAAGCAACCGACATCGCCGCTCGATCAGGTCGCGACCCTCGCCGGCAAGATAACCGGGCGGTCGTGAGGCGACGAGACAACCTACCCAAGACGCCTGGGGTTGGAATATTGGGCGTCGCCTGGGCCCCGATTTTCCAGCTCCTCCTCTCCCCATGACCGTCGCCCTCGCGGACGCGGGGGCCTCCGGGAGGTTGGCCGAATGGCCGGCGGTCTCGGGTTCTCGGAGGTCCCCGCTTACGCGAGGACGACGGGAAAGTCTGGTTTTCCGGGATTCATCGCCATGTTCCGTCGCGCCGGGGGCAAGCCGGGGCTTTTTGGCAAGCGGATTCAAGCCCCGGCTTTCGCTAGGGCGACGGAGAAATGGAGTATCGCGCCCTCGGCCTTCCTCCTCCGCCCGCCTGCCCCCGACAATCTCTCCTAATCCCTGGCATTAGATTTTCTCGGTTCCCCCTTCCCCGCGTCCGGGCGATGATCCCGGTGTCTTGTCACGCGCCACCCACGGAGTCCGTCATGCCTTACGCCTATCTCGTTGCCCAGGTCACCGTCACCGACGAGGCCGCTTTCGAAAAGTATCGCTTGCGGGTGCCCGAGGTGACGCAAGGTTATGGCGGGGAGTATCTGGCCCGCGGCGGGCGGCAGCTTGGCCTGGAGGGGCCGGAGCCGACCCATAACCGCACCGTCATCGCCCGCTTCCCGAGCTTCGAGCGGGCCGTCGAGTGGTACAATTCCGAGGCCTATACCGAGCTCGTCAAGCTGCGCCAGGCGGGCTCGGACGGGACGCTCTATATCGTCGAGGGGGTTGAATGATGGCCTATCGCCCGGGTCGCGAGTTCCTCAACCTGCCGGGGCCGACCAATATTCCCGATCGGGTCCTCGGCGCCATGCATCGCCCGGCGCTGGATTTTCTGTCGCCGGAATTCATCGCCATCAACAAGGAATGCCTGGCCGGTCTGCGCGCCGTGCTCAAGACCGAGACGGCGGAGATCATCGCCTATGCCGCGACCGGGCACGGCTCCTGGGCGGCGGCGATCACCAATACCTGCTCGCCGGGGGATCTGTTGCTGTTGCCGGAGACCGGGAACTTTTCGGAGTCCTGGCGGCGGATGATCGAGGCGACGGGGTTGCGCACGGAAAGCATTCCCTCTGACTGGAACGTGGCGATCAAGCCGGAAGCGGTCGGCGCGCGGCTCAAGGCCGACACCGATCACGAGATCAAGGCGGTCTGCGTGGTGCATAACGAGACCTCCACCGGCATCATCAACGATCTCGCCGCGATCCGCGCCGCCATGGACGAGGCCGGGCATCCGGCGCTACTGATGGTGGATACGATCTCGTCCCTCGCATCGATGGATTTCCGGTTCGACGAATGGGGCGTCGATGTCGCGGTCGCCGGCTCCCAGAAGGGCCTGATGCTCCCGGTGGGCCTCGGCATCAACGCGGTGAGCGCCAAGGCGATGGCGGTGGCCCAGCACGCGACCCTGCCGCGGCGCTATTTCGACTGGCGTGAGCTGACCGCCGTCGAGGACCGGATGCGCTTCGCCGGAACCGCCTCGCTGCACATGTTCTACGCTCTCCAGGAAGGCCTCGCGATGCTGGCCGAGGAGGGATTGGAAAACGTTCTCGCCCGCCATGCCCGCCTCGGCGAGGCGACGCGGCGCGCGGTCGAGGCCTGGTCGGCCGGCAACGGCGTCAGCCTGTTCGCGGTCAATCCGTCCGAGCGATCGGACTCGGTGACCGCCGTGCGGATGCCAGAGGGTATCGACGCCGAGGCCTTTCGCGAGCGGGTGCTGGCGGAAAGCAAGGTCGCGCTCGGCGGCGGGCTCGGCAAGCTGAACGGCCAGGTCATTCGGATCGGCCATCTCGGCGACCTGAACGAGCCGATGCTGCTGGGCGCGCTCGCGACCATCGAGCTGCATCTGCAACGCCAGGGCATTCCCCACGGCAAGGGCGGCGTCGCGGCGGCGGTGAGCTATCTGGCGGAGAATTGAGACCGGCTTGAGACTAGATTGAAACCGGGCGGGCAACCCTCTGGTCAATCGGACGGCCCACTGATTAGGCTAGCGAAATGAGCAAGCACCCTTCCCTGCAGGAATTCTTCGACAGCCCCGGCGCGTTGGCCGCGGATCTGAATATGAGCGCCTCGGCCTCGGAGCCCCTGACCCAGGACGAACTCCTGGCGTTCGAGCCCGAGGCGGCGGCGCGGTTCAACGAGATCAAGCTCACCTATCCAAGACGCCATGCCGAGCTTGAGCTGCTTGACGGCATCAGCCGGCGCTACCGCGCGGTTCCGCCGGAGGGATTGCTGCCGACCAGTGGCGTCGACGAGGCCTTGGGCATGCTGTTCCTGTCCCTGGTCGAGGCGGGCGACCGTGTCGTGGTCCTTACCCCCTGCTTGTCTGACGTCAGCGTTCCTGGGACAAATTGGGCAGTTTTCGTAAGGGAGGATT
>JAYOIK010000155.1:0-3358 GCA_038118725.1 Alphaproteobacteria bacterium | reverse complement strand
CCCGTGCCGGTAAGATTGTCGGAAGAAGTCGTTCCGGTGATTGATGCCATTGAAAATTTCCAATCCTGTGACGCATGGGTTCAGGGTACGCGTTTCCTCGCGAGGTGAAATCTACCGAAATTCCCACGACACGCAACCACTCTTAACAAAGAATGGGGAATACCCGAGAAAACGGCGGTTTTTCACGACTCGCGCTAACTTGATAAAGACAACATGTCGATGATTCCGATGTCTCGCGCGAATCAGCGGAAAACGGCGTAAGTTTTTTCGACACGCGAAATCGGTATCGTTTCAGCTCTACTCCGCCGCTTTTGCCTGTTCCGGGTCGGGTCGTTTGTCCCGCATGGTGACGAACTCCTCGGCCGCTGTCGGATGAATTCCAACCGTGGCGTCGAAGTCGGCTTTCGTGGCCTTCATCTTCACCGCGATCCCGATTCCCTGAATGATCTCGGCCGCGTCGACCCCAACCATGTGCGCCCCGACCACCCGCTGGCTGGCACGATCGACGATCAGTTTCTGCAGGCCCCGCTCGGTGTTTTCCGTCAGGGTGTACTTCATGGGGCGGAACCCGGCGACATAGACATCGACTTCGCCGTATTTCTCCCGTGCCTCGTGCTCGGGCAGGCCGACGGAACCGATGGGCGGCTGGCTGAAAACCGCGCTGGGCACGTCATCGTGATCCGCGGACATCGGATTGTTGTTATACGTCGTCTCGGCAAAGGCCCTGCCCTCGGCGATGGCGACGGGGGTGAGGTTGATCCGGTCGGTGACGTCGCCCACCGCGTAAATGCTCGGAACGCTCGACCGGCTCCATTCGTCGACCTTGATCGCGCCGTTGCGGGTCAACTCGACACCCGCCTCCTCCAACCCCAGCCCGGCGGTGTTAGGCGCGCGCCCCGTGGCATACATGATCTCGTCCGCGTCGATCACGGAACCGTCGTTCATGTGAACCCGGACCCCGGAGGCGGTCTTCTCGATCCGCTCCGGCAAGGTCTTGGCGACGATGTTGATCCCTTTCTTCGCCATCTCGTCCGTCAGGGTGTCGCGCACGTCCTCGTCGAAGCCGCGTAGGACCTTGTCGGCCCGGAACACCAGATCCACCTTCGAACCATAGCCTTTGTAGATCCCCGCGAATTCCACGGCGATATAGCCGGATCCCACCACGACAATGCGCTCCGGCCGCGTCCGCAGCTCCAGCGCCTCGTTCGAGGTGATCGCGTGCTCGATCCCAGGCACCTCCGGCATGGTCGGCCAGCCGCCGACGGCCACCAGAATACGCTCGGCGTTCAATCGCTTGTCGCCGACCGCCACGGTATGCGCGTCCACGATGGTGCCGCGACCGTGATATCGGTCGACATTGGCGTTCTCCAGCAACTTCACGTAGATCCCGTGCAAGCGGTCAAGCTCTCGGTTCTTGGCGTCGATCAACGCCCCCCAGTCATGGGAAAGCCCGTCGACCTTCCAGCCGTAGCCCGCCGCGTCCTCGATCTCCTCCGGCACATGGCTCCCATAGACCAGGAGTTTCTTTGGGACACAGCCGCGCAGGACGCATGTCCCGCCTTCCCTGACCTCCTCGATCACCGCGACCTTCGCGCCGTAGCTTCCCGCCATCCGAGAGGCGCGAACGCCACCCGAGCCGGCGCCGATCGTTATCAGGTCATAGTCGTAGCTCGCCATCTCATGGCTCCGTGATAGTCAAAAGTCCGATGATCCAAACCGGTCCTAGATGGGGCTTGCCGACCGCAGGCCAAGCCCCGATCACGGAACCGTCATCCCGGTGGATTGTCGACCGCCGTTTAGCAAGCCGCCTCGTCAGGCGCCGAGCCCGCCCATCAGGATGTATTTCAGCTCCGTATACTCATCCATCCCGTATTTCGAGCCTTCGCGCCCCAGGCCGGATTCCTTGGTGCCGCCGAAGGGCGCGACCTCGGTCGACAGAACCCCTTCGTTCACCGCGACCATGCCGTATTCCAAGGCCTCGGCGACCCGCCAGACCCGCCCGAGATCATTCGCGTAGAAATAGGAAGCCAGACCGAACTCGGTATCGTTGGCCATCTCGATCACGTCAGCCTCGTCCTTGAAACGGAACAAGGGCGCGACGGGGCCGAAGGTCTCTTCCTTGAAGATCGCCATGTCGCGCGTCGCGTCCGTAAGCACCGTGGGCGTGTAGAACAGCTCTCCCGCGGCATGCCGGCTGCCGCCGACCGCCACCGACGCGCCCTTGGCGACAGCGTCCTGGACATGCTCCTCGGCCTTGTCCACGGCGGAGGCCTCGACCATCGGGCCGATCATGATGCCTTGGTCGAAACCGTTACCGATCGGCATCGCGGCGGTCGCGGCGGCGAACTTCTTGGCGAATTCGTCGTAGATGCCGTCCTGCACGAAGATCCGGTTGGCGCAGACGCAGGTCTGGCCGGCGTTGCGGAACTTGCAGTCGATGGCGCCCGCGACCGCGGCATCGATATCGGCGTCATCGAAAACGATCAGCGGCGCGTTGCCGCCGAGCTCGAGCGAGACCTTCTTCACCGTGCTGGCGCATTGTTGCATCAGCATCTTGCCGATCCCGGTGGAGCCGGTGAAGGTCACCTTGCGGACGATCGGGCTTTCGGTCATCTCGGTGCCGATCTCGCCCGATTTCGAGCCGGTGACGACATTGAAGACCCCGGCCGGGATCCCCGCGCGGGTCGCGAGTTCACCCATGGCAAGCGCCGAGAACGGGGTGAGCTTGGCCGGCTTGATCACGATCGGACAGCCCGCCGCCAGGGCCGGGGCGGCCTTGCGGGTGATCATGGCGTTGGGAAAGTTCCACGGAGTAATCGCCGCCACGACACCGACGGGCTGGCGGATCACGACGATCCGCGTGCCGAGCTTGGTCTCGGGGATGACATCGCCGTAGGAGCGCTTGGCCTCCTCGGAGAACCAGTCGATGAACGAAGCGCCATACATCACCTCGCCCGCCGCCTCGGCAAGCGGCTTGCCCTGTTCGGCGGTCATGATCGCGGCAAGGTCGTCCTTATGCTCCATCATCAGATCGTACCAACGCCGAAGGATGTTGCCGCGCTCCTTGGCGGTTTTCGCGCGCCATGCCGGCCAGGCCGCGTTCGCGGCCTCGATCGCGGCGCGCGTCTCGGCGCCCCCCATGTCCGGAACCGTGCCGATATTCTTTCCGGTCGCCGGATCGGAAACCGGCACGGTGCCACCGCTATCGGCGTCTATCCAATCACCGTTCACATAGGCTTGCTGCCGAAACAGGGCGGGGTCGGAAAGTCTGCTGGCGAGATCCATGAAAGGCTCCAAACTGAGGGTCGGCGCGGCCAAACGCGGACGCCGCGCTTGAGTTGCGGGAACGTTGAACGAT
>JAYOIK010000154.1:0-3409 GCA_038118725.1 Alphaproteobacteria bacterium | reverse complement strand
GAACAACAGGGAGACGGTGACCGGGCGATGATTGTGCTCAATCAAGTTCAGATAGCTCGCGGAGATGCCGATCTCGTTCGCCATCTCGACCTGGCTGAGGCCTTGGCCCAGACGATATCGCCGGACCTTGTGTCCCAACATGGACTTGCGCTCGACGCGTTCCATGAACGCTGTCTCCCCTTAGCAGGCGATGTTTCGAGGAGCTATGGCACGGCTCGGGGATTTTCGCAATTTCCAAATGAAATCTAAAAAATTTACAGATTTTACTAATTTACTGTTTTATTTTCAAAGGGTTGTCGACTCTAAAAGGATTTAGCCCTACCGATTGACTTGTCCTATCCACTCAAGAGCGCGTCACCCGCGCCACGACATTCGGGAGAACCAAGTGATGAGCGAGCAATGGAACAAGCAACGAGATTACTCCCCCGAGGAGGTTCGGCGGTTGTCCGGTTCGGTGCGGATCGAGCATAGTTTGGCCCGACGCGGCGCCGAGCGGCTGCGGGAGCTTCTGGTGAGCGAGCCGTATGTGAATACCCTCGGCGCGATGACCGGCAATCAGGCGATGCAACAGGCCAAGGCCGGCCTGCAAGCGGTCTATCTCTCGGGCTGGCAAGTCGCCGCCGACGCCAATCTCGCGGGTTCCATGTATCCGGATCAGAGTCTGTATCCGGCCAATAGCGGACCGGATCTCGTGCGCCGGATTAACAACGCCCTGCTTCGGGCGGATCAGATCCAGCATATGGAGGGTTCGGGCGATATCGACTTCCTGCTGCCGATCGTGGCGGACGGCGAGGCCGGGTTCGGCGACGCGCTCAATGCGTTCGAGTTGACCAAGGCCTTTATCGAGGCCGGGGCGGCGGGCGTGCATTTCGAGGATCAACTCGCCTCGGAGAAAAAATGCGGCCACATGGGCGGCAAGGTTCTAGTGCCGACACAGCAGCATATCGGCACCCTTAACGCGGCGCGGTTGGCGGCGGATGTCGCCGGGGTCCCGACGCTGGTGATCTGCCGAACCGACGCCGAGAGCGCCAAGCTGATCACCAGTGACGTTTACGAGCGCGATCGCCCGTTCCTGACCGGCGAGCGGACGGTGGAGGGTTTTCATCGTCTCAGGGATGACGAGGGCATGGCCCGCTGTGTCGCCCGGGCCAAGGCCTACGCCCCCTATTCCGATCTCATCTGGATGGAAACCTCGACCCCGAATCTCGACCAGGCCCGTGAATTCGCCGACGCGGTTCACAAGGATTTTCCGGATCAGATGCTGGCCTATAATTGCTCGCCGTCGTTCAACTGGTCGGCGAACCTGGATAAGGCCGACATAGCCCGGTTCCAGCGTGAACTGGGGGCCATGGGCTACAAATTCCAATTCATCACCCTGGCGGGTTTTCACTCCCTCAACCACTCCATGTTCCAGCTCGCCAAGGGTTATCGGGAGCGTGGCATGACCGCTTATTCGGAGTTGCAGGACGCCGAGTTCGCCGCCGAGGCCATGGGCTACACCGCAACCAAGCATCAGCGAGAAGTCGGCACCGGCTATTTCGACGCGGTCGCGACCGCGATCAAGGGTGGCGCTTCCTCGACCACGGCGCTCACCGGTTCAACCGAGGAGGCGCAGTTCACCGACGCGGCCGCGCTTGGCGTCGCGGCGGAGTAGGCCCGGACTGAAAAGCTTAAAAAAGGAGCGGACCATGGCGGCCCATTACATCTGGATCAACGGCGTCCTTTACCTCGCCGGCGGATCGAAGCCTCCCTCGGTGGGAAAGCGCTGACACTTCCAGACACAGCCGCATTGACGAGGGATGTGGGTTTCGACCCCATCCCTTGTTTCCTTGGGGCGGTGAGGGACGTGATGTCGCGTCCTTCGCATGGCGCTGGCAACGGACCGGCAATTGGATCAAACTCGGTCCATGAACAACGAACGGCTCGATATTCACAACTCGGATGTCCCGGCGCTTTGCTTGTCCTGTGAAGCGCGGCACAAAGGCGTTTGTGGTGCCTTGACGCCGAGTCAGCTACAGACCTTGGCCAAGCATACCACGCGTCGGGAGTATCCGGCGGGCACGGTCCTGCTGCGCGAGGCGGATCCGGTGGATTCGCACGCCAATATCATGCGTGGCGTGGTCAAGCTTTCGAAGGTTCTCGCCGATGGCCGGCAGCAGATCGTGGGATTGCAGTTCGCGCCGGATTTTCTCGGCAGGCCCATGACATCGGAAAACGCGATGACGGTCGAGGCGGCGTCCAACGTCCAGATCTGCGGCTTTCCAAAATCGACCCTTGATCGGCTGATGACCGAAAACCCCGGCCTGGAACACCGCCTGCTCTCCCAGACCTTGAAGGAGTTGGACGAAGCGCGGGAATGGATGGTGACCTTGGGGCGCAAGACCGCGGCCGAGAAAGTCGCGAGTTTTCTGTATTTGATTGCCTCGCATATCGATCCCGAGGCCGATCATACGGCCGCGTTCGAGCTTCCCTTGAGCCGATCCGATATCGCTGATTTTCTGGGGCTCACGACCGAAACCGTCAGCCGGCAGATGACCCGGCTGCGCCGCGAGGGCGTCATTACCATCAAGAACCGTCGCCTGATCACGGTTCCCGATCCGGAACGATTGATCGAATCGGCCGGGAATTGAGGACAATGGAGGAACCGACCGATGACCGAGCTACCGAAATGCCTGTTGATCGTTACCGCCGAGATTGACCCCGAGGTCGAGGAGGAATGGAACAAGTGGTATGATGAAGTGCATTTTCCCGACGTGATCAACAGCGCCGGCGTCCATGGCGGTCAACGGTATGTAACGATGGTCGACGGCGTGACCACGGATCACGGCACAAAGACACCGGTCTCGACCAAGGTCTACACGGCGATCTACGAGATCGACGGGCCCGAAATCATGGAGACCGACGAATTCAAGGCGATGCGCGGTTGGTACCATTTCTCGGATCGCATTCGGGCTACCACGCGGGTGGTCAGGGCAATCTAGGCCGTAGACTCATAAGCGCGCAATCTTAGCCGGATTGATGCGAGCTTTACCATCGCCAGGAACGTGGCGCCGAGTTTGTCATAACGGGTCGCGATGCGACGGAAGTATTTGAGTTTGTTGAAGAAGCGCTCGACCTGATTGCGCGCCTTGTAAAGCCACGGACTGAAGCAGATCGGGTCCTTGCGGTTCGAGCGCGGTGGGATATTGGCCCAAGCGCCTCGCGCGTTGACCATCTCTCGGATCCAATCGGCGTCGTAGGCCCTGTCGGCGAGAAGCATCTGGCCGGCTCGCATATCGTCGAGCAACTCGGCGGCGACGGTTGCGTCATGCTGCTGGCCCGGAGTGATCGCCAGACGTACCGGCAGGCCATGCGCGTCGGTTACAGCATGGATTTTCGTAGTAAGACCGCCCCGGCTTCGTCCGAGACA
>JAYOIK010000153.1:0-3597 GCA_038118725.1 Alphaproteobacteria bacterium | reverse complement strand
AACATTCTTGTGTACGAGCGCGCCCGCTTCTAGGCATGGTCCCCAAACCTTGATCTCAAGTGTCGTTACCAAGCATCGTGATTCCCTTAGGACTTGACCAATCTCGTCGAGTTGCCCATTCGTTGGCTATGTAAACAAACCTTGGACCCTGAAATGGACTTCACGCTTCCCGCCGAGATCGAGGAATATCGCGCAAAGGTGCGCGCTTTCGTCGATGAGCACATCATTCCGCTGGAGGCGGATCGCGCCAACTACGATGCGCATGAAAACATCGAACCAGGCATCCTCAAAGCCACCCAGGACAAGGTGAAGGCGGCGGGGCTTTGGGCACCGCAGATGCCCAAGGAACGGGGCGGCCTCGGTTTCGATCAGATCGGCATGGCCGCCTCCTACGAAGAGATGAACCGCTCGATCTTCGGGCCGGTTTGCTTCAACTGCTCCGCGCCCGACGACGGCAACATGTTCGTGCTGAACCGGGTCGCGAGTGAGGAACAGAAAGACAAGTGGCTTCAGCCGATCATCGACGGCAAGGTCCGCTCGTCCTTCGTAATGACCGAGCCGCATCCCGGCTCCGGCTCCGATCCTTCGATGATGCTGACCCGGGCCGAACCGGTTGGCAACTCGAAGTGGCGGATCACCGGCCACAAGTGGTTCATCACCGGGGCCGAGGCGGCCGAGCATTTCATCCTCATGGCCAAGACCTCGGACGACCCGCGCAAGGGGCTGACCGCGTTCATGTTCCACCGCGATCAACCGGGCTGGGAAATCATTCGACGCATCGAGATCATGGGCCCCGAGGAGCATGGCGGTCACTGCGAGATCCGCTTCGACGGCCTGGAGATCGACGATGCCGATCGGATCATGGAGGTCGGGGACGGCCTCAAGCTGACCCAGATTCGACTCGGCACGGCACGCCTCACCCATTGCATGCGCTGGCTGGGCCTCGCCAAACGGTCCATGGAGATCGCCGGCAATTACGTCGAGCGCCGGGAAAGCTTCGGCGTCAAACTGGCGGACCGGGAAAGCGTGCAGATGATGCTCGGCGGCATCGCGGCGGATATCGAGCTTGGGCGCCTGATCACCATGTGCGCGGCCTGGAAGCTCGCGAACGGTGACTTCGCCCGCAAGGAAGTCTCGATGGCCAAGAACCACGTGGCCGATACCCTGCACCGCGCGGTCGATACGTGTCTGCAACTGAACGGCGCGCGCGGCTATTCCAAGGATACGGCCCTGGAGTGGATCTATCGCTATGCCCGGCAGGCCCGCCTGGTCGACGGCGCGTCCGAGGTACACAAGATGGTGCTCGCACGGTTTTATCGCGCCGAGGGTACCGAGTTCTGGAACTGGGGCCTCTAAAGTGATTGAGGCTCACCGCGCGGCACTGCGAGATTGGCTGGCCGCGCGAGCCGGCGCGCAAGGCTGCGTGGTCCATTTCATGGAAAAATTGAGCGGCGGCGCGATCCAGGAAAACTGGCTGCTTCGGGTGGAGATGCAGGGCGGCGCCATGCCCGGCCCCAGGGAATTGGTGATCCGCACGGATTCGCCGTCCAGCGTGGTACAGAGCCTCGGGCGCGAGCAGGAATTCGCGCTGCTGGAAGTCGCCCATGGCGCCGGCATGACGGTTCCGGAACCGCTCTATCTGGACAGCGAGGGCGCGGTGATCGGCAAGCCCTCCTATGTTATGCGCCGGGTCACGGGCACGACCAATCCTCGCGACCTTACGCGAGACACAATGCTGGATTATCGGCGTGACCTGCTGACACACGATATCGGCCGCGAGATCGCCAGGCTGCATACCGTGGTGCCGCCGCACCCGGATCTCGATTTTCTGGGCCCGCCGCCGGAAAACCCGGCGAGACAGCGCGCGGAGAGCTTTCTGGAACAGCTGGACGGCCTGCCGGATCCCCTGCCGGTCCTGGAGTGGGGCACCCGGTGGCTGCGTCGCAACGCACCCGAGAGCGAGCGGGTGACCCTTTGTCACGGCGACTACCGCACCGGCAACATCATGATCGACGACGCCCGCGTGACCGGGATCCTTGATTGGGAGTTCGCGTCGTGGAGCGACCCGATGGAGGATATCGGCTGGCTCTGCGCGCGCTGTTGGCGCTTCGGAATGGATGCCCGCGAGGCCGGCGGTCTCGGCCCGCGCGCGGAACTCTATCGAGGCTATGAGACCGAAGCCGGTCATTTACTGGACTGGTCAAAGGTCGCCTACTGGGAGGTGATGGCCACCGTGCGCTGGGCGATCATCGCGCATTATCAAGGCCTAAGGCATGTTTCCGGCGCCGAGTTCTCCATGGAACTGGCCTTGACCGGACGCAAGGCGGCGGAGATGGAGCTCGACGTACTAACCCAGATCCGCGCCATCGAGGAGGGTGACTGATGTTCGACAAGCCGAACCGCGCGGAGCTGCTCGACGCGGCGCTGCGCACTCTGCGCGAGGAGATCCTTCCGGATCTGGACGGTGATCGAAAATACGCCGGCCTGATGGTCGCCAGCGCCATCGCCACGGTGATCCGCGAGATCGAAAGCGACAACAACCACGAGCCGGTGCGCCGGGTGCTCGATCACTTCGCCGATCTCTATGGCCAGGACAATGTTCATCACGCCGGCGTCGACGGCGAACAGCGCATCCGCGCGTTGAACCAACATCTAATCCGCGACATCCGAGACGGCGAATTCGACGACGACCCGACCGGACCGGTCTACACGCTCCTGCTGGAGCAGGCGCTTCAACGTCTGTCCCTGTCGAACCCGAAATTCATCGACGCGAGCGAATACTCGCAACCGAGTTCGAGCTAGCGAGATTCAGGTTCCGCGCTAAACCGCTGAAACGCACGTCTTATGTTTTCCAGCAGAACCAACCCTCCCGGATGGATCTCGCTGTCTCCTTCGAGATCCGCGATGGCCACGAGGGTCTCAAACTGCAGTCGCAATCCCTCGACCGACGAAGCAGCCGCCGCGTAAAAGGCGTCATAGGCCCTCTCAAGCTCGCTGGTCGAGGCGCCATCGCCGGTTTCTCCGGGAATCCGCTCGGCCCAGCTGTCGTTGGCTCGACACACGAGATCGTACCCATCAATCGCCGCGCACTTCATGGATCGGCGGGATCTTCGCTCGGTCTCTTCCTTCATGTCCGGAAACCGGGCGCGCCGAGCCGCGCCCTCGGCGATGTCGCTCCAACCGTCTTCCAGCGGGGCGCCACGGCGGTCATCGCGCCGGTAACCATCGAGATAAACCACAGTCATACCGTTACTCCAAAGCCCACCCGTCGCGCCCAATCATTTATGCGACACCCAGGCCGCGATCCCCCCGCCGAGATCTTTACAGCCCTTACAACAAATCATACGATCCAGATCACATTCTAACGGTGATGCGAAACCGCGTGATCGGGGTTATGCCGGCATTGCACACCAATGTCTGTCCTTGATAAAAATCACAAATCGAGTGAAATGCCTGTGGATAACTTTTCGCCGGGTTACCGACCGGTGGGTAAGCAAACGGCCGCGCAGATCGAGTTACTGTACTGTGATATCCAGAGATTTCTGCGACTTACGCCGGATCTGACGCCCGCCCGCATCGCCGCCATGGCCGGCTTGG
>JAYOIK010000152.1:0-3866 GCA_038118725.1 Alphaproteobacteria bacterium | reverse complement strand
TTCCGCCGCCGTCGTCCTGGCGCAAGGCAGGACCTCGCGATGGAGGTCTTTACGGCAGCCGTCTGATCACCTGGAACCGTCCGAGGCCCTGGCGCTAGCGCCGACTTCTTCCGAGCACAACCGTGTCTCGACAGCGTGATCAGCCGGCGCTCTAATACCGCCTTCCCAACGGAGCCGAGCCATGCGTGTCGCCATCGCCCAAATCATCCAGGAATCCAACAGTTTCGCGCCGTTCATGACCACGCGGGCGCATTTCGAGGCGCAATATATCCGGCGGGGGGCCGAGGTCCTCGCGGCACTGGGTGACGCCCGGATTGAGATCACCGGCATGGCTTCCGTCCTCGCGGCCGCCGGTCACGAGGCCGTGCCGCTGCTCGCGACTCATGGTTCCTGCGGCGGGCCGTTGACCCGAGACTGTTTCAACAGCCTGCTCGAGGATCTTTTGGGGGAACTCGAGCGCGCGGCGCCGTTGGACGCGGTAATGCTGGCCCTGCACGGCAGCATGGCGTGCGAGGATGAGGAGGATTGCGAGAGCGAAATCCTCGAGAAGGTTCGCGCCGCGCTGCCGACGGGAACGCCGATCGGGGCGTCCCTGGATCTGCACGGTCATGTGACACCCAGGATGCTGCAAGCCGATGTATTCTTCGTCGGCTACGGCGCGTATCCCCATATCGACATGTTCGAGACCGGAGAGCGGACCGCGCGGATCATGGTGGACCGGCTGGCCGGCCGGGTTCGCCCCGTGATGGCGCTTGCCAAGCGCGCGATGATCATCTCTCCGGTCAATGGTCGCACCACCGAGGGGCCGATGACGGCGGTGGTCGCCGAGGCCCGCCGCATGGAGCGCGACGGCGAGGTCCTGGCGGCGTCCTATTTCATGGTGCAGCCCTGGTTGGATTTCGAGGATATCGGCTTCGCGGCGCTGGTTTGCGTCGATGATGACGAAGCGGCGGGGCAGGCGGCGGCGGACCGGCTGGCCGACATGACCTGGGATTTGCGCGAGGATCTGTTGCCTTCGCTCACCTCGCTGGAAGAGACGATCCGCGTGGCCCTCGCCGGTCCGGGATGCACCATCGTCGGGGATTGCGGCGACGCGGTCAGCGGCGGCGCGGGCGGGGATAACGCGACGGTCTTGCGCACCCTACTCGAGATGGAGGCGGATCGCGCGGACATGCTGAGCTATCTGACATTGGTGGACGCGCCCGCCGCCGCCAAGGCCGCCGCCGCCGGTGTCGGGAGCGAGATCACGCTGGATCTCGGTCACACGCTCTCGGCGCGGGACGGCGCGCCGGTAACGGTCACCGCCACGGTGCGGGCGATCACCGACGGGGTTTTCACGATGGGAGCCGGCCTTGCCGGGGCCAAGACCAATTTCGGCCTCACCGCCGTGCTGGTTGTCGGCTCCCTCAGGATCGCCGTGCGCTCGGTCGGCGGGCTCGAATGGGATACCGGGCAATACAGTTCGGTCGGCCTCGATCTCTCCAAGGCCGGACTGGTTTTCGTCAAGTCGCCCTCGCATTTCCGTGCTACCTTCGCCGCGCATGCCGACCGCATCCTGACCGCCGATACCCCCGGCGCCGCGCGGGTAAACATTCGCGAGGTCGCGTACAAGAATGTGCGCCGCCCGATCCATCCGCTGGATGACCTTTGAGACCGACCTGGCTAGGAGCCGATCCGATGAACGAGATGTCACAACCCGGCGACGGCCAGGTAACCTCGATCGAGGGCTTGGAAGAGATCTATGGCGCCCCGGTGGAGCGCTCGCTGACCAAGGAGATCGACTATATCTCCGATCACTATCGTCAGTTCATCGAGGCCGCGCCCTTCGTTGTCGTCGGCACGGTCGGCCCGGAAGGCCTTGATTGCTCGCCGCGCGGCGATCCCGCCGGCTTCATGCGGGTGACCGACAAGAAGACCGTGATGATGCCGGACCGGCGCGGAAACAATCGGCTCGACAGTCTGCGTAATCTGGTGCGCGATCCCCGTATCTCGTTGCTGTTCCTGATCCCCGGCGTGAACGAGACCATGCGTATCAACGGCACGGCGCGGATCGTCACGGACCCGGCGCTGCGCGAGTCCTTCGCGATCCGCGGCCAGGCGCCGGCGACGGTGATCGTCACCACCGTGGACCGTATCTACTACCAATGTCCAAAGGCCTTGGTGCGCTCCGCGCTTTGGTCGCCGGAAGCACAGGTTGACCGGGCGAGCCTGCCGACCACCGGGCAGATGCAGCGTGCCCTGGTCGGGGAGAGCTTCGACGCCGAGGCTTATGATCGCGACTATCCCGCCCATATGAATCGCACGATCTATTAGGGACGTCGTGATGAGCAGCGTCGCCGATCGCCTCGATAGCTTGTTCGAGCATCTCGGGCTCGACCAGGCGTTCATCGCGACGCAGATGCCGGGGGATATCGCCGAGTTCTGCGCAAGCCGCCCGGATCGCGTCGCCGGCCTGGTCCTGATCATCGCAAGTCGGATCAATTCCGCCGCCTTCGCCCCGTTGGGGGACCGGGTGATGGTGCTGGCGGGAGAGAGCGGGATCCCCACGGATACGGCCGATTCCGCCGCTCCGGGCATGCCCGACGCCCGTCAGGCGCGCCTCGCCGGATACCCCGCCACCGCCTGGTCCGATATCGCGGTGGAGCGACCGGACCGTCTGTGCGAGGAGGTTGTCGGCTTTCTGAGTGGCTTCTCGGCGCCATCGACATCAATCGATGCTTCGACCACGTCAAGCCGCGAGGGAGAGGTCGCGGGACTTACCTATCGCATCATGGGGGACGGACCGCCGCTCGTGCTGATGCCGTTTTTCCTGGCGGCCTCGCAATGGGAGCCGGTCTTGCCCCGCCTCGCCGAGCACTTCTCCGTGATCGTGCTCGGCGGCGCGCATATCGGCGGGGTGGCGATGCTGGAGGATCGGGCGAGCCTTCCGAGTTACGGCGATATGCTGTCCGCCCTGGTCAACAGGATGCGGATACCGGAGGGCGCGGCGGTGCTGGAGGTCGGCTGCGGCCCCGCCGCGCTCTGCCGCCAGGTCTTGGCGGACCGACCGGATCTGGCCCTGACCGGCCTTGACGCCAACGGCTATCTCCTGCGCGAGGGCGCGGCCTTGGCGAAGGCGACGGGGCTGTCGGTGACGACTTTCGCGAATGCATCCGAGATTGGGAACGCGGTGACGCCTGGCGGCTTGCGCCTGATCGAGGGTGACGCCACGGCTCTGCCCTTCAAGGATAGCAGCTTCGATGCGCTCTATTCGATCACCGTGCTCGAGGAATGCGATGCCGACGCGGCGCTGGCCGAGATGACGCGGGTCACCCGGCCCGGCGGTCCGGTCGGCGTCGTGGTTCGGGCCATTGACATGCCGCAATGGTGGAACCTGGATCTGCCGCCCGCCATCGCCGCCAAGGTCAACGCCCAACCGCAATCGGTATCGCCCGGCGCGGTGGCGGATCGCTCGCTCTATGCAAGGATGGCGGCGGCGGGCTTCCGGGATATTCAGGGCTTCCCGAGCCTGCTCACCTTCGACCGCCCGGACGGCCCGATCTGGACCTACCGCGCCAGCCATGCCCGGGGCCTGCTTGATACCGAGGAACAAGGGATCTGGGATCGGGAGATCGCGGCGCGCGCGGCGGAGGGATTGCTGTTCCAGGCAAACCCGGTGCATTGCGCGGTGGGCTGGCGGGGGTAGCGGTTCTCCATGCTTCAGGTGTCACGGCTCCGCCGTCACCGCCGTTGTCCTGGCGCAAGGCGGGACCTCGCGATGGGTGATCCAGGCGATGGGCTTTCGGTCTTGTGGCGGATGTCAAGAGGCCCTGCCGTTCGCCAGGGCGACGGGGGGTGTGGGGATGGTGTTGTTTCAGGATTGGGCC
>JAYOIK010000151.1:0-4449 GCA_038118725.1 Alphaproteobacteria bacterium | reverse complement strand
GGCGGTCTCCCGCCGCCTCGCCCCGGCGATCACCATCCACCATGTTCAGGCGCCGGAGATCAAACTGCTCGGCCCCGACAAGGCACGCGGTATCTGGTCGATGTCGGATTATGTGGACTTCCCACCGGTCCCGGCCTCGTCCGGAGCATCGGGAGAGCGCGGCTGGCGCGGCTGGGGCTGGTACGAGGAAGAATACGAAGAGTCGGATGGAGCCTGGAGAATCTCCTTCATGCGGCTGGTCCGCCAACGCATGGACGCGCTCCCCGCCGACGCGGCTCCGTCGAAGCCGGGACGGCTGAAGCCGAGTCTCGATTGGCTCTAGGCAAACCCATAAAGTCCACCCTCGCTTAAGATCCGCTGTAAGCCATATTTTATCTTTAGGGAGTAACGGAGGCATGCCGAAGACCTACGACCTGATCATCCGCGACGTCGAAATGTTCGACGGCATGGGATCCGATCCAACGCATTGCGATGTTGGAGTTGAGCAGGATCGAATTTCGGTGATCGGAACATTGGAAAACGTCACCGCGACAACCGAAATCAGCGGCGCCGGCAAGTCATTGAGCCCAGGTTTCATCGACGTGCACACGCATGATGACTTCGCGGCGCTCGCGCAACCCGACATGGGCTTCAAATCCAAGGGCGGTGTGACGACGTGCATCGTCGGTAACTGCGGATACGGCGCCGCGCCCTTCGCGGCGGCCAAGACCATGCTCGGCAAACTGACCCCTGAATTCGACATTGAACCCTATGAAGGGCACGCCGGCTATGCCGACGCCGTCGAGGAGAGCCGTCCCGGCGTCAATATCGGCGTTCTCGCCGGACATGGGACCTTTAGACTCGCGGCGGTCGGCAATGACGACCGACCTCCCAGCGACAAGGAGATGACGGTCATGAAGTCCTACATGGCCGAGGCGCTCGACGCCGGTGTGCTAGGGCTGTCGAGCGGTTTGATTTACGAGCCCGGCAAATATGCCCAAACAGATGAACTGATCGAGTTATGCGGGACGATGGAGGGCAGCGGCGCGCTTTACGCGACCCATATCAGAAACGAAGGTTCCGGCCTGCTGGACGCGGTCGGCGAAGCCATTACCATCGGCGCGAAAGCGCGGGTGCCGGTGCAGATATCGCATCACAAGGCCATGGGGCGAGAGAATTGGGGGCTCGTGGACCATTCCCTGGAACTGATCGTCGCGTCACAGGGGCGAGGCGAGTCGGTCCATGCCGATCAGTATCCCTATACCGCCGGGAGCACCTCGTTGCGGGCAATCATCGACAACGGCGCCTTTACATCCAGTGAATCATCGGGTGGCTTCGGTCTACTGGGTGCCCAGGACGTGATCGTGGCTTCCTGTCATCGACACCCGGAATACGAGGGTAAATCCATCGCCGAGCTCAGCGCGGAAATGAGCCTTTCGCCGCGCGACACCGCGATCGCTGTCGCCGACTCCTCGCCCGGCACCACGGCGATCCTGCATGTCATGAGCGAGGATGACGTGCAAACCGTATTGCGCCATCCCTCCACGATGATAGGCTCGGATGGCCTTCCCACATTGAGCGGCAAACCGCATCCTCGCCTCTACAACACCTTCGCCCGGGTCCTCGGGCACTACGCGCGCGACCTCGGTCTGATGGATATGAGCACGGCGATCCATCGCATGTGCGGGTTCCCGGCCAAGAAGTTCGGTTTGACCCACCGGGGTGTCATTGAGGAAGGGGCGTTCGCGGACCTCGTGTTGTTCGATTCCAAGACCCTCTTGGATAAAGGCACAATCGAAAATCCCAATCATTTCCCATCAGGGATCGACCGAGTGATCGTGAACGGCGTCACGACGGTCCAGAACGGGCAACTCGTTGGGTCCCGAGCTGGAAGGCTCTTGAAGCGACAGACCTGACGTCCGGCTGTTTTCACTTGACCGCCGTTCCGCGATCCCGGAACGCTTCTCGCCTCACCCGCCCGCCCTTCACATGCCAGCCCCTCACATGCCAACCCCTCACCCCTCGGCGGGCAGGACCTTCTCGGTTCCGACCACCGTGCAGCGGCGCATGACACGCTCGTGTTTGTCGATGGCATAGCCGGTCAACCGGTGCATGGTGGAACGGTTGTCCCAGATCAGAACATCGCCATCGCGCCAGGCATGGCGATAAACGTTCTCGACGGCTGTCAATCGATCCTCGAGGGCGCGCAGCCTGGCGCGGCCCTCCTCGACGGGCACGCCCTGGATATGCGAGGCGTGGGTGCCCAGATACACCGACCGCCGCCCATCCGGTAGCGCGCGAAGGATCGGGTGGACCACGTCCGGCACCTTGGCGAGTTCCTCGGGATCGACGGGGTCGAGCTTGCCCGGATTGGTCGAACGGCTATAGGCGTAGGAATGGACGGCTCGGCATTGCCCGAGCTCGTCTCGTTCATCGGCGGACAGGCTGTCATGGGCGGCGATCATATTGGCGAACTCGGTATCGCCGTCGACCGGTGGGACCGTGATCGCGTAGAGAACCGTCGCCAGACAGGGAATCTCGCGAAAACTGCTGTCGGTATGCCAGCGCGAGGTACCGCGCAGAAACACCGCCTGCGGCTCGTCCCTATGGGTCAAGGTGCCGTCCGGCTTGAGGTTCGACAGATTGAAGATCTCCGGATGATCGGGATGCCGCTTCTCCGGTTCCGGCAACAACTCCAGCGTCCCGAAATTCCGGCAGAAATCGACGAAAGCCCCGTCCGTGAGCTTCTGATCGCGGAACAGCAGGACCTGCCATCGGGCCAGCTCAGCCTTCAGCCGCTCGGCGACCGCGCCGAGATCGCCGCCGCAATCGACATCCTCCACGAGCGCGCCCAATGACGGATGCAGGGGGGTGAGTTTCATGGCCTAGGGTTCCTCAATCACACGATCATTGGAAATGTCCCAGGATATCGCGGCTCGGGTCAATGGCCGTGTGGCCTTTCCGGCGGGGAGAGCGGGGCGAGAGTGGGGAAGGTGTCCGCGTGGAACACCTCACCGCCGAGGAGCCAATCTACCTTGATATCGGGGCGAGCATTCCCGTCGCCTCGGTGCCGTTGTAACGCCGTAAACCAAGAGACATTTGGAGGCCGCGCGGCGGAGGCCGGCGCCAAGTCTGTCCGCCTTGGAGGAGATATCCCATGTACAGCGTCACGACCGAAGGCGGACAAACCCTGCCTTGGATGATTCTGTTTCACGGCATGTCGCAGGATCATCACTATTTTGATCAACAAGTCGCGTATTTTGGCCGAACGCACCGCCTTCTCGCCGTCGACCTTCCAGGGCATGGATTGGCATCGAAGGTCGAGGGACCCTTCGGCCATGTCGAAATGGCGCGGCACGTTGCCTCGGAGATCGGTCGGGCGGGAGTTCATGGCGCGGTCTATTGGGGCACGCACACCGGCGCGACCATCGCGCCACTCGTCAACCGATCGTGTCCAGGGGTGCTGACATCTTTCATTCTGGAGGGGCCGGCGGTGCCTGGCGAGAACCCGGCGGTGGTTGTGGACCTGCTCGGCCGCGCGGCGCGAACCGTGCGAAACATCGGCGTGGAGGCGGCAATCGAGGCGTGGTGGTCCGAAAGCTGTTGGTTTGACGCGATGCGCCGGAATCCCGATCAATTCAGGGCGGCGGAACATCTTGAGATGATCAGGGATTTCTCCAGCGCTCCGTGGCTGAGCGACGCGCCCGCGATCCCCGTGCCCGATGCCGAGGCGTTGCTGCGGGAAATGAACATGCCCACGTTGGTTTACAACGGGGCCGACGACCACGCCGATTTCCACGCGGCGGCGGACAGGATCACGTCGTTTATCTCTCATGCGGTCCGCGCGACAGTGCAAGATACCGGCGGCTTCCCCACGTGGGAACGCCCGATGGACGCAAACGCCTTGGTCGCCGGCTTTTTGAGGGATGCGGACGGATAGTTGGGAGGGACCGGGGGCGCCCGGGAACGATAGCTGTGTCGATGTTATGGCGGCGGGTCGGAGGCATTGAAAAAGGGCCCGGTCGGGTGTGTGTTCCAACTCACTCCTAACTTTTATCGTTGGAAACTCTCCAATGGCTCGATAGTCAGAAGTTCCGTCGAGGTCGTGGCGGTCAATGACTGAAAGTATGTTATTGCTCAAAACAGCCGATACTTTAGTCGATATATGGTTTTCATTCAACTCGCGAATTTTCAAAAATGAACCATTTAATATACAATAACAAACCAATTATACAACCATCATAGCTAAAAAAATAATGTATCGGAAAGCGCTCGAACGATGGCAGCAGATGAAAAAATATTTGAATCAGAAGTGCGGCGAGTTGCATCTATTCGATGGCCGACATCCGCAGAAAGCGTGCCGCAGCAAATGCTTGGTAGAGAACGTGATGCAGTCATCGTAACAGACGAAATTGTCCACATAATATAGGGTACAAAATCTTTAAAAAAGGCCAAAGCGGAGCATGATAT
>JAYOIK010000150.1:0-4670 GCA_038118725.1 Alphaproteobacteria bacterium | reverse complement strand
CGGGGCGGGAGCCTAAGCCATGCCACAGATCACGGTCGGAACCGTCATCAAACTAATCATCCTGTCGTTGATCGTCGGATTGTTACTGAACTGGTTCGATGTGAGCCCCCAGGATCTGCTTGGGAAAATCTTCGGGGATATCGACGCCATCCTGCAATGGAGCGTCGGCGCCTTCGGTTCCGCCGCGTCCTATATCCTACTGGGCGCGGTGATCGTCGTGCCGATTTGGGCGATTCTCTTCATCCTGCGCTGGCTGAAGCAATCGAAATAGTTCGAAGTTACCGGCCCATATCCTCGCGCGGTTGATCGGTATTGGCCTCGGGATAGGGCGAGGGCTCGCCCGCGGGCACTTGGTCAAGGAACCAGCGGATCACGCCCTTGGCGGTTTCCGCCGATTCCGACGGCGATCCGTCGGCCGCGTCGCCTTCCGTGACCTTGTCGATGACCAAGTCGGTGATCTTGGCCAGAACCTCCAGCCCGGTTTCGCTTCGCGTCGCGTCGACACTGGGCGTCGGCAATCGGATCGCGACCGGCTTCGCCGCCAGGGCCGGGGCCATGAAGGCCCGCCAGGCCCCGGTTGCCAGACCACCGCCGGTGACGCCGCGCATCGGCGCGCCGTTGTCATTACCGAACCAGATTCCGGCGACGGTGTCCCCGGCGAAGCCGACGAACCACGCGTCGCGGCTATCCTGACTGGTGCCGGTCTTGCCGCCGACCCCCGCATTGGCGATCGCCGCGCCGCGACCGGTTCCGTCGGAGACCGCGCCTTGCAGCATTCGTTTCATATCCCCCGCCACCTGACGGTGGATCGCTCGCCGACCCTGGCTCGGCCCATGACGATAGAGCCGCCGGCCATCCGTGGTACGCACCTCGATGATTCCATAGGGCTCGGCCGCGAGGCCACGGTTGACGAAGGGCATGTAGGCCTGAGTCAGCTCCATGACACCCACTTCCATCGAGCCCAAGGCCAGGGACGGTATCGGCTTCAGCTCGGAGGAGATTCCGAGCCGCCGTCCGACATCAATGACCCGGTCTCGACCGATACGTTCCTGCAGACGGACCACGGCGGGATTCACCGATCTGGCGAACGCCTCGGACATCGACATCAGCCCGTTGTAACGACCGTTGAAGTTGACCGGCGACCATCCCTCCACGGTGACCTTGGAATCATCGACGGTACTGTCGGGGCGCATGCGGGATTCGAGGGCCGCGGCATAGACCACCGGCTTGAACGCGGAACCCGGCTGTCGGCGCGCCTTGGTGGCCCGGTTGTACCGGCTGGCGCGATAGTCCTTGCCGCCTACCATCGCGCGTACCCGACCGTCGGCGGCGAGCGCGACCAGGGCGGCTTCACCGACGCGCCGGCTCGCATTGGCCCGCAAGGCGGCGGCGATGGCGGATTCCGCCGCCCGCTGCACCGCCGGCTCAAGCGTCGTGGTAACCACGAGATCACGATCCGTCGCCCTGAGACCGTCCGGAAGACGCTCGATCACCCAGTCAACGAAATGCCGGGCGCCGCCGACATCCCTGGGAGAGACCACCCGCGCCGGCCGGTTGCGCGCCTGATCGGCGCGCGGCGGCGCGATATATCCGGCCGCGACCATGTTGGAAAGCACCACCGACGCGCGTTCGGCGGCGGCTTCGGGGTTCTGGGTCGGCGCGAGCCGGGAGGGCGCCTTCAGCAGTCCGGCGATCATCGCCGACTCGGCCAGGGTCAGGTCCTTGACCGATTTATCGAAGTAAAGCCGCGCCGCCGACGACACCCCATAGGCCCCGGCGCCGAAATAGACCCGGTTCAGATAGACCGTCAGAATTTCCTGTTTGGTCAGCCGTGACTCGAGCCATATCGCGAGAAACATCTCTTGGATCTTGCGGTTGAAGGTCCGCTCGGAGGGGAGATAGAGATTCTTCGCTAGTTGTTGGGTCAGCGTGCTACCGCCCTCGACCACGCGTCCCGCCAGCAGGTTTCGCCACGCGGCGCGGCCCAAGCCGACGACATCGAGGCCGAAATGGCTGAAAAATTGGCGATCCTCGGTCGCCACCACCGCGTTCCGCAGATCCTCGGGAAATTCGTGATAGCCGACCGGCTTGCCGGTGAACCCGCCGAGTCGCGCCAATTCCGAGCCGTCGGCGGCGAGCACGATCGTCCCCGGCCCACGATCCTGACGCCAGATCTTCGAGGTATCCGGCAGGTCCGGAGCGAAAGCGATGAACAGCAGCGACCATCCGAGCAGACCGAGAACGATCAGAAACAGAATGAAATTGATGAAGCCGCGAAAAGGCGAGCGTTCTCGGCCCTCCCCCGGCAGCTTTTTCTGCGCGCGGCTCACGGGCGTGGCCTCGCGGACCGGGCATTCCCGGCTTTCTCGTGTCGGCGGGTCGAAACTGATCGCGGCATCCCGGCCCTCTTGGCAAACCTTCCATCCCGAGGCGTTCAAATACCGTGTTATCGACTAAAATGCGATACGAACGTGACCATCCTTGGGCGAGACAGTGAAAATGGCCGAGAGACTAACGCTCAGAACAGCCGGTTTGGATGACGTCTCGACGCTCGCCGAACTGAATCAGCAACTGCTCGAGGACGAGAACAGCCAGTTCCAACCCGGGCTCGGCGTCTTGGCAAATCGACTGGCGGACTGGATTTCCGGCCTGGAATGGTCGGTGGATATGTTTAACGACGAGCGCGGCCAAATTGTGAGTTACATAGCGCACGGCAGGCGGTTCAACCAAGCCGCGCCGGGCGGCGACGAGATGTATATCCGGCAATTCGTGATCGACCGAGCACATCGGCGGCGGGGTTATGGCCAGGCCGCGATCGCCCTGTTTCTCGAAACCCGCTGCAGACCGGGTATGCGGGTCATGCTGGATGTGCTTGAAACCAACCCGGCGGGCCGGGCGTTCTGGTCCGACATAGGTTTCGCGCCCTATGCGACAATTATGACGTTGAACGCGCCCCACCCCACCGAAACCGCCGACCGGAAGCTCCCCTCGGACAAGTGATCACGTCACGGCGACAAGAAGCGTTTCCCCGGGCCCATCGACTAGACTAATGTCCGCCGCGATGGCGAGCTATGATTCAACGACGGGACTACCGAAGACCACCGCGTTCGAGAACGGGGTGCTTCTGCTTACCCTGACATTGGTCACAATGCTCTACGCGATGTCGGTCACCATCGCCAATGTCTCGCTGCCGCAGATCAAGGGCGCCTTGTCGGCGACCACCGACCAGATCGCTCTCATCGTTACCTTCAATATCATCGCCACCGCCGTCGCCACCCCGATGACCGGTTGGCTGACGGCGCGTTTCGGGCGTCGAAGCGTGATGATCTGGTCAGTGGCGGGCTTCACCGTCGCGTCGTTTCTTTGCGGAACCGCGACGTCACTGGAGCAGCTTGTCGTCTATCGCTTCATGCAGGGCGCCTGCGGGGCGCCGCTGGTGCCGCTCAGCCAGGCGATCGTCGTCGACTCCTTTCCCAAGGAGAAGATCGGCTCCGCCACCGCGATCTATGGGATGGGCGTCGTGCTCGGCCCGATCCTGGCCCCGACGATCGGCGGGTATCTGAGCGAGACCTATAGTTGGCGATGGGTTTTCTTCATGATCGTGCCTTGCGGGCTCGCCTCGCTTGTCGGGGTGATGGCGTTCATCAAGCGCCGACGATCGCGACCGTCGGCGCATCTCGACTGGACCGGCTTTATCGCTCTGGCGCTCAGCATCGCGGCGTTTCAGTTCATGCTCGACCGCGGCCAGCGTCTCGATTGGTTCGACAACTGGCAGATCGTCGCCTGCTGTTGGGTCGCGGTGCTCGGCTTCTACATATTCTTATCCCATTCGCTGACCGCCGAGCGGCCGTTTCTCAATCCGCGCCTCTTGACCAAGCGCAATTATGTTCTCGGCCTGTTGTTCGCCTTCGTCTTCGGGCTTTTGAACTTCACGCCGATCACCTTGCTGCCGGCCCTGCTGCAAACCCTGCGTGGCTATCCCGACTCGATCGTCGGGATCATTCTCGGAATACGCGGCACCGGTACCCTGCTCGGCTTCACCTTCATGTTCTTGCGTGGCAGCAGGATCGATCCCCGTATCACCATGTTCGCCGGCTTCTTCCTGCAAGGCGTGTCTGGTTGGTACATGGCTCAGTTCAACATCAATCTGACGACTTTCGATGTTCTGTGGACAGCCTGGCTGCAAGGGCTCGGCGTCGGACTGATCTGGGTGCCGCTATCCATGGTGACATTCAGCCAGTTGGACGAGACAGAAACCGCCGAAGGCTCAGCCGTTTTCCATCTCATGCGCAATTTCGGCAGCAGTGTCTTCATCTCCATCAGCATCGCGATCATGATCCGGACCGGAACGACCAGCTATTCCGAGCTCTCCGAGAACGCGACACCACTGAACCAAGGTCTGGCCTTTCAGGACTCACTTTTCACGATCTGGTCGCTCGACAACTCGCAAACCCTCGCGGCGTTGAGCGGCGAAATCGGGCGACAGGCGATCATGATCGGCTATCTCAACGCGTTCTACGCCTTCGCGATCACCGCCTTCGCGGTCTGCCCGTTCCTGTTTCTGGCGAAAGTGAAGAAATAACTCAAGAGTCACGCCGACATCGCATTTCCGATAAAACATTTAATAATGTACAAAAATTATGGATTTCTTAATATTTGTCCACCACCCT
>JAYOIK010000149.1:0-4730 GCA_038118725.1 Alphaproteobacteria bacterium | reverse complement strand
CTATCTGAACTTGATTGAGCACAATCATCGCCCGGTCACCGTCTCCCTGTTGTTCAAACTAGGACAGGTTTTCGATATCGACCTCAAGGCCTTCGCCGAGGACGAGGACGCGCGCCTGGCCGCCGAGTTGAGCGAGGTCTTCAGCGATCAGTTGTTCGAGGGTCAGGGCATCTCACAACGCGAGATCCTTGACCTCGTGGGCACGGCGCCGGCGGCGGCGCAAGCGACCGCTTCCCTCTATCAGGCCTATCGCCTCTTGTGGGAGAGGATGCAGGACCTTACCCACATCGATGGCGGTCGCGACCTACCAACCAAGGAGTTCTCCGCCTCGCCGGTGGACGCGGTACGCGATGTTTTTCAGGCGCAGGCCAATCATTTCCTGGAGTTGGAAACCGCCGCCGAGGCCCTGTGGCGGAACGCCGACCTACAACGGGATAGTTTATTTCAGGATCTCGCGGAGTGGCTACGGCAAGAGCATGACGTCGCTGTAAGAGTCATGCCGGTCAAGGTTATGGGTCAATCCCTACGCCGCTTCGATCTTCATCGCCGCCGACTGTTGCTTTCCGAGGCCCTGCTGCCGTCCGGGCGGATCTTTCAGATGGGAGTGCAGACCGCCTATCTCGGCCAAGCGGCGCTCTTGGACCGGCTTGTCGGCGACGCGGAGCTGCCGTCCGAAGAAGCCCGCGCGTTGCTTCGTCAAGGCCTCGCCGGGTACTTCGCCGGCGCCGTGATGATGCCGTATGAAAGTTTTCTCGAAGCGGCGCGAGAACTTCGACACGACCTGGAGCTCCTACGCCGCCGTTTCTCGGTCAGTTTCGAGCAGGTCTGTCATCGTCTTACGACCTTGCAGCGGCCCGGCGCGCGCGGGGTGACCTTCTTCTTCCTCAGAATCGATCAAGCCGGCAATGTCTCCAAGCGGCTTTCGGGTGGCGGGTTCCAGTTCGCGCGCTTTGGCGGCACCTGCCCGCGCTGGGTGGTTCACGACGCCTTCAAGACGCCCGGGAGTATCCTGACCCAGGTCGCGCGCATGCCGGATGAATCGACATTTTTCACCATCGCCCGGACCTTGGACTCGATCGGCGGTTGGCGGGACCGGCTACAGCCGGAATTCGCGATCGCTCTGGGCTGCGAGATCCGAGATGCCAAGCAATTGGTCTACGCGGACGGCCTGGTCGGCAAGCGTCAGGACGCCGCGACCCCCGTGGGTGTGAGTTGCCGGGTTTGCGAGCGCCTGGACTGCAGCCAACGCGCCTATCCGCCGATGAACCATCGCCTCACCGCGGAGGAACATCTGAAGCGCGCCGCGCCGTTCAGTTTCGCCCGTTGAGGGAACGAGGGTCGGAATTCTTGTCTCATCACAGTATTGTCCGCCGTCGCCCTGGCGAAAGGCAGGGCCGTGCCCTCACCGTGCCGCGCGACTTTTTGAACGATGGCGAAACGTTCTCAAAACGCGGCCCGCAGCACTGGTCGACATCTCGATATGGCCCTGCCTTTCGCCAGGGTGACCGGAAAGAATGACCAGGACGCCACCCCCCTTACTTCTCCAGAACCGCGCTCAGCGCCGCCAACGCATTCAGGACCGGCGCGAAGCCGCTGATCGGCGCGGTCTGGATAACCGCCTCGAGCATCTCGGTTTCATCCAAGCCCATGTTCAGCGCGGATTGACCGAATTTCGCGACCTGCCCTTCAAGCTTAAGTGCCGCGAAGCTGGCGACCGCCACCAGCGCTCGCTGGCGATGGTCGAGGCCAGGACGAAACCAGATCTCGCCATAGCCGTATTGAATGGCGAGAGGATAGAAACGCCCGGTGACCCTGTTATCGGGCGAGGCATAGCCCCCCGTCGCGCGCGCGCCGTGCAACCGGCGCATGAGATCGCGGCCCCGTTCCGAAAGTTGCTCCAGGGACTCGGTCCGGACTGGATCGGATGGAGGGTCGATACCGCGCTCGACGAACACCGCCTTCGCCGTCGCGACCGCTTCCTCCGTCATGGCGAAACCAGCGTAGATCCCGACTTGAATAAAGACTTCGACGATAGCCTCCGGAGAAAACCCGAGGTCCAGCGCCGCCGCGACGTGTCGCGCGGTGCTCGCCGGCGCCCGGATCGATCCCAAGGCGGCCAGCGCGCAGACCATCCTGTCCTCGATGGCGAGACCCGGACGGCACCAAACGGCACCATATGCCCCCTCGCTGAGCAAGGTACGCATCACCGCCGGCGCACCGTCCTCGACGGAACCGAAGAAGCGCTTCCGCATGGCCTCTCCGTCGCGCAGCAAATCCTCTCGGGTCGTCATGGCCGCTCCTTTCTCGCGTGTCCGCCATCCACTCTTGTCCAATCTACGGCATACGGGCGACAATACGCGTCGTAAACTGCCACCAGGGCGCGGGAGAACAGATATGCGAACAGTCGCTATTACCGAGGCGCGCGAGGTCGAGGTCAAGCGCGCGGGCGGTGTTGGACGCCGGGTTGACTATATCGGCAGTCCGGGAATCATCGACGCCAACCCACAGGCCTTTCTCGTCGACCGGCTGTATCGGGACGCCAGGATCGATCCGCATTTTCATGATATCGACCAGTTCCAGGTCGTCGTCGACGGGTCCTGCCGCATGGGTAAGAAAGCCGCCGATCCGGTGACTTTCCAATATGCCGACGCCTATACACCCTATGGGCCGATCGTCGGCGGCGAGGAGGGTTTTGCCTTCTTCACGCTACGCCCGATCGCCAGCGGTGGTTTCTTCGCCATGCCCGGCAATCGACATAACATGCCCGGTCGCGCGGGCCGGAACATCGCTAGACGGTTCGATACGACCCGCCCCCGGCCCGAAGCCGGCGCGGTGATCCGCGAGGATCTGATGAGCGACCAGGAGGACGGCGCCATGGCCGTCGGTCTGCGTCTCGGACCGAATGCCGAGGCACGCGGCCCCGTCTCCGACGCCGGAGGCCAATATTATCTGATCTGCGAGGGCCGGGTAATGGCAGGCGAGCGCGACTTGCCGAGACGCTCCCTCATCCACGTGGCCCCGGGCGAGCCCGCGCCCCTATTGCGCGCCGACGGGGACGGCGCGGATGTCCTGGTGCTGCAATTCGCCCGGCCCACGGCGCGTCCAGGCTCCGACCCGGCCCTCCTGGCCGCCCGCGATCCGAACGCCTATATGAAGCGCCCGGACGGCTCGGGCCGCTAGCGACCGACGTTCCGCGCGGTCAGATCAAATCCGAGACGATCCGGATCAGCCTGCGTTTGACCTCCGCGGCGATTTGCGCCTGCGAAACGTTGCGCCCGCCGCCATAGACCGCGATTTTGGTCCGCAATACGCCGCGAAACGGCTTGAAGCCGGACTTGCGCTCTTCCTGGAGTTTCGGGCTGGACCCGAAGGTAACGGACTTGCTTGTCTGTCCGACCGACTTGGCCTCGGCGATACCGATCGCCACCTCGGAGATGGTGATATAGGTGTCGCGACTTTGCGTGCCGCCGATGATGCTGCCGATGGTGGCCCCGGCCAACACGCCGATGGCGGTACCGGCTCGGGTCGGGGAACGATAACCGGCGATTCCTCCGGCGGCGGCTCCTAGAAAGCCGTATTGCGCGCTCATATCCTCGCGAATATGGCCGCTATAGACGACGTTCAGGTCGAGCTTGATGCCGAAATCGTCGCGGGTCGGCTTGAACCCCTTATCCGCGTAGGAGCGTTCCAGGTCGGAGCGGAACCCTCGGACGTCGAAGGCCGGGTCGCCCGAGGTGTTGCGGATCGCCACCTTGATCGCGTTGTTCTCGAACTGATCGGCGTCGATGAAGACGGACTTCTCGACCACCGAGCCGTATTTCAGACCGGTTCCCGGATCGGTAACCATGTTTAGTCGGCTTTGACCGGATTGACAGGCCGCCAGCAGACCGGTGGCGACGAGAGCGCCGGCGGCGAGGAACCAGCGCCGGGCCGAGCGCGTCCTTGGGGTTACGGTCATCAGAAGTCTCCCGACATGAAGGCGTTGATCTCCGAGAAGTGGATGGCGAAGCCCAACCCCTCGACCTCGACCTTGGCCAGCTTCTGGGTGTTCATCCCCACGACTTCGTCCTCTATGAACAGCGGTCCGCCGGAGTTACCGGGGTTGATCGCCGCGTCGGTTTGCACGAACAGGATCTCCTTGCCGCCTGGTGCATAGGAGCGGGGCAGCTTGCGAAGCGCGCTGACAACGCCGCGGGTAATCGAGAAGTTGAGACCATTGGGATGCCCGATCGCCTCGGACGCCGCGCCGAGATCGACCGTGCGGCGCTGGTACAGGCGTACGGGCTTGCCGCGCTGTTGCACGCGGACCAGCGCCAGATCCAAACGGACATCGGTTTTCACGACCTTGCCGAAGGTCTCCTGACCGTCATAGAGCTTCATCTCGACGAATTTCGAGTTCTCGATCACGTGATAGTTCGTCAAGACCAGATCCGGCCGGATAAAGAACCCGGAGCCGACGCTGCCTTGCGGGTTGTAGACGACGACCACGCTGTCGAAGCGGGGATCGTTAAGCGGCCGAGCATCGAAGGTGTTTTCCCGGTACTTGGCGAGCTGGGTGTTCTTGTCCTTCAACATCTCGGCGCGCAGAACCGACGCCCGGGGGAGCTTTTTCGATTTGCCCCGGTTGGCTTGATAGTGGTTGAGGATCTCCGTCAACTTTATGGACACCGCCGATGTCTCGAACTTCTCGACATCCTTCTCCCGCTGCGCGCCGGCGAGATGGCTGGAGC
>JAYOIK010000148.1:0-5059 GCA_038118725.1 Alphaproteobacteria bacterium | reverse complement strand
GGGATTGAAGTCATGGGTGGCCAGCCCGGCGATCGAGGCGTTCAGGCCTCCGCCGGGAATAACCAGAAGCGGAGAACCGGAGCCTGCTTCCTCGTAGTGGATGCGGGTCTCGCCCTTCTCGAAAAACGGCATGAGTTCGATCCCTTCCCGTGGCCGGCCTGTCCGCGTGCTTGGTTTCGGATAATCAGGAGATTTCCGCCTTCAAGGCGTCGAGCTGCTGACGAACGCCGGCGACCATGCCGGCGAGGTCCGAGGTCAGCATCACCATGTCGAAACCGCGCTTGACCGCACCGGCCGCGAAGGAGGCGCTGGCGCAATGCATGACCGCCTTGATGCCGTGCTTGTGCGCGGTGTCGCGGATCCTGTCGCAGGTCTCCAGATGCAGCGGGTCCGGGTTGTCGCCGCGGGGTTCCAGATCTAGCGCCAGGGACAGGTCCGCGGGTCCGATATAGACCGCGTCGAGACCCGGCGTGGCGCAGATCTCCTCCAGATTGGCGAGGCCTTCCTTGGTCTCGATCATCGCCATGACGATGATCTCGTCATTGGCCTTGGCAATGTAGTCGCCGCCGCCGTAATGCAGGGCCCGCACCGGGCCGACGGATCGAATACCGGCCGGCGGATAGCGGCAGGCGGCCACGGCCCGCGCCGCTTCCTCCGCGTTGTTGACCAGCGGCACGATAACGCCATAGGCGCCGAGGTCGAGGGCCTTCATGATCGCCTCGGGCTGATTCCAGGCGA
The DNA here is from genome assembly GCA_038118725.1 of Alphaproteobacteria bacterium. GTDB lineage: Bacteria > Pseudomonadota > Alphaproteobacteria > Thalassobaculales > Thalassobaculaceae > JADHLJ01. The sequence continues at coordinate 4,321 of JAYOIK010000148.1, read as the reverse complement.
CCCGCACCACCGGCACCGTGTCGGTCTGCGATACCGCCTGCAGCATCGCCAGCATGTCCTTCATCTCGGACGTTCCATGCTGCAGATCAACGCAAAGCGCGTCGAAACCCTGGCGTGACATCACTTCCGCCGTCATTCCGTGGGATACGGAAAGCCAGCCCAGGGTCGCGCATTTTCCGTCACGCCACATTTGCTTGATCTTGTTGGGTCGCATTTTCCAGTCCTCGGAGTCGTTCTTTGGGGTTATGCCGTCATGGCGGAAGGCGACGCTCGAGCAATCGCCGGTCACGGCGTAGCGTGCCCGTTATGGGCGGTTTGGTCGAGCCCCTATCGTCCGCCGGCGTTTCGCCTTCGAATCCATCAAACATCCGATGGCCCAGTCGATAGCGATGGCTTGGAGATCGCGGGGGGGGCACGTTCTAGATCGACTCTAGACCCAGGATCTCGCGGAAGTTCGTGCCGCCGTCCACCCAGGAGTCCGGAGCGCGCCAGCCGAGATGGTGATAGGTCCCGTCGGCGGTCAGGAAAGCCGCGATATTCATCCGTCTTTCCGCGGAGTAACTGGTCATGATCGATGTTCCAAGCCGTAAGGCGGCGCCGGTTCGCCGGGGAAACCGAATTTTGATAAGAACGCGCCCAGCTCGCAAGATATGCTCGTGGACATCACGGGGAGGCCGGTCTACCGTTAGTTACCGAGCCGCCGAAAAGGGATGGTCCAGATGATTGGGGTCCGTTGCTAGATGATGGGACTTCTCCGGAGCTACGATCCCGACGGTTTTTACTGTGAACTAAACGGCTTGACCGATACTCCCCTGGCTCATGCGTCGCCGGTCGCCGAGCGGCTGGACAAGATGCGTCCGCGTGCCATGCAGCGCCGCGCGCGGGATTGCGAGCACGAGCTGTTCAATCTCGGCATCACCTTCACGGTCTATTCCGAGCGCGACGCCATCGACCGGGTCTTGCCCTTTGATGTGATCCCGCGGTTGATCGCGCCGGATGAATGACGCCGTCTCGACGAAGGGCTGGTGCAGCGGGTGACCGCGATCAACCTGTTCCTGCGCGACGTCTATGGACCGGGGCGAATCTTCAAGGACGGTGTGATTCCGGAAGAACTGGTCACGGGCCACGAGAACTATCGCGCGGCGATGGCCGAGGTCGCGGTTCCCCATGACAGTTTTGTCAACATCTGCGGCGTTGATCTGATCCGCGACGGTCAGGGAACATTTCGTGTTCTAGAAGATAATGCGCGGACGCCGTCCGGCGTCTCCTACGTGATCGAGAACCGGCACCTGATGCTGCAGACCTTTCCAGATCTAACGGAGGGGATTGGTATACGCCCGGTTTCGGAATATGGCAATCGCCTGCACGCGGCCTTGGCCGAGATGGCGCCGGCGGAAGTCTTGGACCCCCAGGTCGTGTTGATGTCACCAGGGGTTTTCAACTCCGCCTATTTCGAGCACGTGTTTCTGGCGCGCGAGATGGGGGTGCCGCTGGTCGAGGGCCGCGACCTGATTGTCGACAACGGCCTCGTTTACATGAAGACCACTGCCGGGCCGCGCCGGGTCGATGTGATCTATCGTCGGATCGACGACAACTTTATTGATCCGCTCGCGTTTAATCCCGAAAGCATGTTGGGCATTCCCGGCGTGATGGAGGTCTACAAGGCGGGCCGGGTGACCCTGGCCAACGCGGTCGGCACGGGTGTGGCGGACGACAAGGCGGTCTATGCCTATATGCCGCGGATCATCAAATACTATCTCGATCAGGATCCGATCATTCCGAATGTCGACACCCATATCTGCCGCGAGGCCGACGCGCTCCAATACACGCTCGACAATCTCGACAAGCTGGTGGTGAAACCGGTCGGGGAGTCCGGTGGCTACGGCGTGGTGATCGGCCCGCGCGCCAGCGCCGCCGAACTGGAGGAAACCCGTATCCTGCTCAAGGCCCGCCCGGAGAACTATATTAGCCAACCGATGGTCGATCTCTCGGTTTGTCCGACCCTGATACAGGACGCGGTTCAACCCCGGCACGTGGATCTGCGACCGTTCCTGATCACCGGAAAAAGCACCTGGGTCCTGCCTGGAGGGCTGACCCGCGTGGCATTGAAGGAAGGATACCTGATCGTGAATTCGTCCCAAGGCGGCGGTACCAAGGATACCTGGGTCCTTGAGTAGTCTGCTCGCCCGTTTCGCGGAGAACGCGTTCTGGATGGCCCGCCAGATGGAGCGGGCCGAGAATCTCGCCCGCATTCTCGACGTGAACGAGTCTTTTGCCCGCGACAACCATGGAGAGCAGGATTGGCTGCCGATCGTACAGCTGCACGCCGATGACGAGGCGTTTTTCGCCCGGCACAGCGAGGCGAGCGCCGATGCGACCGTTCGCTTCTACATCATCGACCGCCAGAACCCGAATTCGATCCTGCAATGCGTCTGGGCGGCGCGCGAGAACGCCCGTAGCCTGAGGCATCTGATCAGTGTCGAGGTTTGGTCCCAGTTGAACGTGTTCTATCGGTTCGTCGCCGATCTGCGACCCCGGGACCTGCGTCTCGCCGATCTTTCGCATCTCTGTCAGGAGATCAAGGAGGGATGCCAGCTCCACGCTGGTATCGTGCAGGGAACGCTCTACCGCGATCAGGCCGCGATCTTCTATCAATTGGGCAAGATGATCGACCGCGCCGATCAAACGACGCGTTTGTTGGATATAAAGTACCACCGTCTGTTGCCGGATGTGACGGATGTCGGCTCCGGTATTGATGTAAGCCAATGGAACGCGCTGCTTCGTTCGGTGGCCGGCTATCACGGATATCGGCGCAATCACCCCAGCGGCGTCACGCCGGAAACGGTGGCGGAGTTCATACTCCTGAATCCTCTGTTCCCGAGGGCGGTCGCGTACTGCGTGAATGAGATTCGCCAAAACCTCACTATCCTGGCGTGCGACCCGGACTTGTCCGGTGTGAGTTTCGAACCCGAGGGCTTGAGTGATCTGGAGGCTCTGATGGAGCAGCCAATCAGGCGCATTCTCTCGGACGGTCTGCACGAATATCTCGATCTCGTGCAGATCAATCTTCGCCGTCTCACCGATTCCGTCTCCCGCGGATTTTTTGGCGCTGAAGTACAAGTGCAATCTCAAGCCCAATCCCAAGCGTAGTTCCAATCCATCAGTTCGCGGCGATGCCGGGTTGAGTGTTTGTCGCCGGCCAGCGACGGCGTTAAATTGTGGCACTGCCGTCAATCAGGGGAGCCGGCGTCGCCATGCCCGAGATCACGCCACTTCATCCATGTCTCGCCGCCGAGGTTGTCGACCTGGATCTTGTCAACGGTCCAAGCGATGCGGATTTCGAAGCTGTTCGGGCCGCGTTCGATCAATATTCCGTGCTGGTCTTTCGCGACCAGAACATCACTGATGAACAACAGATCCGCTTCACCGAAAGGTTCGGGCCGCTCGAGGGAACCAAGGTCGGCACACCCGGCGCCGGAAGTCCCTTGGCGCTGATCACCAATCTCGACGCCGACGGCAACATCGTGCCGCCGAACCACCGCCAGGTCATCAATGGCCGGGCCAACGGGGTTTGGCACGCCGACAGTTCGTTCAAGGAGGTTCCGGCCTGGGCATCCATGCTTTCCGGACGGATTATCGCCAAGCACGGCGGCAACACCGAATTCGCGTCCATGCGCGCGGCTTACCGTGACCTGCCCGAGCACCTCAGAACCACGATCGAGGGCCGGGTCGCGCTGCATCACTATGCCCATGGTCGCGACAAGATCGACCCCAACCTGGTCACCGACGAGGAGCGTAAAATGTTGCCGCCGGTTCGTCAGGCCATGGTGTTGGATCGCGGCGCGCTCGGAAAGTCGCTCTATGTGGGCGCGCATACCAAATGTGTCGAGGGGATGGACCCGGATGAGAGTGAGATACTGATCGAGGAATTGAAAGCCTTCTCGACCAAGGAGAAATACGTCTACAGCCATGTCTGGCGTCCCCACGACATGGTCATGTGGGACAATTTCGCGGTGGTCCATCGCGCCATGCCCTATGACGCGGCCAAGGAGAAGCGCCATATGGTCCGGACCACGCTGGCGGGTTGGTCGACGCTTGGCGGCTAGTTAGCCGATCTCTCCACGTAGCGGCACGCAGTACGAAGCGCTCAAGATTGGAGGGGAACTGGTGTCGGTTTTCGCGCCGACCGCCAACAGATGCTCGGGCCCGGCGCGCAACAGGACCTTGTCATTCGCGCCATCGAAATCGAACCAAGGGCGCTGGGCTGGGTCCTGGTTCCAGGCCTTGCCTCGGCGCGCGACTTCCTCGGGGGAAACGCCGG
>JAYOIK010000147.1:0-5304 GCA_038118725.1 Alphaproteobacteria bacterium | reverse complement strand
TGATCGTATCCGCACCGGTCAGGCCGGTGATGCTGTCGGAGTTACCCGTGCCAGTAAGATTGTCCGAAGAAGTCGTTCCGGTGATTGATGCCATTGAAAGTCCCCATTAGCGCGTCGAGCCGACCCTGTTGATGGCAGACTGCCCGAGATTAATCTCTTACCCGCGAGGGTCCTTTGAATCAAAAACCCTCGGCCCGCCAATCACCTGAGGCTCTTGTCCCGTCGGTGGGCGAAGTCTACGTGACCATCAAGCACACCATTACACCGCGCCTCGTTCCGGCGCAACACCTTAAATCCACCCCGACGCCAAGTAAGGTATTCGATGTTCGATCCGCGAACGCGAGGCTGGGCGCGCTCAATCGCCTTTTCTTCTCCCCGCGCCTGTTGACCAGGGATCCGTCGGGCGATGATTTCCAACGCGGTTTATCCCAATTCCGGTTCCAGGAATTATCAATCTGATTCAATTGACTTAACCCGATGATCAATCAATAACATGAGATATTAATACTAATATTTTGTTTTTATTTACTTTTCAAAAATCATCTTTGACGGACAAGGACGCGGCCGACATTTCCACGATAACCCGAGCGGCTCCAGCCCTGGCCAAGCCTCGGTGCGCGGCTGGGCGAGCTCTACGAAGGCCGCTGCGTATCCCATCCAATGGCCGCGACAGGGATGGAAAACATGGCGCCTGGGACAATCCAGGCCATGAGTGGATTCCCACACCGACCCAAAATCACCTATTTGGCCAACAAATCGATGACCAAACAGCGACGGCAAGCCCGTTCAGGAGCCGATTCCATCGGCGATTCGCGAGAAAACGTTCTCCCAAGGAGCTAACCGCTCCTCTAAATTCTCGGGCCAATACAAGTGACTATCTGGAAGCCAGCACGACGCTGATCGATCTCGGAGAAATCGCCAATCCTCCTGATAGCGCCGCAAGGCGACATGGCACGAGCGACCCAACCCGTGGCACAAGGCGACATTCACGTTCGCTATGGAAATCACATGATCCAGAACCGACATCAACGCGGCGAGTCCATCAATATCGTTGAAAGGGTCCAAGTCTTCGAAACACGCGAGCCGGACGCCGAACTGCTCACGCATCCATTCCATCTCGGATCGTGTCGCATCATATTGCAGGTTCACGAAAACGGCGTTTTCGATCTCGAAGATCGGGCGCCAGTACCTCAGCGCCGCCTCGAAGGATTGGCTTGAGACCGGCTTGCGACTACGCCAGGAGACCCCAATCGTCCGACCCGCCCCCATCGCCGCGAGACGCGCGCGATACACCGCCGCGCGTGCGTCGTCCGCGACGAGATATCCCCTCGGCGCCGGCGTGGCCGAGCCCTGGGAACGGGTGTTGGCCAGTAGCGGGAGACTCCCGGCCGCGATTTGTCGCCCCGCCCCACCCGTCGCGGCATGTGGCGGATCGGTCCGAGGCACCACGGACGACGCCAGACCGGATCTCTCGAACAAGGTCACCAGACGTGGGTCGCATTCCAGGATCGTCGGATAGTCGGCGAACAGACGCGGCGCGTATCCGGCGAACCAGATCTCGTCGCCGATACCTTGCTCGCCCCAGATCAGCAGCGGTTCGCGATCTGGACCCGGCGCGGCATCCTCCCACGGCGGCTGCGCGAAACTGGGATCCGGCGCGGCGCGCCTGTGCGAGTGTCCCCGCCCCGCCCACCACCGTTCCTCGTACAGCGGCAAGCCGGCCTCGCCCCCCCCCGTGGCGAGTAGCACGTGACCGAGATTGTATTGAAAGATCCGATCGCGCGGCGAAATCGTCAGCGCTCGCCGGAACCACCGCCGCGCCCTTTCGAAATCTCCCGCGTATCGCGCTCGCACGCCGACATTGAAGATAGCGGCCGAAAAACCGGGATTGAGAATCGCCGCCCTTTCATGACACTCGAGCGCCGCCTCGTCCCGGCCGAAGGCCTCGTGGGCCACGCCGGCGCTGTTTTGAACCACCGGATCAAGAGGCAAGGCCAGACAAAGCCGCGTCAGGATACTCTTGATCCAGTCGAACTCCGCCAAATCCCGAAGATCCGGAGTGCGCGCCAACTCACGGGCCGCCTGGCGATTGTCCGGCATCGCGCATAAAATCCGGCGGATCATCGACAGTTGGGCTCCCTCGCCGCCAATACGCCGCGCGGCGCCGAGCAGATCAACACAATCGCGACCCGCCCGGACGGTCGCGCGAAACCCTTGGTTCAATAGCCGCGTCGCGCGATCCGCCTCTCCCAATTCGTCGGCAAGCACGGCGCGCTCAATCAAACCGGCCGCCTCATCGTTCGATCCAACACCGATCAGCCATCCCGCGACCCGATCCGCGCCGGCGATATCTCCAGAAGCCTTGAGAATCAGAAGCAACCGCTCGATCGCGGCCAACAGAGCCGGCTCAAGACACAAAGCACGCCTCAACGGACGATCGGGGTTCCCCGCCACGCCGGTGGATAGCCGGAGATTAGCCTGGTTGACCAACAGCCTCGCCTCGCCGGGCGCGATCATCACGGCGCGATGCAACGCGCGAGCCGCGTGATCGGCTTGTCCCCGAGCACGGAACCCCCCGGCGATGCGCGCGTATCCACCAAATAGATCCGGCGCCGCCAAAACACCCTTATGGGTTGCCCCGTCCGGCGGTCCCGGAAGACCGGGCCCGCGCGGAGATCCGGAAACGGCCAGGCTCATCTGTTCGCTTGGCGTCGCATCGCCCCGGATCAAACGCCCAACCGGCTGGACTCCGGTCGATCCGCGAGTTGCACCCACCCTCCGGTTTCCATGCTCGCGTAAATGGCATGCAGAAAGCCGAGGGTTTTCAGGCCCTCCTCGACGCCCACCGCCACGTCCCGGCGCCCCTCGTCCAAACAACGCAGCACATCGCGGATATAGGGACCGTGGCTCAGCCCGTAGCCGGTCGGCACATCCTGGGAATGACGCTCCTTCACGGTGTCGTCGCCCGCCTGCGGCGTCACCGGCGCCCAGGTCTCGATATTGTTCATCGCCACGCCGCCGACCTTGGCCAAGGCCTTTTCACCGACCAGATGCAAGGAGGCCTCGAAATCCCTCGGGCGGGCCGAGGTGGTCGCCTCGATGGTGCCGAGCGCGCCGCTTTGGAAGCGCACGACCGCGACCGCCGTATCCTCGGCCTCCAGCTTGTTAAGTACCGCCTGACCACTGGCGCAGACCGCCTCGACCGGACCGCCGAGCCAGCGCAGGGCGTCGAGGTGGTGGATCGCCTGTTGCGAGAGCACGCCGCCATCCATGGCCCAACGGCCATGCCATTCGTCGTTGTAATAAGCCTGCTCGCGGCACCAATGCACCCGGACGCCGGCCGTTACCATGCGCCCAAACCGGTCACCGTCCACCGCGCCGCGGAGGAATTGCAAGGCAGGGTTGAAGCGATTCTGCTTGATCTCGGCGCAGATCAATCCCCGCTTCTCGGCTTCCTCTCCGAGCTTTTCGGCGTCGGCTATCCTGAGCGCGATCGGCTTCTCGACGATGATATTGATACCGGCCTTGAGCAGCGCCAGCGCGTGCTCGGCGTGATTACCGGACTCGGTCAGGATGCAGACGATGTCGGGCTTTGACTTGATCAGCCCGTCAATGCCGTCCACCGCCTCGGTCTCCAGCGCTCCGGCCAATTGCTCGCGCTTTCCCGCGACCTTGTCGGCGACCACGACGACGCTCGCGACATCGGTCAACTCGTCGCGAAAGACCTCCAGATAACGCGCCGAGACCCGGCCGCACCCCAAAATTCCTACACGCGCGCGATTTGATGACACGGTTTTCTCCCCAGTTTTGCCCCAGCGGGTTTGCCCAAAGTCCATGCCGGCCGGGCGATGGCGCGCCCGAACCGTCTCACAGGCTCCAATATCGGATCGAACCCGGCAGGGCGCCAGGATCAAATGCCGACTTCACATCCACCAAAACCCCGCCATCCCTCATCAAGCCGACGAGATTGTCCAGCGGCATCTCGGTATAGTCCCGATGCGGGACCGTCACCACCAGGGCGTCCAGATCGCCCAACGCGCTCCAGTCACTGAGTTCGACACCGGTTTCCGCCATGAGCGCCTCGGGTTCGGCATAGGGATCATGGGCGAGAACCTCGGCGCCGAAACGGCCCAGTTCCAGAACAATCGCCGGCGATTGGCTGTTACGGAAATCCGAAACGTTTTCCTTGAAGGTCAGTCCGAGCACGCCGATCCGGGCATCGCCAATGGACCGGCCGGACTGCATCACCAGGTCCATGGTGCGCTGCGCCACATGGTCGGCCAACCCCGAGTTCAACCGTCGGGCGGCCCGGATGAGCTCCGGATAGTATCCAAGCCCCTCGGCGCGCGAGATCAGGTAATACGGGTCGACCCCGATGCAATGCCCGCCCACGAGGCCCGGGGTAAAGCGCTGAAAGTTCCATTTCGTCGCCGCTGCGTCGATGACGTCGGAGGTACGGATACCCATCCGGTCAAAGATCATCGCCAACTCGTTCATCAGGGCGATATTCATGTCGCGCTGGACATTCTCGACGACCTTGGCGGCCTCGGCGACCTGAATGGATCCGGCGCGGAATAATCCGGCCTCGATCGCCGGACCATAGATCGCCGCCACCCGCTCCAGGGTCGCCTCGTCCTGACCGGCGACGATCTTGACCACCGATTCGATCGTGTTCAGCGTATCGCCCGGGTTGATGCGTTCCGGCGAATAGCCGAGGCTGAAATCAACGCCCTGGCGCAATCCCGACACCTCGGCGATCAGGGGGCCGCAGACCTCTTCGGTGACGCCGGGATAGACGGTGGATTCAAGCACCACCAGACCGCCCTTGGAAATCACCTCGCCGATGTCACGGCAGGCGCCCCGCACCGGGCTCAGATCCGGGCGGCGATCCGAGTCGATCGGCGTCGGCACCGTAATGATAAAGGCGCTGGCCCGCGCCAGATCCGCCTTGTCGGAGGTAAAGACCAGGTTTTCCGGCGCGTTCAACGGCGCCCCACCGGTCTCGTTCCGGTCAAAACCCGCCCTCAGCCCCTCGGTTCTGGAAGCATCGACGTCATAGGCAATCACCTCGCGATGGTGCCGCCCAAGGGCGAGCGCGAGGGGCAGGCCGACATACCCGACCCCAATTACGGCGATGGCGGTTTCCGGCATGGCTTCTAATCAGTCTTCACTGAGCGGACACTGGACATCGCCGGGCGTTTAGGCTTGGGGCCGGCAAATGTCAATCGCGGTTGGAGTTGGGTGTGCAAAATCAGCGGAAGGTTTGCCTGAAACACCAATTCCGCTAAGAAGGGCCGGTTTTAG
>JAYOIK010000146.1:0-5344 GCA_038118725.1 Alphaproteobacteria bacterium | reverse complement strand
ACTAACAGCAGGCTGATCCACCCGCCTTCCCGAACGGGACAACCCATTTCGAACTAGGGCGCCGACGCACCTTGTGGCGCCGACAATCCGATACTGTCCGCTCCCCCCAACGAGTCCGACCGCTAGCCGGAGAATGGGCGACTATCATGCAAGGCCCTACCGGCCAGAACCGACCGATACTGGGTTCTCTCTGGATGCTCGGCGCGATCGCCAGCTTCGCGTCGATGCAGATCTCCGGGCGAGAGCTTTCTGGCGATTACGACACTCTTGAGATCATGCTCTATCGCACGATCGTCGGTGTTGCCGTGATGCTGCCGGTCGCGCTGGCGTTCGGCGGGGTGGCGAACATCACGACAAAACGCCCCCTGGGGCATTTGATCCGGAACGCGGTGCATTTCGTTGGCCAGTACGGGTGGTTTTACGGTGTCGCGCATTTGACCATGGCGGATGTCACGGCCTTGAATTCGATCATGCCGATCTTCGGGGTCGTGCTCGCCGTTCTGTTCTTTGGAGAGCGCCCGACGATCGCGCGATTGATGGTAATTCTCTGCGGGTTCGTCGGCGTGCTGATCGTGGTGAGGCCGGGCATGGTGCCGATCGAGCTCGCGACGGGCGTTACCATTCTCGGCGCGCTTTGCTATGCCGTGTCGGTGGTGATGGTGAAGGCCTTGACCAGTACCGAGCCGCCCTTGCGCATCGTCTTCTACATGATGGCGATGCAGTTCGTGTTCGCCCTGGTGCTTGTCGGCGGCGATGCGGCAATGCCGGATCCGAGCGAGATGCCCTGGATTGTTGTCGTCGCCATAAGCGGATTGACCGCGCATTACTGCATGGCGCGTTCCGTCGCCATCGCCGATGCCAGCGTCGTCATGCCGATCAGCTTTCTATCACTGCCGTTCATGGCCGTGGTCGGGCTGATCTTCTATGACGAGGGTCTTGACCCCTTCACCCTGGCGGGTGGCGGCCTGATCCTGGCCGCGACATACCTGAACATCATCTGGTCGCGCCGCCGGGCTTAGCGATACTCGCCATCCCACTCGGCGGCGGATGGGCTACTGACCGAGCCGTCGGCGTCAACGACTGGGCGGTTGAGGGTAAAGACCGTCTCCGGCGTCACCGTCGCATAGTCCATGTAGCCCATCCGGGCGATCGGTCGCATCGCGCCGGTATCGACCATGCCGTCCTTGATGAAGGCGGGATCGATATAGATCCCCACGACCTGTCCGAACACGACGAAGTGCCCGGTATCGCCGCCGGGCTTGACGTCCGGCATCTCGACGGTTTTCCAGTGCTTGCATTCCAGCGCCGCCGGCGCGTGCTTGACCCGGGGCGGGGCGACGAACTTGGAGGCGGCGGTCTCCAGATGCGCGAGAGCGAATTCGTCGCCGTCGGGCGGTACCGGCGCGGAGGAAATGTTCATGCCGTCCCGTGTGTCCCAGGTCGAAAGCGAGCAGGTAAACTCGCCGTTCCTTTCGATATTCCGCAAACTGTCCTTGCGACTGCTCGAACTGAACATCACGTAATGCGGTCGATCGCTGACGGCGTTGAAAAAGCTGTAGGGCGCGAGATTGAGAACCCCGTTCTCGTCAACCGTCGAGATCCAGCCGATCGGGCGTGGCGCGACCAGGGCCTTGAACGGGTCGTGCTTCAGGCCGTGTTGGTTGGCGATGCTGTCGTAGTGCATGAGATGGTTCCCGTGATAGGTCGAGGGTTCTGGGGCTTTCCTGCCACGAATGCCTCGGTTGCGCTTTAAAAACTATATCAGATAGATCGGGCATGACCACGCGGAGGACCGGGTGCCGTCTTTCCCGGCGGTTGAGGGTTCAGTTCCGCGTGAAGCGCCTCAGGGCCGCGTTCATCACGACAACCGGCACCACGCCGGTCACGATGATCATGAGCGCCGGTAGCGCCGCTTCCTCAAGCAACTCGTCCTTGGCGTATTGATAGACATGGGTCGCCAGGGTTTCGAAGTTGAAGGGTCTCAGAAGAAGCGTCATCGGCAACTCCTTCATCACATCGACGAAAACCAGCAACCCACCAGCAATCAGGGACATGCGGAGCATCGGCACGACCACGGTTCGAACGCTCTCGCCGAAGCCGCGGCCCAGGACTCGGCTCGCCTCGACCATGCTCGTGGGGAGCCGTTCCAGGCCCGATGACACCGCTCCATAGCCGACGGCCTGGAAACGGACCACGCAGGCAACGATCACCAAACCGATGCCGCTGGTCAGCCAGGCGTCGTGGGAGATGCCCAACAGACCACGCATGGCGACGGCAATGCCCGCGTCCATGGCGCCGCCGGCGGTGACCACGCCGATGGCGAGGATGGTGCCCGGAAAGGCATAACCGGCCGAGGCGACGGCGGTTACGCGCCGCATCAGCGGACCGCTTTTATAGGCGCCGACAAAGCCTAGAAATGCGGCGGTCAGCATCACAATGACCGAGACCGCGCCCGCGAGGACGACCGTGTTGAGCGCCGCGTCGAGGACCGGGCCGGTCAACGCCAAGGAATAGCCGCGCAGCACGAAGTTCAACAAGACCCCGACCGGAATAACGAAACCGACAACCACCGGCAGCGCGCAGACCGCCAGACAGGCCAGCGAACGCCAGCCGGTCTGGGGCTTGGGGCGAATGGAGATCGCCCGGCGCGTCGTATCGTTAAAGCGTCGCTTGGCGCGCGCGAGAACCTCCACCATCAGCAGAGCAAGGATGAAAAGGAATGCGACCACCGCGATCTGGGATGCCGCGGCCAGGTTGTTCATGCCGAGCCAGACATTGAAAATCCCTAGTGTCAGGGTTTCGATGGCGAAATACTCCACCGTACCGAAGTCCGAGATGGTTTCCATCATGACCAACGCCAGGCCGGCGACGACCGCCGGGCGCGCCATCGGCAAGGCGATCGACCAGAACAGATTTCGGCCCGAGAGCATGCCGGTCTCGAACAGAGACGCCGGGGTCAGCAGAAACGCCGCCCGGGTCATCATATAGACATAGGGGTAGAGCACCGCGCCAATGACCAAGGAGGCGCCACCCATTGAACGGATTTCCGGAAACCAGTAATCACGGGCGCTTTTCCAGCCGAAGAGATCGCGCAGAATGCCTTGCACGGGACCCGCGAACTCAAGGAAGTCCGTGTAGGTGTAGGCGATCAGATACCCTGGAACGGCGGCGGGCAGGAGCAGCATCCACTCCAGCCAGCGGCGCCCGGGAAAGTCGTATCGGACGACCATCCAGGCCGAGGATACGCCGAAGGCGAGACTGACCGCCGCGACACCGACCATCAGGGTAAGCGTGTTCCCGATGTAGTGAGGCAGGACCGTCTCCAGAAGATGGTCCCACAGGCCGCCGCTGTCCTTCGTGGCCGCGACGACAACGGCCAGGATCGGTGTCAGCAGAATGATCGCGAGAACGGCGCCGGCGACAGCCCAGGGATTGAACCGGGCCAGACCGGCGCCGCGCGCGGGAAACGAGGTTTGATCTACCATCTAACCCGATCAATGATCTTCTGTGCTTCGTTGGCCAACTCGGCGATCCGTCCGATCGGCATCTTGTCCTCGGAGAACGTTCCCCATGACCGCAACTCCGAGAGAATCGGTACCTCTGGGTTCACGGGATACTCGAAATTGATGCTTCCATAAAGTTGCTGAGCCTCCTTGGAGGTCAGGAACTCCAGGAACCGGACTGCCTCTGGCTTGTTCTTGGAATGTTTGGCGACACCTCCGCCCGATATGTTGACGTGGGTGCCCCGGTCCCCCTGGTTTGGGAAGACCAGATCGATCGACTTCGCCCACTCCCGTTGATCGGGTTTGTCGGAATGCTTGAGGGCGCCGAAATAGTAGCTGTTGATAATGGCGATATCACAAACCCCTTCGTGGATCGCCTTGACCTGGGCCCGGTCGTTGCCCTGCGGCCGTCGCGCCAGGTTCGCCACCACGCCCCTTGCCCAGGTTTCGGCTTTCTCGGAGCCGTTCGCGTGTAGGATGGAGGCGATCAGGGCGCGGTTATAGACATGGCTGCCAGGGCGTGAGCAGATCCTGCCTTTCCACTTGGGGGCCGCCAGATCCTCGTATCTGGAAATCTTACCCGCCTCGGGAGCGCTCTTGGATACGGCCAGAACCCGGGCGCGTTTCGAAAACGCGAACCAGTGTCCGCCCGGGTCACGCAAATGCGCGGGGATGTTCTTTTCGAGAGCCTCCGAGCGAACCGGCGCGAGCAGGTCCTTTTCCGCGTAGACACTCAGGCGCGCGATGTCGACGGTGAGGACGATATCCGCCGGGCTTCGCGTGCCCTCGGCCTCGAGCCTTTGCGCCAATCCCTTGGACGCGAAAACGATGTTGACCTCGGTGCCGGTTTTGGCGGTGTAGGCATCGATGAACGGCTTGATTAGGAAGGGTTGCCGGTGTGAGTAGATGTTCAAGACCTCGGCGGCCTTGGCCTCGGTGAGGGTTGTGCTTGCCCCCGTGAGCATCACGAACATCAAGGCTACGGATTTGGACCTTTTGCCGAGGCCGAAAAAGAAGCTGTGCATCGAATTGAACTTCCTCGAGAACGGGCGCCGTCGGCGCCACGGATTGGTTGGGTAAGGCGGAATTGTTGAAGTTCCGCGCGACCACGCGGGGAGGCTTACAATAAACCCCGTCGCATGTCTCTTTTCGATATCCTCGCAAACCATGCTTGTATCGTTAATGAGAATTATTCGCATTTGTAATTTGATTGCAAGTGAAAATCGTTCGCGAGAAAAATTTTGTTGAAAGCCGTGCGTTTTCAGGCTGCTGTCGGCCCATGGTCTCCACTACCCTGTCCGTCTCGGTCGAGGAGTGAGGATATGGCGCGAAGGCGGAGAGCCCGGGAGGATATCTCCCGGAATAGTGGCCCCAACGGGCCGCCACCGATTGGTGGCCGTCTGCGACCGCTCCGCGACCACGACGCCGGTGCCATCGTGGACGCCGCGTTCTCAATTCTAGAACGTATTGGGATGCCGGACTGTCCCAGGGATCTCGCCGACATGGCGCGCGCTCGGGGAGCAAGCCAGCGTGATGATGGCCGGCTTTGTTTCCCGCGCGTCATGGTCGAGCGCGCGCTTTCCCGAGCCGCCAAAACAGTAAATCTTCCGGGCTATGAGGACGCGCGAGGTATTACGGTCGGAGGGGGACGGGTCTATATTGGGACCGGTGGGGCGGCGGTACGGGTATTGGATGGCGAAACATCCGCCTACCGCGATTCCACCTTGCGAGACCTTTACGGGCTGATGGCGCTTGTCGGACTGGCGGAGAATGTGCACTACGGCATTCGCCCGGTCATCGCCCGCGACATGCCGACGGCCCACGCGCTTGATATCAACACG
>JAYOIK010000145.1:0-5515 GCA_038118725.1 Alphaproteobacteria bacterium | reverse complement strand
TAGCCATAATGCGTCCGGACCGCCAGCGCTATATCTGGACAAGCCGCCGCGCCGCTGATATCTCCGGCGAAGGGCCTGTTATGGCCCAAACGAAACGCGCGGAAATCGCCAAGGCGACAGGGTCGCGCGCGCAGCCACGAGGACTTCCGCCCATGGCGTCGAAAAAACCGCTGGTCATCGTCACCCGAAAGCTTCCGGATCCGATCGAAACCCGGATGATGGAGTTGTTCGACACTCGGCTTAACCTGACCGACGCGCCCTTCGACGATGATGCCCTGAAACAAGCCGTCGCCGAGGCCGATGTTCTGGTGCCGACGGTCACCGATGAGATCAACGCCGGCGTGCTCGAGGCCGCCGGTGATCGATTGAAGCTGATCGCCTCCTTCGGCACGGGCGTCGATCACATCGATCTTTCCGCCGCCAAGAAACGCGGCATTACGATCACCAATACGCCCCGGGTCCTGACCGAGGACACCGCCGATATGACCATGGCGCTGATCCTGGCGGTGCCGCGGCGCCTGGTCGAGGGCGAGCGTCTGTTGCGCTCGGGCACTTGGGCCGGCTGGGGCCCGACCCTGATGCTCGGTCACCGTATCCACGGCAAGCGTCTGGGCATTGTCGGCATGGGCCGGATCGGCCGCGCCGTCGCGCGACGGGCCCGCGGTTTCGGGCTCTCGATCCACTACCACAACCGCAAACGCCTGCATCCCGAGGTCGAGGAGGAGCTGGAAGCGACCTATTGGGACAATCTCGACCAGATGTTGAGCCGCATGGACATCATCTCGGTCAATTGCCCGCACACGCCGGCGACCTATCATCTAATATCCGGGCGGCGGCTCGATCAGATGCAGCCGCACGCCTATATCGTCAACACCTCGCGCGGCGAGGTCATCGACGAAGCCGCGCTCGCCAAGGCCCTGCGCAACCGCGATATCGGAGGCGCCGGCCTGGATGTGTTCGAGCATGAACCGATGGTCAATCCCGAGCTTCTGGAACTCGACAACGTCACCCTAATGCCGCATATGGGCTCCGCCACCTATGAGGGCCGGGTCGACATGGGCGAGAAGGTCATCGTCAACATCCGCACCTTCAGCGACGGCCACGCCCCACCGGACCGGGTCATCGAGACGATGTTCTGAGGGCGGCGATTCACCCCCATCCCCCCGAAAAGAAGCGGGCGCCGCTTGGGCGCCCTTGAGGTGGGGACTCGGGAGGAAACTGGGTGGCCGTCGCGCTCGTCGTTCGGGCCGGGTCGTGAACTCTCTGTCCCCTTGGATATGGAGCGATTGGGACGCCGATCAAGGCGGGTGGGTGTTCGCTAGTGTGGAATGCCACATCGACGCCGGGAGACAGCGTCGACTAGCCCCGCGCCGCTCTACCCCGCGGCAATCTCCGTAATCGTCGGCTCGTCGCCACAGAGCGGGCAGGTCGGGCTGCGCTTGTAGCGGATCTTGCGGAAGGTCATGCCGAGGCCGTCGAAAACCAGGAGATGGCCGGACATGGACTCGCCGAGCCCCATCAGTTCCTTCAAGACCTCGGTCGCCTGAAGGGTGCCGATGACCCCCGCGACGGCGCCGAGAATGCCGGCTTCCTCGCAGCGGGGGATGGTGTTCGGCGGCGGCGGGTCGCGGAACAGACAGCGATAGCACGGCTCGCCCTCGTGGCCCGGAACGCCGCCTCTAAACGTCGTCAGTTGCCCCTCGAAACGCAATAATGCCCCGGAGACCACGGTTTTCCCTGTGAGATAGGCCGCATCGTTGATCAAGTAGCGGGTCTCGAAATTGTCGGTGCCGTCGACTATGAGATCGTAGTCGGCGAAGATTTCCCCAACGTTCTCTCGGGTCAGCCGAATCTTGTAGGGAATGACGGAGATCGTCGGGTTCACCCGCGCCAAGGTTTCCGCCGCCGACTCCGCCTTGGAGATCCCCACCGAAGCCGTCGCGTGCACGATCTGTCGTTGCAGGTTCGAGAGATCGACCTCGTCGTCGTCGATGATCCCGAGCGTGCCGACCCCCGCGGCCGCCAGATACATCAGGATCGGCGAGCCGAGACCGCCCGCGCCGACGCACAGGACCTTGGAAGCGAGCAGCTTCTCCTGCCCCTCGTCACCGACCTCGTCGAGAATCAGATGCCGCGCGTAGCGCTCGAACTGCGCGTCCGTCAGTTCCATAATCTTGCCCTCAAGCCTCGTTCGCGCCGGTTCCGGTGGAGCCATAACCGCCGGCGCCCCTCGGTGTCGGCGGCAGATCGCCGGTCTCCCGCAACTCCGCCCTGGGGACCTGGGCCAACACCATTTGCGCGATCCGATCGCCGCGCCTGACCACAAATGGGGTCTCGCCGTGATTGATCAACACCACCGAGACCTCGCCCCGATAATCTGAATCAATTGTTCCCGGCGTGTTCAACACCGTGACCCCGGCATGTAGAGCCAGGCCCGAGCGCGGGCGGATCTGCGCCTCGTAACCCGCCGGTATCGCGAAACGAAACCCCGTCGGGAGCAGCGCCCTCGCGCCCGGCGCGATCTCGATCGGCTCGAAATTGGCGGCCGCCAGGTCCATCCCGGCGCTACCGATGGTCTGATAGGCGGGGAGGTCAAGCCCCTGGCCATGCGGCAAACGATTTACCGGAACCTCGACGCGCTCCATGGTTCAGGCCGCGAAGTCGGGGGAGAAATGCGCCGCGATACGCTCGGCCAGGCGCGCCGCGACGGCATCCTTGCCCATTCTCGGCCAATGCTCGGCCCCGGTCTCGGTGACCAGATGCACGGTGTTCTCATCGCCGCCGAAGGTGCCGGTTTCCGGGCTTACATCATTGGCGACGATCCAGTCGCAGCCCTTGCGCAGGCGTTTCGCCGTGGCATGTTCGACCACGGTCTCGGTTTCCGCCGCGAAACCGACCACCAGGCCGGGCCGCTTCTCTCCCGCCGCTGAAAGCGTCGCCAATATGTCGGGATTCTCGGTCAGCTCAAGCGCCGGCGGCCCGGCATTGCCTTCCTTCTTCAGCTTCTGGCCGGCCTCGCGCGCCACCCGCCAGTCCGAGACCGCCGCCGCGCAAACCGCGATATCCAGGGGTAGCGCGCTGGTGCAAGCCTCAAGCATCTCGCGGGCGGATTCGATATGCACGGTTCGCACGTCGACGGGGTCCGCCAGCCGGGTCGGCCCGGTTACCAGGGTCGTCGTCGCGCCGAGCCGGGCCAGGGCCGTCGCGATCGCGTGGCCCTGCTTGCCGGAGGACCGATTGGCGATGTAGCGCACGGGATCGATCGCCTCATAAGTCGGACCGGAGGTCACCAACGCCGACCGCCCGCTGAGCGGCCCATCCGCCCGGGTCCCGGCGTCCCCGCCAAGCACCGTTTCGATCGCCGCGACGATTTCCTCGGGTTCGACCATGCGGCCCGGACCGAACTCACCGCAAGCCATGTCTCCCTCGGTCGGACCCACCACGGTCACGCCCCGGTCTCTCAGTACCTCGATATTCTCCGCGGTCGCCGGGTGCAGCCACATCCGGACATTCATCGCCGGCGCGACCATCACCGGCTTGTCGGTGGCCAATAGCACGGTCGAGGCTAGATCATCGGCTATCCCGGCCCGCATCTTGGCCAGCAGATTCGCGGTCGCCGGCACCACCACCAACAGATCGGCGTCGCGGGAAAGTTGGATATGCCCCATTTCCGATTCATCGGTCAGGGAAAACAGATCCCCATAGACCTTGTCCTCGGTAAGAGCCTGAAGACTTAACGGCGTCACGAATTCGGCGCCCGACTTGGTCAGCACCGCGCGTACCCGAGCGCCTTGTCCACGCAACAGACGCACCAGTTGCAGGCTTTTGAACGCGGCGATGCCACCGGCGACGATCAGCAGAATGCGCTTGTCACGGAGCATGTCGGCTCCTTTCCGGGGCCTGTGGTTTCAACAGGATCAAAAGACCGTCCAAGACGCGTCCGCGCGGACCGGTTACGCGCTCCCGGCCTCAATCCGCGGCGTCGCCGATCGTGGATTGACGATATTGATAGAGCCGCGAGCAATACGGACACATCACCTCGTCCTCGGCGCCGATTGTCAGAAAAACCCGAGGATGTCCGAGCGGCCCGTTGCCGCCGTCGCACGCGACCCGGCGCTTGTTGGTCTGGATGATTTCGGTTGGCCTTGCCATCGCCTATGTCCGCCTAGAATTCCGAGATATTCGCGTCTACGGCACCCGACAAGTGGACCGGATGCAAACGCCATGATACGCCAGAAACCATGATTTTCAATGGATCAGAAAGGCGACCCGAACGCGGGCCGATACACCGACCCGCCTTTCGCTTCCGAACCAACCCGGCATGGCGCGTGGCCGGCTTGTCCACGTTCTGGTTTCTGGCGTCGCTCTTGGTGCTCGGCGCCTGCGCCCCCCGGGTGCAACAGCCGCTCAACGCGCACCAGCCACCGAGATTGACCGATACCCACGCGGTGATGCGCGACGGCGCGCGCCTGCCTCTCGCAACCTGGGCTCCGGCCGCGCCACCCAGGGCCGCCCTGGTGGCGTTGCACGGCTTCAACGATCATTCCGGCGCCTTCGGTGACCTCGGCCCGACACTGGCGAAGGACGGGGTGGCGGTCTACGCCTATGACCAGCGCGGGTTCGGCGGCGCTCCCGGACGCGGCATCTGGCCCGGCGCGACGGCGCTGGGACGCGATCTGGCGGAGGTTGTCCGCCTGGTCCGCGCCGAGCATCCCGGCATTCCCGTGCACGCGCTCGGCGAAAGCATGGGCGGGGCGGTGATCATGGCCGCGCTCGCCGGCGATGCTCGCCCCGCGATCGACGGCGCGGTGCTCTCGGCCCCGGCGGTCTGGGGCCGAATTACCATGCCACCCTGGCAGCGCCACGCCCTGGCGGCGGCGACGGCGGCATTCCCCGCGATCCGCCTACGACCTCAGGGCATCAAGATCACCCCTTCCGACAATATCGAGATGCTGCGGGCCCTGGGGCGCGACCCCCGCTTCATCACGGAGACCCGGATCGACGCTCTGTCCGGCCTGGTCGATCTGATGGACCGGGCGCTTGATTCCTCGCGGTCCTTGCGCCTGCCGCTCCTGGTTCTCTACGGCGAGCGCGACGAGATCGTGCCGAGACGCCCAACCTGCCTGATGCTCTCGCGCCTGCCGACCCCTGGCTCCGGAAGACGCTGGCGCGCGGCTCTCTATCCCCGGGGCTATCACATGCTGTTTCGCGACCTCGCCGGCGATTTGGTCAGCCGCGACATCGCCGCCTGGCTGGTCGATCCCGCCGCCGCCCTCCCCTCGAGCCACGAACGCCACCCGGACAAGACAACCGGCAACCCGCTCCCCGGCTTCTGCCTCGCGGCGCGGCCAAAGCGAGAGCGGTAGAGCCGGCGCTCGTTTCAGCCCATCACGAATAGGTCTGGAGTTTTCACCGGAACATCTTGCCACCCCGGCCCACCGGCGTTAAACAGGCCTCGGATCAGCACCCGTAGCTCAGCTGGATAGAGCGCTGCCCTCCGAAGGCAGAGGTCACA
>JAYOIK010000144.1:0-5564 GCA_038118725.1 Alphaproteobacteria bacterium | reverse complement strand
CCGGCTCGTCAGGATCATCAAGGCGAAGCTTGCGGCCGCGATCATCGAGATAGACGCGATGCACGCCGACGGTTTCGGGATCGTCGCCATAGCGGAAGCCCAGGATCAGAGCAGGACCACGATGCAGGAGACGCGGTGGCCCGTCAGGGTTATCTGGATCACCCAGCCAATAGCCCACGTTATTGTGGAACCGGCAGGCTTCGCCTGCATTCACGGTGATGGCCCGATGCTGCAGATAGGTTTCGCCCAGCGTCCCGGCAATTGGGCCAGCCCTATGCCATAACCGCAATGCGGAGTCGTTCGGTGCAGGTTTTGATGTCGTCGTCCATGCCGGCGGTATGGGCGCCGGATCGGGCCGGGGGCTGGGCTCCCAACTCCCGCCAGTCTCGACGCCGAGCATGTCGGCCAGCTCGCGTGCGGCTTCGATTTGACGACAACTACGCGCGAACGCGTAGAGGGATATCGGGTCCGAGCCGCCATCGTCCGTTGCGAAGTCACGCCATACACCGCTTCGACAGTTCACCGACAAAGATCCGATCCGCTTGTCGGCCCGATGGGGATTTCTGGCGATCCACTCGACGCCGCGTAAGCGACCATCCGGCAGCCACTCACGTGCCAGTGATGCGAGGATCGGCAGCGCCCGTGCGTTGATTGCCTCGAAGTCCAGGGTACCCGTCATTTGCTACCCCCGATCAGTCTGGGACCCTGCATTTCCAGCCAGAGATCAAAGGTGCGACGGATGCCGCCCGGTTGCCGAGAGCCTTTGCGAAACCTCTTCGGAGTGCTTCGGAGGGATTCGTTTTGCTGAGTATGAGTTTTGCGCGCCGCTTTGTCCCCTGGCAGGTTCGAGCAGCGCGTTTCGTTTTCCGGCTTCATGCAGCGCGCGCCCCCCGCTTTTCGGGATCGACCTCTTGCGCTTCCAGCCATTCGAGAACCGCTTTCGCGCGGTACAGCACCTGCTTGCCGTTCTTGATGCGAGGCGGGCCCCGTCGACGTGAGGCGTCATGTCTCAGCGTGTTTACTGTCTTGCCGAGGAAGTCGGCAGCCTGCTGCTCGGTCCAGATGCCGACATCTTCGAGACACGGCGCGGCCGGGCTTGCGGGGACCGTTGAGGATTGGTTCGTCATCTCTATCTCCGTTTGAGGAAATTTGTGATGACAGGGTTAATATGCTCAAAAATGGGCCTGCGGGATGGGGAAAACATATCGCTGTTTCCCCACCCCTGAGCGGCGTTGTTGGCATTGTTCAGGCGGATATTGAACGGACACCAGACGGACACGAACTCTAAAAGGAGTCGTTGGTTATCATTTAAGTCATTGATAAATTTGGTGCCGGTTGAGGGACTCGAACCCCCGACCCTCTGATTACAAATCAGATGCTCTACCAGCTGAGCTAAACCGGCTCCTGGGCGGGAGCATGTTTTGGCCCCCGCGGATTGGATCAAAACCCCTTCGATGTCGTCAATGACGGCATGTTTCACCCACCATCACCGCGTCGGGGCTCTTTCCTGGGCGTTGGATACCGCATGGATCTTGCGAAAGCAATCGGCGTTACTGGAAGTCGGGCGGCGGACGCGACACAGGGGGCGTCGCGGGATGTTTACTCTGGGCGGCGTCTCGGCGGACGGGATCAGCTTTCGAACAGCGCGCGGTTCTTGGCCATGTCATAGGCCTGCTCGGTAAGGTTCTCGGCGTCCCATTCACTGCGCTCGACCTCGAAGAACGCGCCGCCATAGACATGGATGGCGCCGGATAGCTTGGCGATCGGGTTGGTCACGGAATGGATGATGTTGTCGCCGAGCGGCGCCACGTCCCCGGTCGAAAGCGCCTTGGCGCCGGCGGCCTCGATCCGGCCGTCGGGGGAGTCCTTGAGGCGGCGCCAGAAGATGTTGTCCTCGCGCCCGCCATAGACCCCGATTACCGCCCACATTTCGTGATTGTGCGGCATGATCGTCATGCCCGGCTTCCAGACGACATTGATGATTGTGAGGTCGTCGGAACAGTAAATTGGCACGATCCCGCCCTTGCTCGGCGCGCCGCCGAGGCCGGCGGTGATGGCGGCCGGGTCGGCGAAGGCGCGCCGCATGACCTCCGCGACGGCGCGGTGGGTGGGGTCGTCCTGCACCGCCGCGCGGCAATCCTCGACAAAACTTTCCAGGTTGAACATGAGGTGTCCTCCGATAGGGCGTTATTCAGGCCGCCAGACCCGGCAGCGGCGTCTCGACGGGCGTCTCCAGGGGCATCAGGCCTTCCTCGTGGACCTTGATCTGCAACGCCAGGTACTTGGAGTAGATCCGGCTCATCGCCAGACTGCCGGCGGTGAACCAGAGGCCGGGCTGTCCGGTGCGCCGGAACATGTTGCGCAACTCCCCGTCCGGGCCGAAGCCCCAGATCGGCCCGGTGCGCTCGGCGACCTGGTCGCCCAACAGCTCGCGGACCAGGTCCTGAAGACCGCGATAGCCGGTGGCTAGGATCAGCAGGTCCGCCGGCGTGACCGAGCCGTCCTTCATCAGCGCCCCCTCGGGCACGAAACGCTTGATCCGGTCCCATTGTAGCGGCGGGATCTTGCCGTCGATGATCAGGTCACAGCAGCCGACGTCGATGTAATAGCCGCCGCCGCGCCGGAAATACTTCATCTGAATGCCGGTCTCGTCCTCGCCGAAATCCATCTTGAAGCCGCGGTCTCGCAAGCCGTCGAGGATCCGCTTGTCGCGCCGCCGCATCTCCGCCGTCACCAGCTGAAACCCCTTGACCAGGACCGGGTAGGGCG
The DNA here is from genome assembly GCA_038118725.1 of Alphaproteobacteria bacterium. GTDB lineage: Bacteria > Pseudomonadota > Alphaproteobacteria > Thalassobaculales > Thalassobaculaceae > JADHLJ01. Next base: position 2,795 of record JAYOIK010000144.1, on the reverse strand, counting down.
TCGCCGTGGCCAGCAAGTCGCAATCCTCGATCGGCGGTCCCTCGGCGTAGAGGCTGTAGAGCAATTGGCCGGATTCAAGACTGATGACGCCACTGGAACCACGTTGAATCAGGGAAACCTCGGCGCCGCTCTCATAAAGATCATGGGCCGAGTCATGGCCGCTATTGCCGGTCCCGAGTACCAGTGCCTTCTTGCCCTTCCAGGCCGCCCCGGTGGTGTAGCCTCGGAGTGGCGGATCTCACCCGCGAAATCCGAAAGGCCGGGCAGATCGGGGATATAAGGGCGGGTATTGGCGCCGGTGGCGAAGATCAGATGCCTCGGGCGCATCACCCGCTCGCTGCCGTCACTTCGGCGCAGGGTGACGGCCCAGCTCCTCGCCGCGTCGTCATAGCGGCCCCTGATCAGCTCGGTGCCGGTCCAGAAATTCAACTCCAGCGCGTCGGCGTAGGATTCGAACCAGTTGGCGATCTTGTCCTTGGGCACATAGGTCGGCCAGGTCGTCGGGAAGGCCATGTAGGGCAGTTGATTGGCGTAGACCTCGTTATGCAGGGTGAGCGAGTGATAGCGCTTGCGCCAATTGTCGCCGATCCGCTCGTGCCGGTCGACGATGAGGGTATCGATGTCGAGCTGACCGAGCCGCGCGGCGATGGCGAGCCCGGCCTGGCCGCCGCCGACCACCAGCGCGGTTGGGTCGCGATCGGCGTAGCCGGACACCCGTTCGCGCATGTCCAGCCAATTGTCGCCACCGAAACTCCGTGAATAGTTCTCGCCGGAGGGTCGGCGCTCCCCGATCCGTTCCTCGAAACCCTTGAACGCCTCGAGATTGGTGATCAGGGTCCAGGCGACGAGACCGCCGGAGCCGTCCGGCACCAGCCGCAAAACCCCGCTACAGCGCCCGGCCTCGGTCTCGAAGGCAATGATCACTTCCAGGGTATGAGTACCGGCGCGGGTGACCCAGCGTGGCGGGTTGCGGGTCTCGTCGATCCGAAAGTCACGCGGCCTGGTCGTCGCGGCGGCGTCCAGCAGGGCGCTCGCGATCGCGTGGGCCTCTACCGTTGTGCGCAGATGCCAGCTCAGCGCCACCACGTCCCGCCAGATCCCGTCGGCCTGGAACAGCGCCCCGAGACTGCTCGCGTCCCGGTGGGTGAGGGCGGCCTCGAAGCCGTCGAGCCAGGTGTTGATCTCGGGGCCGGCCTCGGTCTCGCTCGGCTGGCGCATATCGTCATTCGCCATCGGATCGCCTCCGTTGGGTTGGTTCAATTCAGCTTGTTGGAGCGATGATAGCCGAGATGGCGGGAGTGTGCGCGGTGTTACATAGCGGCAATCCCGCTGACCAGCTACTCCGCCGCCCCGGCGAGCACCCGTTCCTTGCCGGCGTCGCTGAAGAAATAGCCGCCGCGGATCTCCATCGCCTTCTTGTGCGCGGCGCGGGCCGCGGCGTCGAGATCGGCCTTGGGGCGCGGCTCCAGCTCCCAGCCGTCGTTTCGGGCCCGGCCGCGTACTAGCATGCCGGTTTCGCGGCGGCCGCGGGGCATCGTGTCGGCGCTGACGAACGTGATCGCGAAGCCGATCCGGCGGTCGTCGCTGTCGTTGGGATTGGAGCCATGCACGACGCCGTAGTCGTGAATCGACATCTCCCCCGGCTGGAGCACCAGATCCACCGCATCGGTCTCGGCCACCGCTTCGGCGACCTTCTCCCGGCGGAACAGGATGTTGTGGGGATTATCCGGCTCCTCGGTATGCATCAGCTGGGTCTTGTGGCTGCCCTTGATCACCCGCATGCAGCCGTTGCCGGGATGACTGTCGGTAAAGGCGACCCAGGCCCGGGCATAGCGACCGCCGTCGAAATCCGCATAGGTGGTGTCCTGATGCCAGGGCACGTAGTTGCCGTCGCGGGCGTTCTTGGTGAAGAAGGCGCCGGAAAAGATGATCAGATCCGGGCCCAGCACATCCTCCATCGCGTCCAGCAGCTTGGGGTCGTGACAGATCTCGTCCAGCCAGGTGAACAGCAGATGCGGCTTGAAGCGGGATAGTGTGAACAAGGTCTCCTCCGCCGGCCGGTCGGCGACGCTCGCCTCGAATTCTTCCAGCCGATCGCGGAAGGCCCGCGCCCGCGCCGCGTCGAACACCCGCACCGGCGCCACATAGCCGTCCCGGCGCATCATCTCGACCTCGGCATCGCTCAACAGTTTCGGCATGCTGTCCTCCGGTGGCGGAAATCCTCGCTGGGGCCTATCCAAGCATGAAATGGTGCAAGGCCCAAGGGGGGACGGCGGTGGGTGAGCCGTTGGGATGGGACTTGGTTCGGTAGGGGCGCTTGGTGCCAGGAGGGGACATTCCTCGACACCTTGCTTGCCCTCGAACAATCCTTCGATCAGCCCCGCGTGCTCGGGGCCCGGTTCTCCATCATCCCAGCAAGCGATCCTCGCGCGCGGCCCGCGTTGTCAAAATTGTCGGCGGCAAGCCACTTCGCGAGAATACCGCGGATTTCCGGCCATTCGTCTTCGAGAATGGAGTACCAAGTGGTATCCCGGTTCATTCCCTTGAAGATCAGATGATTGTGGAAAGTTCCTTCGAAGCGGAAGCCGAGGCGCCTTGCCGCGTTCCGGGATCTCACATTCAGCGAGTTGCACCGCCACTGCATGCGCCGATAGCCGAGGTCATCCATCGCATATGCCAGTGCGATGAACAGTGCTTCCGTGGCACCCCGCGTGCGTTGCAGGGATGGGCCAAACCATATATTGCCGATCTCGATCGTGCCGTTTTGTGGATGAATATCCATCAAGCTGATCTGC
>JAYOIK010000143.1:0-5833 GCA_038118725.1 Alphaproteobacteria bacterium | reverse complement strand
TCAGATGGTTGAGCCCGGCCTTGGAGACCGCGTAGGCGATGGACGAGCCGGTCGGGGAAAGCCCGGCGACGGAGGAGATATTGACGATCCGCCCCTGTCCCTGGTCCTTCATCACCGGCGCCGCCGCCTTGATCAGGCGCATCGGCGCGGTCAGGTTGACGGCCAGGATCTTGTCCCATTCCTCGATCGTCAGGTTGTCCAGTTCCTGAAACGGGATCGCCTTGTTATAGGCCGCGTCATTGACCAGAATATCCAGCCGCCCGAACCGCGCGGTCACCGCCGCGACCAGCGCCTCGACCGCGTCCTGATCGGTGATGTCACAGCCGAAAGCCGCCGCCTCGACCCCGTGCTCGGCAACCAATGCCTCGGCGACGCTCTCGGCCTCGTCCCGGCTCCGGGCATAAACCACCGCGATCGCCACCCCCTCGCGCGCCAGGGCATGACAGATGCGCTGCCCGAGCCCGCCATTCCCCCCGGTCACCAGCGCCACCGCGCCTTTTAAATTCATGGTTCCGTCCTCAAGCCGGTTCGGCGATGAAGACCGGGATTTTGCGGTCGGTCTTGGCCTGGTACTCGATATAGGGCGGATAGGCCTCGGCGGCGGCGTCCCAGAGGCGTTGGCGCTCGGGGTCGTCATGGACCTCGCGGACCGTCATCTTCATCACCTCGGTCCGGTCGCGGATCTCGACATCCGGATGGGCGCGCAGGTTGTAGACCCAAACCGGGTTCTTGGGCCGCCCGCCATAGGAGCCGACCAGCACATAGCTGTGGCCGACCTTGACGGTCATCACCGGGATCTTGCGGATCGCTCCGGTCTTGCCGCCCTTGTGGGTGATGATGATGCAGGGCAGGCCGGTATCGCGGAGCGTCGTGCCCTCGGTGCCCCCGCTGCCTTCATAAAGCTCCACCTGCTCGCGGACCCAGTCCAGGGTCGGGGGAATGTACTCGGCCATGATTTTTCTCCGTTGAGGATGTCGTGTTTAGCCTAGGCCCCGCCAATCAGCCCAGCAAGCGCCCGAAATGCGCCAGGGTACGCTCGCGCGCAAGGGCCGCCGCCGCCTCGTCATGAGGTGGATAGCCGTAGCGGTTAAAGCCGTGCTCGGTGTTCGGGTAGACGTGGATATCGACATTCTCCCAATCGCCCATCCGCGCCTGGATCGCCGCCACGGTCTCCGCCGGGACATGCGGGTCGTCGGAGGCGAAATGCATCAGGATCGGGCATTTCAGCGCGTCCGCCTCATCTAGATGCTCGTCGATTTGCACTCCGTAATAGCTGACCGCCGCGTCGATCGCGTGGCGTACGCTGGAGAGATAGGTGAACTTGCCGCCGAGGCAGAAGCCCATCACGCCGACCTTGCCGGTACAGTTTTCGCGCGCCTTGAGCGCCGCCACCACGTCGCCGAGATCGGAGGCGAAGGCATCGGTGCCCTGAGCCGCCCGAAGCGCCTGGGCCTTGGCTCGGCCCTCGTCGGTATAGGGCAGATAGCAGCCCGCCTCCTCGCGCCAGTAGATATCGGGGGCGATGACGACAAAGCCCGCCTCTGCATAACCGTCGGCGACGGAGCGGATATGGTCGTTGGTGTTGAAAACCTCCGGCAGAACCACTAGACCCGGGGCCGGCAGGGAGGCGGGCAGGGCGAGATATCCCGCGAAAGTACCGCCGTCGCTCGCGGTCAGTTGAATCTCCGTGCCCATGGCGCGTCTCCGAATGGTTGTTTCATGATCCAGGCATGGAGGATGTCACGCCGGGCGGCGAAAAAGCATCCCCCTTGGCGAAGAATCCGTGATTTGATGGCGCCGACTAAACTCGCGGGGGCTGCTGCCATGAAACCGGTGATCGGCGTGACCACCTATGGACGCCACGAGCAGAGCATGAAGAGCACCCATTACGACTCCTTCTATGTTCTGCCGGTGGATTACGCGCTTTCGGTGCGGCGGGCGGGGGGCATCCCGCTTTATCTGCCGCCGGGCGAGGATCTGTTTCCCGCCGTGCTCGACCGGCTCGACGGGATCGTGTTTTCCGGCGGCGCGGATATCGACCCCGCCCGCTATGGCGGCGATACCGCGCATCCCGAACTCACCGAGCTTGATCCGGAGCGTGACGCGGCGGAACTGATCGGCATCCGTGCCGCCCTGGAGCGCGCGGATATGCCGATCCTCTGTATCTGCCGAGGCTTCCAACTCCTCAACGTCGCGCTGGGCGGTAGTCTGGTGGAGCATGTGCCGGATCTCGGCAAGGGCGACATGCATCGCGATCCGGACGGCCTATGGGCCTTGCACGAGGCCGAAATCGACGCCCCCGACAGCAAGCTCGCCGGTATTTTGGGAACGGGAAGGACGCGTGGCACTTCCGGTCACCATCAGGCGCTGAAATCCGTCGCCGCTCCACTCAGGGTTACCGCCCGCGCCGCCGATGGCGTGGTGGAGGCGGTGGAGCACAACGCCCATCCCTGGTGCCTGGGCGTGCAATGGCACCCGGAAGTCACCGCCCATGAGGACGCGGCGCAGCAAAGTCTGTTCGACGCTCTTGTGCGCGAGGCATCGGGGCGAGAGACATTTACCGGGCGAGGCGGGGCGGAATAGACCCCGCCTCATATCGCGGTGTTAGGTGGCGCGGCGTTAGGCCGCCAGGCGTTGCTCCAAGCCGGCGCGCGGCTCCAGGTCGAGCATCAGGTTCATCGATTGAACCGCCGCGCCCGAGGCCCCCTTGCCGAGATTATCCAGAACCGCCGTCAACAGGCATTGGCCGGTATCCTCGCGCGCGAAGACCCGCAATTCCATGTTGTTGGTGGCGTTCATCGCCTCGGGATTGAGCTCGGTCTTGGGATCGGTATCGCCGAAGGGCGCGACCTTGACGAAGCCGCCGGCGCCGAAATGATCGGCGAGCGCCTCGTGTATCCGCTTGCCGCTCGGCGCGCCGGGCAGGGACCAGAGCTGTAGCGGCACCTGAACCAGCATGCCCTTGTAATAGCGGCCGACCGACGGCGCGAAGAGCGGCGCCTGGTCGAGCAGGCAATAGGCCTTCATCTCCGGCAGATGCTTGTGGTTGAGCGCCAATCCGTAGCCGTAATAGGTCGGTTCGGCGGCGCCGTCCGGCCCCTCGAAGCGCTGGATCAACGACTTGCCGCCGCCGGAATAGCCGGAAATCGCATTCACGGTCACCGGAAAGTCCGCCGGTAAGAGGCCCGCCTCGACCAGCGGGCGCACCAGGGCGATGGCGCCGGTGGGATAGCATCCGGGATTGGCCACCCGCTTGGCCGCGCGCACCGCATCCTTCTGGTTCGCCGTCATCTCGGGAAACCCATAGGTCCAGCCATCCGCCACCCGGTGCGCCGTCGAGGCGTCGATAACCCGCGTAGTGTCGTTCTCGATCAGCGAGACGGATTCCCGCGCCGCATCGTCGGGCAGGCATAGGATCGCCAGATCCGCCTCGTTCAGCGCCCGCCGCCGCGCCTCGGTATCCTTGCGCTCGGCGTCGGAAAGGCTGATCAGCGCGATATCACGGCGATCGATCAGGCGCTCCCGGATTTGCAAACCCGTGGTTCCCGCTTCGCCGTCGATAAAGATCCGCGCCGTCATGATCGCCTCCTGAACTTCCTCTTGTGGTGTTGAAGAGTGAGTGAAACGACGCTCGCTACTCCCGAAGCGGGCGCGCGTCAATGCTTTTAGAGCTGGAGATGGTTCTGGACGGTCTCTCCCAACCGGTCCCCCGTTTACCGAATCCCTGGCGCAAGCCCGATTCTTGTTGGGAGTGGGAGACCCTGGGTCAAGCCCAGGGATTCGAAAATCGGGGTGTCGTGAGGAGACGTCACGGCCTATTCACGCGCTCAAGCCGCGTCCTGCAATCAACAAATACAAACTAATATCAACATTATAAACCATCTTCTGAAATTTTCACTTTAACTTTGCGCGCGTCCATCGCTCCTCCATCTGATCCAGACTCGCCGCACCGGGCTCGATCCCCAGATCCTCGTCGAGCATGCGTTCCACGGCGCGAAAACGGGCCTCGAACTTGCCGTTGGTCCGGCGCAGCGCGTTTTCCGGGTCAACGCCGAGATGCCTGGCGAGATTGACGCAGGCGAAGAGCAGATCGCCCATTTCGTCCTCGACGCGATCGCCATCGACATCACTAGCGGAGATTTCCTCTGTCAGTTCTCCCAGTTCTTCGTGGATCTTATCCACGACCGGCGCTGTTTCCGGCCAATCGAACCCGACCCGGGCCGCGCGGCGTTGCAGTTTCACGGCGCGCATCAAGGCGGGGTAGGCGACGCTGACACCATCCAGAGCGCTCGATCGCGCGCCGCTCTCGGCGGCCTTGGCGGCCCGTTCGGTGGCTTTCTGCTCCTCCCAGGCCTGGGTTTGGGCCTCGGCATCGCCGATTTCGAGCGTGCCGAAAACATGCGGATGCCGGCGGATCATCTTTTCGGTAATCGCCTCGGCGACGTCATCGAAACTAAACTCACCGAGTTCCTCGGCCATCCGTCCGTGATAGACGACTTGCAACAGCAGATCGCCAAGCTCGTCCTTCAGCGCGACGAAATCCCGCTGGGCGATCGCCTCGGCGACCTCATAGGCTTCCTCGATCGTATACGGCGCGATGGTCTCGAAGGTCTGCTCGAGATCCCAGGGGCAGCCGCCATCCGGGTTTCGCAGGGCCGCTATGACTTGAGTGAGACGCTGAATGGGCGCGTCTTCCTCGCTAGGGATCGGGAGCGGGGGGATTGATTTGCCGTTCGCGTTGTTCATGCGTCACGATCCATTTGTCGCATAATGTATATTATGGGAAATACTAGATCTACCATAATATCAGAAAGTTGGTTCACAAGTGGTCAAGTAGAATCTGCTCGTACAAGGACCGCTGGCACGTAGTATCTCAGCGATACTCGATCTTCGCCGCCGGGCAGTTGCCGTTCTTGTCGATCATCGCCTTCAGGACCGTGCGCATGCTGGAATCGCCGAAGGTTTTGCTGATCCGCAGCATCTGGTCCGGCGCGCGCAGAAGGACGTCATGCTTTTGGCAGAGCGCCATAAGCTCACGCAGAAACTCCTTGGCTTCCTCGCGGCTGAGCAGGTTTTTCTGGTGTTGTTTGGCGAGATCGCCAAGCAGGCTCGGGTCGATCATGTGGACATTCCGACATTTCGTGGTTCATCATGGGGCATGAGCAGACTAGCACTCGAAGAGGCCTTGAAGAAGCCGGGTCGGATCATGACCTGGCACGCTGGCGCCAATAGTCGCTCGCATAAATCCTCGCGCCGCCAGGATTACATCACCGTGCTGCCGCGAGAGCTGGTCAAGCTGACCCATCTGGTCGGCTCGACGACGGATGTTTTCGAGTTTCTGGAGCTGTTTCTCGACGAGTTACTGTATGAGCAGTTGCATGGCGAGGACGCGATTGATGAACGCAACGCATCGCCGATTTTACTTACGATGCAAGGGTTTTTCGTCCGTTTCCTCGAGTTTTACGTTAAGGAAAGTAAGCCGGTCGGCGGCGACTTCTCGGCCAGTGGAACCTCGTGGCTGGACGCCAAGAATCGACAGGATCCCCGCTGGCTGATCCTGGCCAATCAAAATGTCCGACGGCTCGGCGATTGCTATGAGTCCTTCGAGCAATTGTTGGAGTGGCGGAACGGGTGGCGCGCCGTCACAACCTGGTCATGGACCTGGAGCACGCGCGAAACGGGTTTCGAACCATGCTGCGCCGCCGTGCCGAAGCCACGGGAGAGGCGCCGGATCTGTCCTTGCTCGACACGACACCCCTCGCCCCGGTCCCGCCGCTGGCGCAAGCCGCGCCGCCGATGAAGAGCGCCGCGCCGGAAATCTGGTATGTTTGAG
>JAYOIK010000142.1:0-5935 GCA_038118725.1 Alphaproteobacteria bacterium | reverse complement strand
CAGCAGGATTGTATCCTAGTCGACGCGCGGGTCACCCAATCAGAAGACATGCTTCAACCGGCGGAGATTCCAGTTTTGGCCCCGATGCCGATCATCGCGGTTTGCGACGGCGTGGGTGGTGGGCCGAGCGGCGGTCATGCGAGCCGAACGGCATGCGAGACCTTGGCCGGGCTAGCCAATCAACTGGGGCCGGATCGAGGTGATCTGCTGTGGTTGATCGGGCGTTTGCAGTCTCGAATGGAGTCGCTCTGCATGGGTGGGTCGGGCACGACGATCGCCGGTGTCGCCTTGGACGGCCAACGGGCGCGGGTCTTTCACGCCGGTGATAGCCGCGTCTACAAGATCGGCAAGAATGGGGGGCGCCTGCTAACCAGGGACCATGTGGGCCCGTCTCTATCCCTCGGCGACCGAATGCCGGGCGCAAGTCCGAAAGCGCTGAATTTCGGGCTGGGCCCGGTTTTCCGTCAGGCCTGGCGAACCGGTAGACTCCAGGCTGATTGCCTTGAAGACACGTTCGAGGTCGGTGATGCGTACCTCATTTGCACCGACGGGCTGAACGAAACCACCGGCATCGGGTCCCTTTTGACCATGGTGGATATCCCCAACGAAGAGCGGCTGGGCGAGATTATGAGCCGCGCCCGTCAAACCGCCCAAGACAACATCGCTGTTTGCGTCGTGAGTTTCGCGCCCGGCGCTTAGCCGCGTTTGCGTTATGCGCTTTCGATCGGCGCGACCCGAAGCAAGAACGAGATTACCGACCCGGCGAAAATATCATTCCGGTCGCCGGCCACCATATGGGCGGCATTGGCCACGTTTACATATTCGGCGTGCGGGCATTGCTCGAGGAAGGCTTGGGCGCCTTCCTCGCTCAAAACGTCTGACAAGCCACCACGCACCAGAAGCACCGGCAGAGTCAGATTGTCGGCGGCAAGGCGCAGGCGCTCGCGATAATCGGCGACCCCGGATGGTCCGGGCCGCCCAACCCGACGAGCGGGGTCCCAATGCCAGACATATTTGCCGTTTGCCGCGAGGCGCACATTCTTGGCCAGCCCGTCGAGAGTGCGCGGGCGCTTGCGATGTGGTTGGTAGTTCGCGATCGCGGCCGCGACTTCCTCCAGACTATCGAAGCCGTCGGGCTTTTGGTTCATGAAGGCCTGAATCTTCGCCTGGCCCTCGGGTTCGATGCGTGGCGCCATGTCGACCATGACCAGGGCCGCGGCCTCCATCTTTTTCTCGCCGATGGCCACCAGGCTGGTGCCGCCGCCCATGGAGGCGCCGACCAGGATCGGGCGCTCCGAGCCCAGGGCCTGGGCGACGCATTTCAGATCCTCGACCATATGGTCCGCGCTATAGCGACCTTCACCCGCCCATTCGGAATCACCATGCCCCCGGGCGTCGAAGGCCACGGCGTGATAGCCGGCCTCTCCCAAGGTCTCCCCGGCGCCCTTCCAGGCATGCCGGGTCTGGCCCCCACCATGTTGCAGGATCACGAGCGGGCCGCTGGGGTCGCCCCAGGTGTCACCGGCGATCTTGATGCCTTCATATCCGGTCCAAACATGCTTGGGGACCGGGGTTCCGGGTAAACGCTCACCTGCACTCATGATCCGATGGTTCCACGTTGATTTCCGATTTGGGATGGGAGCCTCGCCAGAGCCGGGGATCAGGTCAAGGCGCTTGCGGTCCGACTCTTCGCGAACCGGCGAATCCACACAAGGACGATATGTCGGACCCGTATCGCCCTCGACGCATATGGGTTTTGCTTGGCGTTGGATCCGCGAATAGGCTCTTTCGGAACGTTCCGGCAAGGAGGGATGAAATGCTTATCGACAAGATCGAGGCGGTCGCGATCAGGATCCCGCTGACCAAGGATTTCGGCGGTAGCACCTACAACGTCACCTCGCGCTGCACGGTGATTACCCGGTTGTGGATCAAGGACGGCCCGGTGGCGGAGATCTACAACGGCGACAATCGCACCCATGGCCGCGAGATCGCCGCGCTGGTGAATGACCGTTTGGCCCCTTTGTTGATCGGCCAGGACGTGCGGGATTGGCAACGGCTGTACGCGCGACTAGAGGCCGAGGTTCCGGGCGCCGCCATGGCGCCGGAGCTGATGATGCAGGCCATCGCTTGTGTTGATTGCGCGGTTTGGGACGCGATCGGGCGCTGCTACGACGTGAGCGTCGCGCGGCTTTTGGGTGGATATCAAGAGGAACTGCCGATCATTTCGATCGGCGGCTACTATATCGAAGGCAAGACCCTGGATGATCTCGGCGCCGAGATGCGCGCCCTGCGGGACGCCGGGATGGCCGGCTGCAAGGTCAAGGTCGGAGGCCTGTCGCCGGAAGCCGACGCCGCGCGGGTCAAGGCGGCGCGCGATGGTATCGGACCTGATTTCTTGATCTCCGTCGACGCCAACAGGGGGTGGTCCTGGCGCGACGCGGTCAAGCACGCGCGATTGATCGAGCCGCTGGACATCGCCTGGTTCGAGGAGCCGTGTCACTGGATGGACGACCTGCGCAACATGGCCGAGGTGCGCCGCGCCAGTTCGATCCCGGTCAATGCCGGCCAGAGCGAGGTGACGGGTCAGGCGATGCGCCGCATGATCGAGGCGGGCGCCGTTGATTTCATCAATTTCGATGCCTCCGAGGCGGGAGGCGTGACCGCCTGGCAAAGGGTGGTGGGTTTGGCGCAACTGACCGATATCAAGATGACCCATCACGAGGAACCACAGATCGCGCTGCACATGCTCGCCGCGCAACCGAACGGTTTTTGTGTGGAGTGTTTCGCGGATCCCGAGCGTGACCCGCTTTGGGATCGCATGTTGCTGGAAGGGCCGACGGTTTCGAAGGGTATCGCGCGTTTGCCCGATGGGCCGGGCTTTGGCGTCAGGGTCGACCCGGCGGCCATCGAGATGTATCGAATTTGAGCGGCGAGGAACCACGATTCCCTTGACCGGGAACGCCGTTGGTGGCGTATCTCCGCCGTGGAAAACAGCCGCGCCGCCACGATAGTCGGAGAGCCGAAATGAAGAGCCTTTGGAACGCCAAGGACGCCCAAGCGGCGATCGATCGCTATGCCGCCGACGGGATCGGCGCGGATCTTGCGCTCCGGGTCTATACCACGCGGTTGCTCGGTGGTGAGCCCAAGCTGGTGCTCCATGGCGGTGGCAACACCTCGCTCAAGACCCGGATCACGGACATGGTCGGCGACGAATGGGAAGTGCTGTGCGTCAAGGGTAGCGGCTGGGACATGGGCTCGATCGAGCCGGCGGGATTGCCGGCGGTAAAGCTGGCGCCCTTGCGAAAGGCACGGGCCTTCGACGTCCTGTCCGATGAGGACATGGTTAAACTGCAGCGCGCGAATCTGATCGATCCGGCCTCACCGAACCCGTCGGTCGAAACCCTGATGCACGCGTTCCTGCCGCATGCCTATGTGGATCACACCCATTCCACCGCCATCCTATCGATTGTCGATCAGCCCAACGGCCAGGACCTGTGCCGGGAGATATTTGGCGACCGATTGGGCATCGTCGACTATGTGGCGCCGGGGTTCGAACTCTCCAAGGTGGCGGCGGAGGTCTATGAAGCCGATCCCGCGGTCGAGGGGCTTATCCTCGACAAGCATGGCATTTTCACCTTCGGCGACACGGCCGAGAGTGCCTATGAGCGAATGATCGAGCATGTCACCCTCGCCGAGGCGTACATCGCGAAGGGGCGCAAGTCGGTCTTTGCTCCGATTTCCTTGGCTAAGACCGCCGGCCTCGCGGAAGTCGCGCCGATTCTTCGCGGCGCGGTCGCTGAGGCTCTGGGAGAGGGGCGGTACGCGCGTTTCGTGCTGGAGCATCGATCGACACCGGATGTCGATGCCTTCGTGAACGGCAGGGATGTGGAGGATTACGCGACCCGCGGCGTGAGCACCCCCGATCTCGTGATCCGAACCAAGAAGAAGCCTCTGATCACCACGGTGCCGCTAGATGATGACCTAGACGGCTTTCGCGCGGATACCCGGGCGCGCGTCGAGGCTTATATGGCGGATTACAAGGCCTATTTCGCGCGCTGCGACGCCTTGGACGATGTCCAGAGAACCATACTCGATCCGATGCCCAGGGTCGCCCTGGTGCCGGGCCTTGGTTTGTTCGGGATGGGCCGGAGCCAGAAAGAGGCCGCGATCGCCGCCGATATCGCCGAGATCTGGATCGAGGCGGTTATCGGCGCCGAGCGTATCGGTACCTTCACCGCGCTGCCGGACGAGGAACTATTCAAGCTTGAGTATTGGTCGCTCGAGCAGGCTAAGCTCAAGTCCATCACCTATAAGCCGCTTTCGGGCCAGGTCGCCGTCGTGACCGGCGGTGGAGGCGCGATCGGCGCGGCGACGGCCAAGATCTTCGCGAGCGAAGGCGCGCATGTGGCGGTACTGGACCTTGATGGAAAATCGGCTGACGCGGCGGCGGGCGCGGCGGGCAATGGCGCGATCGGCCTTGCTTGCGACGTGACGGACCGGGAGGCGGTGGATGCGGCGTTTGACCGTATCTGCGAGAGCTTTGGTGGCGTGGACATCCTGATCTCCAATGCCGGCGCCGCCTGGCAAGGGGAAATCGCGAGCCTGGACGACGCGGTGTTGCGCCGGAGTTTCGAGCTCAATTTCTTCGCGCATCAATCCGTCGCGCAAGCCGCGACCCGGGTCATGCTAGCCCAGGGGACCGGCGGGGTTCTGTTGTTCAATACCTCGAAACAGGCGGTCAACCCGGGCAAGAATTTCGGCGCCTATGGCCTTCCCAAGGCGGCGACCCTGTTCCTGTCGCGGCAATACGCGCTGGAGTACGGGCGTTTCGGTATCCGCTCCAACGCCGTCAACGCGGACCGGATACGATCGGGTTTGTTGACCGACGAGATGATCGCCCAGCGCTCCAGGGCGCGCGGGGTAAGCGAGCAAGATTACCTCTCCGGGAATCTGCTCGGCCAGGAGGTCACGGCGGAGCATGTCGCCCGCGCGTTTCTGCATCACGCGCTTGCCGAACGGACCACGGCGAGCGTAACAACCGTCGATGGTGGTAACATCGAGGCGGCGATGCGCTAGGATGGCGTTCCTTGACGTTATGGAATGCCGTTGAATGCGAAGATATCACCACGAGATTCATGTCATTGACCGCGTCAACTGGCTGCGCGCCGCCGTTCTCGGCGCCAATGACGGGATCATCTCGACCGCGAGTCTGATCGTCGGCGTCGCGGCTGCGACCGCGTTCAAGGAGGATATGATCATCGCCGGCGTCGCCGGTCTCGTGGCGGGCGCCATGTCGATGGCGGCGGGCGAATATGTCTCCGTCAGCGCCCAATCCGACAGCGAGGCCGCCGAACTTGAGCGCGAACGGCGCGAGCTTCGCGATTATCCCGAGGCGGAATTGACGGAACTGGCGGAGATCTATCAGGCGCGTGGTCTCGACGCGGATCTGGCAAGAAAGGTCGCCGAGCAATTGACCGAGCACGACGCGCTCGGCGCGCATATGCGCGATGAACTCAACATAACCGAGATCACGGCCGCCCAACCGGTACAGGCGGCTTTCGCCTCGGCGATCAGCTTCGCGGTCGGCGCGGCGTTCCCATTGATCGTCGCGATCCTGGCGCCTGGCGGTTCCGAAATCCCCGCCGTCGGCATCGCCACGATACTGACATTGGCCGCGCTTGGAGGCCTGGGGGCAAAGGCCGGCGGCTCTGGAATCGTCAAGGGCGCGACGCGCGTGGTCTTTTGGGGCGTACTCGCGATGGCGGCAACCGCGATTGTCGGCTCTCTCTTTGGAACGATGGTCGTTTAGCGAGCGGTAGGCGTTCAGCCGACACTCAGAACACCAGCTGATCGTCGCCGGAGCCGCCGCCGATGACGATTTCACCGCGATCGGCGAGATCCTTGGCGGTGGCGATCATGTTCTGCTGCGCCTCCT
>JAYOIK010000141.1:0-6152 GCA_038118725.1 Alphaproteobacteria bacterium | reverse complement strand
CGACGGCAGGATACATTTGGCAAATGTCGATGTGGTGACGGGTCACATGAAACAAGTTATCCCCCAAATTGATATTAGCGCGTTGGCGAACGCGGAGTCACCGGCCCGGCGCGCCACCGACGCCGCGTTGCAAGAGGCGCTTAAGGATATCGGTTTCGCCTATGTCTCCGGTCATGGCATCGCGCAAGGCGACATCGAACGGGTTCGAGAGACCGGCAAGCGGTTCTTCGCCCTGCCGGACGAGGCCAAGCGGCGTTACGCGCAGAACCGCTGGCATCGTGGCTACATGATCCCGAAAAGCTCGACCATCGTGACCTCCAGCGTCGCCAAGGTGACCAAGCCGAATCAGAGCGAATCCTTCATGGCGATGCATGACCTGCCGCCGGACGACCCGGACGTGTTGGCGGACGCCCCCTTGGCCGGACCGAACCAGTGGCCCGACGAGATCCCGGAGCTTGAACCGGTTTGCCTCGGCTACATGGCGGCCATGCGGGCCTTGTCCACGCGGCTGGTGCGCTCGATCGCCCGAGGGTTCGATCTGCCGGAGACCTATTTCGATCGCGCCTTCGAACGTCCGACCGAGTTTCTGCGTCTGCTGCATTATTGGCCGCAAGAGCCCGAGGAGGATCTCTACGGCGCCGCGCCACACACCGATTACGGTTTCATCACCCTGGTTGCCCAGGACGCGGTGGGAGGCCTGGAAGTGCGCGGGCGTGACGGTCAATGGATCGCGGCCCCGCCGATTCCCGGCACCTTCGTGCTGAACGTCGCGGATATCCTGGCGCGCTGGACTGGCGGGGTTTTCGTCTCCACCCCGCACCGGGTGCGCAACCTCTCGGGCGAGGAGCGTTATTCGCAACCGTATTTCTTCGATCCCTCGATGCACACCACGGTCGCGCCGATCGAGGAAATCGGAGGCGGAATTGATTTCGAGCCCGTGCGATACGGCGACTACCTGATGGCGCGCCTGGACAAGAACTACGCCTATCGCCAAAAGATGGCGGGTTGACCGAACCGAAACCGAGCGCCCGAGGACCAAGCGATGAGCCCCCCTTATACCGGCATCTTTCCGATCGTTCCGACGCCCTTCAACGAGGACGGTGGCCTCGATCTCGACGGCCAAAGGCGCGTCATCGACTGCATGATCGATCAGGGGGTCGACGGGATCTGCATTCTGGCGAACTACTCCGAGCAGTTTCTGCTCTCCGACGCCGAGCGCGAGATCCTGCAAACCGTCTGCATGGAGCACACCGATGGTCGCGTGCCGGTGATCGCGACCTGCAGCCATTTCAGCACCGCCATCGCGGTCGAGCGTTGCCGCCGAGCCGCCGAGCAGGGCGCGGCGATGGTGATGATGATGCCGCCCTATCACGGCGCGCTGCTCCGCGCCTCCGACGATGGCGTGTATGAGCATTTCGCGGCACTCGCCGACGCCATCGACATTCCGATCATGATTCAGGACGCGCCGCTCTCCGGCGTAACGCTGTCGATCCCGCTCTTGGCGCGCATGGCCAGGGAGTTGCCGACGGTGTCCTATTTCAAGATCGAAACCCCGGGCACGGCCGGCAAGCTGCGCGCGCTGATCGCGGCGGCGGGAGAGCATATCGACGGCCCCTTCGACGGCGAGGAGGGAATCACGCTGCTGGCGGATCTCGACGCCGGCGCCACCGGAACCATGACCAGCGCGCTGGCCTGCGAGAAGATCCGGCCGATCGTCATGGACCACCTCGCCGGTGACCGCGCCGCCGCCGAAGCCGGCTATAACCGGATGCTACCCCTGATCAATCTGGAGAACCGGCAATGCGGGCTGCGCGCCTGCAAGACCGTGATGATGGAAGGCGGCGTGATCAAATCAGACGCTGTGCGGCACCCACTCACCCCGCTCGACGCGCCGACCCGCGAGACCTTGCTGGCGATGGCGCGGCAACACGACCTGATCGCGGCGCGCTGGGGAAAATAAGAACGCGCGGCCTACCGTGCACCCTTGGGAGATGCCGCGAAAACAGGTTAAAATATTTGAAAATCACCCCGCGAGTATATTATTTTTATTTTTTATAGTTCGTAAATATGGAAAACATTTATCCGTCGGCATAAAAAATGTGCGATTTGATTGAAAATTTTTAATTATCCCCCATGTATTGAGTGCGCTGAAGCGGCGCGACAATCCCTGGAGCCCCAAACATGAACAGCACGAGGCCCTGGTGGCGAGTATTCCTTGTCACTTTTCTGGGTGTCATTGTATTCTCGTTGAGCACCGGTCTAACCCATGCCCAATCAACTAACTCAACCGCGCCGAAGAACGGACATGCGAACGCCTATCGCGCCGGATGGAGCTGTGATGTCGGTTACAAGAAATCTGGTGAGGCTTGCGCCGCGATCCAGGTGCCCGCGAATGCCATCCTAGCCGGGGCCGGTTACGGCAAGGGCTGGGAGTGCCGTCGTGGATTCCAGGAAACCAACCTGCGATGCGAGAAGATCAACATCCCGTCGAACGCTTATCTGGGCGCATCTGGCAACCGATGGGTTTGCGAGCGCGGTTACAAGCTGAAGGACAAAGTCTGCGCGGCCATCAAGGTACCCGCGAATGGCTACTTGAATGACCGAGGCGACGGTTGGAACTGTAGGCGCGGGTTTCGCGCCACGCACCAAGCATGCGACGCGGTGGTGGTTCCGGAGAACGGGTTTATCGTCGAAAGCTACAATGGCAGCAGCTGGGAGTGCGAGCGCGGATATAGGCGCGCCAAGGAGAAATGCGTTGCGGTGAAAGTTCCGGAGAACGCCTATTTTCATGCATCGTCCATGCGCCTGGGCTGGCGCTGCCATCGTGGTTTTCGAATCAGCGGCACATCCTGTAATGCGGTGGTGGTGCCGGAGAACGCCCATCTCAATTATTCTGTCAATTATTGTGAATGCGACCGAAAATTTCGGCGACGGGGTGGAGCCTGCGTGCCACAAACTCGGTTATGAGTCCCCAGCCGTTCGGGCCATCGCGAACCAAATCTAATGAGGAAATGATGAATCGGAAATCAGCGAATGACGAGGAAAGCGAAGTCCGCATCGCGCCGCCCAAAAACCGGCGGTGCCTGCGCTGCGACATTGTATTCCTTAGTGAGTGGGCCGGCCACCGGGTTTGCACGCGCTGCAAGAGTTCGGGAACTTGGCGCAATGGCGTCCCGATAAGCACGATTTCCTCGTCTCGAAGATAGCCATGCCTTTCGAAAACTATTTAACCCAGGCCATTGGCTTCAATCGTCCCACGGCATTGATCGGGCTCGACGCGCCCATACCTCCGGGCAGGCATACGCTTGAAACCGAGTCTATTCCGGTGGATGGAACATCCCGTCCGGTGTATCGCCGTGTAGCGTTGAGATTAACTTATCAATCACGACCCGGCCTGACCCTCACCCACAAGGTCGACCCACGGGACTGGGAAATCTTGGAAGCGGCGTTAATCCAAGATGAAGCCGCGTGCTTACCGAAACGGGATTTCACCACACTGTGAATGACGCCACGGCTTGCGGATTTGACGACAAAACCGCCCCGTGAGAGGCTATATTTTCGGATGAATGCACCGCGTCCCTTCTCAGGGAAGGATTTTGGCCATGAAGCCTGGAGTCGCGTTTCTCGCCGCCGCGCTAACCCTGTGTCTTTCGTTCGGCGCCGCCTCACCGGCCCTTGCCGCCAATGACGAGCCGCCCCAGGTTCTGGGCCTGATCGCGACCAAGCAACCGACGCCGCTCAACTGCGTCGACGGGACCTGCACCGGGTTCTTCAGCGCGTTCTGCATGCAGGAAAAGCGCCCGCGGCCTACCGCCGGTCAGCGCTACGACCTCGCCGGGGCCGGGGATTTGGCACTGATCGTCGATCAAACCGACGGCAAGACCGCGACATTCTCGGGGACCGGCCTGCTAGAGTTCGAAAGCGAGGGCGAATACACCTCGGTCAAGGTCAGCCTGGATCAGCGGCGGCTCGCCTCGCTTAACGCCAAATCCGTCTCGGTGATCGTGCCGCGTCACGTTGCCCTGGTCCCGCGTCTGCCCGAGGGCATGGCGAATGTTCACGAGCAAGACGATCTGGAGACCGCCACCGGCCCGCGCCGTTTCGCCGCCGAGGGTTTCTTCGAGCGCTCCAACCCCAGGGCCGATGCCGCGGTCATCATGAGCCGGCTGATCAATCTGCTCCCGCCCGAGGGTATCGCGCCCGCCGCGGTTCGGAACAACGTCTGGGATAAATCGATCGGTCAGTCCCTGATCCGGGAGCTGGCTCCGGATGGTGTCGACAGCGCCCGAGATACCTATGAGCGGTGCAAATTCTACGCGGATAACGGCTACAAGGTCCGCCTACGCGGCTGTCTCGAGAAGACCCATGACGAGTTGCTGAAGTCGCTCAACAAGGACTTCTGGGAAGGCGACGCCGGCCTCTAGGCGCCTCTCCTAGACAGTGCTCCGACGCACCGTCGCATCCGCGCGCCGGGTGAATCCAGGCACCAGATCCAATCCCATGCCCGGCGTGCTGGTCGGGGTGATGAAACCATCGGCGATCAGCGGCAGTTCGGTCGCGATATCCCGATAGTAGCCCCTGGTAAAGGCTCGGACGGTTTCCTGGATAAGCCCGTTTCGCGCCGAGCACACGAGATGCGTGCTGGCCGCCAGGGTCACCGGGCCGACACAGTCATGTGGCGCGATCGGACGTTCATAGGCCTCGGCGATGGCGGCGATCTTGCGGCCCTCGGTCAGGCCGCCGATCCAGCAGAGATCGAAATGCGCGACATCGATCGCGCCGCGCTCGAACGCCTCGATATACCAGGTCTTGGTGCCGAGATTCTCCGATCCGGTCACCCGTCCGGTGGTCGACTGCTTGAAACGCTCCAGGTCATCGAAACGGTGCATCGGCACCGGGTCCTCGTGCCAATAGATATCGAAGTCATCCAGCGCCCGGGCGATCTGGCAAATCTGTGGTAGTCGCCAGAGCGCGTGGTACTCCATCATGATGTCCATCTTGTCGCCGACGGCCTTGCGTATCCGTTCAATCACCGACACGCCGGTCCGCAGATCCTCCAGCGAGATATGGTGCCCCCCGGATTGCATGGCGAAGACATCGAAGGGCCAGATCTTCATGCCCTTCACGCCCTCTTCCAGGAGCGAAAGCGCCAGGTCCTCCGGCGCTCCCATTTGCGCTTCCAGATCCTCGAAGATCGTGAAATCGCGCTTGCCGGGCCCGCCATGCTCGACCGTCTTGGTATTGGCGCCATCGCGGGCGACCCGGTTGTAATCGGCGCTGGCGCAGGTGTTGTAGATCCGAATCTTGTCACGGCAGAGGCCGCCCAGCAGCCGCCAGACCGGCTGTCCCATCGCCTTGCCGAAGAGGTCCCAAAGCGCCAGATCGACGGCGGAGTTTCCGCGCATTTCGATACTACGGCTGGGATAACCGGCGAAGCGATTGCCCACGGTTTCCAGCAAGGCGTGATGATGGCGTTCGATGTCGAGCGGGGACTTGCCCATCAGATAGGGCGACGCCGTCTCGTGAATATAGGCGGCTGTCGCGTTTGGATTGCGCGCGGTCTCGCCAAGTCCGACAAGACCCTCGTCGGTCTCGATACGCAGCCAGAGAAAGTTCGAAAACTCCTCCACCTGCACGGTTTCGACGGCGGTGATCTTCATGGCGGTACTCCAGCGGAGGATGGTGATTGGCGCCTTCCCCTATATCGGAAGCGCGCCCCGGAGCCCACGTCGACCTCGGCGCGCTAGCCCCGCGACCCACACATGCCCCAAACGACACTCGCACCGAGTGTACCGAGGAACGCGAGCCGAGGGGAGACGACTTTCCCACCCCCTTCCCCCGTCGCCCTGGCGAACGGCGGGGCCTCGGACGGTTCAACGTGATCAGACGACTACCGTAAAGGCGTCCATCGCGAGGTCCTGCCTTGCGCCAGGACGACGGCTTAAGGAAAGGCCCAATCCTGAAACAACACCATCCCCACACCCCCCGTCGCCCTGGCGAACGGCGGGGCCTCGGACGGTTCAACGTGATCAGACGACTACCGTAAAGGCGTCCATCGCGAGGTCCTGCCTTGCGCCAGGACGACGGCTTAAGGAAAGGCCCAATCCTGAAACAACACCATCCCCACACCCCCCGTCGCCCTGGCGAACGGC
>JAYOIK010000140.1:0-6249 GCA_038118725.1 Alphaproteobacteria bacterium | reverse complement strand
ATGGTGACGAGGCCGAGCCCGAGACGGAAGAAGCGGCGGCGGAACCAGAGCCCGAACCTGAACCAGAGCCCGAGCCCGAGCCCGAGCCGGAACCAGAGCCCGAGCCCGAGGATGAGGACGATGATGTCCTCGATCTGAGCGACATGGAGGCTGATAGCGAGCCTCTGTTTGAACAGCAAAAGTTCGAGGAGGAAGCGCCGCCGCCTCCACCTCTGCCACCTCCACCCCCGCCGCCACCTCCTCCCGCGCCGGCTCCGCCGCCGAGGCTGGACGACGGTTTGGTATCGCCGCCACAGGCGCAAGAGACCGTGGACTCCTTCAGCCGTCTCAACGAAAAGCTGAACGAGGACTATCACGAACTTCCGATCGGCAATGGGGCGATTACGCTGGAGCGCCTAACGCGGGAGTTGATGCGTCCGATGCTGAAGGAGTGGCTGGATCAGCACCTGCCCATGATGGTCGAACGGCTCGTCCGAGAGGAAATCGAGCGTCTGGTGATGCAATCCCAGAGGCGAGATCCCTGGTAACGGTGTAGTTTCACTAGCTAGTCCTAATCTCGTCATCCCGGCGAAAGCTGGGACCGACGCCGTATTCGTATCCCGGCGAAGACCGGCCGATCACTTCCACGTTCCGGCCCTTTGCTTGATCCTTGCGTTACGCGGGTGAGCTTTAGGCTTCGGTCCCAGCTTTCGCTGGGATGACGGGTGGATAGGGAATGCGCATGAGAGTTTGCCTTTGCGGCGAGCGGACATTCCCGGCATCACTCCACGGTAAGGGCTCCAGGCGGCGGTTGTTCGCAAAAGCGCTTTTTCCGCTATGGACTGGCGATAACCGGCGCTTTGCCCTAAAAAGCCGCAACGAGGCCGATATACGGATCGGCCCGGAGATTCCGCATCGCTGGACCAGGCATCATGCTCGAGAAAACCTATGATCCCGCCTCGTTGGAGGCCAAGTACTATCAGCGCTGGGAGGACGCCGGCGCGTTTCGGGCCAACCCGTCCTCCGGCGACGCTCCCTATACGATCATGATGCCGCCGCCGAACGTCACGGGCAGTCTGCATATCGGTCACGCGCTGACCTTCACGATCCAGGACATTCTGATCCGATATGCCCGAAAGCGCGGTCGTGACGCGCTCTGGCAGCCGGGCATGGATCACGCGGGGATCGCGACGCAGATGGTGGTGGAACGCCAATTGGGTGAGAAGGGCGTCGACCGCCGTGATCTCGGACGCGAAAAATTCGTGGAGACGGTCTGGGACTGGAAGGCCGAGTCCGGCGGCATGATCATGAACCAGCTGCGCTCCCTCGGGGCCACGGCGGATTGGGAGCGCGAGCGCTTCACGATGGACGAGGGGCTCTCGGCGGCGGTGATCAAGGTCTTTGTCGATCTTTATCGCCAAGGATTGATCTACCGCGATAAGCGGCTGGTGAACTGGGACCCCAAGCTTCTTACCGCGATCTCCGATCTCGAGGTGCAGCAGGTCGAGGTCAAGGGCAAGCTCTGGCATTTCAAATACCCGATCGAGGGCGAGGAGGGGCGCTATATCACCGTCGCGACCACCCGTCCCGAGACCATGCTGGGCGATACCGGTGTCGCGGTACATCCCGATGACGACCGATACCGCGATCTCGTGGGTAAATACGCGATTCTGCCGCTTGTCGGACGACGCATTCCGATCGTCGCCGACGAGTACAGCGACATGGAGAAAGGCACCGGCGCGGTGAAGATGACGCCGGCGCATGACTTCAACGACTTCGAGGTCGGTCGCCGGCACGATCTTGAGATGATCAACATCCTGGACCGGCACGCGCATCTCAACGACAACGTGCCCGAGGCCTATCGCGGCCTGGAACGCTACGCCGCGCGCAAGCAAGTGGTGGCGGATATCGAGGCTCTGGGCCTGCTGGACCGGATCGAGGACACGGTCCACATGGTCCCGCACGGCGATCGCTCCAACGCGCCGTTGGAGCCGTGGCTGACCGACCAGTGGTACTGCGACGCCGCGACCTTGGCCAAACCGGCGATCGAGGCGGTCGAGACCGGGCGCACCAAGTTCGTGCCCAAGAACTGGGAGAACACCTATTTCGAATGGATGCGGAACATCCAACCCTGGTGCATTTCTCGGCAACTGTGGTGGGGCCACCAGATTCCCGCCTGGTACGGTCCGGACGGGACGGTCTTCGTCGAGGCCGACGAGAACGCCGCTAAAGCCGCCGCCGCCGCGCACTACGGCGAGGAAACGGCGCTGACCCGCGACCCGGACGTGCTGGATACCTGGTTCTCGTCGGCGCTCTGGCCGTTCTCGACCATCGGCTGGCCGGAGAAGACCCCGGAACTGGCGCGTTATTATCCCGGCGATGTCCTAGTCACCGGTTTTGACATCATCTTTTTCTGGGTCGCCAGAATGATGATGATGGGCATGCATTTCATGGACGACGTGCCGTTTCACACCGTCTATATCCATGCCCTGGTCCGCGACGAGAAGGGCCAGAAGATGTCCAAGTCCAAGGGCAATGTCATGGACCCCTTGGACATCGTGAACCAATACGGCACCGACGCGCTGCGCTTTACCCTGGCGGCGATGGCGGCCCAGGGGCGGGATATCAAACTCGCGGAAAGCCGGATTCAGGGCTATCGCAACTTCGCCACCAAGCTCTGGAACGCCGCGCGCTACGCGGAAATGAACGGCTGCGCCCATGATCCGGCCTTCGATCCATCCAAGGTCGAAGCCACGGTCAACCGCTGGATCGTCGGCGAGGCGACTCGGGCGGCGGCGCAGGTCTCGGGCGCCATTGAGGATTATCGCTTCAACGAGGCGGCGAACGCGATCTATCAGTTCGCCTGGGGTACGTTCTGCGATTGGTATCTCGAGTTCACCAAGCCGATCCTCTCCGGTGACGATGATCGGGCCGCGGCCGAAACCCGGGCGACGACCGCCTGGGTGCTGCGCCGGATCATGAATGTTCTGAACCCCTTGATGCCCTATCTCTCGGAAGAGCTATGGGCGCGTCTGGACGGCGAGGGGAGCTTGATCACCACGCCCTGGCCGGAACTCGACACACTCGCGGTTGATGAGAAGGCGGTCGCCGAAATGAACTGGGTGGTGCGTCTGATCACCGAGATACGTTCCATTCGTTCGGAAATGAACATCGCGCCGAAGGTGGAGATCGACCTGCGGCTCGCGGGTATGTCGGACGAGACGGGCCGGCGACTCGGCGCCCATGGCGATATCATTCGCCATCTCGCGCGCTTGAAATCCGCCGAGCGTTTGGACGGGACGATCCCCTCGGGCGCGGTTCAAAGCGTCATTGACGAGGCCACCATCGTGCTGCCGATCGCCGATGTGGTGGACCTGTCCGGAGAGCGCGCGCGTCTGGAAAAGGACATCGCCAAGATCCAGATCGAAATCGACAAAACCAACAAGAAGCTCTCGAACGAGAAATTCATCGCCAAGGCGCCGGAAGAGGTCGTCGCCGAGAACCGAGAGCGCCTAGCGGAGGAGCAGGGCAAGAAGGAGAAGCTCGAGGCCGCGCTGGAGCGTCTGCGGGCGGTTTAACGGTGAATCGGGCGAAAGAGGGCGGCATGTCCAGGACCCGGCGACCGGCGTCACCACTCGCGACGCCGGTCAGGCTGGAGAACGCCTTTTGTGATCCCGAAGGGCTGTTGGCGTTGATCCGTGGCGGCGCTCCATACAAGACACAGGAAGCCGCCCACAAGCATCCTGGCGTGACACGAACCAGCGGTTGGTTCCGAAATTTTTGGGCGCTGGGTGGCAAGGTCGTGATGGACGGCGCCGAACCCTTCTTTCTCAACCCGACCTTCATTGAAGCGGCGAAAGCCAGTTTCAACGCCGAGATCGTCGAGCCCGTGGCGATGATGACGAATCTGAACTTGCCCATGGCGGGCTTGGACCCACATCTGGATCTGCCTTTTTTCCGAGGCGCGATGAATCGCGAGGTGCCCGCCTGGTTGCTGGTTCCGATGGGGTATTGCGGCCTGTTTCAGGATTGGGCGGTGCCGGTAGCCTCGGCGATCACCTGGTTTTACGACGGCGAGGGTGGCGCGTTCGAATATTGGCCGGATGGGCTCGATCACCCGTCGCGTGTTGAAAAACCACCTTACTTCAACACCGCTGTTCTGGCGGATAACGAATATATGTACCACCGTGTCGGTTCGCTCGGCCTCCAGGAAGAGTGGCTCGCCGATGATGCGATCCCGTTCGACGCGCGCTTGTATCTGGAAGGCGATCGCTGGGTCGTTCGAGACGGTCCGCGCCAGTTGCACGCCCATGCCTTCACGAATGTTCGGGTTTCCGTGCTTTGGAAAGCCCATTGTTTCCGAAATGAAGCGGAAGCCGCCGCGTTTCATGATCATAGTGAAGATCTTACGCCCGAGATCGTGACGCGGATCTTTGTCGCTGATTTAGGGGAGAAGGGGTTCGACACGGCAAAACTTCCCAGTGCCGACGTACGTGATGATGCCTGGAAACCTATTCTAGAAGCAGCGTATCCGGCGCCACGTTTGTCCAAAATCACACGATACTCGTGAACGCCGCGCCAACGCCGAGATTTGGGCGCGGATGATCGTCATCCGCGCCCAATCCCTCCATGTTTCCTAGCCCGCGCTGGTGCGTTCCAGGATTAGCTTGGTCGCCAGCTCCGCCGAGGTGACGGAACCCTCCTGCCAACCCGGCCAGTAGCTGAAGAAATCGCCGGCCAGATAGACCTGTCCGTCCGGTACCGCGTCGACCATCGCCTTGTAGACATCCGGCTGATCCTCCGCCTGATCATCGGCCCAGCCACCGATGAAATGCGGCATGTTCTGCCAGGCCAGCGCCAAGGCCGTGCTGGGCGTGTAATTCTCGCGGTACTCGCCGGGATGCAGCTTCTCGCCCGCCGAAAGCGCCGCCTCGATCCGGGCCTCGATCGGCATGGCGCCGAAACGCGCGGCGGCCGGACCGTTGTTGTAGGCGGCGGTCAGAACACCGTTCTTGGAATGGAAGTCGCTGGATGGATACCAGACCTGGCTGACATCGTCGCGAATCCAGCTGATGCCGCCGTAGATGCGATCCTCGGTCTCCCAGAACCGGTTGCTCATCTGCAGCCCGACCTTGGTCGGGGGTCGATATGCGATCGCCGCGAGCGCGTTGACGAAGCCGGTGGAGAAGTTCTCTCCGGCTTGGACCAGCTGGATCGGCGCCATGGTCGAGATACAGAAATCCGCGATATCGGTTACCGCCTCGCCACCGGGCGCGCCGTGGATAACCTCGACCTTCTTGGCGCCGTTTACCTCCAAGTTACGGACCGAGCGAACCGGACTGTTCAGGGTGACGGTTTCCTTGATGGTGCCGCCCCCCGGTACCGGTTGCCTGAGGAAGGCGTGCCAGATCATGTCCATGCCGCCGGTCGGCTGCATCAGCGAGGCCTGCCAATAGTATTGCAGGCTGCCGAACAGGCCGGTTTTCCAATACTCGGCCTTGAGAATGGTTTCCAGACTCACACGGTCGTTCAACACACCGCCGTTCAAGCCCGCGCCGGGCTCGATCTTGTAGCCGGCGCGCGGCGTGCGCGGGAAATCATAGCTGCCGTCCGGCGCGCGCTTGAGATCCCCGAACCCCGCGAGCATCTCAAGGAAACGCTGCTTATCGACCCCGGTGAGTTCTTGGTCGAGCTTGCCCTGCTGGGTGACCTTGGCCAGAAGCTCCGAGATTTCACCGCGCAGATTGTTGCGTATGCGCCGGAAGGGGACGGGGGCGCCATCGAAGACGTCGTCATTCTGCAGCCGGTTGGACTCGCAAATGAAGATATACGGCTCCAGTTCGACCTTGAGTTTGCGGCAATAGTCCATCACCGCGTAGTGATGCTGTGGCAGGCGTCCCGGTCCGGCGTTCAGGTAAAGGTTCTTATCGGTGAAGGTGCAGACCTGCTCCGGCCCGCCGACCTCGGCGAATTTGTCGCCTTGACGTACCGTGAAACTACGTCCGCCATAGCGGTCATTGGCCTCGATCACCTTGACCGAATAGCCGTGTCGCGTGAGGCAATAGGCCGCCGTCAAGCCCGCGACACCGGCGCCGATAACCAGCACCGACTTGCCCTTGCCGATATCCGGCGCGAAGCCGGTAATCTCCGCGCGCGCCTCCGGCACCTTGAGCAAACCGAGCGTCGTCAACCCGTGATAGACCGCCGCCGCGCCGCCAATCGCTCCCAGGCGTTCCAAGAATTTGCGTCTCGTAAGACCTGACTTCGCAT
>JAYOIK010000139.1:0-6287 GCA_038118725.1 Alphaproteobacteria bacterium | reverse complement strand
CCAATCGCTCCCAGGCGTTCCAAGAATTTGCGTCTCGTAAGACCTGACTTCGCATAAAAAATTTCAATCCTCCCAAATTTCTCATGGCGCTTATTGATGCATAGATTGTGTGCTATAAATGTGAAAATGGGAATTGATATGCGAATAAGTAAAATTATCTGATAAGTTTAAATTCCGGCAAAAAAGACGGGCGTTGACTGGAAAGCCAACGCCCATCGATTGAATAGGGTATGATCCCGGATTAGTCGAGTTCCAACCCGTCCATGCCGGAGTTCTTGCGCACGCGGCTGATCATGTCGCGCAGGCTGGCGCCCAATGCCTCGATGTCCTTGGTCTGCTTGATCTCGGCGCCGCGCCGCCATCCCTCGCATACCGCGACCTGGCCATTGCCGGCCTGGATCACCCGCCCGGTAATGTCACCGGCTTCCAGACTGGACAGATAGACGATGGTCGGCGACACCCAGGCGGGATCGCGCTTTTCAATGTCCTCGGGCGTGTACTCGCGCAGATCCTCGGTCATCCGGGTATAGGCGGTGGGCGAGATCGCGTTCACGGTTACGCCGATGCGGCCCAACTCGCGCGCGGCGATGATCGTGAAGGCCGCGATCCCGGCCTTGGCGGCGCCATAGTTGGTCTGGCCAACATTGCCGTAAATGCCGGAAGTGGAGCTGGTGTTGATGATCCGCCCCTGGACTTTCTCGCCGGTCTCCTTGGAGACCTGGCGCCAATGGGCGGCGGCGTGGCGGGACGGGGCGAAGGTACCCTTCAAGTGCACCTGGATTACCGAGTCCCACTCTTCCTCGGTCATGTTGACCAGCATCCGGTCGCGCAGAATGCCGGCGTTGTTGACCACGATATCGAGCTTGCCGAAGGTGCTGATCGCCTGATCGATCATGTTCTTGGCGCCGTCCCACGAGCTGACGTCGTCGCCGTTTACCTCGGCCTCGCCGCCCATGGCCTTGATTTCATCGACGACCTGCTGCGCCGGCGTGGTGTCGGCGCCGGTGCCGTCGACCGCGCCGCCGAGATCGTTGACGATGACCTTGGCGCCGTTATTCGCCAGCGCCAGGGCATGCTCGCGCCCGACGCCGCGCGCCGCGCCGGTGACGATGGCGACCCGTCCCTCACATAACCGAGCCATGGATGTTCTCCCTCATAGGTTAGCTTTTCGTTGCCGTGATCATGCACGGATCGCGGCGATTTCAAACCTTCGATTGCCGGATTACCCTGTTGATGATGAGGAACCGTCGGAAAAGAGGAGCGCGGGATGGTTGACGAGGACAAACTCTCCGTCGAGGACCAGTTGGATATCCAGAGTCTCTACGCGTTTTACAACCTTGCCAGCGACGCCTGCGATATCGAGGGCTACGCGGATTGCTTCACCGCCGACGGGGAGATGCTATCGCCGGAAGTCGGTATCGAGGTGCGCGGCCGCGAGGCTCTAAAGGCGCATAAGCAGCGGGACAGGGACAATCGGGCGGGCCGGTATCGCCGCCACTGGAACGGGAATCTGCATCTGGAAAAGCTTGGAGCTGACCGGGTAAGGGGGCGCTGCTATCTCATCGCCTATAACGGCACCCCGGGAGATCTTCCGGCGATCGCGGATTGTGGTGTCTATGAGGACATCTTGGTCAAAACAGAGGCGGGTTGGAAATTCGCCCAGCGGCGCTTGACCATGGACGGGTCAACCTGGAACAAGTGAGGCCCGTTCGGCTGGAGAGACGAAATGAGTGACGAGATTATTGATTGGTCGGCTAACCGGATCGCCGAGGCGGTCGGCGCGGGCACGGTATCCGCGGTTGAGGTGACCGAGGCGTTTCTCGCCCGGATCGAGGCGGTAAACCCCGTGATCAACGCGGTGTGCACCCTAAACCCGGCGGCGCTCGACGCGGCGCGGGAGGTGGACCAGCGACGCGCCAAGGGCGAGGCGCCACGGCTTCTGGAGGGTGTGCCGTTCCTGGTGAAGGACATTCTTCAGACCAAGGGGCTGCGCACCACCTTCGGCTCGCTTTTGCTTGAGCACGACGTACCGGACGAGGACACGATCACGGTCGAGCGCCTGAAGGATGCCGGTGGGGTATTGTTGGGCAAGTCCAACACGCCGGAATTCGCTCATGACATAAACACCACCAACAAGGTCTTCGGGACCACGCGCAACCCCTGGGACGTGAATGTCACGGCCGGAGGCTCCAGCGGCGGGTCCGGCGCGGCGGTGGCCGCCGCAATGGCGCCCCTGGCGCTTGGCACCGATCTCGGCGGCTCGATCCGCATCCCGTGTTCGTTCAACAATCTGACGGGCCTGCGCCCGAGCCCGGGCCGGGTGCCGTTCTATCCGACGGATTATGGCTGGGACACCTTGGTTGAGCATGTGCAAGGGCCGATGGTCCGCCGCGTCGAGGATATCGGCCTCGCCATGGCCGTGCTTGCCGGCCCCGACGACCGGGATCCGAGTTCGCTGCCGGATGACAGGCTGGACTATCGCGCGGCGTCCGGGGGCGACATATCGATGAACGGGCGGCGGATCGCCTATGCCGGGGATCTCGGCGTGATCCCCCTGGACCCGGAGGTCGACGGGCTGATCCGCGCGGCCTTGGCACGGCTGACGAGCATCGGAGCGTTGGTCGAGGATGCCTGTTTCGATACCTCCGACATCAAGGAGATCGTCTCCGGCACCAGGGCCTTCGGCATGGTCGCGCGCTATGCCGATCGGTTCGACGCGCACCAGGACCTCATGACCCAGCAGCTGATCAACCAGATCACGCCCTCTTTGGGCATGTCCCTGCGCGAGGTCACCCAGGCCGAGCGCTTGCGTACCGCGTATTGGCATCGCGCGCGCCGCTTCATGAAGGATTACGAGTTCATCGTCGCGCCCTGTGTCGGCGCGCCGCCGTTCCGCCTGGACGAACCGCTTCCAAGCAAGGTCGGCGGCAAACCCGTCGAGCGCTTCCAGGACGTCTTCCTGTCCACCTATGTGTTCAGCGTCACCGGCTTGCCGATGGCGGCGGTGCCCTGCGGACTGACCGGGGACGGTCGTCCCGTGGGCATGCAGATTATCGGGCGCAGGCTCCGCGACGACAGCGTGCTCGAGGCCGCGGCGGCGTATCAATCCGTCGCCGGAGAACTGTTCCGGCGCCCGGAGATTGATCTAGACGCGGTGAAACCGGTGAGCGAGGCGATGCAAACCCCAGGCGTTTCGATTGACAGGAAGTAAGATACGGGTGATTGCGGGATGGGGTAAGTGAGGTTTCGCGATCATTCCCACCGTATCCCCGACCTGCGTCGGGGATACGAAGGGGGGAGTCTGTTTCAGCGTTCAGAACTCAATCACTAGGCGTCCGCGCGTGCCGCCGGCTTCCAGGCGGGCATGGGCGTCGCTGGCGCGTTCCGGCGGGTAGGTGTCGGCGACCCGGAGGGTGAGCTTGCCTTCCTCGGTCAACGCGCGCAGCCGATCGAGCTTTTCCCATTCACAGTCGTAACTCCGCACGAAGGTAGTGGTGAAGGCGATACCGCGCTGAGGCTCTCCGACAAAGCCGCGCACGGCGGTGAAGCCGCCGCCGTCGCGGACCGCGGCGATCACCGCCTCGTTTTGGACCGCGCCGTCGGCGAGACCGTCGACGCCGTCGGGAAAGTGTTCGCGGATACGCTCGGCGACTCCGTCCCCTCGGCGCACGACGATATCCGCGCCGAGCGACTTGACCAGCGCCTCATCCGCCTCGGACGCATCGGCGATGACCGTCAGGCCCTCGGTCTTGGCAAGCTGGATGACATAGCCGCCATAGGCCCCGGCGGCGCCGGTCACCGCCAGGCTCTGTCCCGCCTTCAATCCCAGCAGATCGAGCGAGAGCCGCGCCGTCAGCCCGTTCATCGGCAGGGTGCAGGCCTCGACATGGCTGGTGCCGGCGGGGGCCGGGACGACGGCGCGGGCCTCGAGAACGATCTGCTCGCGATAGGCGCCATGGGCCGAGGCCGGGCAGATCATGGCCATCACCCGGTCCCCGACCTTGACGCCGGTGGTCACGCCTTCACCGACCTGATCCACGATCCCCGCGGCATCCATGCCCGGAATGTAGGGCGGCGGATCAAGCTTCTGCTGTTCGGCGCGCGAGCCGTTACGGGCCATGACATCGGTTGGGTTGACCGCCGCCGCGTGAATCCTGAGCCGTACCTGGCCCGGCCCGGCATTCGCCTCGGGCACCTCGACCACCTGAAGAACCTCGGGCCCTCCATGTTCCATCAAACCAACCGCGCGCATGATCGCCACCTTTTCAAGAACCGGAAATCTTCATGGGAAAAGATTATAGGGCCGGGCCGGCCATCCGCGCGCCCGCAAGCGACGTCATTGGTGATTGATCCTCAGCATGTTGGCGCGTCTCGGTGCCACGTGATTGTTGCCGACTTCCTCCGCTTCGGCTAAGCACGGGGAATGTTCAAGAAGATCCTGATCGCGAACCGGGGCGAGATCGCCTGCCGGGTCATGAAGACAGCGCGCCGGATGGGCATTGCCACCGTCGCCGTCTATTCCGACGCCGATGCCGGCGCCCTGCATGTCAGAATGGCGGACGAGGCCGTGCATATCGGCGGCGCTCCGTCCTCCGAGAGCTATCTGGTGATCGAGCGTATCCTCGACGCGATCCGCCAGACCGGCGCCGAGGCGGTGCATCCGGGCTACGGCTTTCTATCCGAGAACGCCCGCTTCGCCGAGGCGCTGGAGGCCGAGAGCATCGCCTTTATCGGCCCCGGCATCCGCGCGATCGGCGCCATGGGTGACAAGATCGAGTCGAAGAAGCTCGCCAACGAGGCGGGAGTAAGCACGGTCCCCGGCTATCTCGGCGTGCTGGCGGACGAGGACGAGGCGGTCAAGGTCTCTGGCGAGATAGGCTATCCCGTCATGATCAAGGCTTCCGCCGGTGGCGGTGGCAAGGGCATGCGCGTCGCCTATTCCGATGAGGAGGCGCGCGAAGGTTTCCGCTCCGCCGTCAACGAGGCGGTGTCCAGCTTTGGCGATGATCGGGTCTTCATCGAGAAGTTCGTCGAGGAGCCCCGGCATATCGAGATCCAGGTGCTGGCCGACAGCCACGGCAACACCATCCATCTGGGCGAGCGCGAATGTTCGATCCAGCGCCGCCACCAAAAGGTCGTGGAAGAGGCGCCCAGCCCGTTCCTCGACGAAGGCACGCGCCAGGCCATGGGTGCCGAGGCCGTTGCGCTTGCCAAGGCGGTGGACTACCGCTCCGCCGGCACGGTCGAATTCATTGTCGACAAGGACCGGAATTTCTATTTCCTCGAGATGAACACCCGCCTTCAGGTCGAGCACCCCGTTACCGAATGCATCACCGGCCTGGATCTGGTCGAACAGATGATCCGAGTCGCCAATGGCGAGAAACTCTCGATCACCCAGGATGACGTGAAGCTGAGCGGTTGGGCCGTGGAATCGCGGATCTACGCCGAGGACCCGTATCGCGGTTTCCTGCCGTCGACCGGGCGGCTCGTGCGCTATCAGACGCCCGATGAGGTTGACGGGGTGCGGATCGATACCGGGGTCGGCGAGGGGGCCGAGATCTCGATGTTCTACGATCCGATGATCGCCAAGCTCGTAACCTCGGGCGAGAGCCGGGACGAGGCGATCGACAAGATGGCCGGCGCGTTGGACCGTTTTCGAATTCGCGGTGTCGGGCACAATGTGGACTTTCTTTCCGCCGTGATGGCGCATCCACGCTTCCGCGAAGGACGGCTCTCCACCGGTTTCATCGCCGAGGAATTCCCCTCCGGTTTCGAGGGCGCGACGCTGGACGCCGCCGCGATCACCGCCACCCGCGCCGTGGCCGCCGCCTTTGCCTGGGCCGCGAGCGACCGCGACGCCTGCATCAGTGGCCAGGTCGCCTTGGCGCGCCGGGGCGAGGTGGCCGACTTCGGCTCAACCCAGGACCTCGTAATCCGCGACGGGGACGACCGGATCAATGCTTCGGTCACCCGCGTCGATGGAGGTTATGACGTCAGTCTCGGTGGATCGGTCAGCCGGGTTCGCGGCGATTGCGCGCCGACGGTCAAGCTCTTCGACGGAAGGGTGGACGACCGCGCGGTCGCGATCCAGATCGAGCGCGACGGTTCCGCCTATCGCGTCGGCCATGGCGGCGCGGAACGGCAGATACAGGTGCTCTCGCCCCGGGTTGCCGCCTTGCTGGAGCTGATGCCGGTCAAGCAGGCGCCAGATATGTCGAAATTCCTGCTCTCGCCGATGCCCGGTCTTCTGGTTTCGGTCGCGGTCTCCGAGGGCGAGGCGATCAAGG
>JAYOIK010000138.1:0-6366 GCA_038118725.1 Alphaproteobacteria bacterium | reverse complement strand
AGGCGATCCAGTTGCATCCGCTGGTCTGCACCGCGTTCAACGCCGACTTCGATGGAGACCAGATGGCCGTTCACGTGCCGCTGTCCCTCGAGGCTCAGCTTGAGGCGCGGGTGTTGATGATGTCGACCAACAACATCCTCAGCCCCGCCAACGGCAAGCCGATCATCGTGCCGTCCCAGGACATCATTCTTGGCCTCTACCATCTAACGATGGAGCGTGAGGGCATGCCCGGCGAGGGCATGGTCTTCGTCGATATGAGCGAGGTCGATCACGCCTTGAACAACGGCACCGTGCATCTTCACTCGAAGATCCAGGCGCGTATCGAGGCCTATGACGAAACCGGCGAGAAGGTGATCAAGCGGGTCGAATCGACGCCGGGACGCCTGAAGCTTGCCCGGTTCATGCCGGACAATCCGAAGCTGACCTTCGAGGTGATCAACAAGTTGATGACCAAGAAGGAAGTCTCCAACGTCATCGACATGGTCTATCGCCATTGCGGTCAGAAGGAGACGGTGATCTTCGCCGACCGGATCATGGCGCTTGGTTTCGGGCAGGCCTGCGCCGCCGGTATCTCCTTCGGCAAGGACGATCTGATTATACCGGACGCCAAGGTCGGCCTGGTCGATGAGGCCAACGGACAGGTCAAGGAGTTCGAGCAGCAGTATCTCGACGGCCTGATCACCCAGGGCGAGAAATACAACAAGGTTGTCGACGTCTGGTCGCGCTGCACCGATCAGGTGGCCGAGGAGATGATGGCCCGAATGATGGCCACCCAGCCAGGCGAGGACGTCAACGCGGTCTGGATGATGGCCCATTCCGGCGCGCGTGGTTCGCCCGCCCAGATGAAGCAGCTTGCCGGTATGCGCGGCCTTATGGCCAAACCATCTGGCGAGATCATCGAAACGCCGATCATCTCGAACTTCAAGGAAGGTCTGACCGTTCTTGAGTACTTCAACTCGACCCACGGTGCCCGCAAGGGCCTGGCCGACACGGCGCTCAAGACCGCGAACTCCGGATATCTGACCCGTCGTGTGGTCGATGTCGCGCAGGATTGCATCATCACCGAGGAAGACTGTGGGACTCAGGAAGGTCTGACGGTCAAGGCGGTGATCGAGGGCGGCGAGGTCATCGAGGAGTTGTCGGAGCGCATCCTCGGTCGCAGTTCGGCGGTTGATGTCAAGGACCCGCTGTCCGGCGAGTTGATCGTCGGGGCGGCCGAGATCATCGACGAGGAAGCCGTTGAGCGTATCGACCGGGCCGGGATCGACGCGGTGCTAATCCGCTCGGTTTTGACCTGCGAGACCAAGATCGGTGTCTGTGGCAGCTGCTACGGTCGCGACTTGGCCCGAGGTACCCGCGTCAATGTCGGCGAGGCGGTCGGCGTTATCGCCGCCCAGTCGATCGGCGAGCCGGGCACGCAGCTTACCATGCGTACCTTCCACATCGGTGGCGCCGCTCAACGTGGCGCCGAGCAATCGAGCGTCGAGGCGGCGTTCGCGGCCACGGTCAAGATCGTGAACCGCAACGTGGTGGCGAATTCCGAAGGCGTTTTGATCGTCATGAGCCGAAACACCGAGGTGGTTCTGCAGGACGCCCAGGGTCGCGAGCGGGCGCGCCATCGGATCCCCTATGGATCTCGCTTGCTGGTCGATGACGGGACCGAAGTGGCCCAGGGTCAGAAAATGGCGGATTGGGATCCCTATACGATCCCGATCATCACCGAGAAAAAGGGTATCGCCCACTATGTCGACCTGGTCGAGGGCGTATCCATGCGCGAGGTGGTCGACGAAGCCACGGGTATCGCGTCGCGTGTCGTCTTTGATTGGAAGCAACAACCCAAGGGCGCCGACCTGCGTCCTCGTATTACGCTTCGCGATGACGCCGGCGAGGTGCTTGAACTGGCCAATGGTCTGGAAGCCCGTTACTTCATGTCGGTCGACGCCATCCTGTCGGTCGAGAACGGGGCCGAGGTCCAAGCCGGTGACGTTCTCGCGCGTATTCCACGTGAATCGTCGAAAACCCGGGACATCACCGGTGGTCTGCCGCGGGTCGCGGAACTGTTCGAGGCGCGCAAACCCAAGGACTACGCGATCATCAGTGAATCCGAGGGGCGGGTCGAGTTCGGGCGCGATTACAAGACCAAGCGCCGGATCATGGTGACCCCGACCGAGGGCGATGGAGAAGCCGTTGAGTTGCTGATCCCCAAGGGCAAGCATCTCGCGGTCCAGGAGGGTGACTATGTCCAGGTCGGTGACCTGCTCATGGATGGTAACCCCGTGCCCCACGATATCCTCAACATCCTCGGTGTCGAGGCCCTGGCGTCTTATCTGATCAATGAGATCCAGGACGTCTATCGACTGCAGGGCGTGAAGATCAATGACAAGCATATCGAGGTCATTGTTCGCCAGATGCTCCAGAAGGTCGAAATCGAGGATGGTGGAGAGACCACGCTTCTGGTCGGCGAGACCGTTGATCGCGACGAGTTCCAGGAAGCCAATGACAAGGCGATCGCCGAGGGATTGCGCGCGGCCACGGCCAAGCCCGTCCTGCAAGGCATCACCAAGGCCTCCCTGCAGACCAAGTCGTTCATCTCGGCGGCGTCTTTCCAGGAAACCACGCGGGTTCTCACCGAGGCCGCGGTCTCGGGCCGTGTCGATGGGCTCGAGGGGTTGAAGGAAAACGTGATCGTCGGTCGGTTGATCCCGGCGGGAACGGGAAGCGTCATGAACCGCTTCAAGCGTATCGCTTCGGAACGCGATCGGGAACTGGCGCCACCGCGCGAGGAAGAAACCCCGGCGCTTGTCGATGAAACCGAGGCGCAAGTGCCGGCGGCGGAATAGATAACGCCGCTCGATCGTTTCAAACTGTTTTCCGGCCCCGGATCGTCTTCCGGGGCCGGATTCGTTTCGGACCCTTGAAAGGGTCTTGACGGGGGCAGTCGGCGCCCGGTTTTTTGTGGTCGCCAATGTCGCGTGAATTGAAATTTTACGTCGCCCTTGGCCCGCTTCGCGTATTAAATCGACGAGGTACGCGCGGCGGCGGAAACATGCGATTTCCGTAAACTCAATGCTTGACCCGGCTAGGTCATCTCAATAGTATCCGCCAACTTTTGCGACGCCGGTGGTGTCGCCTACCGAGCCGATCTGGGCTCCAGAAGCGACAAACACGGCGTCGAAGACAAGCAAAAGACGGTCAGGTCTCCCGAAGAGACCCTGTAGAGCGAAACGTTCGGCCCTTGATTGCCGGGAAGGCAATTAGGTCCGGGTTTCGCATGTTTTTTTGGTCGAGAGGGAACGCCTCAATGCCGACGATCAACCAGTTGACCCGCCAGGGTCGGCAGAAGCCCATCGCCCGTAACAAGGTTCCGGCCTTGGAGGCGTGTCCGCAAAAGCGTGGTGTGTGCACCCGGGTGTATACCACCACCCCGAAAAAGCCGAACTCGGCTCTTCGCAAGGTCGCGCGCGTGCGTTTGACCAACGGTTTCGAGGTGACCAGCTACATCCCCGGCGAGGGCCATAACCTGCAGGAGCATTCCGTGGTGATGATCCGCGGCGGTCGCGTGAAGGACCTTCCGGGCGTTCGCTATCACATCATTCGCGGAACCCTTGACACCCAGGGCGTCAAGGATCGTCGCCAGCGCCGGTCGAAATACGGCGCCAAGCGGCCGAAGTAAGGAGACGCTTCAATGTCGAGACGCCATCGCGCCGAAAAACGTGACGTCCTGCCCGACGCCAAGTTCCAGGACCAGATCGTCAGTAAGTTCATGAGCTGTTTGATGTATGACGGCAAACGGTCGGTTGCCGAGTCCATCGTCTACGGCGCATTCGACAAGATCGAGGCGCGGGCCGGCCAGCCGCCGGTCAATCTCTTTCATGACGCGTTGAACAACGTTCGTCCGACTGTCGAGGTTCGCTCCCGTCGGGTTGGCGGCGCCACCTATCAGGTGCCGGTCGAGGTTCGCGCGGACCGGGCTCAGGCACTGGCCATTCGCTGGACCATCGACGCCGCGCGCAAGCGCTCCGAAAACACCATGGTGGATCGTCTTTCCGGTGAACTTCTCGATGCCGCCAACAATCGTGGCGCGGCGGTGAAGAAGAAGGAAGACACCCATCGCATGGCGGAGGCCAACAAGGCCTTCTCCCATTACCGTTGGTAACCCGGGCGCGAGAGATCTGATCATGGCTAGAACAATCCCCCTCGAGCGGTATCGCAATATCGGCATCATGGCCCATATCGATGCCGGCAAGACCACGACGACGGAGCGGGTGCTCTATTATACGGGTCGGTCCTACAAGATCGGCGAGGTCCATGACGGCAACGCCACCATGGACTGGATGGAGCAGGAGCAGGAGCGCGGCATCACGATTACCTCCGCGGCGACGACCTGCCACTGGAATGATCATCAGATCAACATCATCGACACGCCCGGTCACGTTGACTTCACCATCGAGGTCGAGCGCGCGCTTCGGGTCCTCGACGGCGCGGTCGCGGTGTTCGACTCGGTCGCCGGTGTAGAGCCGCAGTCCGAGACGGTTTGGCGGCAGGCCGACAAGTACAACGTCCCGCGTATCTGTTTCGTCAACAAGATGGACCGGATCGGCGCGGATTTTTATCGATGTGTGTCGATGATCGACGACCGCCTCGGCGCGGTTCCGTTGGTCACTCAGCTGCCGATCGGATCGGAGTCCGATTTCGTCGGGCTGGTCGACCTGATCAAGATGAAGGCGGTGTGCTGGCTGGACGAGAGCCTCGGCGCCAAGTTCGAGATCGAGGACATCCCCGCCGATCTGGCTGATCGGGCTGAAGAATATCGCGCGACCTTGGTCGAGCTCGCGGTTGAGCAGGACGAGGCTGCCCTGGAAGCCTATCTCGAGGGCGAGGAGGTTTCCGAGGAAACCCTGCGCAAATGCATTCGCATCGGTACGCTGGGTGGTGCCTTTGTTCCGGTGCTCTGTGGTTCGGCCTTCAAGAACAAGGGGGTTCAACCGCTCCTGGACGCTGTTGTCGATTACTTGCCCTCGCCGATCGATGTCGACTCCGTTACCGGGGTTCTGCCTGACAGCGATACGGCGGTCGTGCGTAAGACCAGCGACGACGAGCCGTTCTCGGGCTTGGCGTTCAAGATCATGAACGACCCGTTCGTGGGTTCCCTGACTTTCATGCGGGTTTATTCCGGCGTGCTGGAAACCGGTTCCGGTGTTCTCAACACCGTCAAGGGCGGTCGCGAGCGGATTGGCCGCATGCTGGAAATGCACGCCAATAGCCGCGAGGACGTTAAGGAAGTTCGCGCCGGTGACATCGTGGCGCTGGCGGGACTGAAGAACACCACCACGGGTGACACGCTCTGCGATCCCCTGAAGCCGGTGATCCTTGAGCGCATGGAGTTCCCGGATCCCGTTATCGAGGTGGCTGTCGAGCCGAAGACCAAGAGCGACCAGGAAAAGATGGGCACCGCCCTGGCGCGTCTCGCGGCCGAGGACCCGTCGTTCCGGGTTACCAGCGATGTCGAGAGCGGCCAGACCGTGATCAAGGGCATGGGCGAGCTTCATCTTGAGATCCTGGTCGACCGCATGCGTCGCGAGTTCAAGGTGGACGCCAATGTCGGCGCGCCGCAGGTGGCCTATCGCGAGACCATCACCCAGACCGCCGAGATCGATTACACCCACAAAAAGCAAACCGGCGGTTCCGGTCAGTTCGCGCGCGTCAAGCTGGTGTTCGAGCCGCTTGAGGTCGGCGAGGGCTTTGTTTTCGAAAACAAGGTCGTCGGCGGTTCGGTGCCCAAGGAATACGTCCCGGGCGTTGAAAAGGGCTTGGCCTCGGCCAAGGATTCGGGCGTGATCGCCGGTTTCCCGCTGATCGACTTCAAGGCGACCCTGATCGACGGCGCGAGCCATGATGTTGACTCCAGCGTGATGGCCTTTGAGATCGCGTCCCGGGCGGCTTTCCGCGAGGGTGTTCCGAAGGCGAAGCCGAAACTCATGGAGCCGATCATGCGGGTCGAGGTGGTGACGCCGGAAGACTATATGGGCGACATCATCGGTGACCTGAGCAGCCGCCGCGGCAATGTCGCGGGCATGGATCAGCGCGGCAACGCGCGGGTTATCAATGCGATGGTGCCGCTGGCCAACATGTTCGGCTACGTGAATACCCTGCGCTCGATGAGCCAGGGCCGGGCGCAATACACCATGCATTTCGATCACTACGAGCAAGTGCCGCAAGCGGTGGCCGACGAGGTGACCGCGAAGATGGCGTGACCGGGCGGGCCGGCCGGCCCGACCATCAATTGGCGCATTGTTTTAGAAGACGGAGTTATGACGATGGCGAAGGCGAAGTTTGAGCGAACGAAGCCGCATTGCAACATAGGCA
>JAYOIK010000137.1:0-6441 GCA_038118725.1 Alphaproteobacteria bacterium | reverse complement strand
GCATAGGCCAAAAGCGCGTCGCCGGCGCCGACGGGATCTCGCACGTTATCCGCGAAACTGTCGATGATCACCGCGTCATCGACGGCTTGGTGATTCGCGTCTCGGCAGGTCAAAACGCCGCGATCGCCAAGCTTGAGCATCAACGTCTTGCAGCGGGCCACGTCATAGAGATGTGAGGCCAAGGGACGGATATGAGAATCCTGATCACCCGTGCTGAACCGCGCCTCGCGCTCGTTCGGCGTAATCAGGTCGAAATCATGAAATTCTGTGATGTTTCCCCAACGGCTAGCCACCTGACTATCGGCGACCCGGTAGACGCCTTCCGGAATGGCGTTGATCAAGGTTGGAATCGTGGCCCGGCTGAAGATACCGTGGCGGAAATCACTGAAAACAACGGCGTCGGCGGGCGTATCGGCGACCGCCTCAGCGACACTCGACAGAATCTCGCCGGAAATCGGACGATTATCCAACGTGTCCACCTTCAAGAGCCGATATCCATCGGCGACAATGGCGTTCTTGTTCGTTGTGGGTCGCGTGCCGTCGATATGCGCCTTGGTTTCGATCCCCGCTTTCTCCAAGTCGGCGAGCACGAAGTCCTTCAATTCATCTTCACCGAGAACCGTCGAGAACACGACCTCCGCCCCCGCCGCGCGTAAGTGCTTTGCGACGATCGCGGCACCACCGACGTAGTCGCGCCGATTGTCATAGCGAACGCTGATCGTCGGGGTCTTGGTCTGACCGCCAATCACCGTCGTCTCGGTGAAGCTGTCGACAATGGTATCACCGACCACATGGACACGCTTGCCCTTGAGGCTGGCCAGGGTGTCGCGCACGTCGTTGAAGCTGATGCCCTCGGAGATCAGCAAGGTCGCGAGTTTGTCGTATTTGATGCTCGGCGGCGCCAGATTGATGAGGTTGCTGGAGGAATAGACCAGATCGCCGGGCGTGAAGATCATCTCGCCGCCGTAGGATTGAACCAAGTTCATTTCCTCATGGGTCTTCGGCGGAAGTCCATCCGCGACATACTCATACCCCTTGGCGAAGAAATCCGGCTTGATCACCTCGATATTGGCCAGCGGCGTTCGGTTTTCGTCGATGATCACATAGTCGACCATCTCGAACGCGGCGAGATTAAGCGCCCTGAGTTCCTGCGGCACATGCGGGCGGAACCGGCTTTTCTCGATATGCGCGTCTCGGGTGAGGCTGACGATCAGGATCTCGGCCTTGGATTTGGCGTAGAGCATATGCCGGAGGTGCCCGGGATGGACCACGTCGAACACCCCATGACACATGATCGCGGCTTTAGCGCGCGGCCACGGCCCAATGGCGTCCCGAACCTGCTCGGGGGTGCTGATCTTGTGGCCGTAGCGTTCCCTTAAATCAGTCATGCGGATTTCCGTCGCCAAGATAAGTGAACCACGTTCGCGTGGCCTCCGCGATCGAGTCCGGTTCCCAAAGCGGCGCGTCGCGCCAATGTTCGATGTCGGCCATCATTCTCGCAACGCCCTCCTCGAAGGAAACCTCCGGCTCCCAACCCAGTTCGTCGCGGATCTTGGATATATTCGCCCAGGTGCAGTCAGGTTCTCCCGGGCGCTTGGGCACATAGGTTACCGGACCGCCGATCAGTTCCACCAATCTGTTGACCGGTTGTGGGTCGCCGGCGCCGATATTGTAGACTTGGCCCAGCCGCTCGGTCTCGGCGGCGGCGAGAAACGCTCGCGCCACATCCGTGACATAAAGAAAATCCCTGGTCTGAGTGCCGTCTCCGACAACGGTGAACGGCTTGCCCGCGAGCTTCTGTTTGAGAAAGACCCCGAACACCGCGCCATAGGCCCCGGTCGTTCGAACCCGCGTGCCATAGGCATTGAAGATCCGCACCGAATTGATCGGCAAGCCATAGACCTGGTGCCAGTGAAAAACCGCC
Organism: Alphaproteobacteria bacterium; assembly: GCA_038118725.1. Taxonomy (GTDB): domain Bacteria; phylum Pseudomonadota; class Alphaproteobacteria; order Thalassobaculales; family Thalassobaculaceae; genus JADHLJ01. The sequence goes on along the minus strand of JAYOIK010000137.1, from coordinate 4,517 downwards.
TGCTCTCCCTGGTTCTTACTCAAGGCATAGGGATATTGCGGCGCGATCGGGTGATCCTCGGCGGTCGGCACCTCGGCGAGGCCGTAGCATGACGACGAGGCCGCGTAGACGAGCTTGTCCACGCCCGCCCATCGCGCGCCTTCAAGAACCCGGGCGGTGCCCTGTACATTGACGTCCATGTAGTCCATCGGTCGTTCGATCGACGGCACGATGTCGCCAATTCCCGCGAAATGAAAGACGTAGCGGGCACCGGTGAAAAACTTGTCCTCGGGTTCGAGTCCGCGGATATCACGCTCATCCACCGCGAGGTCCGGGTTATCCCCGTGGTGACGCAAGTTCGCCGCGTGGCCCCCGGTAAAATTGTCGATGACGCGGACGACGAACCCACGCTCCAGCAACAGGTCCACCATATGGGACCCGATAAAGCCGGCCCCCCCGGTAACGATCGCGACTGGCTTGGATGTCATGCCGCGTTCAGGGCCTTCATGCGTTGAACGTTGAAATACTTGTCGTCCTCAAGACTGCCGGGAAGTTTACCTTCCCGGAAAGCGACGCAAAGCTCGCGGATGGCATCCTCAACCGTGTGGCGCGGCTTGAACCCAATGGTCCGCGTGATCTTGTCGGAATTGATGTGATAGGAACGCAGGTCATCGCTGGGCGTGGTTTCGATCTCGATCTTCTCCCGCCCCGGTACTTCCTTCTGGACGATTTCCTGGACCAACAGGGCGATGTCCATGATCGACATGTTCTGATAGCCGGCATTGAAGGTTTGGCCGGCGATCTTCTCGCCATCAATCTCCAGCAAGAGTTTATAGAGATCGCACATGTCCTGGATGTTCAGGTTCGGGCGTAACTGGGTCCCGCCGAACACCGTGATCTTGCCGCGATTGACGGCGTGATTGGTCAGAATGTTCACCGAAAGGTCCAGGCGTTGACGCGGGGCGTAGCCGCAAAGCGTCGCCGGACGAATCGTCACGCAGGTGAAATCCTCCGACTGGTGCTTGAATAGCAGAGGCTCGCACATTCCCTTGAATTTGTTGTAGAGCGTAAGAGGCACCAACGGATGGTCCTCGGTTACGTTCGGGACCTCTGACACACCGTATACCGAACTGGTGGAGGCATAGATAAAACGCCGAACGCCGGCTTGCTTCGCGGCGATAACAAGCGGCTCGAACGCGTCGAAATTCACCGTTTCACTCAATGCCTCGTCGAGAACGAAGCTGGCGTCATTTGAAATGCAGGCGAGATGAATGACCATCTCGATCCCATCGAGGGCGGCGCTCAGCTTCTCGATATCCCTAAGATCCCCACCGATGACCTTCAAGCGTGGGTTTTCCATCGGCAGAAAATCGCTGCCGTAATACAGGATGTCGTAAACCGTAACATCGTGGCCCAGCTCAAGGAGCTGTGGAATGAGTCGACTGCCGACATAGCCGGCGCCACCGGTGATCAGTACTTTGCTCATTTGGCGTCCCTTAAATTTTAGCCACGAGGCGAAGCCGACGGGATCAGCAAACCGGCGACAACACGCGGTTCGGAAGCACCGAATCACGATGGCCGAGGGCAGGATCGCGTCGAGGGCGTCGGTTATTGCTTGGAAGCTTGATCATCGCGCATGTAATAAGACCAAAGGGGTTCGCTCGCAAGGTGGATCACGCGTACTACGTTGAGCATCCCAAAACCTCGGAAATCCGAGGATTCGCGAACCGCGATTCGAAGGGAAGCGACGGCATTTCGGATATAGGCGGCGGTATGTATCTCGACATTCCCAAACGGCTGATTCGCGACGGATACATTCGCCTGGATGAAACGACCGGTCGGCCGGGCTCCATCTCGAGGGACTATGTGCTGTGTATCCCCCTCGACATGCTCGAGGATCCATCGACCCAGTTCCTGTTGCGAGCCGAGTATGATGGCCCGGGCTACGAAACCGAGGAGCGCCGCCTCTTGGACACGCTATTGCCGCCCGAATGCCTGTTCCTGGATATCGGCGCGCATTGGGGCATCTATACCCTCCATGTCCTTTCATCACTTCCGAATGCGCGTGTCGTCGCGGTAGAGCCGGACGCGGAGAATCTACGCCATCTCCAGCACAACTTGTTTGAAAATGACCACGGTGGTCGTGCCGAAATAGTTGACGCGGCGATCGCCGAGACCGACGGACATGGTTGGCTCCGTCGCAACACATCCATGGGTCACCACTTGTCGGCGACTCCTGGCGACGGCGCCGCTCGAGAGGTCCCGACCACAACCATCGATTCACTGGTCGAAAGATTTGACCCGGATTGTCGACGGGATGTTTGGATCAAACTGGATATCGAGGGCCGCGAACTGGCCGCCCTCCGAGGCGCCACGCGCTCCCTCGGTAACGGTCGGATCGGGGGCGTGTTGTGGGAGGCGCGTGTTGGCGGCATCCCGAACCCCGACGCCTCTACGATAACCAGCCTGTTGCGGGACCAGGGCATGATGACCCGTTCCATCAACGACGACTATCGGCTGTCCGTGCCACGGACCTCGTGAAACGACCGATTCATACGCCGAGGCTTCACGGGCGCGCGACCGGTTTTTCCTTCCTTGTCCAAGCAATCCCGTCGAGAGCTTGCATCGCCCGATCGGCGGCTCTATCCCAGGTAAAGTTTGATCGAATGCGCCGACTCGCCGTGATACCCGCTATTCTAGCGGCATCCCGGTTCTCATAGACGTTCCGCATCTGACGCCGGAGATCCGCCAAGTCGGGATCGGCCCACATACCCAGATCCCCATCCGAGACGTCGAAATAAGGCGTGCCTATTGGAGTCATGATCTTGGAAACCCTGAAAGACTCCGGCCCGAGATAGTCGCGGGGGGCGCTGTGATCGGTGGTGATTACCGGCAAGCCACAAGCCATGGCTTCCGTGATGGGCAACCCCCAGCCCTCCGCCCTCGATGGCGCCACGAATACGTCACTCGCGGTGTAAAGCGAGGCCAAAACGTCCTGGCGCGCCACGGGCGGAATGAACAGCAATTTTTCTGGATGACGAAGCTCCAGGGACCGCAGGACCTCCGCCATGTCGAAGTTCCGTTCGTGCGGATTATGGCACGCCAGAACGAGTAGGGCGTCGTCCCGAGGCCCGAACTCCTGGTCAAACGCCCGAACGAGACAGGCGGTGCCCTTCCGTTCCTCGAAACGCCCAATATTCAGGAATTTAAACCCGGGCCGACCCGCTATGACCTCGGTCGGCGGAATGTTCGGATTGAATAGAACCGGATCGACACCCTCGGGTACCACGTGAAGATGGGCGGGATCGACACCATTGCGGGCCATGACGGCGGCGCCCCACCTGGAGGCCGTCCAAACCTGGTCGGCGCCACGAAGCGCGGCAACCCAATCGTCGGGGAGGCGCGTGGACTCCCATACCGTGTAAATCACTCGCGGCCCCGGCGCGTCGCGCGTGATGGTCCCCGCCATATTGCCGTATAGAAGCGCGATCGTAACGATGTCCTTGTCGTCCCTTATCCGGCGAGCGACCTCTCGATCTCGCGCATAGGGTCCATCGGCGTGGACCAGTGGAGAAATGATCGTGGGGTTTCGACGCGCCAAGGCGCTGAAGAAACCGCGAGCGTGTACATTGTATCCGTACGGCCCATCAAACCATCCGATCCCGTGGATCAAGCGCCGACCGTCGAAACGGATCGTTTGGGAGTTACGTTCGAAAGCCATCACATGATGCTCGGTTTCTCATTCCATGACACATTCGAATTAAGCAAAAACACCGACACCCTGATTATAGAAAATGACGAGCGGCGGCCAAAGCGTGAGTACGGTGCCAGGTCAATCACATTGGAACCCCGGCACATTGGAACCCGGGCACATTGGAACCCGGGGCTCCCGCCTCGCCAGATTTCGAGCACGGGGGTTTTGACGCGATAGCCTTCCCACCACGCTCTAAATAAAAGCCCGTTTCACGGCGTCATACAATTGGTTTCGTAAACGGTCGAGTTCGAGGTCAACGAGGGTTTTCGGGTGTGAAGGCGACACAAACGACCGCGCCCCCTCCTCCAACGCTCTATCGAGGGATAGTCGATATCATGATCGCCCGGCGAGTCAGAAGGCGTGTTATTTTTGCAACAGTGCGGATGGAAACCATCCCCACACCCCCGGAAAATCCCGGATTTATCGGCCATTAGGCGCTTGCAAGCCACCGGGTTTCGGTGTAATTAGATCCCGAACTGGACTGGTCTCGGGCCGGCTTCAGGTTTTTGGCTAACCGACCTAAGTCATGTCAGCGGTTACCATGACGCTAAGGACGTCGCGGTGGCTAAATGACTGATAAAAGTCGCGCCAAGAGAATCGGCTTCGATGCGCTAATGGGGACTTTCAATGGCATCAATCACCGGAACGACTTCTTCCGACAATCTTACCGGCACGGGTAACGCCGAGGAAATCACCGGCCTGACCGGCGCGGATACGATCAGCGCGCTCGGCGGTGCTGATCTGGTTTACGGCAACCAGGGCTCGGACAGCATTCTCGCCGCCG
>JAYOIK010000136.1:0-6647 GCA_038118725.1 Alphaproteobacteria bacterium | reverse complement strand
ATCTCTAAGTCGGGACACGGCGCTTACTGTAAACCGACCTCCCTCACCCTCTTAGACCTCACGAGAGGTCCCATCGAGATCCGTTGCCGGCGCTGCAGTCGTCATGGGCGCTACTAAAAGGCCGCGCTCGCGGCCCGGAAAGGCTTCGAGACCAACGCCGCGCTTCCCGATATCGCCAGCGCCATTGCGCAAGCGAGATGCGCGGACTGGTCGGAACTCGGCGCCATGACGATGCGGTGTGAATAGGAACCTACAAATTCGGATGTCGTCACTTCTGACGGGATATGTAGCCGAGCAACAGACGGACATGCCATAGTCAAACTGCGGACGCTAAAGGCTGGTCACATTGGAGGAAAAAGAATCCGCTAATCGGTCTAGCCTGGGCCGCCGCAGTTTAACGCGGGGGTCAATCACGAGAGTAGATCAGACCGTTTGGGGTCAGCCAGTGGTAGGTGATGCCCCCGCTACGAACACTAAGCCTCGGTCATTACAATAAAAAACCATTCCGCCGCCCCCTCATAACACGGGCACTTGAGCCACCGACGAATGGACATGGGGACACGAAACTTATATCTGTCACATTCGCTTGGTTGATCGGGCCACTGAGTTGGCAAAAAGTTGCTCAGCCTTAGACAACCTCACGAAAAACCATCGGTCTCTAGAAATGAGCAACGATAGAAACCAAGCTATTGGCGAATTCTACCAACGGTTTCCCTACCCACCGCCTCGTGAGGACGTCAGGCCCTTTGGAGTGTCGCCGCCATCCGATTTCGGGGTGATCCAGCAGTATGTTTACGCTGGCCCGGTCCCGGCGGACCGCCCGTTCCGCGTGCTCGTGGCGGGCGGTGGAACCGGAGACGCGGTCGTCTCTCTCGTGCATCAGGCACGCGCCCGGGCGATCGACATCACGATCGACTACATGGATCTATCCGGGGCGTCTCTCGCCATCGCCAAGGGGCGGGCCGACGCGCTGGGTCTGGATACGGCGAGGTTTGTAAACGCGCCGATTGAAACCCTGCTGGAGGGGAGCGCGGATCGTTACGACTATGTGGATCTCTATGGGGTCATCAACCACGTGGCCGATCAGGTCGAGGTCTTGCGGGCCATAAGGCACGCCCTCGCGCCGACCGGAGGGGTCGGGATCATGGCCTATGGCGCCTCGGGCCGCTCGGGCATCTACCAGATTCAAAGCGCGCTCTCGATTCTCGGAATTGAGCGAGACGGCGGGGGCGTGGCCCAAGCTCGTGCCCTGCTGGCGCGCGTGCCGAGCGATCACCCGCTCAAGACCAACCCCATCAACCAGGACATCTCCACCATCAGCGACACCGAGTTCGCGGACCGCTATCTCAATCCCCGGGACCGCGCGTTTTCCGTGCGCGACCTAGTCGAGATCTGCGGTGCGGCGGGATTGAGAATTCAAGGCTTCATGCCACCGATCCTATATGATCCCCGATCCTTGGTGCGCAATCCGGATCTGCGCGAGCATGTGGAAACGCTCCACCGCGAGGAGCGATGGCACCTCGCCGAAATGCTGGTCGGCACGATATTTAAACATGTGTTCATCGCCGTCCCCTCCACATCCCCCGTCGAGCCCGAGGCGGTGTTTGACAATCCAGATAGCCGCCTCTATTCGCGTGGCACGGATCTCGTAGAGTTAACCAGGACTCTAAAGGCGCATGGCGGCGACGCGGCCTTGTCTTTTTCCCATGACACCCGCGCCCGCAAAATGGGGGTCCGATTGAACGACCTGGAGATGAAGGTCCTCGATCAATTGGCGACTGGAGCGCGGATGGGGGACCTACAGCTGTTGTTTCCGGATTCTCGTGAGAGCGATGTCAATGCAGCGTCAAACCGTGTCGCACGGTTGCTGCATGCGATTTTGGTAGCAGACGTTTACTAAGCAAATGGGGTGTTTTCTCGATTGGCGCGCGAAAGTTTCGATATCGTACCCAGCAGGCAAACAGCTCATTTAGAAGAGCGTTCGACGCTACACCTGCAAACTTAGAAACATCAACCGATACAAATTTTGGCCGGATACCCCCGCTAAACGCTATTCGATCGATACCTCCGTGAAGAACGCGCCGTTAAGCTGAAGCGGCTTCAGCATATGCTCGGCCAAAGCCCAGAGCTCCTTTTCCAGCCAGTCCGTGTTGCCCTTGGGCGGGATCAGTTGGGTCGAGTCAATGAAGCGGATACGCGACTTGAAGGCTGCCGCGATGGCGCTCGCTCGGGCCTTGACCCGATCCACGTGGCGATCGCGTTTGGGTTGTAGCATGCCGTACAAAGTCAGCTTGTCCCGCCCCCCGGCGCCGTCGTCGATCGACATGGATATCACCGGCATCGCCACCGGCGCGGGCTCCGCCATGGTAACAGGCGCGATGAGTGACAACGTCGCCGCCAAAATGCCAGCGATCACAACATTGTATATACGAGTCATGCATTCCCCCTGATGATCGCACAGGACTTTAACTGACGAATGCCAGGACTGCCAGGGCGGGTTTATTGGAGTTGTGGCCTCGAATTTCGATCGCCACGATTTTGCGTTCTCATTTTCGCGCGGCATCGCTAGGGATGAGCAACAGTGTATCATTTCAGAGCGACTTGGATCCCATCTTTGCGCCGTGGCTCTTGGTTGATACGCTTGGACAACCACAAACTTTCGGAGCCCACTATGACCGTCCTAGTGCACAGCCAAGCCGAGGTTTTCATCTCCAAGAACTCGGGACTTCCGATTGCTCGCGTCATCAAGCAAGGCAATGGAGCCGGAGCCTGTGAATTATGGGAGCAACCGTTAAAACCCAACGACGTGATCCCCATGCATTGGCACTTGGTCGAGGAGACCATCACCTTTGCCTCGGGCCGGATCAAGGTGACCCTGGACGGTGTGGATTATGAAATCGATGCCGATCGCGATGGCACAAGCTCGGTCCTGGTCCCCACGCGCCTGCATCACGAGATCCGAAATATCGGCGATACTGCGACCTCCATGCTGGCCTTCTTCCCGGCAGTGGAGCCGCAGATTTTCAAGGTGTAGTGACTATAGTCCCTATTACCACAACCATTGATGATTGAGCAGGGCGTTCGGTGTATTGGCACCACGCGATGGTGATCATTCGCCCCTTTGCAAGCCAGGACTGGTTCGCGCACATTCCGACGAGTTTCCTTAGCCCGGAGAGCCGCGATGAACGCCCCCAATCCGACCAACCATAATCAGTGGTACCCGTTCCAGAACCGCCCGACCGGCCAGGGACCGGTCAATCCGGCGGTGGTCCCGCTGTTCGACGTGGCGCCGCTGCCCGAGGCCGCGCGCTATGTCGTCGTGGGCGCGGGCATGCACGGCATGTCGACGGCCTGGCATCTGGCAATGCGGCTGGAGCGGTCCGGTCGGGGCAAGGGCTCGGAGGTGGTTCTGCTCGACAAGCAGGGTCCGGGCGCTGGAGCGACCGGCCTCGCCTGTGGCTGCGTGCGGAACATGTATATGACCGGCCCTCTGCATGGCCTCCTGCGCGAGAGCGTCGCGGTCTGGGAGAGCGACCCGGTGAATTTCGGGTTTCAGCAGGTCGGTTATGTCTCGGTCGGCGAGGTGAACCAGGAGGCGGACTATATCCGCATTCACAAATCACAGAATGATCAGGGTTATCCCTCGGATCTCTATCTCGGGGCCGAGGCGCGGGCGCATCTGAAGTCGATATGGCCGGATTTCAATACCGAGAAAACCCATTGCGTGCTGCACGAGCGGCCATCGGGATATGCCGGCACTCATATGGCGGTCTGGGGGCTGGATCAGAAATGCCGGCAATGGGGGGTCCAGCGGGTCTTCGGTTGCGAGGTCACGGGCTATGACATGCAGGGTGGACGCGTTCGCGCCGTGCATACCTCGCGCGGCGATATCCGGGCCGAGGTGGTGGTGATCGCGCCGGGCGCCTGGTTGCCGATGCATTGGGACTGGCTCGGCCTGCCCGCGAGCATCGACATGCGCTATCCCGACGGCGGGGTCGAGGCCGGCGCCGATATGTGGACTTATTGGCGGTTGCTGGAAGGCGAGGTTTAACTGGACAAGGCGAGCGACTTTCGCACCGCCGACGGCAAGGATTCACCGGTTCTGCATGTCGAGTTGATGGACACGCCCGTGGTGGCCGAGGACGGGCGGCATATCTCCGACCAGTTCTACATGTATACCCGCTATGCCGCCGAGCGGGTGGGCGCGCCGGGCCTCCAGGGCGGCACGGTTCCGATCAAGATGGGTCCCAAGGCCGAGGTGGAGCCCTATGGCCATCTGAACGATCTCTATCAGGCCGATGACTGGTTCGCGGATTACTACTGCGCGACGCTGTCCTATCTGTTCGGCCGCTTCAAGGGCGTGCGCGGCCAGTTCAAGGAGCGGCGCAACGGCGGTATCGGCGCGTTTACGCCGGATAACGTGCCGATCTTCGATTTCGTCAGGGACAATGTCTTCATGATGGCGGATTCAAACCACGGCTTTAAGATGATCGGGGCGGGCAATCTCGCGGCCCAGACCCTGATTACCGGAACCATGCCGGAAACCCTGGCGCCGTTCTCAATGGGCCGCTATGCCGATGGCGCGACCTTCGGCGACCGCAACTCCAACAGCCCCTGGGTATAAAGCCGATGCGACAATCAGAGTTCGAGGATTTGCTCGCCCGGTTCACCGCCGCGGTCGAGGGCGGCGGCGGCGCGGCCCTGGCGGCGCTGTTCACCGAGGACGGCATCTATCACGATGTCTTCTACGGTGCCTTCGAGGGACGCGAGAAGATCGCCGAGATGCTCGAGGATCACTTCTGGGCGCATGGCGAGGCCTATCGCTGGGTGATGCACGAGCCCGTGGTCTCGGGCGATATCGGCTATGCCCACTGGACCTTCAGCTTCACCTCCAAGCTCCCGGAAGCGGCGGGTGAACGGGTCGTCTGGGACGGGATGAGCCGGTTCCAGCTTCAGGGCGGCCTGATCGTCCACTACAAGGAGATGTTCGACACCGCCATCGCGCTGCGCCAGACCAACTTCCCCGCCGATCGGATCGCTCGGGTGGCGGACAAGTATGTCTCCCGCCTTCGCGCCCGCGAGGCGGGTGGGGAGCACCTGACGCAATAGTCATCCCCCACAACGACGCGGATCAGCCCCCGGGAAGACGATAGCCGAGCAACCGGCAATGCGGCGGCAGCGCCGTCACCGATGCATCACCCGATAGCGCGCGATCCAGCGCCTCGAGGCAGCGCATCTCCCCGCCTCGGTCCCAGACGGCGGCGCGCGCTCCTTTTCCACCACGTGCCGCGGTGGTCTTCGCCGGGCTTCTCCAGGATGACGGCCCGTCCACCGCGTCCGGCGCCGGTGTCGGCGTGCCCGCGGTCGCTTGGCGGCGTTGCAGCACTTCAAGCGCCGCCGACCCGCGTAGCTTCACCATCAGATCCATGGCGAGCGACGCCGCGATACCGCTCTCCTCGACATCCCGATTGACCGACCAGCCACCGCCCTTGACCCCGACCGCGCGCGGCACCACACCGCGCACCAACACCGTCGCGTCCAACCGGCCGGTCGCCATGTCGATCACCACCGCGCTCGCCTCGGCAAGCGAGCCGTCGCCATGCACTAGGACCCGACCGGGTCGCTGAATGTGATAGCGCCGCACGGTCAAGGACACGCGCTTGGCCGCGCCCGTGGTGTTCCACAGCGCCGACGCTTCCAGAACCGCGTTTTCCAGCCGCTCGGCGAAAGCCGGGCTCGCGCCGAGGAGCGGCGTCATGCTCACCGTCACCCGATCGACCCGGAACGGCTCCTTGCCCGCCATTTTCCCCGGCACGGCGCAACCGAGGACCAACACTAGAAACGCTGGCCCTATAGCCACCTTGGCAAGTCTCGCAAGCTGTCGAGGCCTTTTGGGAGTTTTCAGCCAACCAATCATTCGGGGAGTCTATCGCGATCGGGAGGGTAATACATCACCATCCCGGAGTTAGCGCACGGACATTAGCGTCGGCGCGCAGCGTCAGTTATCTTCCAATGTCTGGATTCCATGGCCGATCATCTCGGACCATGGCATCAATGGTAATCAACATCTTTCGCATCGCCGCTACCCGAGCGACTTTCCTCGGTTTACCTGCCGACACCAGTTTTTCGATGACTTGAACAATAACCGGATTTAAGCGTTGCGCCGATATGGAAGCCATGTAGAGCGCATTGCGGACAGATTGTCGTCCGCCGATGATCCGACGCCTGTCCGTTATCTGGCCACTTTCCCTGGGTATAGGAGCGACACCAACCAACGCGGAGATTTTGGACCTGCCAATCCGACCTAGCTCGGGTAGTTCCGCTGTTAAGGTGCTGGCTAGGACTGGCCCAGCCCCAGGGTATGATTTGATAATCTCGTAGCGTCGCCTCCAATCGGATCTGGACTGGATCATATCCAAAATTAGTTTACCCAAGCGTCTTTCTTCGGCCTTCAGCCAGACGAGGTGTTGATTGATGCTGTCAATTGCATCTTCATTGGTGTCCTGAGTGAGGCGAGCTTTTTCCATTTGGCCGATATCCACGATCTGACGGCGTCGTAACACCAGATCATTGAGTTTCAACTCTTGCTCTAAACCCGGATTTCCCCGATGACCATCTGGTTTACGCGCTGCGAAGCTTCGATAAAG
>JAYOIK010000135.1:0-6682 GCA_038118725.1 Alphaproteobacteria bacterium | reverse complement strand
TGCCTATGTTGCAATGCGGCTTCGTTCGCTCAAACTTCGCCTTCGCCATCGTCATTCCCATCCGGGCCAAATCAAAACATCGCAAACGACCCCGGGTCCCGTGACCAGGGTCGTCCTCGCGGCGCATCCCGCCATGGCCGTACCGGCGGACGAGCGCGGTGGAGCGGGTGAAGGGAATCGAACCCTCGTATTCAGCTTGGAAGGCTGCTGCTCTACCATTGAGCTACACCCGCCCAGCCACTTCGCGCCGCGCCTTGTTGACCGCCCGCCGAAACGCGCGATCATGGCCAAACCTTCATCATTCGCGCCGTGGACATGACGCCCACGTCGCGAGAGAAGTGGTGGTGGGGGTTGGATTCGAACCAACGTAGGCAATGCCAACGGGTTTACAGCCCGTCCCCTTTAGCCACTCGGGCACCCCACCATTCACCCTCGCAACATCCGGCGCCGCGCTAAGGGCGGCACAACGCTCGGAGGCTTTCGAAGGAGAGCGCAATATGGAGAAACCAAACCGTTTGTCAATGTCAAAATCAGCCCCTTGGCGCGAGACGGGAGTCCGTGTCGGAACCGGCCCGTTCCACCCTGGCAAAAATCAAGCTGCTCAATTCATTACCGAACGTGCATGATGTAAAAAATCCCACGTGAAATCCCAAGGATCGAGCCATGCGTCGCGGTCGCCGCCCCCATCCCGTCGAGAAGAGCAGAAGCAAGGATCGCGGGCGCGCGACCGCGCCTTCCACGCGCACGGAACCTACCGAGGCCGGCCCCCGATCTCATGCCCCCGGTCGACCGGGTACCGTCACCCTATGGGGACGCCATCCGGTCGCCGCGGCATTGGCGAATCCACGACGAGAAATTCTCGCGCTCCACCTGTCCGAGCGAGCCGAGACGGCGCTTTCGGAGATTCTTGCCGATATCCCACCCGTTCGCCGAGAAAAACTACCCATGCCCAAGGTGCTGGACGGACGGGACCTAACCGAAATGGTTCCTCCCGACGCGGTGCACCAAGGTCTCGTAATCATCGCCCGCCCCTTGGCGGGAATGGCGATCGAATCCTTGCTCGAAGACCTCCACGCCACGCCCGCGGCCTTGGTGTTGGTCTTGGATCAGGTGACCGACCCTCACAATGTCGGCGCGGTTTTGCGATCCGCCGCGGCTTTCGGCGCGGGTGGCCTAATTGTGCAATCGCGTCATGCCCCACCCGCCGACGGCGTCCTGGCCAAGGCGGCGTCGGGGGCCCTGGAGTATGTTCCCATGATCGAGGTCACCAACGTGGCGCGGGCGATCGACAGCTTGAAGGCAGGCGGCTTTTGGTGCGTCGGCCTGAGCGGAGACGGCGAGACCCGCATCGACGAGGCGCGCATGGACGGAAAGACCGCGCTGATACTCGGGGCCGAGGGGCCTGGACTGCGACGGCTTCCGCGCGAACGCTGTGACCTGATCGCCCGCCTACCCACCGATCCGGCTTTCGGCACCCTCAACATATCCAACGCCGCCGCGATCGCCCTCTACGAGGCGCGCCGCTCCATCGGGGGAAAATAGCGGCAACCGTCTCGACCCGGCCCGGCCCGGATGTGACGGATCGCACGCGAATGCTTCCTCGACGTGCTAGCCCCCTTCTGTCGAGCGTTATCGACGTGTTATGTTGCCTCGGCAACCCTCGCGAAAAGGGGGAGTCTCGCGGGAGCGCCCAATGGCGGACCAGGAAAATCCTGAAATTCCCATATTCAAGGCCGCCGTCTGTGAAGCGATAGACGATCTCTATCGGGCGAGCGGGCGCAAGGCGATCGGTGTCGCGGCGGGCGTCTATCTACGCCAGTTGCGCCTGACGCCAATCGAGCTGTTGCATCTGCCACGACAACAATTGGCGTATAACGACGCGGGGACGATGCTGGCTCAGGCCGCGCAGAAAGCCGCGGGCGCGCAGGTTCGAGGCACCGGCATCAGCGTCAATGAGAGAATGCGCGTTCTCTACGCGCTCGCCGACGAAGTGCGCGAGAAAACCCGCATTTACCATGACGAGCACAAGCCCGTCGCCGTCACCAGGGAAACCATCACCGAACTTCTAGGCCATGTCGAGGGCGAACGCCCGGCGGCCCGATCATTCCGCATCCTCACCGGCATTGCCCTCGCCCTCGACGGCAAATCCAGCTGGAGCGAGAAATTCGACGTTCTTCTGGATCTTTGCGACGGCATCGCGGGGCTCGAAACCTTTCAATATTTCGACGCCCTGATCGGCGAAATGCTCCGCGCGCCGGAAGGGTTCACCGAGATGCTGGGCGAGCAAGACCTGGCCGGCGAGAAGATCACCGCTCTTCTCGCGCTATACAAGGGAACCGCCGGCGTCGACCAGGCGCCGAGCAGCCCGGAGCGAGCGCGAATCTTATACGAACTCGCTAATCGCGACCCGATGCCGGAAACCCGGCACGCGTTTCTCGATCACGCCCTGCACACGCTTCGCGCCAACGCGCCGTTGACCCGCCAACCCACGTCCGGTGAACTCGAATTCCTGATCGAACTCACCGGGGAGCTGCGCGACGGAAACGACTTTCTCGGCGGAGGCGCCACCGGCAAGATGATCGAGCGCCGGGAATTGCAGCTTATCAGCGATCAGACCATTGACCTTCTGATGGCGGATGCCGGCTCGCATGCCGGAAAACTGTTGCGCGCCTTCGAGCTTCACGAGCAAGTCAGCGGCGAGAAAACCCGACGCTATCTGGAAGAGTATGTCGCGTCATTGATGCGCGAGGAACAGGTCGGCGAAAAGATCGCCGAAACCGCCGGAGATTTGGAAGCTCATGTCCAAGCTCTCGGTCGTTTGAACCGCGCGGCGGCAAACTCGACCATGGCCGAACGCACGGCCGACCGGTTTGTTCAGCAATTCGAAAGACTGCAAGCGGCACTGGTGAAGAGTTCAAACTTCTTCGATGCATTGGCCCGCGCCAAAGGGAATGTGGGCGCGACCGCGGTCACCTTGCTGGAGATGCTCGCGGATCACGCTTTCGCCCGGGGGACCATGACCAAGGCCGCCCGCGCCTATGCCCACGCCCTCATGAAACAACCGAGTTTCATGACAAGCTATCTGGCTGATTGCGACAGCGAGAGCGCACGCAAGGGTCGACTACGCGACCTTGAAAAGCTCATCGTTAAGTCCGGCCAGGACTAACGCGCTTCAGCGAACACCAAAACGCCACTACCGAATTCGGCGCTGCGTTTAGGCCTTGAGACGGCGATTTTCCGGATCATATTGCGCGGGATCGTGTCTGATCGCGGCACGCTCGCGACCGAGCACGCTGATCGCGCAACGCCCTCCCATCCCCAGGCTCCCGTGTTTCACATAGCCCAGCGCCAATAGCTTGCCCATTCGGAAGCCCTGACTGGCCGACGTGACATAACCGATCCATTCTCCATCCACGGTGATTGGATCGGAAGGCAGTGGATATGGCGAGGGCTCCGTCACCTCAAGGCCGATCCATTCCCATTCCCGCGCCGCCGAGCCATGCGCCAGAACCGCGTCACGGCCCACGAAATCGAGCTTGGCGAGGTCGGCGAAACGCTCAAGCCCGGCATCAAACAGCGTGTAATCCGTTCCGATATCCGCCCCCCAGCCATGATACCCCTTCTCGATCCGCATCGCGTTCAACGCATGCGAGCCGAAGTCGCCGCCCCCGACCTCGCGCGCCAAGTCCATGATGGCGTCGTACACATGGACGAGATCCGCGCTCGCCAGATGCAACTCCCAACCGAGTTCCCCGACATAGGAAACCCGCATCGCGGTCATGGGAGTGCCGGCCAAGGTGATTTCCGCGACGGACATCCAAGGAGACGCATGAGGTGATAGATCCGCGTCCGTCAGCGCCTGTAGAACCTCGCGGGATTTCGGCCCCATGACCATCAGCGCGCCGTCACGCTCGCTCCCCCGGCTCAGGGAGACGCCATGGCTTGGAAGCCGGTCGTTGAGCCAATCATGATCTCGCGCCACGGCCAGGGTGGGCCCACACAGAAGAAACCGATCGTCGGCGAGCCGAGCGATCGTCGCCTCCGACCAGATCCGGCCCTTCGGCGTCAGGAGATAGGAAAGACGAACGCGTCCCACCGCCGGCACGCGCCCCACGAACACGGACGCCAGATAAGCTTCGGCGCCAGGCCCCGCGACCTCGAACTTCGCGAAGCCTCCATGATCCATCACGCCGAGCGCGTCGGCGACCATCCGGCACTCGGCGGCGGCGGCGATATGCAGCGGTTCCTCGTGAAAGGAAAGGTCCGCCTCGCCTTGGTATCGCGCGAGGTCGGTTTCAAACCAGAACGCGCGCTCCCAACCGCCAATCTGGCCCATCACCGCTCCCTTGGCCTTGAGCCGGGCGTAAAGCGGGGTTCGGTTCACTGGCCTCCCGCTTTGCATGATGCGATGCGGGTAAGAGATGGCGTATTGCAGATCATAGTGGTGAGAGGCTCGCGCATGCGCGTAATCCGGGGTTGCCCAGTCACCGAAGCGGCGGGGGTCCCACGCGGAGAGATCCCACTCGGTCTCACCCTCGGTGATCCACTCGGCCATCGCTTTTCCGATGGCGGCGGAATGTGTGATCCCAATCTGGACGCCTGTCGCGTGATAAAAGTTAGGCGCTCCTTCCGCCGGCCCGACCAACGGTAGGGCATCCGGCGCATAGGCGATCGGCCCATTCACGAAGCGACGCGCGCCGACATTCTCCAATATTGGGACATGGGCCATCGTCGCCTCCAGGACATCAAGAATGTCATCGGGGCTGTCTGGAAAAAGTTGATGGGCAAAGTCCTCGGGAGGTCCGGTTTCACGCCATGCCGGGCGCCCTTCATGAGCATAGGAGCCCAGGAGAAACCCATCCCGCTCGCGTCGTAGGTAAAATCTGATATCGGGATCGCGAACCAAGGGAAACAGTTCCTGGTGCGCCTGTAGCTCGGCGATCGGATCGGTCACCAGATACTGATGCTCAAGGGTAACCACGGGAACATCAAGGCCGGCGAGCCAGGCGACCTGGCGTCCATGGAACCCGGCGGCGTTGATAACCGTCTCGGCCACGACAACCCGTTTGGCGCTGGTGATCCGCCATTCACCGGTGGCAAGTCGCTCGATATTCGCGACCGGCGAGAAACGCTCCACCCGCGCGCCTTTGTCACGGGCTCCCTTCAAAAGCGCCTGGGTCAGCTGGCTTGGGTCGATATCGCCTTCATAAGGATCAAAAATTCCTCCAAGGACGGTGTCATCCAGATGCCAAAATGGATGCATCTCATCCATCTCGGAAGGGCTGAGCATTCGAAGGTCGAAGCCGGCGCTGCGCGCGGTTCCGCGAATGTGCTCGAAGAACTCCATCCGGGCCGGCGTGTGAGCCGGCCAAAACGCGCCGGTATGTCGGTAAGTTATGGCCGCGCCGACCTGCTCCGCCAGGTCCTTGTAAATCGACCAGGCATGGTTCCTCGCGCGCATGCCGAGCCAGGATGTCGCATAAGTCGGAATATTGCCCGCGGCGTGCCACGTGCTACCGGACGTCACCTCGTTTCGCTCCAGCAGAATGCTATCGGTCACCCCCGCCAGCGCGAGATGGTAGAGGATCGACGCGCCGACGGCGCCGCCGCCAATCACAACGACACGCGCATGCTGTTCCACGATCTAAACTCCCTCGGGAAGATGGATTTCGAAGGCCGATCGGATCGCGTTCTCACGTTCCAGCGGCAGGTGGCCGGGCTTTTCCTCGTAAAGAGCACGCACCTTGTCACAGGCGCGATCCCAAATGGTCTTGGCCCCGGCGTCCCGCCAATCCGATAAGCCTTGCCGGTCACCGAGGCGCGGGTAAACATATTCGGTCTTCATCATCGCCGATGTTTGCGCCTCACCCAGGTAATGACCATCGCCCGTTACCACGGCCTCCATTCGCTCGAGGTCAATGCCGCCCTCCATGATCTCGACACCCCGCACGGACCGCAATATCGCGCCACACATATCGTCATCGATCAGTAACGCCTCCGGCGAAGCCACCATGATGGAACCGAGCATGCCGACACTAAGATTGATCATGTCCGCTCCGGCCTGTGCGGCGAGCGCAACGGTATAGGCTTTCTCGTATCCAGCCTGGGCGTCGGCGATCTTGGCATCGGTCATTCCGGCCGAGACGGTCGAGGGCAGGCCCAACCCCAACAAGAGTTGGGCCGCGGCGGCACTGCGATTGCCGCCTCCCCTTCCCCACCAGACATCGCGCCGGTTCGCAAATCACTGATGAACGGCATCAAGGCGAAAATGCAGGGGAAGCCAGGCTTTATGACATCGACCATCACGAGGCCGGCCAAGGCTTCCGCGAGGCCCTGCGCGAGCGCGCCGGACAAGGTCACCGGACTAGTGGCGCCCGCTTGGCCCGCCGTGCAGATCTGAAGCGGCATGCCGCCTTGAATGGCATTGGCCAGACAGCGCATTCCCTCGGGCGAGAACCGCAGCGGCGACACCGCGTGAACGATGACCGCGAAACAAAAGGGCCATGCCGAAAACTTTCGCCCGCCTCCGAGCGCTAGTTCAAAAAGGCGAATGATCTCACCCACATGATCGGGATGATCGAAGCTGACCCCGATGGGTTTCGGACAGGCCTTGAGACAGGCAAAGGCCGTGTTGATATCAAGCGCGTGGGCCGTCGGCATGTCGCGGGCGATGACCGGGCGA
>JAYOIK010000134.1:0-6843 GCA_038118725.1 Alphaproteobacteria bacterium | reverse complement strand
CAGATCATCGCGGTCGAGCGCTTGACCGCGGGCGCGGGCGCGACGGCGGCAATTGCCGCCGGGCTTGCTCTCAATCTGCGGCTGATCCTGATCACGGCGTCGATCCGCGACCTCTATCGCGGTCTGCCCTGGTGGCGGGTCGCCCTCGGCGCGCATTTCGCCAGTGACGAGAACTGGGCGCTCTTGCTCGCGCGCCGGGCCGAGGGGCGGGAAGCGGGATACTGGTACCTGGTCGGCGCGGGCGCGGGCCTCATGGTAACCTGGATCTCGGCCAGCGTGGCCGGCGTCGCCTTAGCCGCCGCCATTCCGGAACCGCGCGCGCTCGGGATGGATTTCGCCTTCGCCGCCGCCTTCATCGCCATCATGCGTTCGCTGTGGCGTGGTCGGGCCGACCTGCTGCCATGGAGCGTATCGGCCTGCGGCGTCGCGGCTCTGGTGATGACGGAAACCCTCGCCGCGTCCTGGGCAATAATTATCGGCGGGCTTGCCGGCGCCGCCATCGCCTCGATTCGCGCCCATGACTGAGAGTATCACCGACACGAATCTGGTCATTCTGGCTTTGGCGGCGGGTACGCTGGCGGTGCGCCTGCTCGGCGTGGCGATTGGTCGGAGACTGCCGACCGAGGGGGCCTGGGCCCGGGCGTTGAACGCCCTGCCCGGATGCCTGATCGTCTCGTTGGTATCGGTGATCCTCGCCAGTGGGGGAAGCCAGGAATGGATCGCCGGCTGTATCGCGCTGGGTGTCGCGATTCCGACGCGGAGCCTGCCCTTGACCATGATCGCGGGGATCGCCGCGATTTGGGTTCTACGACATTTCGGCATCGCCGCGTGATGCCGAGAGGCACGGCGGCCGGGTCCGTCGAGGATCGCTCATCCGCCGTCACCATTTATGTGATTTCTCCACCTTGCAACGCGTCCAAAATCAAGTCCCGGCAGCCATCGCCGCCGCCCGCGCGTCGCGGGGCCGATTCCACGGTTGACGCCAGCAAGCCCGGCGATGCATTTTCAGCCGCGCTCTGAAAGCTCGCCTCGTAGACGGCTCACGGATCGGCGCCCTCAAGAGTAAACGCGTTCTAGTCCGTCGACCCTCGAGCGGACGCCCGGGACATAACGGCGGAACAGCACATGACCTCGACCCCCTCCTCCTCAGGCGAAGGCGCGACTGGCGCCGCGGACCATGCCTCGCTCGCGAACGCGATACGCGTTCTGTCGATGGACGCGGTCCAGCAAGCCAATTCCGGCCATCCCGGCATGCCGATGGGCATGGCCGATGTGGCTACGGTGCTGTTCTCGAAATTTCTGAAGTTCGACCCCGCCGCGCCAAATTGGCCGGACCGTGATCGCTTCGTGCTGTCGGCGGGCCACGGCTCGATGCTGCTCTACTCACTCCTGTATCTCACCGGATACCAGGACATGACGATCGATGAGTTGCGAAACTTCCGCCAGCTCGGCGCCAAGACCGCCGGTCATCCGGAGTACGGCGCCGCCGGAGGGATCGAGACGACCACCGGGCCTCTCGGCCAAGGCCTGGCGAACGCCGTCGGCATGGCGCTCGCGGAACGTCAGCTTTCGGCGCGGTTCGGCGCGGGTCTGGTGGACCACCACACTTATTGCATCGCCGGCGACGGTTGCCTGATGGAAGGCATCAGTCACGAGGCGGCCTCGCTCGCCGGGCATCTCGGGCTCGGCAAGCTGATCGTGTTCTTTGACGATAACGGCATCTCGATCGACGGGCCCACCAGCCTGACCGTTTCGGACGATCAGGTCGCGCGGTTCAAGGCGCTGGGCTGGCACACGCTCTCGGTCGACGGCCACGACGCCGATGCCATCGCCGCCGCGATCACCCAGGCCAAGGCCTCGGACAAGCCGTCGCTGATCGCCGCCAAGACCACCATCGGATACGGCTCGCCCAACAAAGGCGGAACGGCGGGCTCGCACGGCGCGCCCCTTGGCGACGAGGAAATCGCGCTGACCCGCGCGGCCCTCGATTGGCCACATGATCCCTTCGTCATCCCCGACGACGTGCTTGCCGGCTGGCGCGCCATCGGGTCCCGCGGCGCCGAGGCCCACAATTCCTGGGGCGGGCGTCTAGCGGGCGCCGACGCGAGCACGCGCGGCGCCTTCAAGAACGCCATGGACGGGGTGCTCCCGCCGGCGGTCGCGGAGGCGGTCCAGGCGCACAAGGCGGCGCTCGTCGCCGAACCGCCGAAGGTCGCGACCCGCGTCGCCTCGCAAATGGCGCTGGAGGCGATCACCCCGGCCCTGCCGGAATTGCTCGGCGGCTCGGCGGATCTCACCGGCTCCAACAACACCAAGACCAAGGCGCACGCGGTGCTCGATCAGGCCAACGCCGGAGGCAACTACCTCCACTACGGGGTACGCGAGCACGCGATGGCCGCCGCGATGAACGGCATGGCCCTACATGGCGGCGTCATCCCCTACGGCGCCACCTTCCTGGTCTTCACCGACTATTGCCGCCCCTCGATCCGGCTCGCGGCGTTGATGGAGATCCGCTCGATCTTCGTGATGACCCACGATTCCATCGGCCTCGGCGAGGACGGCCCGACCCATCAGCCCGTGGAGCATCTGGCGGCGCTCCGGGCGATCCCCAATCTCAATGTTTATCGCCCCGCCGACGCGATCGAAACGGCGGAGTGCTGGCAGGCCGCCCTGGAAACGCCGAACACCCCCTCGGTGATCGCGCTGACCCGCCAAGGCCTGCCGCAACTGCGCGACGACGCCGTGGCCGAGAACCGATCCGCCAAGGGCGGCTATGTCTTGAAGGATACCGGAAAGTCGAGCCGCGCGGTGACCCTGGTCGCGACCGGTTCGGAGCTTTCGATCGCCGTCGAGGCGCAAGAGATGCTGGAGGCCGAGGGGATTGGCGCGGCGGTGATCTCCATGCCCTGCGCGGAACTGTTCGACGCCCAGGACAAGGCCTATCGCGACAGCGTGCTGCCTTCGGGCTCGGCGCGGGTCGTCGTCGAGGCCGGCATCCGCCAGAGCTGGGACCGGCTGCTGGGAGAGAACGGAGAATTCGTCGGCATGTCCGGCTTTGGCGCCAGCGCGCCGGCGGGCGAGCTCTACAAACATTTCGGGATTACCGCGGAAGCCGTCGTCGGCGCCGCGAAATCGGCCCTCGGCGGCCAATAACTGGGACCAGCCCCGGAACATCCGGGCAAGACGTAGGAAAGCGGGAGACTATTCATGGCTGTTAAAGTGGCGATCAACGGCTTTGGCCGCATTGGACGGTTGGTATTGCGGGCCATGCACGAGAGTGGCCGGGACGACCTCCAGGTGGTGGCGATCAACGATCTGGGCCCCGTCGCCTCGAACGCGCATCTCCTGAAATGGGACAGCAATCACGGTCGCTTCCCCGGCGACATCAAGGTCGGCGAGGACACGATCGATCTCGGACGCGGCCCGATCAAGGTGACCGCCGAGCGCGACCCGACCAAGCTTCCGCACGGCGAGCTCGGCGTCGACATCGTCATGGAGTGCACCGGCATCTTCACCGCCCGCGACAAGGCGGCGATGCATCTGGAAGCCGGCGCCAAGCGGGTCATCATCTCCGCCCCGGCCATCGGCGCGGACCTGACCGTCGTCTACGGCGTCAACCATGACCAGATCAGCGCCGAGCACACGGTGATTTCGAACGCGTCCTGCACCACCAACTGTCTGGCGCCGGTCGCCCATGTGCTGCACAACGCCTTCGGCATCGAGTCCGGCTACATGACCACGATCCACGCCTATACCAGCGATCAACCGACCCTGGACACCCTGCACGGCGACCTGCATCGCGCCCGCTCGGCGGCCACCTCGATGATCCCGACCTCGACCGGAGCCGCCCGCGCCGTCGGCCTCGTGCTGCCGGATCTGGTCGGCAAGCTCGACGGCACCGCGATCCGGGTCCCGACCTCGAATGTCAGCCTGATCGACTTCAAGTTCGTGCCGAAGAAGAAGACCACGGTCGAGGAGGTCAACGCCGCCATCGTCGCCGCCGCGAATGGCCCGCTGAAGGGCGTGCTTGGTACCAATGACGAGCCGCTGGTCTCGATCGACTTCAATCACAACCCCAACAGCTCGACCTTCGACCTTAAGCAGACCCAGGTCATCGACGGCAACCTCGTGCGCGTGCTGTCCTGGTACGACAACGAGTGGGGCTTCTCCAACCGCATGTCCGACACCGCCGCCGCCGTCGCCAAGACGCTCTGAGCGGCGAAGCAAAGAGATTCCAAGGGAGACCAACGAGATGAAGATCACCAGAGCCGTCAAGAAGATCCTCGACAACTATGAGAGCGACTCGCCGGGGACCAAGGCGAACCTGGCGCGGATTTTGATGCAGGGCAAGCTTGGCGGCACCGGCAAGCTGGTTATTCTGCCGGTCGATCAGGGCTTCGAGCACGGCCCGGCACGTAGCTTCGCGCCGAACCCGGATGCCTATGACCCGCATTACCACTTCCAATTGGCGTTGGACGCGGGCCTGTCGGCCTATGCCGCGCCGCTGGGGATGATCGAGGCCGGCGCCGACACCTATGCCGGACAGATCCCGACGATCCTGAAGGTCAACAGCGCCAATTCGCTCTCGCGGATCAAGGACGCGCCGAGCCAGGCGATCACCGGCTCGGTTCAGGAAGCGGTGCGACTTGGCTGCTCGGCGATCGGCTATACGATCTATCCAGGCTCGGACGCCGCCTATGACATGATCCGCGACTTCAAGGAACTCGCCGAGGAAGCCAAGGCCTATGGCCTGGCGGTGGTGCTTTGGTCCTATCCGCGCGGCGGCGATCTTTCCAAGCAGGGCGAGACCGCGATCGACATCTGCGCCTATGCCGCGCATATGGCGGCGCTGGCCGGCGCGCATATCATCAAGGTGAAGCCGCCAACCGCGCATCTGGAACTCGACGCCGCCAAGAAGGCCTACGAGGCAAACGGCATCAAGATCGACACCCTAGCCGATCGCATTCGGCACGTGGTCGATTCCTGCTTCAACGGCCGGCGCATCGTGGTGTTCTCCGGTGGCGAAGCCAAGGATCTGGACGGCCTGTTCGCCGAGATCACCCAGCTTCGCGACGGCGGCGCCTCGGGCTCGATCATCGGTCGCAACACCTTCCAGCGTCCCAAGGCCGACGCCATGGCGATGCTCGACCGCATCATTAACATTTACAAGGGCAAGGCCTAGAGCGGATCCGGGTTGAGTGGAATCATTTGCAATGATGCCACGAACCGGTGAATCCGCTCGATCTGTTTGAAGTTACAGCGGATTCACTTAATCTCGTGTGGACAAAATTGTCCACACTCAATCAAGATCCGCTGTTGGGCTTTCCTGGCGGAAAGCGGATCGTCACCCTGGACTTGATCCAGGGCTTCGGCTGCCCCGCCCAAGACCGATCGTTTGTTGATACCCTCGACAAGGCTCAACCCGCCACGACGAACGCGGCACGAGCCCTGAAACAAGTTCAGGGCGACGGGCAACGAAACCTGTTGGAACACCGCCGATGTCTGAACCGGATGAAGGCTGCGAGCTCTATCTGATCACCCCTCCCGCCTTCGAGCCCTCGGCCCTGGCCGAGCGGCTGAAGGCGGCGCTGGGGGGCGGACCCGTCGCCTGTCTGCAAATCCGACTAAAAGACATTGACGACGACGCGATCAAGCGAGCGACGGAAGTCCTGCTGCCGATCTGTCACGAATATGGCGTGCCGGTTCTGATGAATGATCGTCCGGACCTTGCGCTGTTGACCGGCTGCGACGGCGCGCATGTGGGTCAGGACGACACCCCCTACAAGGAAGCCCGGCGAATCCTCGGCAAGGACGCGATGATCGGGGTAACCTGCAAGGCCTCGCCGCATCTGGCGATCGAGGCCGCCGAGGCCGGCGCCGACTATGTCGCCTTCGGCGCCTTCTTCCAGACCAGCACGAAACAAGCGACGGTCAGCGCCACTCCGGAGATCCTGGAATGGTGGAGCGCGCTCTCGCCGATCCCCTCCGTGGCGATCGGCGGCATTACGGCGGATAACTGCCGGCCCCTGGTCGAGGCCGGCGTCGATTTCCTGGCCGTGGTCGGCGGTGTATGGAACCATCCGGAAGGCGAGGCGGCCGCCGTCAGAGCCTTCGAGAAAGCGATGACGCTCAGTTAAACCGCGTCGCCGAACCCGACGGAGATTTCGATGTCCCACGACTTCGACCTCGGTCCTTGGTCCAGGAAAATCACCTCGAAAAACCCCGACGCGCAAATTTGGTTCGACAGGGGTTTGAACTGGACCTACGCCTATAATCACGAGGAAGCGGTCACTTGTTTCAGGAAGGCGCTGGAGTACGATCCCGGCTGCGCCATGGCGTGGTGGGGCATCGCTTACGCGTCGGGCCCCTTCTACAACCGATCCTGGACGGCGCTCTCGGATTCCGAGATCGACGCGTTTCTGCCGATCTGTCATGAGGCCGTGAGACGAGCCGCCGAACGCGCCAGACATTGCAGCGCCGCGGAACAAGGCCTGATCGACGCAATACAATCGCGTTATCAATCTCCGGATCAGCGTGACCGCGCCGTTCTCGACCGCTGGCATGTTGAATTCACCGATGCCATGCGGGAGGTTTACCGCACGTTTCCCGAAGACCTCGACATCGCCGCCCTGTTCGCCGAGGCGGCGGTCACCTGCACGCCGCGCCAACTATGGGATATGACGCGAGGCATTCCGAAAAAGGGAGCGCTTACCGAGGAAGCGCTGGTGGTTTTGGACCGAGCGCTGGAGCAAATGCGGGGCACCGGCGCGCGCCATCCCGGTGTTCCGCACATGTATATCCACGCGCTGGAGATGTCGCCGTTTCCCGAACGCGCCCTACCGG
>JAYOIK010000133.1:0-6912 GCA_038118725.1 Alphaproteobacteria bacterium | reverse complement strand
TCGCGGATTGCCAAGCAATCCACTGTCGCCGACCTACATCTCTTGTAAACACGCGCTTTCTCGCGAAAGCGCGGTGGTGCGGACGGGGGGACTTGAACCCCCACTCGCTTACGCGAAGCAGATTTTAAGTCTGCTGTGTCTACCTATTCCACCACGTCCGCATCTCATCAGCCGCCGCGAGCGCGAGCGTTATTCCGCCGCCTTGGCCGCCGCCGAGCCGTAAACCGGCAGACGCCACTCGTGATGGGTGCCGCTGGTGCCGTCGGACACGGCGAAGAAGGCTTCCTGGAGACGCTTGGTCATCGGACCGATAGTTCCGCCGCCAATCTCCACCCGGTCAATGCCGAGAATCGGGGTAACCTCCCAGGCGGTGCCGCAGAAAAACGCCTCGTCGGCGGCCATCAACTCGGAGCGGTCGATGTCGCGCTCGACCGGGGTGACGCCGAAGATTTCCTCGATCAGCTCAAGGACCGTTTCGCGGGTGATGCTTTCGAGAATGTCGTTGGTCACGGAAGGCGTGATCGGCACGCCGTCGCGGATCATGAAGAAGCACATGCCCGGGCCTTCCGAGACCTTGCCGCGGCTGTTGAGGAAAATCGCCGTGTCATAACCGTCGGCCACGGCCTGAACCGTCGCGAGCCGACCGTTATTGTAGTTGGCGTTGCATTTCACCCGCATCGGCATGGCCTGGTCGGGCACCCGCATCCAGGAACTGACCTGAGCGGTGACGCCGCCGGTCACACGCTCGCTTCGCGGCCGTTCCTGGGCGGTGATCGCGAGCCCGATCGGCCCGCAAACGCCGGGCCCGCCTTGGCCCGAGACATAGGCCGTGGTCATGATGTGCAGGTTCTCGCCCTTGAAGCCGTTGGCCTGAATTAGCTCCACGGTTTTCTCGGTGACGGTCTCGGGAGTGAGAATCTCATCGAAGCGCATGAACCGTTGGGAGAAGGTCAGCCGGTCCATGTGTTCGGCCATCCGGAACAGATACATCTCCTCCTCGGAGGCGTTCCAGTACCCACGCAGGCCCTCGAAGACCGCGGTCCCGAATTTGAATCCGGCGGACGCGATATGAACCCGCGCGTCGTCCCACGCGACAATCTCTCCATCAAGCGAGGCGTATTTCGGGGAGGCCATGGTGCCGGTCCTTTCGTGCGATATGGGCAAGGATGCCATGCGATCATGGGGTGTTGCGCCCTGCGCGCCCACGAACGAAAGTGGGAGACTAAGGCGCGGGGGATGGGTGGATCAAGCGTGATCGACGCGGTGCTTGAGCGGGACGCGGAGAGCGACGACCCGGGACCTCGTGCTTTTCCGGATCGGTGCGGATATGATCGCACGGCGAGCCGCCCCAGAAGCCGAGGGCGGCATGTTTTCGAGGGTTTGCGGTGAGTAGGGTGATGGCCAGGGATTTCGAGTTCTACTATCTGCAGCGCAGCGTCGGCTCGACATGGGAGACGCTCCAACAGGCCGAGGCCGTTTCGGTTTTGACCGACGGACTGGCGGACCGGATGGTGTCGCTGGGTGGCGAGGTTCGGATCGTCGGCGCCCGTTTCGAGGAAGCCGAAAACGCCTGGGCCTATGAACAGCTGTTTTTCATGGATGCGGGCGCCGTTGATTTCACCGTGACGGACGGCGCGCCGGCGGATACGCCGTCATTGGCCGGCTTGGATCGGGACCTGGAACTGGGCCTGGGCCTGGGCGCCGATGGCGGGGTCTCTAACGACGAGATCGCGGCGATGAGCGCCCGTCTCGCGCGGTTCAAGGACCGCTCCCATGCCCAAGACAGGCCGCTCCAGGCGCGTCCTCGCGCCGCGGGCCCGATCGGAGGACCCGGCGATATGGCCGAAGTCAACATGCGCCTTGCCTATCTCGCGCTGATCATGGGCGGGATCATCGCGGCGCTGGCCTTTGGAATTCGTTCGGGCTTCGGCCTTTATCTCGGCCCGATTTCCATCGAATTCGGCTATGGACGAGAGGTTTTCGCCTTGTCCTTGGCCATTCAGAACCTGGTCTGGGGCGTCGCCCAGCCCTTCGCCGGCGCGCTCGCCGACCGTTACGGCCCCTTCAAGGCGATCGCCGTGGGCTCGGTCCTCTATGCCGGCGGCACGATCCTGTTGGCCTATTCCGACACGCCGGGGCTACTTCACCTAAGCGCCGGTATCCTGGTCGGCGCGGCGCTGGCGGGGACGTCCTTCGGTATCATCCTGGGCGCGGTCGGACAGTTGTTCCCGCCCGAAAAGCGCTCCTTCGCGCTGGGCGTGACCGGGGCGGCGGGGTCGCTCGGGCAGTTTCTGATCGTCCCGGCCGGCCAAGCGCTTCTTTCCGCCGTCGGTTGGAGCCAGTCGGCGCTGATCATGGGATTTGTCGCGCTATTGATGCTGCCGCTCGGATTGGTGTTCATCAAGGCACGCCCCAAGGCCGCGCCTTCGGATGTACCGGATCAGACGATCGGCGAGGCGCTGCGCGAGGCCTTCGCGCTCCCGAGTTTCTGGCTGCTAACCGTCGGATTTTTCGTGTGCGGGTTCCATGTAGCCTATATCGCCGTCCATCTGCCGTCTTTCGTGGTTGATATTGGCCTGTCGGCGGAGACCGGGGCTTGGGCCCTGGGGCTCGTGGGGTTGTTCAATGTCATCGGATCGTTGATGGCCGGAGTCCTCGGCGGAAGATTTCCCAAGCGGTACCTGTTGAGCGGGCTGTATCTCGGGCGCGCGCTGGTCATGACCGGGTTTGTGCTCCTGCCTCCGAGCGAGTATCTGGTCTACGTTTTCGCCGGAACCATGGGGCTTTTGTGGCTGAGCACGGTGCCGCTGACCTCGGGCTTGGTCGCTGACATTTTCGGCCCCCGTTACATGAGCATGCTGTTCGGGATCGTCTTCCTGAGCCATCAGGTCGGCGGGTTCCTCGGCGCATGGCTCGGCGGCTATGTGTTCGACGCGACCGGGTCCTACGACCTGGTGTGGTGGATTTCCGTCGGCCTGGGCGTGTTTTCGGGGATCGTGCATTGGCCGATCCGCGAGCAACGCGTGGGGCTCGGCGTGGCGCCGGCTTGAGGCCAACCCGCCTGGCTCGGCGGTTTACTCGCCGTCGAGCAGCCGCAGGCCCTTGACCCTCAATTCGTCGGCGGATTCGGGCCCGGCGACCAGCTCGAGCAGGCGTACGGTGCCGTTCAGATCCGCCTCGGCCTTCGAGCGATTGCTGCCGATGTTCAGGGTCCCGAGCAGCTTATCCGCGCGTTTGGAGAGCCCGGTCTCAATCTCGGAAAGCCGTTGTTCGACCTCACCGCCGAGCCCGATGTCATCCGCGTACCGCTCCGCGACCCGCAGCGAGACGATGCGGTCCTGCATTTTTTCGAGCATCTCCTGCTCGGCGGCCGGGTCGTCATCTTCGTCATCGAAATCCGAGAAACTGGCGGCGAGTAGGGCATTCAGCAGCGCGGCGGTGTCCTCATCGCCCTCCTGGAGCACATTCACGCGTATCTTATCCGCGAGTTCCCCTCGGACCTGCCCGACCCGGCGCGATTGCTGGCGCGATCCGGTTTGCCCGATCGCCTTGGCCGCGCCGGCGAGGGTGCCGACATAGGCCGCGGCTTGGCGCGCCAGGGTTTCACGGTCCGGCGCGACCTCGATATCGTCATCCATGTCCTTGATATGGTCTTCAATCTGACTGACCATCGCGTGGGCGGCGGTATCGGAGACCTGAGTGATGACCGACCCGGCGCCGGCGTCGTCGATGCGTTGGAAGACGTCGGTGATCGACGACATGTCCGCGAGCCTCGCGAGAATGACATAGATCACGCATTCCTGGTAACTCGGCCCCTTTGCATTGACCGCCGTGAAGGCGGCAATGATGGCGTCCAGGTCGCGGTTGCTGACCACGTCGATGGGGCCTTGGGAAAGGTTGTCGCGCAAGGTCATGATCGACTCGGCGACCTCGAGCATGGAAACGACTTCCTTCAGCGAGGCAAAGTGATTGTCGTCACCCATTTTGTCTATCAACTCGCGGCGCAGGCGGGTGGATCCCTCGGCGACGACGAAAACGCTGCGCAGGGCGTAGGCGCAGAACTGCCAAAAATCGCGCCCGAACTCGAGCATCGCATCCTTGGTCTGCTCTTCCATCGGCATCGCGGCGAGTTGCTCCTCGAATTGCCGCAAGCGCGCCGCGTCGGCGTTCTCCACAAGTAGATCCCAGACGGATTTCAACGCATTGCGCGGGATCTTGCCTATGGCTTTTCGGGGGGAGCCGGGATTGTAGAGGATATCCTCGAACGGCGTGCACATGAGCCGTAGGAGTGTCATTCGGCGCCGCGGCTTCAGGATCGCCAACCGGGGACGCAGGAAACGCATGCTCAACGCGATCTTGTGCGCCCGGGATTCGTTCAGTCGCCGCTGTTCCAATTCCTGGACAAGCGCGTTGAACTCCTGTTCCGGTATTCGGAACAGGTGATCCTGCAAGGCGTCGAGGCCACCGGCTTGATTGTCGCTCATTGGGGCGAACTCTTCAAAGCGCTTTGTACTTGGTTTTTTCCAGTCTAAGCATAGCGTCCAGATCGATGGACGAGGAACCTTTTCTTTCAGCGTTCTTCTGCGCCATGTTGATCGACTTTTCGAACTCCGCCCAGCGCTCGTGGCGTCTGGTGTCAAGTTCGTCGCGAGGCGTGAGGGGCAGCAGACGGAAGATGTCTCCGACCACCGTGTCGAGCACATGCGCGGGCTCGTCCACCGAGCTGTCCCACAGTGCCACGAGGCTATCCCAACCGTCGAGCAACCACTCCGCCTTTTGCGCCAGGGCCGCGACGTTCGCGCCCGCCTTGGGCCAGTTCTTCAGCGTGTCACCGGACATTTCGGTGAACCTATCCAAGGTGCCGAGATAGGTGTTGATCACGCCCAGGGTCTCGAAGGCGATACTGTTGATGATCCGGCCGCTGTCCTTGTTCGACGTGAAGGTCTGATCGCCCCAAATGCCGATGGTCTCGGAAAAAGTCTGGATGCTGTCCATCGCCCGGCGGATGCGGCATTTGTTCGGCATGTTGGGCACGCCGACATTGGCGATCGCGCCGGCCCATGCGTCCATCTGATCGTGCATTGTCGAAGTGGGAAGCTCAAGGTGATCGGCGATACGGTTGAGGATGTTTCGAACCTCGCGCTGGCCTTCCTCGGTGGCGACCTCGTTCAGAGTCACCTGAAGCGCGGACCCGGATAGGTTCTCGACGACCGCGGCAATCAGGTGAAACCCGGCGCGAAGCTTGTCATCCTCTTCCTTTTGTTGCGCGATCAAGGCGGCTTCTCGGGCTTTCGGGCCGGCCAAACCGCCGGCGGCGACGCTCAGAACGACACTTCTCACCGATTGCGGCGTGGCCTCGTCGAGACCGTCGATCTCCTCGTGCAGGGCACGATCATGCACGGTCATCTTGAACATGTCGCGCAGCCCGCGCCATGGAATCACGTAGACGCCTTGGCTGCCCGAAAGTCCGGGCACAAGGACTTCCAGACCATCGCGACCGTCGCTCCGTACCCGGGAGAACGCGACGGACGGCGTCGTGAACGGCACCGAGACACCGCGTTCCTGAAACGTGGCGGGCCAAAACCGACTGCTGACCGAAGTGCTACCGCTCAATTCACCGCCCGATCAAAAAATTCAGGTCCGCAATATCCCGTCGGCGACGCGCCGACAAGTCCCGGCGAACCCATCGGCGGGTCGGCGCCCGTGACTCTGGAAGATTACCTTCTGCAACGAAAAATCAAAAGAATGCATATCCGGCGTGGCTTACCCCGGCGTGGCTTACTCCAGGTCCGAGGACATGCTGGACTGGCTGCTGAGCGTGCCATCCATGTTTGTCAGCATTTCGGCGGTTTGCTCAAAGGTGAGCTGCCCCTTGATGCTGGTCTCCATGTAGCGTTCGAAAATGTTCCGGCAATGTGACAGAGAGGTGCAGCAATACCCGAGAATCCAGTACCGGAAATGCGAGGTTACAAGAAAATTGCGGAAGGGAATCGGGTCGCCGTCATCGATGAAGTTGGCGTAGCAACCGTCGAAATCCTTGAAGACCTGATTGATGTTGGAAAGGATATCTCGGCGATCAGTGCCCGATTCCTCGAAAACTGATACTGATAGAAGGAAACGCCCTTCCAGGCGCTGAAGACGTTGGCGACTTCCGACTTGTCGATCTTGAACGCTTCGATAAACAGACCGGCCTCGGGAATGTTCGGGTCCCAGATCGCGTCTATGAAGCGCTGGGACTTGTCGTTTGATCCCTTCGCGTCGAATCCGAGCGCCTTGGAGACGATCGGGCGCACCTTGTCGCTGATCACGCGTTTGATCGCCTGCTCTTCCTTGTCGCCAACCGCGAGATAGGCGGGGTCTACCTCGATCTTGTCGCGTTCAAAGGCAGTCTTCAGAAGGAAGGGATCCAGTGAGGGGATTTCGTCGATGGTCTTGAGTTTGGCGAGATCGTTGATCATCCCCTGGGAGTTCGCGTCCGCGGAGACACCGACATAGCGTTGCAGCAGCTCCTCCGAGCCCTTCTGGCATATATAGATGGCGTAGCCGCCGTCTTGAAGAAACTCCTCGTCGTTGGGGATATAGATCGCCGTCTCTACGGGGCGCTCCTCGGACAATGCCGAATCCTTGGCGTTGTAGTCCGTCGAGGCCTCGCCACCGATCTCGACACTGAAGTTGGGATACTTGAAAATAATGCAGCGGTTCAGGGCCGAGGTTTCGAAAAACGGCGTCCCTTCCGTCATTGCCCGCGTCACGCGCGACACATTCAGAGCCGTGCTCGGTCCGCCGTTCATGATCTGATCGAGGATCGGAGAGAGCTTCTTTTTCTTCTTTTTCTGACCGCCGCTTAGCATCGAACCATTAGGCCGTAGACTCACAAACGCGCAATCTTAGGCGTATCGCGGCGAGCTTTAC
>JAYOIK010000132.1:0-6959 GCA_038118725.1 Alphaproteobacteria bacterium | reverse complement strand
CGCCTACTTGAAGTCGGAAACGGTGTTCTCCCAGAACCCGCAATTGCCGCTGTTATAAAGGCTACGACCCACATACCCCTCGGGCTGATCGCCGTAGAGGAGCACCGTGGCGCCCTTCGCGGAGCCGTCCCAAACCGGCCACGTGGACGCGCGATCATCGAAACTGTGGGTTTTGGCGAACAAGGCCCAATCATCGATCATCGAGGCAGCCTTGGTGGCCCCGGTTACCGCGTCGCTCCCGTCATCCGCCGAGCCGCCTTTCATATTCACCATGGTATGGAAGACGTAAGGGATCTCGTAGATATGACAGACATTCTGCAAGCCGTCCGCCTGGGTCGCCTGGTTCGGATCGCAAGCGCGAAGAGCCACCTTTCCAAGCGCGACATCGAACTCCGGCTTCTGGGTCATCATGTAGCCATAACTCGGCACGTTACCCTGGTGATCCAACGCATTGTCCGCCGATTTGGCCGTGCCGCAACGGAACGCGAAATCGGTCAACACTTTGGCTAAGGCCTGGAAGTTCCTGCCCAACCCGTTTTGGCTTTTGTAGGTAGCACCATCGTAAGGATACGGGGGCATATCCTTCGTGCTTACGTTGGACTTGTAACTCTTGATGGTGTCGCCAAATCCCGGGAAAAACTGACCGAGTAGCATCACATAGCCGATGTTCGGCAGGTAACCCCTCGTTTTCGACCCCAACGCGTCGGCGAAAAGCGCGCCTTCGTCCATGTTGGTGCCGAAGACATACGGTTTGGGCGAATCAGTCATGCCCGGGCCGTAGCCATCCAACGGTTGACCGACGAGGAAGGGTGACCCCGCCGGCGACTTAATTGTTGGTGCCCAGGACAACGCCGTGTCGACATGCAGCATGCTTAGAATGCCGATACTTAACGGCTGCGCCTGCGCGTCCACGATCTCCTCGACGCTCCGGTCATAGGCCCAGGACTTGTGGCTGAGCGGGTCACAGGCCGGCCTGTTATTGGTGACCGCGCAGAGGCGTTTCAGAAACGCTCCGCCGATCGGTCCGGATTCCTCCGGCGTGCGATAGGGGACGTTCATGGGGTTGCTCTCCATGATCGCCGCCTGGAAAAGGCTCTTGCCGGCCGGCGAACTGAACAGATGCAATCCCACCGACATCGCGCCGGCGCTCTCGCCGAAGATCGTCACCTTGTCCTTGTCGCCACCGACCTGGGCGATGTTGTCGCGCACCCACTCCAGGGCCTTGACCTGATCCTGGATACCGTAGGTTCCATCGACGGTTCCCGGAAGGTAGATATTCTTGCCGCCGCCCTGGTAGGCGAGAAAGCCAAGCGCGCCCAAGCGATAGTTCAGGGTCACCACGATGACGCCGCGGGCCGCCAACTCACTGCCGTCATACATCGACGAATATTCGACCGGATTGGCCTTGGTCGTGCCCATGCCGTCATTGCCGGAGCCGAACACGAACGCGCCGCCATGGATGAAGACCATCACCGGCAGATCCGCCCCCGCGTCGTCACCCAACAACGCCGGCGCCCAGATGTTCAGGAACAGACAATCCTCCGATCCCACGACGGTTCCGGCTTCCTTTTGCGGGCATTTCGAGCCGAACTTTTGTGCCTTGATCGGTGACTTTTCCGCGAATGTCGGAGCCTCGGGAGACTGCCAGCGTTTAGCGCTCGCGTAGCGAATTCCCTGGAAGACATTAACATCCAGGGTTGTACCGTTCGAAGCCTTGTAATTGCTTCTCACCATGCCGCAGAACTCAATGGATCCAACGGTCAGGCTCGGCTCGCCGGGGGCGCATTTGCTCGTATCCGCGGCGACCGCGGCGCCAGGCAACATGCCGATCACGCCAAGCACAAGAGTTGCTACCAACACAATCTTTATAATAGTTGAATTGTTTGTGACCCTTTCTCCGATCATATGAAAATCAATCTAGAGTTTAATCTTAAAATAAACCATAAAAACACTATAAATTATTACTCTTAGGACTTTTTCCTGGCCAGATTTCGACGCCGCGCCCGAGAGCCAAATCAGCCTTTTGGATCAGGGTCGTCCGGCGATCGTCGGGACCTGATATCCAACCGCGACACAAGACGGTTGAGATCTCGTGGCCGCGCGTTTACGGATATCGGCACCAAACCCGACCGATCCCTGCCCCTTGGACCGAGAAGGCCCGTGGCGATTAAACCCCTTAAGACCGGCCTGGAGACCGACGCCGAGACCATTGACGTCCGCGCCGGCGAGGCGATGGACTGGAAGCGGCTGGTCGACTATCTGCGCGGTCATCTCGACGCCATGCCCGCCGACGTCGACGTGCGGCAGTTCCCCGGGGGTCACGCGAATTTGACCTATCTGCTGAGCGCCGGGGAGATGGAGTGGGTGGTGCGGCGCCCGCCGCTTGGTCCGTTGCCGAAGAACGCCCATGACATGGGCCGCGAGTATCGGGTGCTCTCGCGGCTCAACCAGGCCTATGACCGGGCGCCCCGGGCCTATCATCTCTGCGAGGATGCCGAGATCATCAGCGCGCCGTTCCTGGTGATGGAGCGCCGTCGGGGCGTGGTCCTCCGGCGCGACTGGCCGGCGAATTTCCAAGCGCTGGACGGTCTGGAGGAGCGGATCGCCAATGCCTTGATCGACGCGCTGGCGGATCTTCATCTGGTCGATGCCGAGGCGGTGGGGCTCGGCGATCTCGGGCGGCCCAAGGGTTTCGCCGCGCGTCAGGTCAAGGGATGGGGAGAACGCTGGCACGCCGCCAAGGACAAGGAACTGCCGGTCTTCGACGTGGTCCACGCCGAGCTTACCCGGCGGGTGCCGGACAGCCCCGTCGTCTCGGTGCTGCATAATGACTTCAAGCTCGACAATTGCATGGTCGAGGACGGGGTTCCCGACCGGATCACCGCGGTCTTCGACTGGGACATGGCGACCCTGGGCGATCCGCTGATCGATCTCGGCACCTTCCTGAATTACTGGCCCTCCGAGGATGGCGGCTTCAGTTGGGACAAGATGCCCCCCTTCGTGCACGGCCCCTATCCGCGCCGCGCCGCGCTGATCGCCCGCTATGGCGAGCGCACTGGTTTCGACGTAGCGGACATGAACTGGTACGAGGCCTTCGCGCGCTGGAAGACGGCGGTGGTGGTCCAGCAGATCTATATCCGCTATGCCCGCGGCCAGACCGACGACGAACGCTTCGCCACCTATGGCGACTACGCGGAACCCCTATTCGAGGCGGCGCTGGAGCTGTTGGAGCGGTAACCGGCGGGGATACGATTTTCCTTTCGCCAGGACGACGGCGGAATTGGAGTTCGAGATACGACAAGCATTCTCCGTCGCCCTGGCGAACGGCAGGGCCTCGGCTCGGGATCGTCATCGTGACGGCTGACCAGTCACGCGAGGCAAACAGCTGGAGGTCCCGCCTTGCGCCAGGACGACGGGAAAAAATCGGCCCCAAGCGCCCGTCGCCCTGGCGAACGGCAGGGCCTCGGCTCGGGATCGTCATCGTGACGGCTGACCAGTCACGCGAGGCAAACAGCTGGAGGTCCCGCCTTGCGCCAGGACGACGGTCCGCCAGGGATACGTCCCTTAAAACACCTTCCCCCTCACTCCACCGTGACGCTTTTCGCCAGGTTGCGGGGTTGGTCGACATCGGTGCCTTTTTCAACCGCCGTGTAATAGGCCAGCAGCTGCACCGGCAGCGAGTAGAGCAACGGGGCCACGACCGGGTCGATGTCGGGGAGCTCGAAGCTCCAACTCGCGTCGGCGCCGAGCTTGGCGATACCGGCCTGGTCGGAGAGCAGCACCACCCGAGCACCCCGAGCCAGCGCCTCCTTCAGGTTGGAGGCGGTTTTCTCGAACCACTCGTCATGGGGCGCGACCATGACCACGGGCACCCCCTCCTCGAGCAGCGCGATCGGGCCGTGCTTCATCTCGCCGGCGGCATAGCCCTCGGCGTGGATGTAGCTTAGCTCCTTCAGCTTCAGCGCGCCCTCCAGCGCGATCGGATAGTTGGAGCCGCGGCCGAGATAGATCACGTCGCGGGCCTGGGCCAGTTCCTGGGCGCAGGCGATCCAGCGCTCGGCATGCTCCAGCACCTCGGCCATGCTCGCCGGCAGGTGGTTGAGCGCGGTCAGGATCTCGCCCGCCCGCGCCGCGTCCAGGGTGCCGCGCGCCCGGCCCCAGTCGACCGCGAGACAGGCCAGCGCCACGAGTTGCGTGGTGAACGCCTTGGTCGAGGCGACGCAGATCTCCGGGCCGGCCAAGGTGCGGATCACCACGTCGGACTCGCGCTCGATGGTACTCTCCGGGACATTCACCAGGCCGAGAATGTGCTGGCCTTCCTCGCGGGCGTGGTGCAGCGCCATCAGCGTGTCCAGGCTCTCGCCCGATTGCGAGATGAACAGCGCCGCGCCGCCCTCCGGCAGCACGGTGTTGCGGTAACGAAACTCGGACGCGATATCGACCTCGACCGAGAGACGCGCCAATCCCTCGAACCAGTATTTCGCCACCATCGCGGCGTAGTAGCTGGTGCCGGCGGCGACGATGGTCAGCTTGGGCAGGCTCGCCGGATCGAACGGCATTTCGGGAAAGGCCAGGGTGCCGCTTACAGGATCGTAGTAACGGAACAGGGTATAGCCGACGACCTCGGGCTGCTCGTGGATCTCCTTCTCCATGAAATGCCGCCGGTTGCCCTTGCCGATCAGCGCGCCCGACACCTCGGTCAGCGCGACACCACGATCGACCTTGTTGCCCTCGGCGTCGAAGACCTCGGCCCCGTCGCGGCGCACCACCGCCCAGTCGCCGTCCTTGAGATAAGTGATCCGCCGGGTCATCGGGGCCAGCGCCAGGGCGTCGGAGCCGAGGAACATCTCGCCCTCGCCATGACCGATCGCCAGCGGCGAGGCCCGGCGCGCCGCCAGCAGCATGTCCGGATAGCCCGCGACCATCACCACGAAGGCGAAGGCGCCTGTCACCCTGGCGACCACGGCGCGCATGGCGGCGACCGGGTCCAGCCCGTCCCCGAGATGCCGTTCCATCAGATGCGCGACCACCTCGGTATCGGTGTCGCTTTCGATTACCACGCCGCCGGCGACAAGTTCGTCGCGGATCTCCTGATGGTTCTCGATAATCCCGTTATGCACCACCGCGACGCGTCCGGCGGTATGGGGATGCGCGTTGCCGACGGTCGGCGGGCCATGGGTCGCCCAGCGGGTATGGCCGATCCCCGTGGCGCCGGCGAGCGGGTTGTCGTCCAGATCCTTCTCCAGGTTGAACAGCTTGCCCTTGGCGCGCCGGCGGGCCAGGGTCTCGCCGGAGATGGTGGCGACGCCGGCGGAGTCATAGCCGCGATATTCCAGTCGTTTCAGCGCGTCGACCATGGTCCGCGCCACATCACTCTTGCCGATGATCCCGACGATGCCGCACATGGGCTAGCCCTTTTCCCGGTTCTTGGTTTTTTGTCGCTTGGAGCGGAACCGCGCCGCGCCGCCGGGCACCACCCTGGCCTCGCCGCGCACCACCGCCAGCGCGTCGGCCTCGACCGATTTCGTCACCGTGCCGCCGGCGCCGATGATCGCGCCGTCACCGATAGTGACCGGCGCCACCAGGGCGGTGTTCGAACCGATAAAGGCCCCGGCGCCGATCTCGGTGCGGTACTTCGAGAACCCGTCATAGTTACAGGTGATCGTC
The DNA here is from genome assembly GCA_038118725.1 of Alphaproteobacteria bacterium. Lineage (GTDB taxonomy): Bacteria > Pseudomonadota > Alphaproteobacteria > Thalassobaculales > Thalassobaculaceae > JADHLJ01. The sequence continues at coordinate 1,292 of JAYOIK010000132.1, read as the reverse complement.
CCGGCCCCGATATTCGCCCCAGCCCCGACCGAGGCATCGCCGATATAGGAGAGATGGTTGGCCTTGGCCCCGGCGCCGATTGTGGCCGCCTTGACCTCGACGAAATTACCGATATGCGCGCCGAGCCCGATTTCAGCCCCGGGCCTGAGCCGGGCGTAGGGCCCGATGATCGCGCCATCCGCCACGCTCGCCGCCTCCAGGTGGCAGAAGCTCTTGATCTCCACGCCCGCGCCGATATTCACGCCGGGCCCGAAGGTGACATTGGGATGCACGATCGTGTCGCGGCCAATCTCGGTGTCATGAGAGAAAAACACGGTCTCCGGCGCCACCAGCGTCACCCCCGCTTCCAGCGCCGCCACGCGCAGCCGGCCCTGCATCAATGCCTCGGCGCGCGCGAGATCGGCGCGGGAATCGACTCCCAAGGTCTCTTCCTCGGGCGCCTCGACAACGGTGACATAACCGCCGCCCTCGCGCGCCAAGGCGACGATATCGGTTAGATAGTACTCACCCTTGGCATTGTCTGTGCCAAGCCCGGCCAGCAGGCCCTTCAGCTTGGCCCCGTCGATCGCCATGATCCCGGCGTTGTAGAGATGCACGGGACGGTCGATCGTATGGGCTTCCGAAACCTCGACGATACGCTCAAGGCGGTCTTCACCGTCCTGAACAAGCCGGCCATAGCGATCCGGATTGTCCGTCCGGAAACCAAGCACCACCACGTCTGGCGGGTTATCCACGTCGCGAGCGGCGGCAAGCCTGGCCAAGGTCTCCGTCGTGAACATCGGATCCCCACCGAACGCCACCAGCACCGTGCCGCTGAAGCCCTCCAAGGCCCCAAGCGCCGCGCGCACCGCGTCACCGGTTCCCAGCGCCTGGTGCTGGATCGCTGTTTCCACCGCCACCGCTCCTCCGGTGACCTCGGCGGCGACATCGTCCTGACCGGGCGAGATCACCACCACCATACGCTCCGGCGCCAGTGGCTCAAGCGCCGCCAGGACATGGCCGATCATCGATCGTCCGGCGATCTTGTGCAGCACCTTCGGCATGTCCGATTTCATGCGCGTTCCCTTGCCGGCGGCGAGCACGATAATGGCGACGGGTCGAGACATAGGAGTTCCGCGTTGGCTGGTTGAGGTATCGGGCAAAGCGCCGGGAACATGCCACGCCCCCGCGAATCCTTAAAATAAACAATTGCTACTAAAGATGACAGCCGGCGGGCGGCGCTCTTGAGGCGACAGCGACGGGAAGCGCCCTCCCGCCCCGTCGCCAGGGCGACGATGATGAAGGTGACAAGC
>JAYOIK010000131.1:0-7255 GCA_038118725.1 Alphaproteobacteria bacterium | reverse complement strand
TTCGGGAGGCAGGGGCCGGAGGTTCGAATCCTCTCTCCCCGACCAACGGGCTTACACGCGCCTCTCTCCAATCCAAATCGAAGACCCATCGCTGGGCCACATGGCCGGCTATCGCCAATTGTCCGCTCAACGCCGATGGTAGACCGCGCCCCACCCCACGAGCATTGAGAAAACACCGCAAATCAGGTCAACTGCCCGCCGAACCGAACCCACGAAGGCGGCATCATGAACCTATCGTCACTCCTAGCGAAGCGGGCCGAGGAGAACAGTCCGGTCCGCGTCGGCATGATCGGCGCCGGCAAGTTCGGGACCATGTTCCTGGCCCAGGCGGAGCGGCAACGTGGCATCCACGTGGTCGGCGTCTGCGACCTAAACCCCGACGCCGCGCGCTCGAACCTCGCCCTGGTTAACTGGGCGCCCGGGCGCTACGACGCCGCGTCCCTGGACGCCGCCGCCCAGGCCGGCACGACCCATGTCGGCGACAATTGGGAAGCGCTTGTCTCCCACCCCGCGATCGAGATCGTCATTGAATGCACGGGCAATCCGATGGCCGCCGTCACGCATATCCTGCGGGCGTTCCGGGAAGGGAAGCACGTCGTCAACGTAACGGTCGAGGCCGACGCGTTCTGCGGCCCCGGATTTGGCGTCAAGGCGCGGGAAGCCGGCGTGGTCTACTCGATGGCTTATGGAGACCAGCCGGCCCTGACCGCCGATCTGGTGGACTGGGCCCGGGCCTGTGGCTTTTCCGTGGTTGCAGCCGGCCGGGGCCACAAATGGCTGCCGCATTACCGAGCCTCCACGCCGGATACGGTTTGGGATCACTGGGGACTGACGGCGGAGCAGGCCGAGCGCGGGCGACTCAACCCGAAAATGTTCAACGCCTTTCTCGACGGCTCGAAACCAGCCATCGAGAGCGCCGCGATCGCCAATTGCTGTGGGCTCGACGCGCCGGAGAATGGCCTGGTTTTCCCGCCCGGTTCGATCGACGACGTGCCGACGCTGGCGCGCCCGCGCTCCGAGGGCGGTGTCCTGGAACGCAAGGGCATGGTCGAGGTGATCTCCTGCCTCCGGGAGGACGGGACACAGATCGACCACGATATCCGCAAGGGCGTCTGGGTCTGTTTCGAGGCGGACAGCGAGTACCTCAAGAACTGTTTCGAAGAGTACAAGGTGGTTACCGACCCCTCCGGGCGCTACATGGTAAATTACAAGCGCTGGCACCTGATCGGGCTGGAATTGCCGATTTCGGTGGCGTCGGTCGGCATCCGGCGCGAGCCGACGGGCGTTGCAACCGAATTCCGGGGCGATGTCGTGGCGGTGTCCAAACGAGCCTTGAAGGCGGGAGAGGTCCTGGATGGCGAGGGCGGTTATACGGTCTCCGGCGGGTTGCGTCCGGCCTCTCTATCGGTCGCGAAGGGGTATCTGCCGCTCGGCCTCGCGCACAACGTGAAACTGCGGAAAGACGTGGCCGAGAACGCGCCCGTGACCTGGGACGATGTCGAGATCGACACGACCAGCGACGCCTACCGGCTCCGTAAACAGGTCGAAGCGATGATCTGATCCGGGCTTTTCGCTGGATTATTCGCGCGGCAAGTTGCCAAGGGTAGTCCCGGAGACCGTCACCGAATGCTCACGCGGCTTGCGGCGGCGTGACGGCGCGCGTCGCGAGGCGCCACATCAGGCGCTCATGGGGAAAATAGTCCGACACCGGATAGTGCAGGCAATGGGTATTCTCCCACACGACGACGGTGTTCAATTCCCAGGTCAGGCGAAAATGGTACTCCGGTCGCTGCGCGTGCGCGTATAGAGACGCGAGCAGCGCGTCGCCTTCCGGATTTTCCATGCCGACTATGCTTCGACAATAAATCGGGACATTGACGAACAGATAGTCGCGCCCGTTGTCCGGATTGCGGCATACCAGGGGGTGGCGAACCGGTTCTCCCTCGGTCATTGCCTTGAACTCCTCGGGCGAGAAGCGCGCCTTCGCGTTTTGTGTGGGTGACACCTTGTGGTTGGTTTCCATCCCCGAAATACGTCGCTTGGTATCCTCGTCCAAGCCCTCGTAAGCCGCTTCCAGATTGCAGAACAGGGTATCGCCGCCGCTCTCGGGAAGCTGTTGCGCGGCAAGGCTCAGATGGGGCGTCGGATTGGGACGGAACGAGTAATCCATGTGCCAAAAATTGATGGTCTGCTTTTCCTTCGGCCTGATATGCAGAATGCACAGTTCCGTCGGATGCCCGTCATGGGGAACCAGGTCCTCCTGCACGGTCTCGCCGAAGATGTTCATGAAACGCACATATTGCGGAGAGGTGATCGGCTGATCCCGGAACACCAGGACCTTGCGGTCGATAAGCGCCTCGCGAAGCGCGCCGGCCTCGGCCTCGCCGACATCGGCGAGATCAATATCGCTCACCCACATGCCGATCGCGGGGTTAATGGGCTTCATCTCCATCACTACTTGCTCCCATGGACAAGGCTTGCCTCTACTTCCGACAAGCGTCGGTGAAATCCTATACGTGAACCGGCCTCCATCGTTCGGAAAAATTTGGGCCGGGTGCCGTCTACCCGCTAGACCTTTCCTGTCAGCATAACGAACAGCTATCCGCGTGGCGACGGGTGAGCCGTAGCTTCCCATCCCGGCGGCAAGCGAAACCGGAGATAGCTCTTCGCGTCGGATGGATCGGAAATCTTCAAGGCGGCCACCCTTGACGGCATCGGGCGTTGACCCGGCATCCCGGGGCGCCGCTATTCGTCTGGGAACGCGACTCCGGGGAACATGACCCGTTGCGCGATGGATCGCGACGCGGGAAAGTGGTCGTGGCCAAGGAGTAGTACATGGAAACGATCATCATAACCGGCGCGGCGGGCGGCATCGGACAAGCCACGGTGAAGGCTCTGTCGACGCCCGAACGCAAACTCATCTGCGTCGATCTCGACCCCGATCGGCTGGCCGAAACCGTCAACGGACTAGACGGGCCCGCGGTGCCGATTGTCAGTGATCTCGCCTCGCCGGATGCCTGCGCCGATATCGTCGCCCACGCCGGTGGAGCCGTGGCCGGTCTGGTGCATCTCGCGGGGACGGTGGAGTACGATCCCGTGCTGAACGACGACCCCGGACTTTGGGACCGGGTGATCAATTCAGGCCTGCGCAACGCCTATGACCTGGCCGGCGCCATCATACCGACACTCGCGCCGGGCAAGCGTCCCGCCAAATTCGTGTTCACCTCCTCGCTGGCGTTTCGGCGCGGCTCGCCGGAATTCATCGCCTATGGCGCCTCGAAAGGCGGCATCGCCGGACTGGTTCGCTCCCTGGCGCGTCGCCTGGGTCCCCTGGCGACGGTGAACGCCGTGGCGCCGGGGATTATCGAAACGCCGATGACGGTGAAACTGATGGCGGACCACGGAGAGCGGTTGCGCGCCGGGATCACCATGGGACGCTTCGGCCAACCCAAGGATGTCGCCGATGTCATCTCGTTTCTGATCGGACCGAACTCCGATTACATGACCGGCCAGATCCTTAATGTCGACGGCGGGATGGCGTTCGACTGACCGGGCGCGCCACCGCGGCTTCGCGCCCGCGGCGGATCTAGAGGGAGACGATCATGGAAAAACCGGAACCGGTGGATGGGATCGAGATCCTGATCCTGGTGGACAACGTGACCGACAGCCTCTCCTCGGTTCCCGATTTCGTGGAAACCGAGATGGCGAGCCTCAATCGTCGGCGGTCGGGCCTGTACAAACTGGCGGGCGACTGCCTTTGCTGCGCGGCGCACGGTCTTTCCTGTCTGGTCCGCCTGACCAGGGACGGCAAGTCGGAGACGATCCTGTTCGACACCGGCCCCGAGGACCGGACATTCGAGCAGAACGTCTCCCGGCTCGGGGCCGACCTCGGGCCGGTCGGCTCGATCGTTCTATCCCACGGCCATTGGGATCACGCGGGCGCGATGCTCCGAGCCCTACAGATGATCCGAGACCGTAACGGCGGTGCCAAGGTTCCGTGCTACGTGCATCCGGAGATGTTCCGACAACGCGCGTTGAAGCTCCCCGACGGCGGGTATCGGCTGATGCAGGACGTCCCCTCGCCCAAGGAATTGAGCGCCTTTGGCGCCGATGTGATCAACCGGCGAGACCCCCAGGTCATCGCCGACGGGTTGGCTTGGGTCAGCGGGGAGATCCCGCGCGAGACCTCCTATGAGGTCGGCCTGCCCGGGCAGCACCGCCGGACCGAGGACGACACGGGTTGGGAACTCGACGAGTTGCTGATGGACGAGCGCTATCTAGCCGTGAATGTCCGGGACAAGGGCTTGGTGGTTTTCACCGCCTGCTCGCACGCGGGGGTGGTGAACGTGCTACGTGACGCGCGAAGAAGCTTCCCGGGCGTGCCGCTGCACGCGGTGGTCGGCGGCCTGCACCTGTCCGGACCGAACGAACGGGTCATTCCCGAAACCGTCGAGGACATGAAGCAATTCGACCCATCCGTCATTGCCGCCGGCCACTGCACGGGGTTTCGAGCGCTCGCGGCTCTCTTGGGCGCCTTCGGCGACAAGCGCCTGGTCCCACTTTCGGTGGGCAAGTGTTTTAGGCTTTAGACGGGGCGCGGGCGCGCCTATCGAAACCCAGCGCCTCTATGCCCGCGGTCGACCATCTCAAGTGATTACGCTAGGCTCCAAGCCGCGGGTTGGGGTCGTGACCTTCAACGCCCCCTCGCAAGATCGCGGATAGCCAGGAACGGGAACCCAGATGCTGGAGCAGGCCAAGGACTTCAAGGACGAGAGCGACGTTCTGTTCGCGCTTCTGGACCCTCTCGACGACGCCGATTTCGATCGCCCGACCCTGTTCAAGGGATGGACCTTCACCGATATCCTCGGCCACCTACATCACGGCAACAAGCTGGCCGACCTCTCGCTGAATGACGAGGCGGCCTTCCACGAGACCTATGCCGAGATCAAGGCGCTGAGGGATGCCGGGACCGAGTGCACGGTGGCGACCGCGACCGTGCTCAACGGCCTGCGGGGCCGCGCGCTGCTGAACACGTGGCGCGACTTCTACGGGCCGATGAGCGACCGCTTTTCCGAGGCCGATCCGAAGCGGCGAGTGAAATGGGTCGGCCCGGACATGAGCGTGCGTTCCAGCATCACCGCGCGGCTGATGGAGACCTGGTCGCATGGGCAGGCCGCCTTCGATCTGCTCGGCGTGACTCGCCAGGACACGGACCGGATCAAGAATATCGCGGTGCTCGGGGTGAACACTTTCGGCTGGACCTTCATCAATCGCGGTGAGACGGTCCCCGAACCGAAGCCCCATGTCCGCCTCACCGGCCCGTCCGGCGCGGTCTGGGAATGGAATACCCCGTCGACAAGCGAGCGCATCGAGGGCTCGGCGATGGAATTCTGTCAGGTGGTGACGCAAACCCGGAACATCGCCGACACGCGTTTGCGGGTTACCGGCGCCGTCGCCGAACAATGGATGAGCGTCGCCCAATGCTTCGCCGGCCCGCCCCGCACCCCACCGGCGCCCGGAACCCGCCGCATGTCGGGTGGCTGACGGCGGGCGCCGGCTACCTCCGCCCCGGTCCAATCATTTTTGAGAGTAGCGAATTGTCTAGGATGGATGCCGCCGTTCCTGGCGGAAAGATATTCCGGGGGTATCCCATCGTGGCGGCCTGCGGGCTGATCCAAGCGGTCAGCCTGGGCAGCATCTTCACCTTTGGCGTGCTGTTCCCCGAGTTGGAGCGCGAGTTTGGCTGGTCGCGCGCAGCGATCTCGGGCGCCTCCTCGTTCGGCTTCTTTCTGATGGGGATATGCGCGGTCTTCATGGGCCGCGCCGGCGATCGATTCGGGCCCCGGCTGGTGCTGTCCTGCGCCGGCGTTCTGCTGGGCTTGTCGTATATTCTGATCACCCAGATCGACGCGGTGTGGGAACTCTATGTGTTTTATAGCGTCTTGTTCGGGATCGGTCTCGCGGCCCATGACGTCGGCACGCTATCGACGGTCGCGCGTTGGTTCAAGCGACGCCGGGGACTGATGACGGGCATCGTCAAGTCGGGCGGTGGCATGGGACAGGTCCTGATCCCGTTTTGCGTCGCCGCGTTGATCGCCGGGCCCGGCTGGAGGACCGCCTGTCTGGTGTTGGGCGTGACCGTGATCGTCCTACAGGTCGGCGCCGCGCAAATCCTGAAACACAATCCCGGCCTGTTGGGATTGCGCACGGACGGCGAGCCCCCGAACCATCCGAAGACGACCGGCGCGGCGCTGAAACCGAACGATGCAACGCCGGCTGCCCCACCAGAAGTCTGGGAGGAAACCGGCGTCACGTTCAAGGAAGGATTGCGGTCCACCAATCTATGGAAACTTTGCGTGGCGAAGTTCTGCGATCTGTTTTGCCTGTTCACCGTCTTTATCCATATCGTTCCCTTTGCCACCGACCGGGGCCTGTCGCCGACGACCGGAGCCGCGCTATTGTCGGTGATCGGCGGGATGAGCATCGTCGGTCGCATGGTCATGGGAGGCGCCTTCGACAGGGTCGGCGCCAGGCTTTCCCTGATCATTTGTTTCGCAGGCCTGCTTTTGAGCCTGGTGCTGCTGCAGTTCGCGGGTCCGGCCTGGTCCTTGTTTCTTTTCGCGGCGATCTACGGGCCCGCGCATGGCGGTTTCTTTACGATCACCGCGCCGTCGGTGGCCGAGTTCTTTGGCACGCGCGCGCACGGGACCTTGTTCGGCCTGGTGGTGTCTTTCGGCACCATGGGGGCCACTCTGGGCCCGATTGTCGCGGGCTGGCTGTTCGATACGATGGGGAATTACGATTTCGCGTTCGGACTATTGTTGGGCGTTAGCATGACCGGCCTCGCCGTGGCCGTCACGATGCCGGCGAAAAGGTCGGACAAGGACGCTCGGCGAGCTTGACCGCGGTTAGGGCAATTTCAGCCGTCTCCGCGTGGTCAATCGCCTTGCTCAAACACGAGGATCAGCCCCTCGAACAGGAGCATCGCCCGGCCGCGGGGCTCGAAGGTGGCAAAGGGATAGAGGATCCTCAATCCCCGGGCGCAGGAAACTCTGTGGACATGAACCACGGTTTCCGTGAAAGCGAGTTCCTCGCGATATCGGGCGAAGTCACGGAATTCCGGATTGCGCAAAAAATCCTCCAGGGCGTAACTGGTATCGCTCCTGGCGAGACCGCCATAGATACAGTCGAAAAAGCTCCCCTTGGCCCAATCTCCGCGAAAGGACTGTCCCTTGCCCAGAACACTCTCGGGATT
>JAYOIK010000130.1:0-7665 GCA_038118725.1 Alphaproteobacteria bacterium | reverse complement strand
AGTGGCGCTCCCTCGGGGGCGCCACTTCGCGTTTCAGGGGGATGTTCGCGGGGCGCTGGCAACGAGTTGGGCATAAACTCGTGGACCCGTCATTCGCCTTCTGATATCGAGATCGCGAAAAGAACATGATGCGCGAAAGCGGCTTGTGATGATTTATCCCGCTAACATCAAGGCGATAAACGGCGTATTGGCCATCGTTGCTCCGGAGTCCTGTTGACTCTGTTTTCCATACGCGCTTGAGCGCGTTCGATCGAACAATTCTCATTTCGATAAACGGAGGGCCCCGACCGGGGCTGGCCACCATGACCGCACGATTTCACAACACCTTGACGCGCCGCAAGGAAGCGTTCGCGCCCATTGATCCCAACCACGTCCGTCTCTATGTGTGCGGGCCAACGGTCTATGACTTTCCCCATATCGGCAATGCTCGACCGGCGGTGGTCTTTGATGTTCTGTACCGCTATCTGCGGCACCAATATCCACGGGTTACCTATGTCAGAAACATCACCGACATAGACGACAAGATCAACGCAAGGGCCGCCGAGGCCGGCAAGTCCATTCGCGAGGTTACCGAGGTTACCGCCAAGGACTATCGGGACAATATGGCGGCGATCGGCGCGCTGCCACCGGATCGCGAACCGCGCGCGACCGAGCATGTCGCCCAGATGATCGCCTTGACTGAGACCCTGGTCGCCAAGGGCCACGCCTATGTGGCGGAGGGCCATGTTCTTTTCCATGTGCCCTCGATGCCGGACTACGGGGAGCTATCGCGACGCAATCGCGAGGAACAGATCGACGGCGCCCGGGTCGATGTCGCGCCGTATAAGAAGGACCCGGCGGATTTCGTCCTCTGGAAACCGTCGGAGGCCGATATGCCGGGATGGGAAAGCCCTTGGGGATACGGCCGTCCGGGCTGGCATATCGAATGCTCGGCGATGAGCCTCGCGCATCTCGGCGAGGTGTTCGATATTCATGGCGGGGGCCTCGATCTGATCTTTCCGCATCATGAAAACGAAATCGCCCAGTCCCGTTGCGCCTTCGGCACCCACGCCATGGCGAATGTCTGGATGCATAACGGCTTTGTCACGGTCGAGGGCGAGAAAATGTCCAAGAGTTTGGGCAATTTCTACACCGTTCAGGATCTGCTGAAGGAATGGCCCGGCGAGGTGATCCGCTACGCGCTTCTCGCCGCGCACTATCGCGCGCCGCTGGACTACTCGAAACAGGGTTTGGCCGAGGCGCGGTCGGCGTTGGACCGGCTTTACCAGGCGTTGCGTGGCGGGGATGGGCCGTCCGACGAAGTCGAGCCCGCGCGCTCGGTGCTTGATGCCTTGTCGGATGACCTCAACACCCCACTCGCGATCTCCAAGCTGCATGAACTCGCCGGCGCGGTGAACCGAACGACGGAGCCATCCGAAAAAGCGACGCTGAGAGCCGAGCTATTTGTCTCGGCCAAGCTTTTGGGACTGCTCTGGAGTGATCCGGAGGAATGGTTCCAAGGCGGTGGCGACGACACGGTGGACGAAGCCGAGATCCAAGGCTTGATCGAGGCTCGCTCCGCGGCACGCGCGGCGAGAGACTTCGCCGAGGCGGACCGGGTGCGTGACGTGTTGAAGAATATGGGGATCGTCCTCGAGGACGGTCCCGGTGGAACGACCTGGAAGCGGGGGTGAGGGCGCGGTCCGAGGCGCTTCGCGTCCAATTCCGATGTCAGGGATGCGCCACGAACCGGCGCTGAACATCCAGCGCGAGCAACGCGGCCCCCCCGGCGTGGGTCTGTATCAGCCCCGCGCAATCCTCATGGGCCACTCGGTATCCTCGGGTGATCCCGATCCGCGACAGGATCTTGCCTTTCTGGGTGTGATCAAGGCTGTTCCAAGCGTGGTGATGACGTGCGTGCAGGGCTGACTTTCGCCGGGTCGCGTCCGGCGGCGGCTCCAGGCCGTATGTTGGATAAACATCCGCGTTGGTGATGCGATAGCGATAAGAGGGACGCAGGGTCCAGCAGATCTTGGCCGGCGAATCATAGGCCGCCCAGGACCAGAAAAGGTCACATGTGCCGCCAAGCTCCCGGGGCATGCGTGCCCAGACCTCGTTCAGCGCGAGCGAGGCCCCGGTAATCGCCATGCCACAGGCGCGGATGAAGCAAAGCTCTCCCGCGCCCTCGTGATTTCGATGGGGAACCCAGGTGACGGCCGGTGTGCCGTCGGAGAAGAAGAGCGGCTCATTCGCCGTCGTGACCCGCAGCGCCGGAACCCCGACACAGTCGAACCCTGCCTCGAAGGCCCGCAAAACCTCGTCGATGAAGAAGGGTTCCGCGATATCATCGGCGTCGGTATAGGCGATCACGTCAAACCCGGCCGCGATAGCGGCTCTTCCGCCAATGGCCCGAGGTGTCGCGCCGCCATCGTTCGAGCGGGTCGGCGCGCGCAGCGTTACAACGCCTTCGAAATCGATATCATCACGGTCGACCCCGTCGGCGACCAGAAAATGGGTGCATGCGTGGTGCTGGGCCCGCACCGAGGCAACGGCCTGCTCAATCCAGGCGAGGGGCTCGGTGTAAATCGGCGTGATGACCGCGACGCGGGGATCTGTCATTCGTTTTTGATCCAATGATCCAATGATCCGAGGGGCCAAACGGCGGCGAGGTTCCCACGCCGTCTTCAAGGGTTCAAGAGGCCTTGAGGTTGCGAGGAGCGCCGACCTTCCCTGGGTTGGGCCCCATCGCGCCACTTCTGCTTCCCAATCCGCGCCATAGGGGCTAGAAACCGCGCATCCCAAAGCCTGCACGGACCCAAGCGTCATGAACGACGACAACCGCGTGTATTTGTTCGACACGACCCTGCGCGACGGCCAGCAAACCCGAGGCGTTGATTTCACCGTTGCCGACAAGGCGGCGATCGCGCGGGCGCTGGACGCGATAGGTATTGATTATGTCGAGGGCGGCTGGCCCGGCGCCAACCCCACCGACGACCGCTTCTTCGCCGCGCCGCCGGAACTTGCCCAGGCCAAACTCGTGGCTTTCGGAATGACGCGGCGCCCGGGACGCAGCACGGAGAACGACCCCGGCCTCGCGGGCGTGCTCGCCGGCAAGGCCCAGGCCGCCTGTCTGGTCGGCAAGACCTGGGATTTTCATGTCGACGTGGCGCTGGAGATCGACCGGGACGAGAACATCCGGATGATTTCCGACAGCGTGATCCATACGGCCAAGCGCGGCTTCGAGCCGATGTTCGATTGCGAGCATTACTTCGACGGCTTCAAGGCCAACCCGGACTACGCGCTCGCCTGCGCCAAGGAAGCTTACGAGGCCGGTGCCCGCTGGGTGGTGATGTGCGACACCAATGGCGGCACCCTGCCGCACGAGATCGCCGAGATCGTCGCCGAGACCGCCAAGGTCGTGCCGGGTAGCCATCTCGGGATCCACACCCATAACGACACCGAAAACGCGGTGGCCAATACCTTGGCGGCGGTGCGGGCCGGCGCGCGGCAGGTGCAGGGAACGATCAACGGATTGGGTGAGCGCTGCGGCAACGCCAATCTCTGCGCGCTGATCCCCTCGCTGATCCTGAAGATGGGTTTCGAGACCGGGGTGTCCGCCGACGGTCTGACCAAGCTGACCGCGCTCTCTCGGTTGCTGGATGAGCGCTTGAACCGGGGCTCCAATATTCACGCCGCTTATGTCGGCGAGGCTGCTTTCGCGCATAAGGGCGGCTTGCATGTCTCGGCGGTTCAGAAAGACCCTCGCACCTACGAGCATATCGACCCCGAACTTGTCGGCAATGAGCGTCATATCCTGGTCTCTGACCAGGCCGGACGCTCGAACATCCTGGCCCGGTTCTCGCAGATCGGCGTGAAGATCGATCCCAAACATCCGAAGATTCAGCGTCTGGTCGACGACATCAAGGAGAAGGAGTATATCGGCTACTCCTTCGACAGCGCCGAGGCCAGTTTCGAGCTACTCGCGCGGCGGCTTTTGGATGGCGTGCCCGAATATTTCCGCATTGATCGGTTCCGCGTGATGGATGAGCGTCGATTCAACGCCAGAGGCCAACTGGTCGTGGAATCCGAGGCGACCGCCACCGTCGAGATCGGCGACGACCGGATGCACGAGGTCGCGGTGGGCAACGGGCCGGTCAACGCGCTCGACATCGCCATCCGCAAGGCTTTGACCAAGCATTACCCGACGCTCGGCCGGGTGCGGTTGATCGACTATAAGGTCCGCATTTTGCCGCCTTCCGACGACGGCGACGGCACCGACGCGGTGACCCGGGTGATGATCGAAAGCGGTGATGACGAGAAGGTTTGGACCACAATCGGCGTCTCGGCGAACATCATCGACGCCTCGATCAACGCATTGTCCGACAGCTTGACCTATAAGTTGATGAAGGACGGCGCCAAACCCGCCGGGGGCTGAGCCATGGCGGGAACCGATCGCAGTCGAGGGCTGGAGGGGGTGGAGCGACCGGGACCCGCGATCATCCTCGTCGAGCCACAATTGGGTGATAACATCGGCGCGGCGGCGCGGGCGATGCTGAATTGCGGGCTCATGGACATGCGCCTGGTCCGGCCGCGCGATGGCTGGCCCAATCCGAGAGCGGAGGCAATGGCCTCCGGAGCCGTCGCGGTTTTAGACCGGGCCCGGGTCTATGACAGCACCGCCGAGGCGGTGGCCGAGCTCGACCTGGTGCTGGCCACGACGGCTCGGGAACGTGATCTCTCCCGGATCGTACTGACGCCGCGGGCGGCGGCGGAACGGGTGAATGGGCACATCGTCAAGGGCGGCAAGGCCGGCATCCTGTTCGGGCCGGAACGCGCGGGTCTGGTTAATGACGATGTGATCCTGGCCGACGCGGTGATCAATGTCCCGCTGAACCCGGCCTTCTCGTCGCTCAATCTGGCTCAGGCCGTGCTCCTGGTCGGTTATGAGTGGTATCAGACCGATGTCGGCGTCGCGGAGGAGACGGATTGGGGCGGCGCGCCACCGGCCACCGTCGAGCAGCGAGAGTTCTTCTTCACCCGTCTGGAAGAAGAGATGGACAAGGCCGGTTTCCTGTTTCCGCCGCATCTCGCGCCGACCATCAAGCGGAACATCCGAGCGATGTTCACCCGTGCCAATCTCACCGATCAAGAGGTGCGCACCATGCACGGCGTGGTCAGCGCGCTGATCAAGCCGCGCGGGCGACGGGCGACCGAGGCCGACGATTGCTAACATCGAGCGTGGTAATGAGAACTCTCGCCACGGTGCTCATTTCCCGTCGCCCTGACGAAGGTCAGGGATCTTGCCGCCACCGTTACAAGATCGAAAATCGGTGGGAAATTCAAATACTTCGCAACGTGACACGCCCTCGCCACAAGCCCTGGCTTTCGCCAGGACGACGGAAAGCTTGAGGCGGCCAAGCAAGACAAAGGTTCGGTTCAACGCGTTTAGGTATGAGAGCCTCCTAGACGGCTAAACCGGGACCTTATTCTTGCGCTTGGCGAGCAAATTCAGCGCCTCGACAATGATTGAGAATCCGACCGCCGCGTAGAGATAGCCGCGCGGGACGTGGAAATGGAACCCGTCCGCGATTAGCGCCATGCCGACCAGAAGCAGGAAGGCGAGCGCCAACATCTTGGCCGTGGGATGGGCGTTGATGAAGCTACTGATCGGCCCGGCCGCCGTGATCATCACGATCATCGCCAGGACCACCGCGACGATCATGACCCAGAGATGCTCGGCCATGCCGACCGCGGTCACCACGGAATCGATGGAAAAGACCAGATCGAGGATCACGATTTGAGTGATAACAGCGGCGAACCCAACCGAGGCGGCGCCGCGATCATGCTCGACCTCTCCCTCGACGGCGGCGTGAATCTCGCTGGTCCCCTTGTAGATCAGGAACAGACCGCCCGCGATCAGTATGACGTCCCGCCACGAGATCGCGAAATCCATCACCTCGACTATCGGCTCGGTCAGTCCGACGATCCAGGCGATCATCGACAGAAACACCAGCCGCAACGCCAGCGCCGCTCCCAGCCCGATCCGCCGCGCCGCCGCGCGCTGAGCTTCCGGCAAACGGTTGGCCACGATCGACACGAAGATGACGTTGTCGATGCCGAGCACGATTTCCAACAAGGTCAGGGTGAGCAGGCTCGCCCAGATCGTCGGGTCGGTGATCCATTCCATGAGGGGGCTCCGGGGTGGGGCGTAAAAAGCGCCACAGGATAGTCCTTGCCGAATGCGTTATAAACGGGTGATTGAAGCGCCACGTTTCATGTCCGCTTTTATTAACTCGCATAAAAAGACCTTATAATTTTATTTTATAGTGATTGTTATTTGAGATCGGAAACTGTCTAATACCTGTGCAAAGGAGGAAATTATGTCGTTTCCGCAATGGGATGCTCGAGGTTTTGGGGTGTTGTGCGCCGTTCTCGGCGCTGTTCTTTTCAATTTCGATCCTACTTTTGCCGCCGCGACGGAGGCGTCGGGGAAAGAGGGAGGGGAAAAGGTCGACGTCGTCACTTGGATTATCCGGTTGATCGGCGCGGCCACGGTTATCTACTACGCGAACGCGGCGTTCATTCGGGCCGATATTCTAGAGAAGAATATCAACGTTTCGACGAAGTATCTCGCGCGGAAAGGCCCGTACAATTTCGGTAGAGTCTGTTTCATCGCGATCGCGATTGGCGTCTATGCCCTGATGGTCACCCGTCCGGAGTTTCAAGACTTCATCAAGCTGCTCTTGGGACAGGCGGGCGGCGGCTCGGCCGCGAGCGATGCGTCGCAAGGCTCCGTCGGGGGAGCGCGCAAGACCGATGAATGGATCCAGTTGATGGCGGTTCCGGTCTTGATCAATCTTCTGTTGAGCCGCGATATGGATTGGAATCCATTTACCTTGGCGCATCGCGCGTTCCGGCGATGGGCGGCCATTCCGACCCGGGTCAAGGAACCGGCCTACCGTTTGCGGCGATTGAAACCGACCGAAGGCACCTTGGAAAAGATGATCCACGCGGGCGAGCAGAAACTCATCGAGTTCGAGGCGCCCCCGAAAGCCGATTTTGAGATCCTTGATGATGGGCCGAGACTAAACTGGGCGCAGGCGCGCTTGCTGATGTACGAGTTAAAGGTACGAGATTGTTCCGGCTCGTTTTCGGAATTCTTTAGCGACCCAGAGGTCCAGTGGGGAAAGATACAGGCCGATTTCAATAACTTTTTGACGACCCATCCGACGCTCAGAAAGTCTAGCGATGTCGAACAGGTCGGCAGCGCCAAAGCCGTGTTCGACGAGATCAGGGATCTGCGTACGCGCTTGAGCTATCTCATGGCGTTTTTGTTGGTCTGGAACAATCAGCGCGAGGAAGGGATCTGGGCCGATCTTGATGAGATTGGCGTCAAAACGGATACATTGTTCTCGCCTAACCCAATTCCGTCCTTGCTGACAATCTGTGTGACCTTGGTTCTCGCGGTCTTGGTGGGGGTGAGCGTCACCGGTTTGACGGTCGAACTCGCGTCGCCGCTTATTTGGCGTGAGATCGGCGAGAGGTTGGACCTGTTCACCGCAAGCCAAATTATTCAATGGGGTATTTATTCATTTTCGGCGTTTCTGGTGCCGATTACCTTTATATTAATCATACGCTATATAAACTACATAATGAATGGCATCGGTGCGTATTACACGCTGTGGC
>JAYOIK010000129.1:0-7708 GCA_038118725.1 Alphaproteobacteria bacterium | reverse complement strand
GGAATATTGGCCGCCGCTTATCGTTGTCACGGCGATCGGAATTGGTGTCGCGGCCATCGTTTGGTCTCGCAATCCCAGTAATTTCTATCGAGGCTTGATGACGCCCGTGATCTTCGCCGGGCTTGCCAGCGCGAACGGAAAGACCTTGAACGCATTGGTGGAAGCAGGGGGGGCATCGGGGGTTATCCAGTTCGGCGCCGATCCCAATATCCCGTTTCTTGTTTTCTGCGGCTTTGCCTTGTTCCTATTGGCGATCCTGGAAGCCTACCGACTTCGTCAAGACAAGCTCTCATAGCGCCGATCGACGTCCAATATGTCGACGGCCCCAGACCCCGGCCTCCGCCAGGGATTCGCGGAGAGGGGATGGGGTCACCGCTGTACGGGAAAACCTCGGTCTTACGGCATGAGATACCTATATCGCCTGGTTTTTTGTTCATTGGTCCCCGCCTCGGACTTGATATCTCGAACCGCCATTCCCGCGGCCGTCGCCGTCGCGGACGCGGGGGCCTCTGAGAGACGGAGATGGCGGAGGCCAAGTCAACCACCGGGAGGTCCCCGCTTGCGCGAGGACGACGAGAAAGGCCGGTTCTTCGGGATCCACCGCCTATCCGCCGCGCGCCTGTTCTCTCCGTCGCGCCGGGGACAAGCCGGGGCTTTTGGCAAGCGGAGTTGAGCCCCAGCTTTCGCTGGGGCGACAGGTTCACAAAGTCGCGCGCGGCGTTGAATTCTTCCCGGACAGCAGTGGGGATGGGCCGGAACCTGGCCCGGTCGATCAGATCGGCGATAAGCCCGCGCCGGTGGCGGCTCGCATTGCCGCGGGGAGCAGCTGGGTGGTAGTCTCGGCGAACTGGATCACGCGCCGAGGGAGGCCGTCATGAATGAGCTTTCACCCCCCGCCAATACCGATGCCAAAACGCCGACCCGGGCGGAGCACGCCGCCGGCATGGCCGCCTATCAGGCGGACGGCGTGGCCCGCGCCGCCGAGATCGGCAACCGCGGCCCGGTCCGGCTCGGCCCCGACGGCAAGCTGCATCCCGATATCCTCGAGGCCTATTGGGAGCACGGCTATTACATCTTCGAGGGCGTGATCGGCGCCGAGGAGGTCGAGGCGCTCAGGGCCGACGCCATCAACATGCTGGAGCGCGCGCCGGTGCGCCCGGGCGCCGATGTCGATGCCAAGGGCCGGCCGGCGCTGGGACGCGACCACGCGCGCGAGCCCTATACCTATACCAAGCCACTGGCCGATCCCTGGGGCGGCACCGACAAGCTAAACGGCCGGCACCCCTCCAAGATGACCCAGCCGGTCGCCGATACCGACGCGCCCGAGCAGGTGGTGTTCCTGATGTACGGCATGTGCCAGGAAATGCCGGCGGCGCTGCGGGTCTATGGTCATCCGGATCTACTGGCCATCGCCGCCTCGATCAATGGCGACGACTTCGTGCCCTATAATGACGCGATCTTCGTCAAGCAGGCCGGGCTCGGCGGCTCGGTCGCCTGGCATCAGGACGGGGTGACCCATTGGGACAACCCGAATTGGGACATGGGCATCCACGGCTTCAACTTTCAGGTTCAGCTCTACGAGACCACGCCGGCGAATTGTCTCTGGATCAAGCCGGGCACCCACAAGCAAGGCCGGATCGACATCAAACAGGCGGTGGCCGAGAACGGCGGCGCCGAGACCCTGCCCGGGACCGTGCCGCTGGTCTGCCAGCCCGGCGACGTGACCGTGGTCAACCGCCAGATGCTGCACGGTTCCTTCGCCAATACCTCGGACAAGCAGCGGATCTCGATGACCTTCGGCTTTCACCGCCGGAGCTCGGTCCTCGGCCAGCGCGGCGCGCTCTCGATGGGGGCGGAGACGGTCTATGACGAAAAGCGGATCGAGGAACGCTCGGCGGTGATCCAGGTCGGCATCGACGCCCGCGCCAAGCACTATCCGAACGAGACACGGTTCACCTATCAGCCCTTCGCCGGTCGCGAGGACGACTTCCGACTGACCCCGGAGGTCTTCGATCGGGTGATCCGCGACTACAACACCAAGGATCTGGCGATCTGACGGCGTTTTAGGCGCCTGACAGGGGCCGGGTCGCCAAAAACTCCTCGAAAAAGATGCACTATAATGCATCTTGTCCGGGAAACAGGCATTATATCGCCGAATGCGCGGCCCTTACGCCGCCAGCGGGCCGCGGAGCAGGCGGCCGGGCAGGGCGCCGGTGTGCTCGTTGTCCTTCAAGACCGTCTCGCCGCCCACAATTGTCGCCTTGATGCCGGTGGAATATTGCTTCAGACGCTTGGCGCCACCGGGCAAGTCATTGACGACAGTGGGCATTTCGGCGCCGACTTTGGCCGGGTCGAGGACCACGATATCGGCGGCCATGCCCTCGCGCAGCAGGCCGCGATCATGGAAGCCCCAGCGGGTCGCCGTATCATAGGTGATCATCCGGATCGCCTGCTCCAGGGTGAAGGCCTCCTCCTGGCGCACCCAATGGCTAAGTAGATGAGTTTGCAGGGAAGAATCCATGATCTGCGAGACATGCGCGCCGGAATCCGAGAAGGTCACGCAGCTGTCCGGATGGCGCATCAGGGCCAGCGCGTCATCCATGTTCTCGTTCGCCAGCGGTTGGCGGAAGAACTTCTTGAGACCATTCTCTATGGCGATATCGATCATCGCCTCGGCCGGGGCGACTCCGCGTTGCCGGGCGATGTCGGCGAGGCTCGGATGCGGTAGCGCGACCTTGTCGATTTCGTAGAAGATCTCCCATTCCGGCGGCTGCGCCTCGGCGCCGGCGACCACTGGGCCGTCGTAGGGGCGGCTGGCGATTTCAACCAGCTTGGCCTTGGTCTCGGGATCCCGCATCGCCGCCATCTGGCCATCCAGCGGCAAAGCCCGCACATCGCGCCAGACATCCCATTTATCGAACGGCGTCGAAGTCTCGAAGGAAAGGATGGAGTTGATCTCGCGGCTATGGACCTGGGTGAAGATCCGGGCGCCGCTCTGGTTCCTTTTCTCAATGATATCATAGAATTCACGCCACTGGCCCGGCAGCTTGCGGCGGGTCAGGCTGCCGAAGGTCACCGGCCTGCCGGTGTTCTCGGAGAGGTCGGCGAGCTTGTTGTAGAAGCCTTTCATGTATTCCAGCTCGCCGCGCTCCATGGCCAGTTGGAAGATCCCAGCGTCGATCTCGCCCATGGCGCCGACGAGATACTCTACCTCGGAGAACGGCGCGATCCGGCTGGCCACCAGACGATCGTCGGAGGTCAGGTGGCTCGGGCTGCGCGACGTCGAGAATCCAATGGCGCCGGCCCGGACCGCTTCCTGGATATGCGCCGCCATGATCTTCAGATCATCCTCGGAAGCCTCCTCGTCGAAGGCCCGCTCGCCCATCACATAGGTCCGGAGCGCCGAATGGCCGATATAGCCGGCGTAGTTGATCCCCTTGGGCAGGCTGTCGATCACGTCGAGATATTCCGGGAATGTCTCCCACTGCCACTTGATGCCCTGGAGCATGGCGTCCCGGCTGATATCCTCGGCCCGCTCCAGATTGCGGAACACGAAGTCGACCTCCTCCTCGCGGCAGGGCGCGATGGTGAAGCCGCAATTGCCCATCACGGCGGTGGTAACCCCATGATAACACGAGCAACTTCCGAGCTTGTCCCAGAAGATCTGGGCGTCCATGTGGGTATGTCCATCAACAAAGCCCGGGGTGACCACATGGCCCTCGGCGTCTATCACTTCCTCGGCGGGCTCGCTGATCCGACCGATCCGAGTGATCTTGCCACCCTTGACCCCGACATCCGCGCGGTACCGCGCCATGCCCGAACCATCGATGACCATGCCGTTCTTGATGACCAAATCATAAGCCATGGGAAGCCTCCCTCGATCGCATCTCCAATTCCGAGAAGAAAGGATAACGCGATGCCGCCCGCCGGTGACGGTGAATCGACAACCCGCTCGCGGCGATCAGATGACGGATGGGGGATGAAACGATAAAACGTCGCCCTGGCGAAAGGCAGTAACTGTATTTTTCATGCGGTTAAGGCTTGAAAATCTCCCGCGTGGTCGACGCTCACGGCACAAGCCCTTGCCTTCGCTTGGGCGACGGTAGACAGGCGTGATGACGTGAAGCTTCAGTACCGCAACTCGGTGTAAGGGCGGGCTCAGACCCTAAGCCGGCACGAAAAAACCGGCGTCGATCCATTGATTACGCGCGCCGCCGGGCTCGGACCAGGAGCGTTCGACCGACGCTCGATCCAAGGCATGGTGGGCACAAAGGCGCTCCATGGCCTCCGGGACGGATCGACCCCCCACCAGAAACGTCAGAAAGGCATGCTGAACCGGCCCGAGAGGGATGGTGCGCGTGAGAAAATCCTTGCGAACCAGGCCGACGTGGCTTGGCTCCAGAGGCGGGAACTCCGGCGACTTTTCCTCGCGAACGCCGTGATAGTAGAGCGCGACCGGAAACCGATAGGCGCCGAGCGCGAAGGCCGGCTGGAGGCGCAATTCGCAATCCGGGGTATCGGCGTCGGCGAGCCGTTGGCCCTCGCATCCCGGGGCGTCGAAAAGCGTGAAGATCAACCGCTCGAATGCCGCCAGGTCCACCATGAAATTGATCCAGACCTCCCGCTCCGCCGCCGCCGCGTCGCGATCCGGGCGGCTTTCCTCCAGATAGGCCGGGAACCGGCGCCCGAGGTCGTAAAGCGTGTAGCTCTCCGGCGGATGCTCTCGCAGATACTCGCGCGCGAAATCGGTGAACAGTTGCTCGCCCAGCGCATGGCAGAGCGCCGGGAACTGTTCACGCATACAGTTGAGGAGCCGCTGGTAATAGCTGCGCTGATAGATTCCCAGCGCATCGACGGGCATGATTTGATCCGGTGGCGCGATCGTCTCGATCAGTCGCGCGTCACTTGGCCCGCCCGGCGCGCGCAAGGCCTCGTGCATCAAGCGCTGGACCTGGTTCAGTGACGGCGCTGAAGATTGGGCGCGGCTCACAAGCGCTCTCCGCGAACCGATGCCATTGCGTTGGGGATCATGAAGTCGACGGGCGTCGAAACCGCGTCCCGGCCATCCGCCGCCAGGGATGCCTCGAGGGTATCGCCGATATCGCCCGTCATATAGCCGCGGGCCTTCAGAAGCTCGGCATGGCAGGTCTCGAAGCTCGGGATATCGCCGTCCCATTCCAACAGGGTCGCGGCGCCGTTGGTCGCCTCCCAGGCGCGGGCGAACAATGCCCAAACCTCGGCGCGAACGGGGCTGTTATGGGTGTCGACGATATGGGTGCCGCGATGGCTGTGCCCGGCGAGATGAAGCTGAACCACCCGCTCAAAGGGAAAGGCCTCGAGATAATCCCTTGGGTCGGCCCCGGCGTTGAAACAACTTACGAAGACATTGTTTACGTCGAGCAGCAGGCCGCACCCAGTGCGCCGCGCCAATTCCGCCAGGAAGTCCGGCTCCTCCACCGTGGAATGCGCGAAGGAAAGATAACTGCTCGGGTTCTCCAGGATAAGTTGCCTGCCGAGAAACGTCTGAACCTGGTCGACCCGCGTCGCGACATGATCGAGCGCTTCCTCGGTCAGCGGGAGTGGCAGCAGGTCGTGGGAGTTCCGACCGAGAAAACCGGTCCAGCAGAGATGATCGCTGACCCAAGCGGGTTGAATCTCCGCCGCCAGCGCCTTCAGTCGCGTCAGATAGTCCAGATTCAGCGGATCGGTGCCGCCGATCGACAGCGACACGCCGTGCAGCACGACGGGGTAACGATCCGCGACACGGCGGATCACATCGCGTGGCCGCCCACCGGAATCCATGAAGTTCTCGGAGATCGCCTCGAACCAGTCGACCGCCGGCCAATGGTTGAGGATATGCTCGAAATGCACATTGCGCAGCCCGAGACCAAGCCCCAGCTTCGCCGACGGCTCGCGCGCCAAGTCCATCAGCGGTTTCGGCTCAGCTACAGCCACCGGCGCCGCTCATCCCGCTGGCTCCGCAGGCGGTCATGTTGCCGCGCTCCACTGTGTCGTTGGAGATCCAATAATAGGACGGGCCGTTTGGATCCGGCGACGCGCCCAAGGTTGCCGGCAGCGGTTGCTCAATGGAGACCCCGTCGCGAAGTTCCTCGCGTTTTTGCGCCCAGTTCGCCTCGAAAACCTCGCGCGCGCGTTTCCACACGCTCTTGCCCTGGTTCGGCCCGTTCATGGAAAATCTCTCGGCATTGATCGGCGTCGCGCAGGACCCCAGCGAACGACAGTCGTTGTTGCCTGGATTATCCAGTTCCTCGGCGGTTCCATAAAGCCCGCAGCCGCCCTGTCCCTTGCAGTTATTCTGCACATGGCAGTTGTGATCGGCGGTGGTCGAACAAAACCCCTGACCGGCACAGTCGTTCACGATGTTCGGCGCGCTGATATCGTTTGGGTCCGGGCGTCCCTCGAGACCGAACCGGTCGGCGCCCTTGCAACTGTTCAATCCCATGCAGGCATGCAAGGGTATCCCGTCGGGTTGGGTTCCAATACTGCCGCTGGTCGGCCAGCTCGGGAAATCGGCGAAGGGATAGTTGTTCGAAGCGTCTGAACTCTTGTCGGACATGACGTCACCTCACTCTTTCAAACATCGGGGCCGCTTGTCCGGGCCTCCGGAACCATCTCTACCTCAAGACCAATATCTGCTTACGTCCGGCAGATGCATGGGATGGCCGTCCGTCTCGTCGGAGATCGCGATACCGACATAATACGCGACATCCGAGCCATAGCTTTCGGACGCCGAGACGGTGATCGCCTTCTGGCCAAGCTCTTGCAGCCGAGCGAAGGCGTTCTGGCGTTCCCCGAGGTCATAATTCTCGAAGGTCGGCGCCAGGACGTGACCCTGATACGCACCACTCGTGATCTCGATCTTGCGCATCACCTGAATAAACTTATCCATCACCCAGATCATCGAACGGTGCAGTCCTTCATTGAAGAACAGCTTCTGGCTTCCCGGTTCCACCAGATAGATAGTCTCGGTCATGATCAGCATGTATTGGAACAGGCCGTTCAGGAAGTCGGAAAGCGGCTGCAATTCCGCCGGATAGTTGGCTGTCACCGGATTATCGGGGAAGTTATAGACCACCCCGGCGCCGGCGAGATCCTCGTCCGACCAGGTCTTCGAGAACACCGGCGGAACCGGGGTCGGCGCGGGAACCTCGCGATGCCCGCCGGTCGGCGTCAGCTGCGCCTGGATCGTCAGGAACTTGTAGTAGTGGGAAAACTCGGACTTCGAGGGATCGTCGATTGAGGCCGTACCCGTGGCCGTCGGGTTGCCCTCGCCTTGATCACTGATCGTGGTGATCGCGTCGAGCGCGTCGTTCTTGCACGCGACGGTGATCAGTTCCGCATCTCCGGAATGGCTGTCGGGAGAGTTGGGGAACTGAGCGACCTGAGCCGCGCTGGGCAAGGTCGAACTGTTTTGTGGCGGGCTTGATCCGTCCGGGTGCTTCCATGGATCGAAAGCCTTGGCCGGGCTGACGGTATCGACATTGTTTGGCGAGTAGTTGAACGGTTGAATCTGACTGTCGCCAGCACCTGCGGTGAAATCCGTGTCGGTCAGGACGTTGGTTTGAATCAAGCAGCGGATGTAGTCGTAATACTGTCCGATGGTGTCCCAATTGCTGTCCTGAGGCGGGGCGTCGGCCTTTTGCGGGTATTCGATTTGCAGGAAATGCCAAAGCTGTTCGTAGCTTAG
>JAYOIK010000128.1:0-8261 GCA_038118725.1 Alphaproteobacteria bacterium | reverse complement strand
ACTGGCGCGCGAGCACCGCTCCACCGTGATGGTCGGACGCACCCACGGCCAGCAGGCGCTGCCGCTTACCTTCGGCTATAAATGCGCGGTCTGGGTCGACGAGATCAGCCGCCAGATCGAGCGTTGCCGCGAGGCCGAGGGCCGGTTGTTCACCGGTAACATCACCGGCGCGGTCGGCACCATGGCCTCTTTCGGACCCAAGGGGCCGGAAATGCAGATTCTGGCGCTGAGAAAACTGGATCTGGCCGCGCCGAATATCTGCTGGCATTCCTCGCGCGACCGGGTGGTGGAATTGGCCAATCTGATGACCCAGTTGGCCGGGACCTTCGGCAAGATCGCGCGCGAAATCTACGCCCTGCAGCAGGTCGAGTTCTCCGAGCTATCCGAGCCTCATCACGCCGGCAAGGTCGGCAGCAGCACCATGCCGCACAAGCGCAATCCGGCGACGGTGGAACTGTCGATCGGCCTCTCGCGGCTGATCCGGGCGCAACAGGTGGCGATCCAAGACGCGGTCCATCAGGAGCATGAGCGCTATTCCGCCCTGCTCCGTATCGAGCTCGCCGCCGTGCCGGAGATGATGATCTATACCGGCGCCCTGCTCGCCAAGATGCGCGGCGTGGTCGAGCGGCTGAATGTCGATCCGGCGCGGATGCGGGAAAATCTCGATATGCTCGGCGGTCTCCTGCTCTCGGAGCCGGTGATGCTGGCGCTGGGCGAGGCGATTGGCAAGCAGACAGCCCATGAAGTGGTCTACGAGATCGCCATGGCCTCCTTCGAGCAAGGCGTGCCGTTCCGCGACGCGCTGGTGGCCGATGCCCGTGTCTCGGCGCATCTCGATGCCGCAGCCTTGGACGGCGTGCTCGACCCGGTGGCCTATATCGGCGAGTCCGAGCGCATCGTCGACGCGGTTCTCGCCACGTTGTAGGCTTCGATTACGTGCCGTCGGCGCGGACCAGACCATTCAGCGTCGCCACCTCGAGTAGCATCTTGCGCAGCATCGCGCGGTTGAAGTCCTCGCCCTTGCCCGCCGCCTGTACAAAAGAAGACGGGCCGCCGATGACCTGGCGCTTGAAATAGTCCTTGATGATGCCGACCGCGGCGCCGCGGGCCTGAACCAGACCGTTGATGGTGATTCCCCGGTCCAGCGCCAGATCCCTGTCGACCATGGGAAAACGCCCGAAATTGTCGACCCCGTCGGAGATGATGTTCACGACCTGCTTGGAGCCGAAGAACGGCGCCCGATCCAAGCGATCGACGGCATCGGCGATGGCGAGCGCGATGTCGGTCTGCTTGCCGTGCTTGATGTCCGCGTCCTTGGCCTGATGCCATTCGATCCGACGCACGGCTTCCTCGGCGTCGGCGCGTCCGGCTATCTCGATCCAGGGCAGGATCGTCTCCGTCTTCGCAAAACTCGACCAGGCCATCACCGTGATTCCGAGCTTGCCGTGATAGCCGGAGGTAACGCTGTCGATGAAGCGCCGGTCCAACAACGCGGCGGCCAAGCTGTCGATCTGGGCGCGGCGTTCCTCGGTATCGATGGATTCCGAACGATCGAAGGCGACCACCATGTTGATGTCGGTGCGCTGCTTGTCCGCCGCCCAGACCGGTCCCGCCAGGGCGAGAAACACCAGGATGAGGATCACGCGCATCGTCGCCTCCCTTCCAGTACGGGTTGATCCGATGATAGCACGCGCCGCCGGCGCGTCACCGCTGGAAAGCAAGCCTGAAGGTTCGAGCGCGCGTGGGCGATACCGCGTCTCGCATAACTTCCTTGTCATTCAGGTATTTACCTGTCAGTTTGTCGCGATCAGTCTTCGCAGAGCGGCGTAAGGTGCTTCGTGACGCCGACCAAGGCATCAACCCCATGGCAATCGGTGATCTGAGATCCGACCTCGCGGTGCGCGGTCGCGTTTTACTTTTACGAGGATAATCAAATGGCTACAGGAACCGTTAAGTGGTTCAACCCGACCAAGGGCTTCGGCTTTATCACCCCCGACGAGGGTGGCTCCGACGCTTTTGTTCACATTTCCGCGGTCGAGCGTGCCGGCATGCACAGCCTGAACGAAGGCCAGCGGATTTCCTACGACCTGGAACCGGGTCGTAATGGAAAAAGCTCGGCCGAAAATCTCAGAGCCGCCGACTAAACACGACACGGCTACGAAGGCCCGCCGTCATGGCGGGCCTTCTCTCTTTTCCGAGGGCTTCCAAGCAGGAACGCCGAATTCAACCGCTCCGCGAGGTCAAAATGGCTCGTAAACCGAATTACGGATTTGAACGCCGCGAGCGCGAAAAGGCGAAGGCCGAGAAGAAGGCCGAACGCCTGAAAGCCAAGCAAGAGCGCCGGGGCGGCGAAGCCGACGAAGCGCCATTCAACGATGCCGAGGACGGCGCCCCCACCGAGGGCGCGTAGGCAAGTCGGCGGTTTTCAAGGCCGCCTCCCGCCCGCTTAACGGGTTTGCTTCAGGCTAACCGATCTTCGACGACAATCCTCCGTCCACCGGCATGATCAGGCCAGTGATGTAGCTCGCCTCGTCCGACGCCAGGAATACCGCCGCGTTGGCCACATCCCATGCCGTGCCCATGCGCCGAAGCAACGGCACTCGGTCATGGCGCCCCTGACGCACCACGTCGCGCGCCACGTTCTGTTCGCGCGCGCGCCGTTCGATCGCCATCGGCGTATCCATCAGGCCGGGCAGGATCGCGTTGGCGCGAACGCCGAATTCCGCGTTCTCCATCGCCAGATGATGGGTCATCGTGTTTACCGCGCCCTTGCCGGTCTTGTAGGTGATGGTGTTGTGCGCGCAGGTCGAGGCTATGGACGATATGTTGATGATCACCCCCGACCCCTGTTTCCGCATCACCGGCAGCACATGCTTGCAGGTCATGAACATGCCCTTGACGTTCATAGCCATCAGCATGTCCCAGACCTCGGCATCCATCTCGGTCGTGGCGTCGTCGCCCTCGGAACGCCCGACATTGTTGTGCAGAATATCGATGCGTCCGTAATGACCGACACAGGCCTCGGCGATCGCCTTGCAATCCGCCTCGTCGGTGATGTCGGCGGCCTGGACCTGGTGCCCGGTGCCGCCGCCCTCATCCTCGATCATCTTCTGGGTATCGGCGGCTAGATCAGGATTCTTGTCGACCAGGAGTACCTTGGCGCCTTCCTGGGCAAAGCGGATCGCGGTCGCCCGACCGTTCCCCATGGTCTCGCCCGGTGTCTGTCCGGCGCCGACGACAATGGCAAACTTATCCTTAAGTCTCATGATTAACTATTCCCTGTAATTCATTGTTATACCGACGACAAAGACGAGGCATCATCCGTTCATCCTGGTCAGCGCCGCTTCGCGAATGGCGGTCAGCGTGGTCGCCGGGTTGATCGCCTCCGGGTCCAGCTTGATCTCGATCACCGTTGGGACATTGGCCGCGAGCGCGCGCTCGAAGGCCGGCTGGAACTCCTCGGTGGAATTCACCGTCTCGCCATTGGCGCCGTAGGCCCGAGCCAGCGCCGCGAAATCCGGATTGCGCAGGCCGGTATTCGCCGTCCGTCCCGGGTACTCGCGTTCCTGATGCATCCGGATTGTACCGAACATGGAATTGTTGATGACAATGGCGATGATGTTGGCGCCATATTGCATCGCGGTCGCCAGTTCCTGGCCATGCATCATGAAACAGCCGTCGCCGTTCATGCTGACCACCACCCGGTCCGGATGAACCAGTTTGGCAGCCACGGCGGATGGCAGGCCGTAGCCCATCGAACCACTGGTCGGCGCCAGCTGATTGCGATAGCCGCGATACTGGTAGAACCGGTGCATCCATGTGGCGTAGTTGCCGGCGCCGTTACAGATCAACGCGTCTTCCGGCAGGGTTTTGTTGAGCCAGGCGGCGATTTCGCCCATCTGAACCGCGCCGGGGACCGGTTTCGGCTCGATGGTGGAGAGATAGTCGGCGTGACCTTGCGCCGTGCTCTCCTTCCAGGCAGCGCTGTCCACCGGCTCCATCCGCGACAGGGCGGCGGCGAAAGCGCGGGGCGCGGCGTTTATCGGCAGATCCGCCTGATAGACCTGCCCCAACTCCTCGGCGCCGGCGTGGATATGCACCAATGTCTGTTTCGGGCGCGGAATGTCCAGCAGGGTGTAGCCACCGGTGGTGATCTCGCCCAGCCGAGCGCCGAGGACGATCATCAGATCGGTATTCTCCAGGCGTTGCTTTAGCGGCTCGGGAAGGCCGATGCCGATATGGCCGATATAGTTGGGGTGCCTATTGTCGAAATAGTCCTGGCAGCGGAAAGACGCGCCGACCGGCAAGTTGTTCGCGCTCGAAAAGGCCTCGACGCGTTTGCACGCCTCGGCGTCCCAGCCGCCGCCACCGACAATCATCACCGGCGATTTCGCCGCCGCGAGCATACTCCGGAAGCGCTCCAGATCCTCGGGTCCGGGATGCGCCTCGATCTTGTGATACGGGTCCATGTCGCGCGGCGTGACGTACTCGGTCAGCATATCCTCGGGCAAGGCGAGGACCACCGGCCCCGGCCGTCCGGAGGTCGCGGTGTGAAAGGCGCGGCTGATGTATTCGGGGATGCGGTCGGTATCCTCTATCTGCGCCACCCATTTGGTGAGCTGGCCGAACATCCGACGATAGTCGATCTCCTGAAACGCCTCGCGATCCATCATTTCGCGCGCTACCTGGCCGACCAGGACCACCATCGGCGTCGAGTCCTGCATGGCAATGTGGATGCCCGCGCTGGCATTGGTCGCGCCGGGGCCGCGGGTCACGAGACACACCCCGGGCCGCCCCGTCAACTTGCCATACGCCTCCGCCATCATCGCCGAGCCGCCCTCCTGGCGACAGATGATGGTCTGGATGGAATTGGCGTCGTGCAATCCGTCGAGCACCGCCAGATAGCTCTCGCCCGGCACGCCGAAGACCATATCGACCCCGTTGGTCCGCAGCGCGTCGACCAGAACATGGCCGCCCATGCGTTGACCGCCCATGTTTTGATCGCCCATGCTATGACCGGAGGGGCCGTCAGTGCTCGATGAACTCATCAATATATCCCTTGTAGCGTTGTAATTTCGGTTTATCGCGATCTTCTTCGTTCACGTAGTGGATCGAGCTCTTGCCCTTCAATTCGCGCGGCAGGACCATGACTCTGACGAAGCACGTGCATCCCTGCTCCGCCGCCTGGGCGAAAACCGGATCGGGTCCGGATTCGAACCAGGCCTCGCCCGGCGCGTAGTGATGCGAGGCGCCCTCGGCGTCGATGCGGATCGCGCCCTCGCGCAACACCCGGATACCAGGGCCCTGGTGGGTGTGGGTGAAGGCGCAGCCATTGGGCGGGAACTTGACGCTGTCACAGCGCATGAGCCAGCTGGCGGCGGGGTCGATGGTGTCCATTGATCCGCTCAACACCATCAGGCTTTCGATCCCCTCGCCCAACTCGGTGCCGGGCGAGGCTCCCTTGGGCGCGAGTTCCCAACGCCAGACCTCGGCGCCTTCCGCGCCGGCGGTAATCGTCACCGCCTCGGTTCCATGCCAGGCCTGATCAGCGGTTCTGGTATCGCCACCGGACGTGGTGAAACTCCCGGAATGACAATACAGAACGCGATTCACCGCCCGCATCGCCGCCGTACCCGCGGCTCCCGGCGCGTAGGTATCGCGAAAGTATCTCAGCTCGTAGTCGGTTGCGTCCATGAGATCCGGGCCCGATTAGCGGTTGCCCATCGTACACCGGACGGCCCGGGCATCCGCAAGTCCCAAGACCGGGAAAACGTGCCCGAGTACCGCCACTCCCGATCGGGGGCATTCCACCTACTACTCCAGGGGTGGAAACTTCGTGCGTTCGGTCTTGGCGCTGTTCATGGTCATTCCGGAAATCTCGGCGTCGGTAAAGTCGACGAAACTAAGATCGGCGCGGTCCAGCGACACGTTCGACAGGATCACCCCACGCATGTCCGCCGACCGTAGATTCGCCATGATCGCCTTCGCGCCAGACAGATCCGAGGGCCAGTCCCGCGCTTTCTTGCCGGTCTTCATACCGATGATCCCAATCGGGTTCAGCTGACTGTGCTGAAGATCGATCTCGGACAGATTGGCACCGCGAAAACTGACGCCGCGCAGATCGCAGGTTTGCATCGAGGCGCCGAACAGTTGCGCGTTGTCGAACTTGGCGAAACGGAACGAGCATTGATTGAGCACCGCGCCCTTAAGGTTGGCCTCGGTGAAATCGACGGCGGAAAGATCCGCCCCACTAAGGTCCATCCCCGATAGATCCTTGCCGGCGAAATCCGCCCGCTCGCCCTTGAGGCCGCCGGAACTGATCCACAAGAAGTGCCCGACGATGGCCTTCGATATCTCCGGCGGCAGCTTTTCCATGCCATTGACGACGATGCAGTCGTTCAGCACCGCGCCGGAGAGATCGGCGCCGTCGAGATGGACCGAGCGCATATCGGCGCCGGTAAGGTCGGTGTCGACCAGCACCGTGCGTTCGAAACTGACCCCGCGCAGATCCGCACCGGTAAGGTCGGAGGCCTGAAAGGCCGAGCGGCTGAGATCGGCGCCGCGCAGGTCGACCTTGCTCATGACCGCTTCATCAAACCGCGCGCCCGCCGCCTTGGCGTGGCAGAGCCGCGCCTTGGACAGTTTCGTGCGGATGAACTTGGCGTCCTCCAGATCGGCGGATTCCAACGACGTCGGCGCGTTCTGTTTCTGGAAATTGGTGGTGACCCGAGCCGGCCTCAGATCCGCGTCGGTCAGATCCGCGCTGGCCAGCTTGGCGCTTTCGAAATTGGCTCCACGGCAGTCAGCCCCGGTCAGGTTCGCCGCCGAGAAATCGGCCAACTCATAGTCACCGCCCGCCAGTACGGCCTGGGAAAGATCGCTGCCGGAGAAATGCGCGCGCTTGAAGTCCGCGCCGATCATCTGGGCCTGAGAAAGATTGACGCCGTTCAGGATCGCGCCGGCATAGCGCGCGTTGCGAAGGTCCGCGCGCTCGCCCTCCGGCTCCCCGGCCAGGAACCGCTCGTGGGCCTTAACCACCTCGAAGATGTCGTCCGCGCCGGAATCCGACCCCATCGCCCCCTCCACAGGGGGACTATCCTGGGACGAATCGTCCCGATTGAGAAGCATGATAACGATCCTCCAGCATGTCGCCGTTAAAATCGCCCCCGCTCAAACTGTGTTTTACGCCAGCATTTCCGCGCGTCTCCCCACCCTGTCCACGGCTAAAAAATGCTAGCAAATTCGCGCGAAATTCTCGGTGAGGAACCGCACGGTCAATGAAATCTCGTCAATCCGACCCGACCGACGTCTCCCGTCAGGACAATGCGAAGACCAATGACGAATATTTTACGGAAGGAAAATGCGCCCGCGCGAGAAGGCGAGAACAAGGACGCGTATCGACGCCGCGGCCTTATCCCCAGACCTTCTCGCCTCCGCGGCCCGCCCTATCGGGACGGCTTGGACGCTTGGCACGTGTATTGACGACCTCGACCTTGGGAAGGCCGCGCACCAGATTGTCGAGGCCCGGGCGAAGTTCACTGCCGACGAATTCCAGAACCCGATCGGGACTACCGCCGGCATTGGGGAAGACACGCTCCCACTCATAGATCTTGACCGCAAGGCCACAAAGACCGGTGGCGAGATAGATCTGCTCGGCGAGAATGCTCTTCTGTACCTTCTGGAACATGCTCACATCCAGAAGCTCCCAGTTCACCTTGGTAACCTCGGAAAGGTTCTTGAAGCGAGTGTCGAGATTGTCCTTGATGTAGCGGAGCCGGCGTTCGACATCGCTGAAGGTCTTGTGCGATGTCGGGTCGTTACGCAGATGCGAGCCCTCGGCCACGTCCTTGGCCCAAAGGATCATCTGTTCGACCTTTGGAGCGAGATCGATGAAATAGTTCTCGAAATAGGACAGGGACAGGTAAAGGTCGCCGAAATCCTCCAGATAGGTCGGCAGCTTGGCGATCGGCACGCCCAGCGTCGTGGCCATCCGGTCCAGACGATCGCGAACCTTGTCATGATCGGGATTCTGCACCAACGCCAGAAGCGTCCGAGTATCGTTGATGTCCAGATCCTCGTCGCCATAAAGATGCTTGATCAGCGGTCTGGTGATGCGCCGCATCAGCGGAAACAGTTCTTGAATCTTGGCGTCCGACAGCTTGAAGATCGTTTCCTGCTCGACATTGATGCCGCGTTGGCGCAAGCCGCGCCGCAGGGTATAGCAATCGAAGCTCGGCAGGACCGAGAGGTCACTCAGTACC
>JAYOIK010000127.1:0-8424 GCA_038118725.1 Alphaproteobacteria bacterium | reverse complement strand
CAATTGGGATTGCCCTGGAACAGCGCCACCATCTTCTCGGCATAGGTCTCGTCGACATAATCGTCGTCGTTGAGATCGATGATGAAATCCCCCGTCGCCATGGCCAGGGCCTCGTTGAGGCAAACCGCGACGAATTTGAGCGGATCGTCCTTGGCGTATTGCTCGGTCTCGTAGATCAGGGGGCGCACCCTCGGATCGCGCGCGGCGGCGGCGTCGATGATGGGTTGAATACGCGCGCCGGCGCCGTTGTTGACCAGAATGATTTCGATGTTCCGGTAAGTCTGATTCAGCAGCTTTTCGACCGAGGCGGCGAAGTACTCCGGATACTTGTAGGCGCAGACGACAAAGGTGAATTTCGGGTCGGCCGCGCGGAGCCTGGGCGGCGAGGCTTCCGGCGGAGACACGCCGCCGTCCTCGGCGATTACCAGCCCACCTTCCAACAGCTTCTCGGCATCGAGCTCCCGGACGGACATCCCCAATTCCACGAGATAGCAAGTCAGGGCGTCGCGCTGCCGGTTGCTATTCGCTAGCGCGTGGGCCAGACGATGTCGCGTGAACCTGTTTCCGGGAGAAATCACGTCCGCGCGCCGATACGCGCCGGCGGAGGCCGCGTGGTCGCCGGCCGCGTTGTGGTACTCGCCCAAGCCGAAATAGAGATTGGCGATGCCGGGAGCCTCGAGGGCAATCGCCTTCACGCGCGAGGCCAGTCGGTCTCTTGGATCCCGCAAGGATTGCTCCAGGGCATTGCGATATCGGCTCGCGACCCCGCTCGGCAAGGCGTCGGGAATATTCAACAGAGCCGGTGTCGCGGTCCGCTCCATCAATTCCAGCGCCGCGATCTTGTCCGCCGCGACACGCGATCCCCAGAAAAAATTGTAGAGTCCGTCGATGAACCCGAGATAGGACCGCACCGCCGGGCGGCCTTCTCGCGCCAGGATCGCGCAACGCCGCTCGATCATCCGCGCGAGCAGCTTTTCAAGTCGTGCCGTTTCGCCGAGCCGCCGCAGCATCACCGCCGCTCGAACTTGCTGGGATTCGTCCGCAGCGGCGCATACCCAGAATCGGGGGTCAAGACCGCCTCCTCCAACCGACGAACCATCGACCGAGGCGGCGTTACCCCAAGGGATCAGGAACTCGGAGTTTCCCGGGGCGATGGCCTGGGTCATCCGTGCCATCCGATGCCCCCTGGCCTCGGTTTGCGTATCGATGCTCAGATCGCGCAATTGTCGTGCCAGCCCGATCGCGCCGGGATGGTCCACGAGACAGCTCAGCAGGATCGATAGCGCGTGTTCCGAGGCGCCCTCGCGCGCCAGCCTCGAGGCGGCCCGCCTCGCGGTCGCGATGTCGGTTTTCGCGGCCACCCTCGGCGACGCCCGCGTCGGGTTCAGGAAGCCGAGGTCAAGACAACAAGGCCCGCGTCAGGCATCGTATCCCGGGTTTTCCCGATCGAGCTTGCGCAACAAGGCATCCCAAGCGAGCTGATTGAGGGAATCGCCGGTGGATACGTCATCATTGCTGTTGAACTGGGCCGCAGCGTGCTCACACACCTCCTTGGACGGGATCACCAGCTCGCCGCCCGCCTGGGCCTTCAATTGAAGCGCGCAAGCCTTCTCCAAGGCATGCATGGTCGTGAAAGCTTCCGCGATGCTCCGCCCACAGGTCAGTAGTCCATGGTTGCGAAGAACCATTGCCCGGTTCTCGCCGAGGCTGGCGACCAGCCGGTCACGCTCGTCAAGGTCAAAGGCGATGCCTTCATAGTCGTGATAGGACAGCGCGTTGTAGAATTGCAGCGAGGTCTGCGCCAGCGGCAGCAACCCGCATTTCTGCGCCGATACCGCCATGCCGTCGACGGTATGGGTGTGCATCACGCAAGCCATCTCGTGCCTGGCCTGATGCACCGCGCTGTGAATGGTGAAGCCGGCGGCGTTTATCGAATAGGGCGATTCCATCAGGATCTCGCCGTCGGTATCGAGCTTGACGAGGCTCGACGCGGTGATCTCCTCGAACATCAGTCCAAAGGGATTTAACAGAAACTGATTGTCCGTCCCCGGCACCCGCGCCGAGATATGCGTGTAGATGAGATCGGTCCAGCCGTACATCGCGGTCAGCCGATAGCATGCCGCGAGATCGACCCGCGCCCGCCACTCCTCCGGGCTGACGAGGTCGCGAACGGATGGCGGGGCAATGGGAGTAACAACGGACATGACGGACTCCGCGATCGAGATTTGAATGAAGGCTCTGAAGAACGAGACGCTTCAGTGTGTGGCAGTGTTCCCGCCGCTGTCAACGCGGGTGGTCAATGCGGATGGTCAACGCGAATACCCGATTACATCACCACATTTTGGGCTCAAGCCCGTATCTAGCGGCTGGATTGACAAAACCCGCAATATATTGGATCTTTACCCGTTGCGAGGCGACAACGCTTCCTATCACGCGCGCCGAACGGGGGAACACCCATGAAAAGCTGTCGATCCATCGCCGTCGTGGTTGCCGCGGGCTTGGCATTGGCGGGCTGTTCGGCGGACGATTTCAGCTTGTCACGCATCGGCGAGAAGATCGGCCTGGGCGACTCGGAGGAAAGACCCTCGAACGCTCCCGCGGTTCAGCTTTCGCCTTCTCCGGCGCCGATCTACGCGGCGGGGGATACCTTCGTCTATTCCGCCGACGGGATTCTGGTGCAGGAACAGGTGGTCAGCGCCACGCCGGACCGGGTGACCTGGACCAACGACCAGGGGATGATCTGGACCACGTCGAACGATGTGGTGACACCGCAGCTTTCCTGGTCATCGCATCCCGAACTCGGTCGCGGCCGACAAACCGTTATCGGCCATCCCGGCGCGCTCTTCCCGCTTCAGGAAGGCAACACCGTTGCCTTCGGGGTGCGCGGCAACAGCGAGATCGTCCCGACGGGTTGGCGCGACGAGCATCGATGCGCGGTGTTGGGACAGATGGACATCGATGTCTCCGCCGGTCGCTTTACGACATTCCATATCTCCTGCCAGCGCAAGGACCATGTGGAAGATCTCTATTACTCGCCGGTGGCCCAGAACTATGTGCTGCGCGAACGCGACTTCGGCGCCACCAAATCCCGCAAGGAACTGGTCTCCCTCGCGTTGAGCGATGACAGAACCAAGGATATCCCGATCGCCGTGGCCCGCCCGGCGCCGACCAAGGCGCATGACGAGATGACCAAGCATGGCGACGCGACCAAGCCGATGGCGCATGGCGACGAAAAGCCGATGATGCGCGACGGCAAGTCCGGCGACACCATGATGAGGCTCGGCAAACCGATGCCCAGCACCGGCAATCCGCAAATCGACGCCCTGGTCTCGCGCCTGGAAATGATTGTTGGCCGCCTCGAACAGATGTCAGGCGGCGAGCACGGCAAGGCGATGAAGGCCAAGTCCGGCGACAAGGACTCGATGGCCGAGAAGGACAAGATGGCCAAGAGCAAGTCCGCCGGCGGTGGCGGCAAATACGGCGCTCATCTCGCATCGTATCGAACAGTCGCCGGCGCGCGGCGGGGCTGGCGGTCACTCACGCGCAAGTTCCCGAACGAACTCGGGGATTTGGAGTTCGGGACCACCGAGTTCGATGCCGGCGACGGCAAGGGCACCTATATCCGCCTGGTCGCCATGTCCTTTAAGACATCGGCAGACGCCACCAGGTTCTGCCGCTCCCTGAAAGCCAAGCGGCAATTCTGCAAGGCGACTCGGGCACGACCCTAGAGATCTCTCGAAACCACGAAACCGGCGTGGCTAGCGCGCGACGCCGCGCTGAATGGTCACGAGTAGAAATACCGCCGCGACGAGCACCAGGAAAGCCATCATGCCGTGCGGCGCCCACAGGCCGAGCGCCGCGCCCGCGACAGGCGGCCCGATCGCGTTGGCGATCTCGAATGTCATCACGAAGGCCGCGTTGGCGGCGGCAAGTTCCGCGACTTGAAATCGTTCACCCAGCATGGTGATGCCAATCGTATAGAACGCGAAAATCGCGCCACCCCAGACCGCGAGAAAAATGGCCAGCGGTATCGGACTTCCCAGCAACGACGAGACGA
This sequence comes from Alphaproteobacteria bacterium, assembly GCA_038118725.1. Lineage (GTDB taxonomy): Bacteria > Pseudomonadota > Alphaproteobacteria > Thalassobaculales > Thalassobaculaceae > JADHLJ01. The sequence continues at coordinate 4,367 of JAYOIK010000127.1, read as the reverse complement.
GCAACGGAGCGATCAGCGCCACCCCGCCGCACACCAGCAACAGGACCCGGTGGTTCATTCGATCAGCCAAAAGCCCGATTGGGATCTGAAACAACAGATTTCCCGCCAGGAAAACCGTCAGCAGGAAGACCGCGTCCGGTTCCGCCAGACCGCTGCGCAGGCCGTAGATCGGCAGGAAAACGAAACAGGCTCCGCCGTACAGGCCGGCGGCGACGACCGCCGCGAAAACCGTCGGCGCGCCGCGGGCCAGAACAGCTGGTGTTCCATGCACACTCATTTCCAATCGCGGCGCGTGTCGAGTAACGAAAGCCAACGGAGCGGCGGCCAGTAGGGTCGCGGCGGCGAATACCAGAAACGGAACCGCCCCGTCGCTTCCGGTAACGCCGAGGATCGCTGGCCCCGCCGCCATGCCGGCGGCAATGGTGGTGACGTAGATCGACATGATTCGGCCCCGATCGCGGCTTGAGGCGACCGCGTTCATCCAGGTTTCACTGACCACCCAATGGATCCCGAGCCCGGCGGCATAAAGCGCGCGCAACACGAACCATGCCGCGAGCGAGTCGGTGAATCCCGCCAGCAGGAGCGCCCCCGTGGACACCACGATCCCGCCGATCACCGAAGCCCCAAGGCCCAACCGGCCGACAATCCAAGGCACGAAAGGCGCGATACAGATGATCCCGAGCGAGCCGACGGCGGTGTTCGCGCCGATCACGGCTTCGGATATCCCGCGCTTCTCCAGCACCAGGGAGAACAGCGGGATCACCCCGCCAATCGCCAATCCCACCGCGAAGCAGCTGAGATAGTTGGCAAGCAAAACCAAGACGCGGCTGGTAAACATGGAAGACACCGACGACTGAACTCCCCTTCTCGGCGTTTCGCCCGAACATTTGCGTTACGTCGATCGGCATGCGCGCGTGATAGAACCTCCATGAGGCTCAAATCCCACCGCCCTATCGGCCTTTGGAGCACAAAGTGGCAGAACAGAACAGCGCCGATCCGTCCAGCGACGGCCAGCAGGACAACCCGAACACGGTGCTGACGGGGATCGGCCTGGCGATGCTCGCCGGATTCTTGTTCGTCACGTCCGATTCAATCGTCAAATTGGCCACCGGCGATCTGCCAGTGCCGATGATCGTCTGGGGTCGCTTCGCGGCGCATATGGTGCTGATGCTGATGCTTTTCCCGGGTCGGCGCTTTATCGATCTGTTCAAGGTCAAGCGTCCGGCGATGGTTATCGCCCGGGGCGTGCTGCTGCTCACCTGTACGTCGCTATTCTTCACCGCGATCGGCCATATTGGGCTCGCCGAGGCCAACGCCATCATGTTCGTCTCGCCCTTTTTCGTGGTCGCGCTTTCCATCCCCTTGTTGAAGGAAAAAGTCGGCATCCGGCGATGGTCGGCGGTGCTTGTCGGCTTCATGGGAATCCTGATCATCCTGCGTCCGGGCTTTCAGGAAGTGCATTGGGCCTATCTTCTGATCGTCGGCGTGGCGTTCTTCTATGGCTTGTTCACCATATTGACCCGCACCCTCAGCTTTACCGAAACCGCTACCTCCATGTGGTTCTACACGGCCTTGGTCGGCCTTCTGGGCTCCACCCCCGTGGCAATTTACCACTGGCAGACGCCGACGGCGGAACAGTGGCTGATGCTATGCGTCATCGGCGTAATCGGCGGCGGCTCTCACTATATCGTCATTCAAGCCTATCGCCGGGCGGCGGCCTCGCTCTTGGCGCCGTTTCAGTATGTTCAGATTATCTGGGCAACCGCCTTCGGTTTTTTTCTGTTCGGCCATTTGCCCGACCAATGGACCTTCGCCGGCGCGGCGCTGATCATCGCGAGTGGTCTCTACGTATGGCTACGCGAACGACAATTGGGAAAGGCGCGGCGTAGCGCTAGCTGGCGCGGCGGCGGACCGAGGTGACCACCGTGGTCATCGAGCATAGCATGACCAGAGCCACACCATAGAAGACCCAATCCGGCCGGCCCTGGTCCATGACCCAGCCAAAGCCCGTCGGCGCGATACTGCCCCCGATGCTGAAGCCGGTCGTGACGAACCCGAACACCTTGCCATGCGCCCCGTCCGGCGTGACCGAACGAACGATCATGTCGCGGGACGGCATGATGACGCCGTGCATGATGCCCTGCGCCGCCATCAGGACGATGACCAGGATTATGGTCATCGGAAAGGCGCCGACCACCGCGACCATCGCCGCGGTGGACAGGAAACAAAATCCCGCCACCAGATTATGCTTGGTCGTGCGATCCGCGACGAAACCGCCGATCAGGATGCCGACGCTACCCGCCACGAGATACACCGTCACCGCCGAGGTCGCGGCCTCTTCCGGGATCGCGTGCAATTCCCAAAGCGCGGGGATGAGGAAGCTCACCAAACCGGTCGATCCGAGCGACAGCAGGGTGAAGAACAGCAGACAAATGAGGATCGGTGGCGACAACAATAACGCCACGCCGTCGGCCGCCTGCTTGGTCGCGGTTTGGCCTCCGCCCTTCTTCGGCGCGTCGCGGAAATGCCGCGCAAAGACAATCAGCATGACGGCCGTCACGACCCCGGCGAAACCACAGAGCGCCAGCCCGTGGCGCCACCCGATCAGCTCGCTCAAAAACAATATGGTCAACGGCGCGACGGCGAAGCCGGCGTTTCCGGCGAAGGTATGCAAACTGAACGCCTGCCCCATCCGGCCACTCGAAACCGATGCCGACAGGATTGAGTAGTCGGCGGGATGATAAACGCCGTTGGCGCAACCCGCGATCACCATCAAGGCCATCAACGTGAGGTAATCGGTCGAGAATCCCATGGCGAGGAAAGCCAGGCCCTCGACGATCAAGCCGCCTATGAGGATCTTGTGGGCGCTGAACCGGTCGACAAGAAACCCGAATGGAGTCTGGGTCAAACCAGTCGTCACGCTGAACACGGTCAGCAACAGGCCCAGCTGAGTGTAGGAAACGTCGAATTCGGCCTTCAGCTGGATGAATAACGGAAACAGCAGATAGATGTAGAAATGGCTGAAAAAGTGAGCAACGCCGATGAGGCCGATCACCTTGAAATCGGTGCCGCGCTCCTCGGTGGGACCAGCGCCCCCCGGCTCTTGTGCTGTTGCATCCATGGATCGAGAGTTTACTCGGGTTTCGACCCGGCGAGAGTCCCTCTTTCGCCAGCCCGGGTCAAGCTTCGGCGACGATCCGCCTCTCGGTGTCTTGCATGGCAACCCGACGCCCCCTAAAACCGCCGGGGAAGGAAGCCATCAATGCCGCTCTTCAGAAGTCTCGCTTTCATGATCTGGGCCGGCTTTTCGGTGGTCTGGGTCGTGGCGACGGCGATCCTCGTCCTTACCACCTGGCAGAGCTCGACCGGCGAGATACAGGAGATATTAAAGGAGCGCGAACGGCAATGCCTGTCCCGCTATTCCGAACCACGGGCCCGCGAGCGTTGCCTGGCGATCATGGAACTGGAACGCTTTCAAAGCCGTAGCATCGCCATGTTCAATCGAACCATGCTGGTTCTGGGACCGCCCATGCTGGGTTTCGGCGGCGTGTTGTTTGTCCGGCGACGAAAATCCCGGGCGGAACAAGGAAAGCGATAGAATGGCCAAGCCCCGTGACACGTCGCCGCCGAGAGCCTGGCAGCGGATGCTGAGCGGTCGGCGTCTGGATCTGCTCGACCCGTCGCCCCTCGATGTGGAAATCGAGGACATCGCGCACGGTCTCTCGCGGGTCGCCCGCTGGAACGGTCAGACCGAGGGAGAGCAGTCCTATTCCGTGGCCGAACATTCCCTTTTGGTGGAAAACCTCGTGGTCGCGTTGAAGGATACGACGCCGATCAAGTGGCGGCTCGCCGCGCTTCTGCACGACGCCCCCGAATATGTCATTGGCGACATGATCAGCCCCTTCAAGGCGGTGATTGGCGACGAGTACAAGGCCGTGGAAGCCAGGCTACAAGGCGCGATCCATATTCGTTTCGGGCTACCCGCCGAACTTCCGGCGGAAATCAAGGCCCTCATCAAACGCGCCGACCGGATTTCCGCCTATATCGAGGCGACCCAGATCGCCGGATTTTCGGAGATCGAGGCGCGCCGGCTGTTCGGACGCTCGAAGATTGGCGCGGGCGTGAAACTGTCGCCTTCGTCACCCAACGACGCCAAGGAACGCTATCTTCGAAGATTCGCCGAACTCTGTGGCTGAAATCACGTTTCGGAATCGCGGAGATTGTTTCACGCGGGTCGACGATGTTAGGGTTCGAACGCCCCGATGGTGGACACGAATTCGGAACCGGGTCACGCTTGAAAATAGACGGAAACATTAGGCCGTACACTCATTAACGGGATTCCCAAAGAGGCACGAATCTGATTCATC
>JAYOIK010000126.1:0-8502 GCA_038118725.1 Alphaproteobacteria bacterium | reverse complement strand
AAAATCCCTTGGGTTGCCAAGCGTTCGGGATAGCGAAAGTCAAAATCCCAGTGCATTGGCGGCGACTTGGAGGTTTCTCCGGCGCGGAGCGGCGCGCTGAAGCCGCAACGGTCCGTCGAGACAATAAGATCAGGGGTTCCCCAAATCTGCGCGAAAGCCTTGTGGACGCGCGCGGACCGTCGCATGGCGGACAAGGCCGGGTCCTGAAAGATCTGAAGCATGGTTTTGCGCGTCTTGCCCCGGTACCAGGTATCTGGGTCCTTCGGATCCCCGTTGACCTCGCGCCAGATCATCGCCACCGCGCGTTCCCGATCCCGAGGCTCGACCGCGTCATGCAACACCACGAAACCGTTTTCGCGCCAGAAACTCATGTCTTCCGGCGACAGCACGTCCTCCATCGCATCAACCGAGGCCAACCAGCGGCGCGCGGCGTCGGGATAGGGATCGCCCGTGACAACGGCGTTGAAGCGGTCAACCAATAGTGGGTCGGGTCGACCGGCCGTCTCCAGGACCCAAGTCGCCAGTTCATCCGAACTGGGCTTTGCCCCGGCGAGGTAACCAAACGCCTGCTCCAACCCCAAACCAAGGACGTCGAGCAAACGATGGTCGAGATAACCATCGACGACCGTCGCCGGCAATGGTCGCGGTCGTGCCGCCATTCGCGCCCTCAAACGTTCCAAATGCCGAACCCCGAGCGCTCCCACCACGAGGGAACTTGGCGCGACGGGTCCCGCCGGTTCAGCCATCCTTAGCTCCCTCCGCCTGAGCTTCGTCGCTCTCGACCAGTCGCTGGAACAGTGCGCGGACCTTGGCACCGGTTTCCTCGATCCGCGCTTCCAGCGCCGTGAAATCCTCGGTTCCTCCGATTTGAGCGAGCCTGTCTCGCAAGGACTTGGGCGCGGCCGTCGGATCAAAGGCGTCATCCACCGTCAGACGCAACAATGCCTGTAGGCCGCGAAACAGACCGACGGCATCGGCCAGCATCTCGGCATCCTCCGCATCCAAGGCGCCTATCTCCGAGAGCCTCTCGCAGGCCAAGGCCGTGTTTCCCTCGATGATCTCCGGATGTTCGTGGGCAAATCGGAGTTGCAGATATTGAACAAGGAATTCGGCGTCCACCAAACCGCCGCGCCAATGCTTGAGCTGCCAGGGCGAGGTCGCGTCATGGCTTTGCGCCATTCGTCGCCGCATATCGCCGACCGCCGCGCGCAGGGCCTCGACATCCCTTGGCCGGCATAGGACCTCTCGAACCGCCGCCTCCACCCGCTTTCGGGTCTCGGGCGCGCCGGCAACGACACGTGCCCGGGTCAACGCCATATGCTCCCATGTCCAAGACGACTCGGCGTGGTATCTGCGGAACCCCTCCAAGCTGGACGCGACCGGTCCCTTGTTGCCACTGGGGCGCAACCGCATATCGACCTCGAACAAGCCACCAGCGGCTGTCTTGGTGGTCAAGGCCGCTATCAAACGCTGCCCCAAGCGTATGAAAAAATGGTTTCCGCCCAATGGCTTCTCGCCATCGGATTCCGTGTCGAGCGGGCAATCATGAAGGAATACCAGATCCAGATCCGAGCCGGCGGTAAGTTCCCGACCACCAAGCTTTCCCATCGCCAGCACGGCGAGCGCCGGCGCCTCGGAACCCGGCATTCGGCCATGGCGGCGCGAGAATTCCGCCTCGACCCGGGGTAACAAACAGCGGATCGCCGCGTCGACGATATCGGACATGGTGGCGCCGGAGCGATTGGGATCTATCTGGCCACGAAGCACCTGAACACCGACCTGAAACCGCCGGTCATTGATCCAGCGTCGGGTGGTGTCCAGGATTTCCTCATAGGAGTGCTCTATCTTGAGCTCTTCCTCCAACTCCACCGCGAGAGCGTCGGCGTTCGGTAGGCTGGTCGCGACATCATGGGTGAGCACACCCTCGAACAAGGACGGGTTTGCGCCCAGATGCGCCGCCAGAGACGGGGCCATGCCCATGATCTCGGCGATCATCTTGAGCAAGGGAGGGTTGGCGAGGATAAGCGAGAAAAGCTGCACGCCCGCGGGAACCGCCTCGAGAAAACGGTCGAACCGGCGGAAGGCATCGTCCGGCTGCGCGGTTTCCGCGAAAGCCGACAGCAAGGACGGCCCCAGATCGGTCAGCAACTGGCGCGCCCGTTCGCTGCGGGTCGCCCGATATCGACCGTGATGCCACACCCGAACCCGATCACTCACGGCCCGTGGATCGGTGAAACCCATCCTCTCCAGGGTGCGCAAGGTCTCCGGGTCGTTCTCCACACCGGTGAAAACCAGGCTTCCGGCGAAATCCCCGCCCGAGGTCAGGGGCGCGTCCTCCTCGAAAAGCGCGCCGTAATGCGTGGCAACCACGGTTAACCGTCGCAAAAGATCGCCGCGCAGTTCCTCGACATCGTCCAGCCCGAGAAACGCGGCGATCCGCGCCATGTCCTCGGCGGTTTCCGGCATGTCATGGGTCTGCGCGTCGGCGACCATCTGCAGACGATGCTCGACCCGGCGCAGATAGGCATAGGCTTCCATCAAGACTTCGGCGACCGCCTCGTCCACGCGACCGGCTTCGACCAATGCCGCCATCGCGTCGGCGGTACGGGGTTCGCGAAGATGCGCATCGCGCCCACCCCAGATCAGCTGCTGGGTTTGAACGAAAAACTCGATCTCACGGATGCCGCCGCGCCCTAGTTTCAGATTGTGCCCCTCGACCGCGATCTCCGCGCCGCCGCGATGCGCGATGATCTGGCGCTTGATCGCGTGGATATCGCGGATCGCCGCGAAATCGAGATGACGACGCCAGATGAATGGCCTCATGCGGTCAAGGAATTGCGCCGCCGCCGCCATGTCGCAGCCCACCGGGCGGGCCCGGATATACGCGGCCCGCTCCCAATTCTGACCCAGGCTCTCGTAATAGTTCTCCGCCGCGCTGGTCGAGACGGCAAGCGGCGTCGCGCCGGCGTCGGGCCGTAGTCTCAGGTCGGTGCGAAACACGTAGCCGTCGGCGGTTCTTTCCTCCAACAGCTTGACCACCAGACGCGTTGCCTGAACGAAGGCGCGTTGCAGCTCGTCGGTGGACTCGTACAAGGGAGATTCGTCGTCGTAAAACACGACGAGATCGACATCGCTGGAATAATTCAATTCGCGCGCGCCGAGTTTGCCCATGGCCAGGCAAATCAGCCCGGATCCGGCGACGGGGTCGGCTTCTAAATCCGAGGAATTGGCCCGCGGCAGTTTCCCGCAACGGTGTTGATCGGCAAGCGCATGCCTCCATGCGATCGTGATCGTCCGATCCGCCAGATCGCTCAACCCGACAACCACCGGCTCCAGGTCCCACGCGCCAAGCGTATCGGCGATGGCGATGGCGAGCGCGGCGTGGCGCTTCGCCGTCCGTAGCGCCGCCATCAGATCGTTGGTTTTCATCGCCTCGGGGTCTAGGGCATCCAATTCCTCCATGACCTCGTCGAATACCGCGCGCGGGCCGGCGGTCAGGATCCGCGTCGCGACGGCCTGATCTCGCAACAGCAAACGCGTAAGGTAGGAGCTGCATGAGAACAACCCGCCGAGTACCGCCGAGCCGGTAGCGTGCGCCGCGAGTTCCCCGGCGGCTTTGGCGACATCGGCGTCGGCGATCCGCTCCACGCCCTCGACCCAACGTTCTAGCCCTATTCGCGCCGCCTCATGATCGGTTGTGACGGGAATACTCCGCGCCGTTTCGACAAACACCTGGAACCACCTCGCTCCTCTTGAAACACCAGCCGGGTCAGCCTGAGACAGGGCGGGACCAAGCGTCAAGAACCAACCGGACGAATATCGCGGATCCCGAAAAACTGATGGTCGCGATGCCGACCGCCCTGTGCTAACCGATGCGGGCAACCAATGGAAACGACACGTGCTACGTCGGCTCGGCATTCTCGCTCTGGAAATACTTGGCGTCCTGGTGGCCGGTCTGGTCATCGTGGTCGTCGCGCTTGGCTGGCGGTTGACGTCGGGGCCGATCTCGTTGGACTTCGCGCGTGGCATGCTAGAGGATGCGCTGGCGCCGCGGGATGTTCCGGTGACCGTGGAGATCGGCGAGCCCGTTCTGACCTGGAGAGGCTGGACCCAGGTCTTCGACGTAACAGTCAACGACGTTCGCGTCCAAGGCTATGACGGTGCCTTGGACGCCTGGGCCCCGTCGGTTCTGGTGCGGCTTTCGGTTCCGGCTCTCGTTGAAGGCATCGCGGCGCCGGTCAGGATCACCGTCGACAAACCGACGATCCAACTCGACTTCGCCCTTGGGCCCGGAAACGGCGACACCTTGATCGAGAGCGCGTTGGCCCGCGAGGTGTTAAGCGAAATCGCGAGCCCGACCAGCGTTTCGGACAGACTTTCCTATCTGCGTCTGGTCGAGTTGCTCGACGCCCGGGTCGACATATCGTCCACGTCGCGCGAGGGGGCGATCGCGTTGCGGGAGATGAACATCCGTCTATCGCGACACCCCAGCGTCCTGCGAATTGCCGCCACGGGGCAAGCGATCCTTGGCGACACGCCAAGCCGGCTGGCGGTCAATCTCGACTATGACGATACGATTGAAACGATACGGGGATCCTCCAAACTGGAAGCCGTGCCGTTTGCCGCGCTGACGAAATGGTCACCCGATTTCGGAGCGAAAGTCGGCTGGAACGCGCCACTTGACGCCGAATTCTCCTTCGAAATCGGGCGCGAGTGGGAGCTGCGCGGGGCCACCGGGTCCATAAGCACCGCAGATGGTCAACTCAGCCTTCCCGATCTCTATTCCGAGCCACGCCCTCTCGATACCCTGGCCTTGGAGTTTTCATACGATTCAGCGACCCAGACCCTCGACATTCCGTCCTGGGTGGCGCGAGAGCCCGACCTGGGCGCGTCGGGCTCCATCCGGGTAACCAATCTGAAATCCAAACCGATCATCACGGCGCTGGCGACCACGCGAGACTTTCCAGGCGACAAACTGATGCACTACTGGCCCCCCAACCTCGGGGTGCACGCCAGGCGGTGGATCGATGCCAATCTCGAGGGCGGCACGGTGCCCGAGGCCACGCTCGATCTCGAACTCCAGTTAGACCCAGCGGCGCCGGAACCCGTTTCCGTCACGCGTCTTGGAGGGGGAATCGATTTCAAGGACGTCACGGGATACTATTTTCGCCCACTGCCGCCCGCCACCGGCATCTCGGGCCGCGCCGAGTTCGATAAGACCCGGTTTGACATAAAGGTCAACGCGGCACGCCTGAATGACTTGCGGATCGAGACCTCAAAGGTTCATTTCTCGAAACTCGACACAAACGACCAAATGGCGGAAATCGACACGGTCGTCCGTGGCCCGGTCCAGTCCGCCCTGAGCATACTCAATCACGAGGCCCTCGATCTCGGACGGCATATCCAACTGGAGACAAAACAGATCGTCGGGCTGGCGGGAACGCGGTTGCGTTTCGCGTTCCCGCTGTTGAACGCGCTCCGGTTGGACCAAGTCGACTTCGCGGCATCCGCCAATCTGGAGGGCGTCGGCATCCCGGATATCGCCTTTGGCGAGGCACTAAGCGACGGCAAGCTGACATTGGAGCTTAACCGCGACAGCCTGCGCATTGACGGCGTTGGCGAGATCGGTGGATCTCCGGTTGCCGTGACCATGGATGAGGTCTTTACCCCTAGCGCCCGAATTCGCGCCCGCAAGCGTCTGATAGGTACTTTGGACCATTCGATCGTCGCGACGGTCGGAATACCAGAGTTCGTGACCCTGGAGGGCCCCATCGGCCTGGACGTCGAGGCCGTGGACCTGGCCGACGGCAAGGGTGAACTGACCGCGGTCGTCGATCTTCGCGACGCGCGGTTCGCCATACCGACCCTTAAGTGGCGGAAACCAGCCAAGGCGGCGGGCCGATTTCGGTTCGCGATCGACACCCAGGACGGCAAGCTTCTGCATTTGCGATCCGCCAACCTTCTGGCAGCCGATCTCGGGATCGATTTGACAGCGCGGTTCGATTCAGTTTCCGGCGCTTATCAAAGCGCGCGATTCAACAGCTTCGTGCTCGCCGACAGCACAATGAACGGTAACGTGACCATGTCCGAGGACGGGCGGATCGACATTGTCGTTTCCGGAGATCGCCTGGATATCCAGCGTTTCCTCGACGACGAAGGAGCAACCCCCGTGACCGAGGAACGCGCGTTCAGCATCAACGCGCGGTTCGATGAGGTTCAGGTCGGCGCCCTGCCGCCGATTACCGCCGCGGCGATGACACTCCGTGACGACGGCGCCGGCTCCAGGGATATCCAACTCAACGGCAGGATCGGCAACGAGCCGATCAGCGTCGGATACTCGGGCCGCGGCGATGCAAGACAGTTTCATATCCGGGCCGAGGACGCGGGCCAGGTCCTGCGTGGCTTCGACATGCTGGACTCGATCCAAGACGGCCAGCTCAATATCCATGGCACCACGACCGGGCGCGGCGTGAACAAAAAGACAGTGGTTGATCTATCCGTCCGCGAGTTTGGCTTCGTCCGCGCACCGGTTTTGGCGCAACTTCTGAATGCCGCCTTCTTGCCCGGCCTGGTCGATATCCTGCAGGGCAATGGCATTCGCTTCGAGCAACTCAATGCCCGGATCGAGGTTACGAAGGAAAAGGCGGTAATCCAAGACGCGCTGGCCTATGGCGCGTCGCTCGGCATCTCGGCGGGCGGCGAAATCAACCGGATCGACGATACCGTCGCCATTAACGGCATGATCGTTCCGGCCTACGGGCTAAGCCGGCTCATCGATCAGATCCCGATCCTGGGAAAAATCATTACCGGCGGCGAGAAGGAAGGCCTCCTGGCGGCGGAATATCTCGTCGGTGGCGGCCTCGATCGCCCGGTGGTGACCGTCAACCCGCTGACCGCGTTCACCCCTGGCTTCTTGCGGGCCCTGGTGAAAGCCACGAACGACCCGGCCGTCCAAACACCACCAGCGACCCTCACCAACGAAGGCCCGGGCCGTTAACACCTCGATGGCGGCGGACGCGGCCAGCTCAGACGACGCGCAACAACGCGTGCCGTTTTCTACCCGATGACAGTTTGATCACGCCATCATCGCCGACGTCCCCGGCGCCAAGGCGCAGGTCCGCGTCGCCCACCACGGCGTCGTTGACCCGAGCGCCGTTGTTCTTGATCAGACGACGCGCCTCGCCGTTCGAGGTCACCAGTTCCGACTTACGCAGGGCTTCGACAACCCACAATCCCTCATCGAGTTCGGCGCGGGTCACGTCGAAACTCGGCAAGGCCTCGCCGATCGCGCCCTCCTCGAAGGTCTTGCGCGCGGTCTCCGCCGCTTCCAACGCCGCCGCCTCGCCATGGCACAGCTTGGTCGCCTCGTCCGCCAGGATCTTCTTGGCGTCGTTCAGCGCGCTGCCTTCCAGGCTCTCGAGGCGTTGGATCTCCCCGAGCGGCAGCTCGGTGAACAAGCGCAGGAACTTGCCGACGTCACCATCCTCGGTGTTGCGCCAGAACTGCCAGAAGTCATAGGCGCTGAGCCGATCGGCGTTGAGCCAGATCGCGCCCTGGGCCGTCTTGCCCATCTTGGCGCCCGAGGCGGTGGTGACCAGCGGCGTGGTCAGGCCGAAAATCGTCTGCTGATCGACCCGGCGCGCCAATTCCACGCCATTGACGATATTGCCCCATTGGTCCGACCCGCCCATCTGCAAGGCGCAGCCGTAGCGCCGCCGCAGTTCCATGAAGTCGTAGGCCTGGAGGATCATGTAGTTGAACTCCAGGAAGGACAGCGGCTGCTCGCGATCCAGGCGAAGCTTGACACTGTCGAAGGACAGCATCCGATTGACGGAAAAGTGCCGACCGTACTTCCGCAGGAACGGGATGTATTGCAGGCCAGACAACCACTCGTCGTTGTCGCACATAACCGCGTCGCTCGGCCCGTCTCCGAAGGTGAGGTACTTCTCGAAGATCCGACGGATGCCGTTCTTGTTGCGCTCGATATCCTCGTCGCTGAGCAGCTGGCGCATGTCGTCCTTGCCGGACGGATCCCCGACCTTGGTGGTGCCGCCGCCCATCAGAACGATCGGTTTGTGACCCGATTTCTGGAGGTGGCGGAGCATCATGATCTGCACGAGACTTCCGACATGCAGGCTGTCGGCGGTGCAATCAAAGCCGATATACGCGGTGATGGCCTTTTTGTTCATGGTCGCGTCGAGTTCGGCGGCATCCGTGATCTGGTGGATGAAGCCGCGGTCGTTCATGGTTTTCATGAACGACGAGGAAAAGCTGGACATGGCCTTGTGCCTCGCGTTTTACCGGGAAATCGGGGGCCGGATGTAGCACGACACCCCGCCGCCCTCAACACCAACCCGCGGCATCGCGGCTGAACCGCCGCGCGCGAGTTGACGGCGCGCGGCCCGCTCTCTAATCAGACGCCATGGTAACCAAGACCTGGACAGCGATTGGATTGATGAGCGGCACCTCGATGGATGGGGTGGACGCCGCGATCATCTCCAC
>JAYOIK010000125.1:0-8888 GCA_038118725.1 Alphaproteobacteria bacterium | reverse complement strand
GGGTCCTGGTTCCAGGCCTTGCCTCGGCGCGCGACTTCCTCGGGGGAAACGCCGGTCCAATCCGGCGCTTCATGTTGGCGAACCTCGTCGGCCCAACCGGTGGTATCGATAGGGGAAGCTGGAAGGATGTTCATCGTTTACTCAAGGCCTAATAGTTGAAGGCGCCCTCGATCTCGTTGATCTTGTCGGCGCCCGGGATGCTGTAGTGAAGAACCATGGAGAAGCGGGATTTGGCGCCTCTCGCCGGCACGTCCTGGGCGCCGTGCACGAGAAGCCCATGTGTGAAAATCGCGTCGCCCTTGCGCACCGGCAAGGTGGTCGACGGGGTTTCCGCCACCGCGTCGCAAATGTATTTGAACTGAGCCTTGTAGGCCTCGGGATGCGCGGTGCGGAAGTTGGTTTGCGGATAGTTGTCGAAACCCGGCCAGGGCGGAACATTGTGACTGCCTGGATAAACTTCCAAGGGGCCGGTCTCGGGACTAACATCCTCGCAGGCAAGCCAGATGCCGACAAAGTAACGCGGCGGATGCAAATGATAGAACAGCACGTCCTGATGAGCGCCGCTGACGCTGCTGTATTTGTACGCGGTCAGGTTAAGCAGGCGCGGGTCCCGACCCAGTAGTAGATAAGCCATCCGCATCAGTCTTTCGGTGCTTGCCAGGCGGAGACCCGCGTCGGTAAAGGCTTGGAAGTAGTGGATGCGCCAGGATTGCGAATCCCGTAGTTTGAGCCGTTGCTCCAACGGCATCGCCAGCAATTCCGCGTGGTCCATCGGTTCCCGTTTGGTGCCGTCGACCCGTACGCTCATCAGTTGCAGGCCGGGTATCGCCTCTTCGGCGGTCCAAACCCCGTCCAGATCATTCGCGTAGTCGTCCAATAGGCCGAACGCGGCGGGTTCAATTGCGTTCTCCAGCACGAAATAGCCGTCTCGCAGCCATTGGCCGAGCAGTGTCGCTTCCTGATCCGAAATCGATCCATCCGCGTGTCGTCGGCCAAGTTCGCGTTCCGCATCGGAGCTGTCGAACCAGGGGCGATCAGGCGGGTCTTGCGGCCAACGCTTGCCGCGGCCGGTGAGATCCCCCGGCGATATCCCCGTCCAATCCGGCGCGCGGTTCATCAAAACCTTGTCGCCCCAGCCCGTTGTATCCACCCTTGGATGCGCTCGAATAGTCAAGGATGCTCCCCTTATAAATCTAGGATGGATAGAATGATGACGAGCAGTTTTTTGGAGAGTATAATAATATTACTGTCAAAGCAAATGAGCATGAACTTCGGTATGGCCTTGTTAACTTCCATCCACCTACAAGTCCCTGGACGGGTCTTCGCCCAAGGTTTGATGTGATGTCGGCGAGGGACGCAACGGATGATGTCGCTCGGCTCGAGAGTCCGGATCGAGGGGCGTTTCTCGATTTATTGGCCCGAGGACGACCCGCGATCATTTCCGGGTTGATGGAGGATTGGCCCGCGCTGACACGGTGGTCGGTCGAGTACTTCGCCGAGAAGCTCGGCCCCGACCCGGTTCCCGTTGGGATACTTCCCAAGCCGGAGGATATTCGCGACATGCCGGACAGTTTTCCGTGGCTCCACATGAGCAGCAAGCGTTTCACGATGGCGGAGTTCGTCGAGCGACTCGCGTCGCCGGAATGCCATCGCTATTACATCACCGCGATGTCCCTGAACAAGAATCTGCCGGATTTCATGGAGGATCTGACACCTCCCGAGGTGCTTGAGGATGTCGCGAGTGGGCCGGTCTCGCCGCGTCTATGGTTCGGCAAGCAGGTTCTCGGACCCTTGCACTATGACACCATCAACAATCTGCACGGCATTGTCGTAGGCTCGAAGCGCTTCATCTTCGCTGGCCCAGATCAGACCCGGCATGTTTATGCGAGGAGGGCTTTTGAAGGGTTGCCGCATATGAGCAGGGCTAGCTTGAGGGAAATGGACGAGCAGCGGTTTCCCCGCTTGGGTCGCGTCAAGGCACAGGACTTTACCGCCGAGGCGGGGGAAATCGTCTTCATTCCCCGGGGTTGGTGGCATGAGGTGATAACGCCGGATACGACAATATCGGTCGACTTTCCCTGGGCCGGGCCGCGTAGCTTGGACTGGATGTTTCTGAGGCTGCTTCCTTCGCAATTGAACAGCCGTATCCGTCGCGGGCGCCGAAGCCGCCGCCCCGCCATCACCGAAAGAGCTTGAACGCTTTTACCGTTGCACTCCGCTTTTCGTCAGACCGGATGCCGGGCAATCAATTGGCGGGCGATAATCAGCTTTTGCAATTCATTGGTGCCCTCGCCGATGGCCAACAACGGCGCGTCGCGATAGTAGCGCTCGATATCAAACTCCTTGGAATATCCGTAGGCGCCGTGCAGACGCATGGCTTCCAGGCTGTTCGAGAGTGCCGCCTCGCTGGCCACCAGCTTGGCCATGCCGGCCTCCATGTCGCTGCGCTCGCCGCGATCATAGGCGCGGGCGGCCTGTTCGGTCAGCAGGCGCGCGCATTCGACATTGGTCGCCATGTCCGCGAGCTTAATCTGGATCGATTGATGCTCGGCGATGGCTTTGCCGAAAGTCTTGCGCACCTGGGCGTATTCGACGGATTTCATGAGGCAGGCCCGTGCGATGCCGACACCGCGGGCGGCGACGTTGATGCGGCCGAGTTCGAGGCCTCCGAGGATCTGCTGAAGTCCGCGGCCCTCGGCGCCGCCAATCAGGTTCTCGCCGGGCACGAATAGGTCTTCCATGACAAACTCGCCGGTATCGATGCCCTTGTAGCCGAGCTTCTTCATCTTTTTGGTGACCTGGAAGTCCTGGCTCTTCTCGACCAGGAACAGGCTCATGCCCTTGTGGCGCGGTTCGGCCTCGGGGTCGGTTTTCGCCAAGATCGCCAGAACCCCGCCCTCGATGGAGTTGCTGATCCAGGCCTTGGCGCCGTTCAAGGCATAGCCGTTGCCGGACTTGTCAGCCCGGGTGCGAATGCCCTGGAGATCGGTTCCCGCGTCCGGTTCCGTTAGCGCGATGCCGCCGCGCAGCTCACCGCTGGCGAATTTAGGGAGCCATTTCTCTTTCTGCTCATCGGTGCCGCCCCGAGTCACCGTCGCGGCCATGATCAGGTGCGAGTTGAAAATGCCGGAGACCGACATCCAGACAGACGAAACCCGCTCGACGATCTTCGCGTAGGTCGAGGCGGAAAGCCCGAGGCCGCCGTATTCCATCGGAATGGTCGCGCCGAACAACCCCATCTCGACCATCTTGTCGACGATCTCCTGGGGGTAGGTGTCCTCGGCTTCCAGGTCATGAGCATAGGGCGCCACGTCGCGCTCGAGAAAGCGATCGACGCTGTCCAAAACCATGCGCTCGTGTTCCTCGCGCTCTTCCGCCGTGAACTCTTCCGCTACCGCCATGTCTTTCTCTTTTCCTTTGCTCGGTATTTCTTGATCTTCATCCCGGCGAAGGCCGGGACCCATTCCGCCGGCGAACACAACCGTCGTCCGGCTCATCGATTGCCTCGCGGTCTTCCATGACCTCGCGGGAAGAACGGCCATGACGACGTCTAAAGTGACTAGTTCTCGATCCCATGGCCCCGCTTGGCGACCAGCATGGAGCGGTCGAAGCTCATGAAAACCGTCCCGTCGGCTTTCTTGCCGATGGTGCGAACCGAGACGATCCCTTGGGTCGGGCGTGACTTCGACTCACGCTTATCCAGAACTTGCGATTCCGCGTAAATGGTGTCGCCGACGAAAACCGGCGCCGGCAGCTTGATATCGGTCCAACCGAGATTGGCGATGGCCTTCTGACTGACGTCCGAGACGCTCATCCCGGCGACCATGGACAAGGTCAGGCAGGAGTTGACCAGCATCTTTCCGAACTCGCTACCCTTGGCGTATTCGGCGTCGAAATGCAGTGGATGGGTGTTCATGGTCAGCAAGGTAAACCAGGAATTGTCCGCCTCGTTGATGGTTCGGCCTGGGCGATGTTCGTAGATGTCACCTATGGTGAAGTCCTCGAAGTAGCGCCCGATCTCCTCGCGGAACCGGCGTTCTCCCTCTGCTCCCGGGACAGGCGTGCTGGCGTAGCTCAAGATGCTTAATCCTCTCCGGCGGCACGCAAGATGGCGGGTTCGGAGCGGGTCAGCTCCAAAACCGCGTCGACCGACGGCGCTTGATCCAGCGTCAACAGCGCGCCCGCCAAGTCGTTGCGCCGCTCCGGATCGAGATAGGGAAAGACCAGATCATCGAACTTGGAGCGGGCCTCCCCGGCGGTCATGAAATTGTCGGGTTCGCCCTTGGGCACCGCGACCTTTTCCTCGAAGGTTCCGCGAGCGGTCTTGATCCTGACGATCCCCGCCATGTTGGCTGGATATTCGGACTCGGCCCAGGGGTCGGTGACAGTGCTGAACTTGGCCGCCAGCGCCATGGTCTCGTTGTCGTTCAGGTGCTTGGCGTAGTCGTCCCACCCCATGCTGCCTTGGCGCAGCACCACCGCGCCGCAGAACGGCATCGAGAACTGGCCATCGACCGCGCCGGTGGGCGCGCGTTTGAAATCGTCATTCTCGCCGATGATCCGCCAGCCGGTATGCGGAAGGCCGACCTCGACCGCCTCCACCTCTCCGACGGTGATTTGGTTCTCTGTCCGCGCGGTGGCGATTGCGCCCATCGCCGCGTGACTGTAGCGACAGGACGGATAGGGTTTTACGCCGATATTCATGGTCTCCCAAACCGTGCCGAGATCGGCGGCGGCGCGAGCGCTATCGGGGTTCGGCGCGTAGGACAACAAGAAACCGTCCTTGCCCTCGATCGAACCGGCGGGGCCGACAAAGCCCTCGCGCGCCAAACTCGCGGCGAGCAGGCCGTTGTGTCCGGCGTAGCCGACTTGGAAACGCTTGGTCCAGGCGCCGTCCGCCAAGAACCGCATGGAGCCTGAAGTCTGGCACTCGGCGATTCCGAAGGCGCTTTCCATGCCCTTCGCGTCGAGGCCGAATATCCGTCCCGCCGCCGCCGCCGCGCCGAAAGTGCCGCAGGTCGCCGAGGGGTGATAGCCGCGTTGGTAATGCTCGGTCGGGTTCAAGGCCAGGGAAAGTCGGATCTGCACCTCGTAGCCGGCGATGATCGCGGCAAGCACCGTTTTACCGTCGGCGCCGACCATCTCGGCCGCGGCCAGGGCCGCCGGGACGATGGGGGCGCTGGAATGGATCGAGCCGGCGGCATGGGTGTCGTCGAAATCCAGGCTATGGGCCAGGGTGCCGTTGATCATCGCGGCGCCCGGCGCGGAATAGGTTTGCGAGGAGCCGATCACCTTGGAGGCGCCGCCCGCGTAGCCCATGGCGTCGCAGGCCTTGATAAGCGCCGGAGTCGATTCCGAATCATGCATCGCCCGGATCGAGATCCCGACCGTGTCCATGATCAAAAACTTCGCCCGCTCCAGCACCTCGGTCGGCAGCGCGTCAAAGCTGATACTGGCGGCGAATTCAGCGAGCTTGGTTGTCTCGGACATGGGCGGATCCTCCCTGGGCCGGTACGGACGATTGGCGACAAACTAGGGCGCGGGGCCAATATCGTCAATTCACCGGGTCACCTCGGCGCACGGCGTGGCGAAATACCAAGCCACTGATGGCGATGACGATAAAGATACGCACGATGTGAAAGGCGACCACCAAGGGTACCGCCAGGCCGAGCACCTTGGCGGTAATCGCCATTTCCGGCATCCCGCCAGGCGCCACCGAGAGGATCAGCGAGGCGATCGGAAGCCCGGTCGCGAGACCGATCCCGATCCCGAAAAGAATGTTCAACCCGACCAGGGCGACGGTGCTGATTACCGCCGGTGGGATGAAGGTCCTGAGCCGGATGACCACGTCCTTTCGGTAGCGCAGGCCAAGTGTGCTCCCGAGCAGAACCTGTGCCAGGTTGAGAAGCACGTCGGGCATGCCGGACAGGTTGATTTCCAGGGCCGTCAGTACCGCCGCGCCGGTCAGTGGGCCGAGGATCCAGGCATTGCCGACCCTGGGGAGAGCCAGCAAGCCGCCGAGAAGGATGCAAATCGCCATCAGCGCCGCGAAGCCCAGCGGGTCAAAGCCGAGGCTCGGAATATCGAACAGTGGATCGCCGCTCACGCCGTACCAGGTCATGCCGATCGGGACGGTCATGACGACACAAAGCAGACGCAGCGATTGGGCCATCGCCACCGGTCCGGTCTCCCCGCCATAGCGCTCCGCCTGGATCGACATCTCGGCGACGCCACCGGGCACGTAAGAGAAATAGGCGGTGGCGATATCGGTCCGCGTGATCCGCTGCAGGATAAAGGCGGCGACGAGACCGAAGCCGATCGACGCCAGCGCGCTGAGCACCATCACCCAGATATGCTCGGCCACGAAGAGCGCCACGGCCAGCGTGAATTTCAGACCAATGCTGGTTCCCAGAAACACCTGGCCCGTCTGTCGACTCCCCCAGGGCGTGTTCAGCGATAGTCCCGCCAGGCTGAGCGCCGCGATGGTCAGCAGGGAGCCGAGTAGCCAGGGCAGGGGAACGCCGAGCGTCGCGAAGATCCAGCCGCCGAGACCGCCCGCCAAGAGAGTGGCGATCTGGATCAGGACGGCTCGCAACGAGAGGGATTTGACCGTTTTTGCCACGCGCGGAGATCAGTCAAGCGCCGAGGCGTCGGTGCCCAGTCGCGCGGCCGCGTCCTTGATATGACCAATGGTTTCCTGGTTCAGCGGAATGCCGTCCTCGGCGAATTCCTCCATCAGATTAGCTTCGAGCCGTCCCGGTGGGAGAACCTCGTCGAAACCAGGGGCGCGACGACCACTCAGGATCTCGTCGACGGCTTCGTCCGTGCGCGCCTTGACCGTCTCGATATCGTCGAAGGCGGCGGGGTTGACGACCATGACGAACTGGCCGTCGCGTCCCGACAGAGGGCCATCCTCGACGCTGCCGAGGCGGGTGCCGTAGGCGGCGTCGGTCAGGATCGTCGATAACAGCCCAGTCATAAGCGCTAGACCCGAGCCTTTGTGCGCGCCGGCGGGCGCGATCAAACCGGTCAACGCGACGACCGGATCGGTGGTCGGGCGCCCATCGGCGTCCATCGCCCAGCCCTCGGGAAGTGCGATGCCTTTTTGCTGATAGACCTCGATGCGGCCCCGGGCGGTGGCGCCGAAGGAGGTATCCAGGACCACCGCCGGATGTCTACTCGCTGGGATCGCGATGCCGATGGGGTTGATGCCGAGAATTCGGTCGGCGCCGCCGTATGGCGCCATGGTCGGCAGAGCATTGGTGGTGGCGATTCCGATCATGTCGGCCTCGCTGGCCATGAGGGCGTAGTAGTCCATCGCGCCGCAATGGTTGCTGTTGCCGATGGCCACCGTGCAGACACTGGTTCGCTCGGCCCGCTCGATCGCCGCGCGCATGGCGAAGGCACAAGCGACCTGACCCATTGCGTTGGCGCCGTCGACCACGAGCGCGGCGCCTTGCTCGCGGATTATACGGGGTTCGCCCCTGGGATCGACACCCTCGTCCAGCAGCTTGCCGACATAGTTGGGGACCCGCATCACACCGTGGGAATGAATGCCCCGCAGATCCGCGTGGACCAGTGAATCCGCGACCAGCCAGGCGTCCTGGGAGGACATCCCGCAGGCCGAGAAGATATCCGCCACGACGCGGCCAAGCACCGCTTCGTCGACCCGTTGCTCGGTCTCGTTTCCGGGATAGCGCGCCATGATCGGGCCTTTTCTAAAGCGCCTTGACCGCGCCGCCGTCCATATCGATGACCGAGCCATGCAAGAGGTCACCCTTGGCGGAGGTCACGAACAGCGCGAGATTGGCGATATCCTCGGGCTCGCCGACGCGGGTGGCCTGAAAATTGGCGTGGACCTGGTCCATCGCCTCGTCCTGGGTGATGCCGCGCTCGGCCATCATCCGCTCGATATTGCGTTGCAGGCGCGGGGTGCGGACCGGGCCTGGATTGATGGCGTTGACCCGCACGCCGTCCGCTCGCCCACGCTCGGCCATGGCCTTGGTGAAATTGTGACAGGCCGAGTTGACCGGCCCGCCGATGGTGAACTCGGGGGCGCCGTAGCGGGCGCCGACGCCGATGATGTTGAGGATACTTCCCCTTGTCTCGATCAGGCCGGGCCAGGCGGCCTTGGTCATCCGCATCATCGAGAAAAACTTCAGCGCGAAACCGTCGACGAAATCCTCATCCGTGAGTTCGAAGAAATCGGCGCGTTTGGTGGCGCCGGCGTTGTTGACCACGACGTCGAGCTTGCCGAAGGCTCCGCGCGCCGCCTCGACCGCCGCCGCAGGCGCCTCGGCGTCGCGGAGGTCGGTGGCGAGGATTTCGACGGCCCGTCCCGTCTTCTCCCGGATGCGACCGGCGGTCTCGGCAAGAGCGGCCTCGGTGCGGGCGACGATCATCACATCGGCGCCGTTCTCGGCAAATGTTTCGGCGATGGCCGCGCCTATCCCCATGCTGCCACCCGTGATCACGGCACTTTTTCCGCTTAGCATGACGATTGCCCCCTTTTCCGACGATAGGATCTTTTATGACCCGCTCGCGATCCGGTCAAACGGGTTACTCCGACATTCGACACGGCCATCCATGTCCGGCGCCGTTGTGTCGACCGGCGCGCGGCGGTATCAAGAACGTATGCGTATTCCTCACCACGTACCGCGCCGCGACGACGACGTGTTCATCGATCTCGCCAGCCGCAATCCCTTCAACGTTCGGATCCTGGAGCGGCTGGACGCGCTCCGGGCGCGGGATGCGTGGCTGGTCGCCGGATGCCTCTACCAGACCGTCTGGAATATTCTTTCCGACCGTCCCGCAATCGAGAACATCAAGGACTATGACATCTTCTATTTCGACGCCGGCGATACCAGCTACGACGCCGAGGACGTGGT
>JAYOIK010000124.1:0-9108 GCA_038118725.1 Alphaproteobacteria bacterium | reverse complement strand
ACGACATGGCCATCGGCGCCATTGTCTCCACGCTGATCGATCCGTCGGACTATTTCAACGCCTGGTACGGCAAGGGTGGCCCGCAGAACTACTCGAACTGGGAAAACGAGGAGTTCACGGAACTGGTCAAGGTCATCGACAGCGAGGTGGATCCGGTCAAACGTCAGGCCGCCATCACCAAGGCCGAGATGATCATGGAACAGAACCCACCGTTGCTGCCCGTGGCGTGGGAGAAGATCAACGACGCCTGGTACAACTATGTGAAGGGCCATCGGCCGGAGAACTATTTCGGTCTCTACAATGTCGGACGTTTCGACACGTTCTGGATGGACACCTGATCGAACGCGATTACGGGGCGGGAGCAATGTCTCCCGTCCCGGCGTTTCCAAAAACCCTCGCCCCGTGGCGAGGGTTTTTTTTCTTGTGTCTCGGCGTGTGTCTGATTGACGTGACGTGCATTCGCACGGGCTGATTTTCGCCCTGGAACGCCGTGCTCGTTCGAAAACCGATCAGCGGGACCGGAAAGACGCCTGGACCGGATCCGCCTGATCTTCGGTAAGATGTCTCGCAAAGACCTCGGTTGAGGGTCAAACTCGGTGGGAATGTTGCTCCCCGGGCCTTGGGTGTCAGAACCGGGTTTCGGCGATCGTGCCATCACTCATGCCCTTCTGTCGCAGGTACTGCGCGAGGATGTGCATGATTCCCTGGTGAACATCCTCCACGATACCGTAGTTCGAGGAGGCGACATGCACGTGGACCTCGGCGAGACGGGCGAGCTCGCCGCCGGTGAACCCACATAATCCAATGGTGTGGAGGCCGTTCTCCCTGGCCCACCGCGCGGCCCGCGTGATGTTCTCGGAGGCGCCGGAAGCGCTGATCAAGAAGGCCACGTCACCCGGCGCGGCCAGGCTTTCCAACTGGTATTTAAAGACGTCGGCGTAGCTCATGTCATTGGCGATCGCGGTGATCAGTTCGACGTTCTGACTGAGGCTCACGACCTTGGGTGCAAGATCCGAGCCCGTACGAACGCCCTTCAAGTGGTCGCAAGCCAGATGGTTCGAGATGGCCGCGGAGCCGCCGTTGCCACAGCAAAAGACTTGGTTGCCCCGTTTGTAACAGGTTTCTAGAACCTCCCCCGCCGCCGCGACGGCCTGGCGGTCCACGCTCCGCCAGGCCCGATCGATCTCGTCGCGATAGGCATCGAGATAGCCGGCGGCGTCGCCATATCCGCGGTTCGGGAAATCTCCTGCGCTCATGACCGCCACCCAACCCATGGTTTGTGCCGAATGTTTTCGCCGGGTCCGAGAACCCTGTGTTCACCAGCCATATTAGCGCCGCGCCGCTTGTCGTATCAAACCAAGCGCTCGAAAAACCGTGACAATGTATCGGTCGATGTCATGGGCAATACCCCGGCCACGTATTGATCGGGGCGAACGATCACCATCGCGCCGCGTGCCCTGTCCACGCCTCGGTGATCGAATATGTCCGGTCCCCGCGCGAGATCCGGGCAGAACACCTTCTCGTAGTCGATCAGGCCGTGATTTCCTTTTCGTGGCAGGAGAAGGGGCGGCAACTCGGACAAATCCAACCTCGGGTGGGGTGACTGAAACACGGCTCTCACATCGACATTGGCGTCCGGATCATCACCGGCGCCGAATATGTTCAACGGGCTTGCCGGATCGTCGACGAGGTAGGCGCAAAGCCGCCGGAGTTTCTCCATGCCATCCTCCCCATGGGGGACGAAAAGGATGAGACGCCAACGCCCGTCGGCGGCCAGGCAATGACCCAGTTCAACCGGTCTCGCGTCCGCCGCCCGGATCACCGGTGCGGAATGAAACCGGGTGCCGACTTGGAAGCCGGACGCGAGATCCCGATGGGCGTCGTCAAGGACAATGGTGGACGGGTCATAACGGGTTTCGACGCCGGCGGTGTAGCGGCCATGCTTTCTGAAATAGCGCTGGAACTGGTCCGCTTCCTCGGGTGTTCTGGGCTTTTCGGAGAACAGTCGCGCCATGTCGCGATCAAAGTCGATCAGCTCCTGGGCCTTGGCCCGGCGCTCGAGCCCATAGGTGCCTAACAGATCGGCATTCGCCCGGCCTCGGATCACATTGGCCAGTTTCCATCCCAGATTGAAGGCGTCGGCCATGGAAACATTCATGCCTTGGCCGGCCTTTGGGGAATGGGTATGGCAAGCATCGCCGGCGATGAAAACGCGAGGCTCCTTGCCGTCAATGGCGTCGTCGAAACGGTCGCAGACACGCTGGCCGATTTCGTAGGCCGACCACCAAGCGA
The DNA here is from genome assembly GCA_038118725.1 of Alphaproteobacteria bacterium. GTDB lineage: Bacteria > Pseudomonadota > Alphaproteobacteria > Thalassobaculales > Thalassobaculaceae > JADHLJ01. The sequence continues at coordinate 6,816 of JAYOIK010000124.1, read as the reverse complement.
TTTCCCGTACGTCCAAGATGTAAGGCGCGAGAATCGCGCGAGCCCGGGCGATCAGCATATCGCTTGTCACCGCGCGGTCCGCGGCTCTTTCATCACCATGCAGTTCATCGAGTTCGATATACATGCGCACCAGATAGCCGCCTTCGCGTGGAATGATCAGGATGCTTCCCTGATCGGCGGATTGAATGGCGCATTTGAACCGCACGTCCGGAAAATCAGTTACCGCGAGGATATCCATGACGCCCCAAAGTTGACGCGCGGCCTCTCCTTTCAACGTGAGGCCCATGGATTGGCGGACGGCGCTGCGAGCGCCGTCGCATCCAACCACATAGCGTGCTCCGACGGTCTCGGTGCCGCCATTGCCGTCCTGACGGGCGAGCGTGGCGGTGATCGGGTGGTCTCCGCCGCCGCGCGCCAGCCCGGTCAGCCGCAGGCTGTAGTCCGGGACCAACCGGGACGCGGACTTTTCCATCAGCTCCAGATAGAAATCATGCACCCGGGCCTGGCTGAGAATGACATGGGGCATTTCGGACAAGCCATCCTCGACATCGGGAATACGGTTGGCGCGCGCCAAGCCTCCGCCATCCTCGCTCGGTCGCCAGAAAGTGACTTCGTTGACCCAATAGGCTTCCCGCGCCACGCGATCCGCGATGCCGAAGGCCTGAAACATTTCCATGGATCTGCACGCGATGCCGTCCGCTTGGCCTATTTCCAGAGGGCCGGGCTTCTGGTCGACGATTTTTACCGAGATCTCCGGAAACGCGCACAACTGGGCCGCGAGGGTCAGCCCGGCCGGGCCGCAACCGACGATCAGCACGTCGACCTTGTCCATTGATTCTTCGCGGGAAACCGGGGCGGCGACGCTAGGGTCCCCGGCACGAAAACCATTGAGGTGATACTGCATCGTCACGGATATCCATTCCCAGCCGCGCGATCCTCGGGCGGGCGCGGCGTTCCTTCGAGTAAACGAGAGTATGGCGTCGGGTCCCGATCCGGCAATGGGGTGCCTCGATTGGATTGCGAACCCGACCTTTCGGCGGCACTATCAAGGCTTGGCGTGATCGACGCGCGACGGGCTTCAGCTGGCGGAGAGGATTGAGGATGGCCTACGAACTCAAGGATTTGGTCGATTTGGAACGCTATCCCATCGACGATCTGGACGGGGCGGGAGCCGAGCTGCTGCGATCCTGCCGGACATCCCTGGCGGACGGCGCGATCTGTCATTTGCCGGATTTCGTCCGGCCCGAGGCGATCGCGGTTATCCAAGAAGAGGCCAATGCCCGGCGCGACCAGACATACTGGATGGATGTCGAGCGGCGCGCCTATTCCTGGCGCAATCCCGACGACTATCCCGCCGGACATCCGGTGACGCTCACCACGCCAAATCTTATCGGCTCGATCACGAAGGACTGCTTCCCCAAGGACGGGGCCTTCGTGTCGATCTTCGAGCAGCCCGCCTTGACCGATTTCGTGCGTCGTTGCCTCGATCTGGAGGAGTTGTATCCCGTCGCCTGCCCGTATCTCGCGGCGAATGTAAAGGTGATGAGCGAGGGATGCCGCCACGCCTGGCATTTCGACCAGAATGACGGCGCGGTGACCTTGATGATCCAAACCGCGGCCGAGGGCGGGCATTTCGAATACGTGCCGTTCCTGCGTGACGAGGATGACGAGAATTACGACGAGGTGGGCCGATTGCTGTCCGGCGAGGAAGTGCCGCTGCGTCGCGCGCCGTTGGCCGCCGGCAGCTTCTGCCTGTTCGGGGGGCGACGCTCGATCCACCGAGTTTCCGAGGTGACGCGAGGGTCGCCGGATCGATTGTTGGCGGTGTTCAGCTATCATCATGTTCCCGAACACCAGTACCGCGAGTCGACCATCCGGTCGGTCCTGGGACGGCTGCCGGATAGCTATCCCAATCCCGGTTGATCCCGGAGCCGATGATCGGCATGACGCCCCGCGGCGTCTCTTAAGCGCGCTCGTTTTCGCGGGCGTGGAACGCATTATCACGGAGAAGACCCATGGCGGACAAAGCGGCAAGCTATTGGAGCGACGCGAAACAGGGTTTGCGCGCCGTTGAGCTGCGCGCGGCGGGGTTCGAGCCTTCCGAGGCCGCCAAGGCCAATGCGGTGGTGACCATCGCCAATGCCTATACCAATGCCCACCGGTGCAACAATCGCGTGCGCCGGATCGCGGACCTCCTGGTTGACGCCATTGCCGAGAGCGGCGGGCAGGGCCTGTTGGTCGGCGCGCCCGCGGTCTCCGACGCCTTGACCCAGGGCACCAAGAACGCAGGCTTCAGCCTGCTGTCGCGTGATCTCATGGCGGATTGTATCGAAACCGGACATTTCGCCCATCACGGCAATGCGATGATCGTCGTTTCGGGCTGCGATAAGACCGGCGCCGCCGCGCTGATGCCGCTGGCGCGCACCAACGCCTTTGGTCTCGTGGTTTATCCCGGCACCAGCTCTCCCGGGCGCGTCGATTTCGAGCCTTGGGCCAGCAAGGGCAACAACCTGACCCTCATGGACTACATGGAGGGCTCCGCCGCGCGCGAGGCCGGCCGCATCACCGAGGAGGAGCTTACCAGCCTCCAGAGATGCGTCATGCCGGGCAGCGGCACCTGCGGGGCGATGTTCACGGCGAACACCATGAGCACGATCGCGGAGGCGATCGGGATGATGCTCCCGCGCGGCGCTTCCCATCCGGCGGATTACGATGCCGCCAGCGATATCCATGACGACGTCAAGAACCAGGCACGGGCCAGCGTCACGGCGCTCTACAACCTCATCGAGAAAGGCATCCGGCCCCGTGACATCATGGTGCGAGAGGCTTTCGAGAACGCGGTCACGACGGCCTACGCGATGGGTGGGTCGACGAACCTGTATCTGCATGTGCTCGCGATCGCGCGCGAGGCGGGGGTCCCGCTCGCGATCGAGGATCTTCAGCGAATTGGCGAACGGGTCCCGCTGATCGCCAACCTGCAACCGCATGGCGCCCACGCCATGGTCTCGCTGCACAATGTGGGCGGGGTGCCGGTGGTCATGAAGGCGCTTCTCGGGGCCGGGCTTTTGCATGGCGACGTGATGACCGTGACCGGCAAGACCCTCGCCGAGAACCTAGCCGATGTGCCGCTGCCGGAGGATCTGCCGGAACAGGACGTCGTCTATCCGATTGCGCGACCTTTCGCGGAACCCGGCAATCACATCAGCGTCCTGTCCGGCTCGCTGGCGCCGGAGAGCTGTGTGCTGAAGCTTTCCGGAAAGACGCTCGAGGACGGAGAGTTTCGCGGTCCGGCGAAGGTTTTCGATAGCGAGCAGGCGGCGATGGCCGCGATTAGAGACGGCGGCGTGGTTCAGGGCGATGTCGTTGTTGTGCGGCATGTGGGACCCGTCGGCGCGCCCGGCATGCCCGAGATGGTGCATCTGACCATTCAGCTTCAGGGGCGAGGGCTGGGCAAGGAAGTCGCGCTGATCACGGATGGTCGTTTCTCGGGCGTATCCCACGGCATCCTGGTCGGCCATATATGCCCGGAGGGCGCGAAAGGCGGGCCGATCGCGGCGGTGCGTGACGGCGATATCATTGTCATAAATCCAAGCACCCGCCGGCTCGACCTCGATATACCAGCCGAGGAGTTGAGGGCGCGCATGGCGGGTTTGGCGCTTCCGGCCCTGTCGGATGTGTCCCCGGGATCGGTTCTGGACAAGTACCGACGACTGGTCTCCAGCGCCCATCATGGGTGCGTGCTTTGATGCCTGGCGACGACTGACCGGCGGACGCTTCCCGCGGGCGCGACTTTTTAGCGCTTTGCCGACGGTTATCGTGTAGATTGCCGCCGCTCCCGCGCGAACCGACGCCGGCCTCGTAACAGCGCGTCATACCCACCGGGACATCTCGCCAAGGAAAGCCAGTAGAGTCATGAGCATCCATGTCGCGTTGCATCATCGCACCACCTATTCCTATGACCGTCGGGCGAGAATGGGGCCGCAGGTTATTCGCCTGCGCCCGGCCCCCCATGCCTCCACGCCGGTCCTGAGCTACGCGCTCAAGATCCAACCGGACGGGCACTTCATCAATTGGCAGCAGGATCCGCATGGTAACTACCAGGCGCGGGTCGTCTTTCCCGATCCGGTCGAGAGCTTTCAGGTAGAGGTCGACCTGGTCGCCGATATGTCGATCCAAAACCCCTTTGATTTCTTTCTCGAGCCCGAGGCGGAAACCGTTCCCTTCGCCTATGACGGCGAGCTCAAGAAGGAGTTGGAGCCGTATCTGGAGCCCGAGCCGGCGGGGCCCTTGCTTCGCGCCTGGCTGGACCGTCTGCCCAAGCCGGAAGGCGGCACGGCGAACTTCCTGGTGGATCTTAACCAACGCCTGGAAAACGAGATTGAATATCTGGTCCGCATGGAACCGGGCGTTCAGACATGCGAGGAAACGCTGGAGCGGGGCAGGGGGTCGTGCCGGGATTCCGGTTGGCTCCTGGTCGAGATCCTGCGGCATTTGGGTTTCGCCGCGCGGTTCGTCTCCGGCTACCTGATTCAATTGGTCGCCGATGTGAAATCCCTCGACGGTCCCTCGGGCGCCGAGAGCGACTTCACCGATTTGCATGCCTGGGCGGAGGTTTATCTACCCGGCGCCGGTTGGATCGGTCTTGATCCGACTTCGGGCCTGCTGAGCGGCGAGGGGCATATACCGCTGGCCGCGACGCCGAGGCCGAGCAGCGCCGCGCCTATCACCGGCGCGATCGAACAATGCGAGGTCAACTTCTCCTTCGATATGTCCGTTACCCGGGTCAGTGAATCGCCTCGGGTCACCAAGCCCTATACCGAGGATCAATGGCGCCGCATCGACGCGCTCGGCGATACGGTCGACGCCGTGCTCCAGGAGAACGACGTACGACTGACATTGGGCGGAGAGCCGACTTTCGTGTCGATCGATCACGTGGACGCGGCGGAGTGGAACACGGCCGCCGTCGGGGCCACCAAGCGCCCCATCGCCGACGCACTGATACGCCGGCTGTACCGCAAGTTCGCGCCCGGCGGCCTTCTGCATTTCGGGCAAGGCAAGTGGTATCCGGGTGAGCCGCTGCCGCGCTGGGCTTTCGCGCTCTATTGGCGGCGTGACGGGGTGCCGATCTGGCGCGATGAACGGATGATCGCGCGCGAGGAGATTGATCTCGCGCCCGATATCGATTCCGCGCGGGTTTTCGCCGAGGGTATCGCGAGCCGGTTGGAGGTCTCGGCGGACGCGGTGGCCGGAGTTTACGAGGACCCCTGGCACTTCATGGAGAAGGAACGACGGCTGCCGGGCAATGTCACGTTGGATGATTCCAAGCTCGACGATCCAATGGAAAGAGATCGTCTGGCCAAGGTTCTGACCCGAGGCTTGAGCAAGCCATCCGGCTATGTGCTGCCGTTGCAACGCTGCAACTCACGCGCCGGCAAGGGGCGGTGGCAGAGCGAGCGGTGGTCCAGCCGGACCGACCGCCTGATCCTGGTGCCGGGAGACTCGCCGATCGGGTTCAGGCTTCCGCTCGCCTCGCTGGATCACATTTCCGAGGCGGATTACCCCTATATCATCCCCTCCGATCCCTTCTCGGAGCGCGCCGAGCTGCCGGAGCCGGACGCGCGCCGGCAACCCTATCTTCAAGGCGGCGAGCAACCCGCCGGCGATCGTCAGAATCATAACCCACAATCCCTGGCGCGGGGCCATGTCCGGGCGGCGCTGGCGGTGGAGCCGCGTGACGGGCGTCTATGCGTGTTCATGCCGCCCACCGAAACCTTGGAGGATTATCTAGACCTCGTGGCGGCGATCGAGGACGCGACGGCGGAATGCGGAATGGAGGTCCATATCGAAGGCTATGGACCGCCCGATGATCATCGCCTCAACGTCATCAAGATCACGCCGGACCCGGGGGTGCTGGAGATCAATATCCAACCCGCGACCAATTGGCGCGAGATGGTCGACATCACGACGACGCTCTACGAGGAAGCGCGGCTAAGCCGGCTCGGCACCGAGAAATTCATGCTGGACGGGCGCCATACGGGCACCGGCGGAGGCAATCACGTGGTTGTCGGCGGGGCGACGCCGGCGGATAGCCCGTTCCTGCGTCGTCCGGACTTGTTGCGCAGCCTGATCACCTACTGGCAGCACCATCCGAGCCTCAGCTATCTGTTCTCCGGCATGTTCATCGGCCCGACCAGCCAGGCCCCCCGGATCGACGAGGCGCGGCATGACGGTTTGTACGAGCTTGAGATCGCCAATCGGCAGATCCCGGGGCCGGGCGAGGACTGTCCGCCCTGGCTGATCGACCGGATCCTGCGAAACCTACTGATCGATGTGTCAGGTAACACCCATCGCACGGAAATCTGTATCGACAAGCTCTATTCTCCCGACGGGCCGACCGGGCGTCTGGGGTTGGTCGAGTTTCGCGGTTTCGAGATGCCGCCCCATGCGAGGATGAGCCTCACCCAGCAGCTGCTGTTGCGCGGTCTGATCGCCCAGTTCTGGCGCGCGCCCTATACCGGGTCCTTGGTGCGCTGGGGGACATCGCTGCATGATCGCTTCATGTTGCCCAACGCGGTTTGGGCCGACTTCCGCGACGTGATCGAAGAGATGCGCGAGGCGGGCTTTGATTTAGAGTTGGACTGGTTCGCGCCGCATTTCGAGTTCCGGTTTCCCCGCTACGGCGAGATGAATTTCGGCCAGATCAAGATCGAGCTGCGCCAGGCTCTGGAGCCGTGGCATGTGATGGGCGAGGAAGGCGCGATCGGCGGCACGGTTCGATATGTGGATTCTTCCGTTGAAAGGCTTCAAGTCAACGTG
>JAYOIK010000123.1:4704-9185 GCA_038118725.1 Alphaproteobacteria bacterium | reverse complement strand
GTGGTTACGGCGCGACCAATGTCATTGACGCGATCGACGGCGAAGCGGCGCTGAGGGACATTCCCGTGCGCAATGTCGACGTGCTGTTCTGCGACATCAACCTGCCAAAAGTCGATGGGTTCTCCTTGATCAAGAAGCTTCGCGCCGACGAGAGTAACCCAGCCCGATTCATTCCCGTGCTGATACTGACCAGTCACACCCAACAAAGAAATATCGAAAGGTCTCGGGATTCCGGCGTCAATATCGTTATCGCCAAACCACTATCGGCCAAGGCGGTCTATGATCGTTTGGCCTGGATCGCGTAGGAACCAAGGGCCTTCGTCCAGACCGCCGGCTATATCGGACCGGCGGTTCAAGACCGAGGGTCTGCCCAACGGCGTCGGGCGACGGGCGGCTGACGCGGCCATTGATCTCGAGGATGAACCCGAAAAAGTGGTGAGCGACGAGGAAATGGAAAAAATGTTCGAGAAACGGTGACAGATATGAGCGACGAGAATTCAGACGGCGCCGGTGCTCCCAAATCCGACGCGCCCGAAGTCAAGATCATGCACGTGCAAACCCGCTTCACGACCATGGCCAACCGCAAGGGGGGCATGTCCCGCGAGGAAGCCCTCGAGCGCGCCGAGACTTTCGTTGAGAATATCGCCGAAAAGTATCCGGATTGGGTCGACAAGGACATGCGCGCCCTGGTCGAGATCGTCGCCCGGATCAAGGCCGAGGGCGGCTTCACCAAGGAAACCTACGACCTTGCCTATCGAGGGGCATGCCGGGTTCGCGATCTCGGCGGCACTTTCGGGTATGAGCTGACCACCAAGGTCGGCGACAGCCTGTGTGAGCTGATCTTCCCGTTGGCGGAAGGCAAGATGCACAGCCAGGAAGCGCTGGACACCCTCATGAACGCGTTGAAGCTAGTCTGCACGCCGCAATTTCGCGGCACGCCTGTCGCCGCTCTCAAGGACCTGACCGACAGTCTCGCCAAGCTGGTGAACAACTATCCCGACCCTGACGCGGCCTTGAAACGGGCCGAGGCGGAGAAACGGGCGAGCCTCGTTAAGCCCGACTGAGCCGAGGGTCCAAGTTAGCGGAATGCGAAGCATCAAATGAACCTGGATCCCACGCGTCTTACGCTCTTCGGCAGCTTTACCTCCAGTTCCAGCTTCAAGCCGATGATGTTCTTGAGCCTATCGGGCTTGCCGTTTTCGTTTCGTACCGTGAACTTGAAATATGGCGCTCAGAAGGAAGACTGGTACCTCGCGATCAATCGCTACGGCCAGGTGCCGGCACTGGCGCACCGCGGCCTGATCGTGGTTCAGTCGAACATCATCCTGGACTATCTCGCCCGCGAGACCGGGTGCTTTCTCCCCACCAGTGAACAGGATCAATGGCGGGCGCGCGAGTGGCTGTCCTGGGAGGCCGACGCGATCACCAATGTCGCCAAGGTCAGGCACTACAATCGGTTCCGCAAGGTCGACCCGGCGGTGATGGACTATTTCACGCCCTTGGCCGAGAGCGCGCTCGATGTCGTTGACGCGGCGCTGGCGGGGCGGGACTGGCTGGTCGGCGATGCATGCTCAATCGCGGATTTAGGGTGTTGGGGGCGCATGGTCTTCATGGCGGAAGGTGGCCTCGAGATCACCCGCTGGCCGAATATCGAGGCCTGGTCAAAGCGGATCGCCGCCATGCCGGGCTATGATCATCCCTATAGCTTGATTCCCAAGAAAGACCGGGAATTCGATCCGGCCGGCGCCTGACCCCGAGAAACAGTCGGGAACAACGCGGCGCGCTATTGCTCCACCATCTCCTCGGCCATGCGGCGTAGCGCGCCTTTCTGGATCTTGGTGCCGTTCGGGCTTGGTGTGCTCGGAAAAGCCTCGATGGCGAAAACCCGGATGGGGACCTTGAACGCCGCGAGCCGGTCCTTGCAATGGGCGATCAAGGAGGCTTCGTCGATTTCGGCTCCGCCCTCGGGAATCACGAAGGCCACGGGTCGATTGCCCCTCTGCGTGGCGAGCGCGATGGTCTGGGCATCGTTGACGCTCGGATGGGCGCAAAGATGGGTCTCGATCTCCAGCGGATTGACCAGAAACCCGCCCAGGCGCAGCACGTCGCCCATGCGTCCCGCGTAGGTGAAGGTCCCGTCCGCCTGGGTGCTACCGAGATCACCGGTCTTGAAGTATCCGTCCTCGGTAAATGCCTTCTCGGTCGCCTCGGCATTGCCGAAATAGCCGACGAAGAGATTGGGTGACCAGATTTCGAGCTCGCCTTGCTCATCATGCCCAAGAATTTCGCCACTCTCTGGGTCCCGCGCCCGCACCCGCGCCTCGTCGCTTGCCAAAACCCCGCCGCCCTCGGTGCGGATCTCTTCGGGATCATCCGGGCGTCGCAAGGAGAAGAACGAAAACACCTCGCTCATACCGAACGGTCCGACAAGCGGGAAGCCGCGCCGATAGGCGGTCTTCGGCAGGTCCGCAAGTGCCGAATTGAAACTTGCGTAGGGACAGAAACGCAGTTTGGGAAACGGTTTCTCGGCACCGCCGGTCAGCCGGTCGCCTTCCTCGATCAACCGCACGAACATATCGTCGCCGCCGGCGATATGCGTCACCTCATGTTCCAGCGCCAGTTCGGCGCACCGGGTCGCCTCGAAAATCATCGGCATCACCGTTCGCGCGCCGGCCCGCAAGGTCGCCAGCAGATAGACATAGCCGAACACCCCACAGAACGGCAGCGACTGCATCACCATCGTGCCCGGCGCCGTCAAATCCAACATGCGCACCACGTCGCCCGCGTGACGCACGACCTGCTCCTGGTTGTGCAGCACGAATTTCGGCAAGCTGGTGGTGCCGGAGGTGGTGAAGATCGCGCAACCACTGTCGGGGCCGCCGAGGACCTCGTCCATCGGCTCATGCGCCACGAGATCAGCGTAGGGAACCACATTCAGGCCTGGCACGCTTACCGGTTCACCATCGCATTGAATGGCGCTTGCCACGCCGGCCAGAAGATCGCGGTCGATCCCGGAGAGGATCTCCATGTGGTCGGCCCGCCCGAGCGCCGGCACGAAGGCGAAGACCTTGGGTTGGGCCCGGCGCAGAACATCCTCGATCTCGGCGCGCCGGAACCGCGTGTTCATCGCGACGACGATCGCGCCGAGCCGCCCGCACGCCCCCAACAGCGCGAGGTAGGCCCGCAGATTCGGCAGCCAGAACCCGACCCGATCCCCCGGCCCTACACCCAGCGTCCGCAAGCCGGCGGCAACGCGCCGGATCTCGCTCTCAAGCTCGCGGTAGGTTAGATCACCGTCCGGACAATGAATCACGGTATCCCCCGCGACCCGCGCCGCGTTCTCAAACAGCTCCGAGATCGTTCGCATATACCCAGCCACTCCGTATCTCTCGTTTACTCATAGTCGATGTGATCGACGCGCAGTTCCGCCGCGAGCTTACCCTCGGCGTTGATCGCGCGCAGCAGCCTGGGCGCCGGCGTCCCGGTCTCCGCGTCGCGCCAAAGCGTCACCGTGTCATCCCAATGAATCGGCCGCGCGAAACGCGCGGTAACGTCAAATCGCGTGGGAATGGCCTTCTCCGCCAATGCTCCCATCATCCAGATCATGGTTTGAATGCCTTGGGATATGGGCGCGCGATAACCATAGCGACCAGCGAAATCCGGATCGAAATGGATGAGATTCCCAACATCCTCGGAAAACGCCGTGACATCTTGTGGCTGCATGGTTTTCTCGGCGATTTGGAGCATGTTCGCACGCGGGTCCTCGGCGCCGCGCCGGGTGCCGCGACTGGTTCCCATTTTCTCCGGGTCGGGCTTCAGACGGAACATCTCGGCCCGCGCCGAGAGCGCGCCGTCGCGGCGCGGGAACTCAAAGACCTGGACGATCCGGCGCCCTCGGGGATCAGGTTCGTCCGAGGCGACCCATCCGCGTTGGCCGAGGCGCTCACCCAGCCGCGCGGGAGCCAGCAACTCGAAACGCTGAGCCATATGCACCATGCCGTCGAGCACGACGCCGCCCGCCGTCATCGCCTTGAAGCAATCCTGTCCGAACAGCCCGGTCTCGACGCTGTCGCCATAGAGCGCCGGATCGACCCCACAGGCCTTGAGCTTGCGCTCCTGATAGGCATGGTCGCGGGTCGCCTCTCGCTCCGGAAAGCTCATAAGGCCAGCGATTGGGCTTTGATTCTCATCCATCCGAATAGTGCTCCGCCGCGCGAAACCAAACGCGCCTAACCATCCAACAGCCGCGCCGGACGGTCAAACGAGAGCGACGACGTTTCGATGTTCAACACGGATCTGGAAACAAAACGGCGGCGCATTGCCCAAACCGACGCTAATTCTTCGGCGAGCTACCGCGATTGGTTGCGCAATGACCCATCAATCATCAATCACCGTCGTGCGCGCCCACCCGGGGGCCGCGGCGCCCACAAACGCGCAAACCCCAGGTTAAGGAGTGTGGTGGTGCCCGCGGGCGCGGGGGC
>JAYOIK010000123.1:0-4694 GCA_038118725.1 Alphaproteobacteria bacterium | reverse complement strand
TCCCCCCCCGTCGCCGTCGCGCCCGGGGGGCCCCGGCCGCCCTCGGGCGCCAACCGCTGGTTTTGTGTGTTTGGGGGGGCCCGGGGGGCGGGCGCACGACGTGCAACTTGGCAGCGCTAGGCCTTGGTGACTGATCCAGGATCTCCAAGGGTCTTGAGTGCGCCACCACCTGTCACTAATCCTCGAGCCAGCTCCGCTGCCAGCGCGGCAAAACGAAGGAAGCGCGGTGGATGTCGGGATCATAGTGCCGCGCGAAATAGTCTCGGACCGGCGCGCGCAAGGACACGCCGTCGCGGCCATAAAGAAAGAAGCCGAAATCCGCGCCGGGATAGAACGGGACATTGGCCCGATAAATCTCGATATGCGGCAGCAATCCGGTGCGGCGCATGACCGAGACCAGATTTTCTCCCCCGGCGCTTTCTTCCTGGAGAAAATGCCCACCGCCGACGGACAGGAATATACTGTCGGAATCAAGAATCACGCCGGTCGGCGAGACGAGCTCCACCAGCTCGGTGAAGAATTCCTCGGTGAACAATGCCGCCGACGGTCCGACGGGTTCAGTCAGGTCCAGAACCACGAGATCGAAGAGCCTGCCCTTGGCCCGCGCCTCGGTGACGAAGCCCGCCGCGTTTTCCACCGCCAGGGTCACGCGCGGGTCCGCGTAATCACCTTGCACCCCGAGATAGTGGTTGGAGAGATCGATTACCCGTTGGTCGATCTCCACCATGGTCACCGAGGTGACGAAGTCATGCACCAGGGCTTCTCGCAGGATGCCGCCGTCGCCGCCGCCGATGATAAGGACGGAAACGTCCTCGCGCTCCCGGCCGAGCAAGGGCACATGCACCGCCATCTCGTGATAGATGAACTCATCGGCCTGGCTCGCCTGGATATAGCCGTCCAACACCAGAAACCGCCCGAAGGCGTCATGCTCCAGGATCTCGATTGTCTGGTAGGGGCTATCCTCGCGGTGCAGCACCCGTGCTTCAAGGGACAAGGCGGTGCCGAGTTCGCCGGCCCTCTCCCGCCACCAGTTTTTCACGCCGGCGGCGTCGTTGGGGTCAGTCAATGTCGACCGCCGGCCCCGCGGCGCCATACCCGACATAACCGCCATCGATCGGGATCACCGCGCCGTTGATATAGCTCGCCAGAGGAGAGGCCAGGAACATCATGACATTGCCGATTTCCTCCGGCGTCGCCAGACGACCCATCGGCGTGCGGCGCTGGATCGCCTTTTCGTCGACCAGGCCCTTGGAGATGAAGTCCTTGACCATCGGCGTCGCGACATAACCTGGAGACACCGCGTTCACCCGGACGCCGCGATGCCCCCACTCGCTCGCCAGAGACTTGGTAACCCCGGCGACGCCATGCTTGGAGGCGGTATAGGCATTGCGATACGGCAAGCCGACCAGTCCGGCGATCGAGCTGATATTGACGATCGCGCCCTCGCCGCGCTCCAGCATTTCGCCGGCGACGGCGCGGCAGGTGAGATAGGTGCCCGTCAGGTTGATATCGATGATCCGCTGCCAATGCGCCATCGACTGCTCTAGCGTCGGCGCGAAGGTATCGGACACGCCGGCGCAGTTGATCAGGATATCAATCTTGCCGAGACCGGCGCGCGCCGCCTCGACGATACCCGCGACGGAAGCCTCGTCGGCCACGTCGCCCGGCGCCGCCACGTGCTGGTTACCGAGTTCCAGCGCCGCCTCGCGGGTTTTCTCCTCGTTGATATCGGAGACCGCGACCGAGGCGCCGGAACCGGCGAAGAGCGAGGCGCTGGCCCGTCCGATACCGCTTGCGCCGCCGGTGATCAGCACCGCCTTGCCGCTGAAGTCCATCCCACTCATCCCCTATTCTCCACGTTCCAGGATCACCGGCGGTTGGTGCGCCGTGACTTCCGGTGGTGTCCCTTCATATTTCTCGACCTCCACCAGCGCGGTATGCGCGGTCGGCGCCTGCGCGAGGCTGGACGTGCCGATATCCCGGGTCAGGACATTCGGATTGCCGTGCTTGCAGAGCGAGCCGATCCGGCCCGGCTCCTCCGGGTCGTACCAGGCGCCGGTGGCGAGCTGGATCACGCCCGGCATTACCGCGTCACTCAGGATCACCCCCGCCAGACAGGCGCCCCGGTCATTGTAGATCCGGACCACGTCGCCGTTCTCGATCCCACGCGCGGCGGCATCGCCCGGATTCATGGTCATCGGCTCGCGTCCCTGGATCTTGGAGCCGCGGCTGACCGATCCGCTATCCAACTGGCTGTGCAACCGCGTGCTCGGCTGGTTCGAGATCATGTGCAACGGATAGGTTTCCGTCAGCGCCGAGCCGAGCCACTCGAAAGGTTCACGCCAGACCGGGTGGCCTGGGCAATCCTCGTAGCCGAAACCGGCGATCGTCTCGGAGAAAATCTCGAGCTTGCCCGAGGGCGTCGTGAGGGGGTTGGCCTCGGGATCGGCCCGGAACTTGTCCAGGAAAATCACCGGCTCGTCCGCGTTCAACAACTCCCGCGGCCCCTGCTCCCAAAATCTATCGAAATCCGGAAGCTCGAAGCCCGCGCCGCCGGCCCGCTGACGCGACTGATCCCAGAGGTGGCGCAACCACTCCATCTCGTCGCGACCCTCGGTATAGGTCTCGTGGCAGCCCAAGCGCCGGGATAGTTCAGCGAAAATGTCGTAGTCGTCGCGGCTCTCGCCGACCGGATCGATCGCCTTGTGCATGGGAACCACGGTCGGCTCCCAATGCGCGACCATCATGTCGTTACGCTCCAGCGCAGTGGTCGCCGGAAGCACGATATCCGCGTGCCTCGCCAGCGAGGTCCAATGCACCTCGTTGACAATCACGCATTCGGGACGCCGGAACGCCTCTATCAGACGGTTGATGTCCTGATGATGGTGAAACGGGTTGCCACCGGCCCAATAGACCAGGCGGATATCCGCATAGGTCCGGGTCTCGCCGTCATAGTCGTAGGTCTCGCCAGGGCGCAGAAGCAGGTCGGAGATCCGCGCAACGGGGATGAAATCATCGACGGCGTTGGTGCCTTGGGGAAGCGCCGGCCATTTAAAAAGCTTGGTGGCGTTGCCGATGCCGTTTTCCGAGCCGTAGCCGATCCCGAAGCCGCCGCCGGGTAAGCCGATCTGGCCAAGCAGGGCCGCGAGCACCACGGTCAGCCAGACCGGCTGCTCGCCGTGATGGCCACGCTGAATGCCCCAGGCGGTCATGATCATCGTGCGGCAATCCGCCATCCGTCGCGCGAGATCGAGAATACTCGCGGCGGGTATGCCGGTAATCGCCTCGGCCCAGGCGGCGTCCTTGGGCTGGCCGTCGCTTTCACCCATCAGATAGGGCCGGAACCGCTCCAGCCCGACCGTGTAGCGGGCCACGAAATCCTTGTCGTAAAGATCCTCCGCGACCAGCGTATGGGCGAGCGCCATCATCAACGCCGAGTCGGTATTGGGCCGGATCGCGAGCCACTCGGGCTCGAACATCGACGCGACATCGGTACGCAACGGGCTGATATTCACGAACTCGACACCGGCGTCATAACAGGCTTGCAGGCCCTCGTGCAGAGTGTGCCGGCCAACCCCGCCCGAGGTTACCTGGGCGTTCTTGTGCGGCAGCCCGCCGAACAACACCAGCAACTCGGCGTCGGAGGCGATCTGCGGCCACTGGGTCATCTGATCGAGCACATCCTCGCGCATATCGGCGCAGATATGCTTGATCATCACCTCGAAGGCGGCGTGGCTGTAACTGTTCTTGTGCCGGACATAGCCGCCGGCGGCGTTCATGAAGCGATGCACCTGACTTTGCGCGTGATGGAAGCGCCCGGACGACCCCCAGCCATAGGACCCGGCGAAGATCGAGCTGTTGCCATGGTCCTTGCGAACCCTATCGATCTGCCCGGCGGCGAGATCCAGCGCGGTTTCCCAATCCACGGCGACGAAGGGCTCCGCCCCTCGGCCCGCTGGATCGGCGGCGATGCCCTTCTCCAGAAAGCTCTTGCGCACCATGGGACGGCGAACCCGGACCTGATCGTCCACCGCGTCGACAATTCCCGGCCCGATGATCGCCGGCGAGGGATCCCGCTCATAGTCGTGAATCGCCTTGAGCTTTCCGTCCTCGACCTCGGCGTAATACGTGCCCCAATGGGTCGCGGTGGGGATCAAATTCGGCTCGGCTTCAATGGCCATTTCGGGCTCCATTGGTCTCATGAACGACTGGGAGGAGAGTTTTACAGCGCCTTCGACGGCACGTCACCTATTCGACGTGGAATCCGAGACCGGAAGCGTAAGACCCAACCGGTTTAGCCCTTCCGCGCGCTCATAACTCTCAATCGCGCACCATTCCAGGATCATCGGCCAGCCGGCCCCACCCTCCACCCCGGCTTCCACCGCCGAGTCGCGCGACGTGACCGGAATATCCCTTCGGGGATCGAAGGGCGCGCCGGCGTCTTGGACTTGGATTCGCACATGGTCATTGCGAATCTCGATACGCAGACCAATCAGACTGTCGAGAGGAGGCTGTCCGTGTGTCACGGTATTCGCCAGGATTTCCTCGACGATCAGAAGGAGGCGCACCCGCGCGACACGCGGCAAGGCAGCCTGCTCCGCGAGACGTCGCGCCGCGGCCAAGGCCTTGGAAACGGCTTGAACATCCGCCGTGAAGGAGTCCTTTAGGAGCATCGAGGAATCTGGTTTATGCTG
>JAYOIK010000122.1:0-9478 GCA_038118725.1 Alphaproteobacteria bacterium | reverse complement strand
CCATCGAAGTCGGCGTTGAACGCGGTGCAGACCAGCGGATGCAACTGGATCGCCTTGCCCTCGATCAGAACCGGCTCGAAGGCCTGAATTCCAAGGCGGTGCAAGGTCGGCGCGCGGTTCAACAGGACCGGATGCTCTCGGATGACCTCTTCCAGAATATCCCAGACTTCGGGACGTTCCTTCTCCACCATCCGCTTGGCCGCCTTGATGGTGCTGGCCAAGCCGTAAAGCTCCAGCTTTGAGTAGATGAACGGCTTGAACAGCTCCAGGGCCATCTTCTTCGGCAGCCCGCATTGATGCAGCAGCAGCTCCGGGCCAACCACGATGACCGATCGACCGGAATAGTCCACGCGCTTGCCGAGCAGGTTCTGACGGAAGCGTCCCTGCTTGCCCTTGAGCATGTCGGACAGAGACTTCAGCGGCCGCTTGTTCGCGCCGGTGATCACGCGTCCCCGTCGGCCGTTGTCGAACAAGGCGTCGACCGCTTCCTGAAGCATGCGCTTTTCGTTGCGCACGATGATATCGGGCGCGCGCAGCTCGATCAGCCGCTTCAATCGGTTGTTACGGTTGATAACCCGGCGGTACAGGTCGTTCAGGTCCGAGGTCGCGAAACGACCCCCGTCCAGCGGAACCAGCGGGCGCAGCTCGGGCGGAATGACCGGGACCACATCCAGGACCATCCACTCCGGACGGCATCCGGACTCCATGAACGCCTCGACCAGCTTCAGGCGCTTGACGAGCTTCTTGCGCTTGGCCTCCGAACCGGTGGTGCGCAACTCCTCGCGGATCTCGACCCGCTCTTCCTCAAGGTCGAGACCTTCCAACATTTCCTTCAGCGCCTCGGCGCCGATGGAGGCGCGGAACGTGTCCTCGCCGAACTCGTCCATGGCGTCGAAATACTCTTCCTCGGAAATCAGCTGGCGACGCTTGAACGAGGTGAAACCCTCATCGAGAATCACGAAGCTCTCGAAATAGAGAACCCGCTCCAACTCCTTCAAGGTCATGTCGACCAGCAAACCGATCCGGCTGGGCAAAGACTTCAGGAACCAGATATGGGCGACCGGCGAAGCCAGCTCGATATGGCCCATGCGCTCGCGGCGTACCTTGCTAAGCGTCACCTCGACGCCGCATTTCTCGCAGATGATACCCCGGTACTTCATCCGCTTGTACTTGCCGCACAGGCACTCGTAATCCTTGATCGGGCCGAAAATCCGCGCGCAGAACAGGCCGTCGCGCTCGGGTTTGAAGGTCCGGTAGTTGATGGTTTCGGGCTTCTTGATCTCACCGAACGACCAGGAACGAATCCGCTCCGGCGCCGCGATGGAAATCCTGATCTGATCGAAGCTTTCGGTGCCCGAGGGCTGACCGAAAATGTTCATCAACTCATTCATAAAGCGTCTCCTTGCGTCCGCTGGACGCGTTGGTCCGACCACCCGCGTGGCCACGACCAGCCGGGTTACCCCAACTGGAAGACAGTCCGGCCCATGCCTCGTCTTTCAACGAGGCACGCGCCGGACAGGCGTTAAAACTGCTGCTGGTCCAAATCAACGTTAAGACCGAGCGATCGAAGTTCCTTAACCAGGACGTTGAACGATTCTGGGATACCCGCCTCGAAATTGTCGTCGCCCCGAACGATCGCCTCGTAGACCTTGGTACGGCCCGACACGTCGTCCGATTTCACCGTCAGCATTTCCTGCAATGTATAGGCGGCGCCATAGGCCTCGAGTGCCCAGACCTCCATCTCGCCAAACCGCTGTCCACCAAACTGCGCCTTGCCGCCAAGGGGCTGTTGGGTGACCAGACTGTAGGGGCCAATGGAACGCGCATGGATCTTATCGTCGACCAGATGGTGCAGCTTCAGCATGTAAATATAGCCCACCGTGACCTTCCGGTCGAATGCTTCGCCGGTACGGCCATCGACGAGGGTTACCTGCCCCGTCGAATCGAGACCCGCGTGCTCCAGCATGCGCACGATGTCTTCCTCGCGCGCGCCGTCGAAAACCGGGGTTCCCATCGGCACGCCACTGGTAAGGTTGCCGGCAAGCTCGACGACTTCCTTGTCATTCAAGGGCGCGACCTGGGCGGTGTATTGGTCATCGCCGTAGATGCCCTTCAAGGTGCCGCGAAGATCCTCGACTTCCTTGCTTCGGCCGATCTGCTCCAGCATCTGAGAGATCTGCCGGCCAAGACCATGGGACGCCCAACCAAGATGGGTTTCCAGGATCTGTCCGACATTCATGCGCGAGGGAACACCCAACGGGTTCAGAACGATATCCGCCGGCGTGCCGTCCTCGAGATACGGCATGTCCTCGATCGGCGCGATCTTGGAGATAACACCCTTGTTGCCGTGCCGTCCGGCCATCTTGTCGCCCGGCTGAAGCTTGCGCTTCACGGCGACGAAGACCTTGACCATCTTCATCACGCCCGGCGGCAACTCGTCGCCGCGTTGCAGCTTCTCGACCTTGTTGTCGAACCGCGCCTGGAGCTGTTCGATCGAGCGTTCGAACTCCTGACGGAAACCCTCGAGGATCTCCATCTGCTGATCGTTCTCGACTCCGAACTGACGCCATTGACCGCGGGTGAACTTCTCGAGCGTCGCCTCGTCGATCACCGCGCCCGCCGTAAAGCCCTTGGGTCCGGCGATCGCCACCTGACCGATCAGGAACTCCTTCAAACGGTCATAGAAACCGCTTTCCAGGATCGCCCGCTCGTCGTCGCGGTCCTTGGCGAGCCGTTCGATATCGGCACGCTCGATCGCCTGGGCGCGCTCGTCCTTGTCGACGCCCCGGCGCGAGAATACACGCACCTCGACGACCGTGCCGGTGCCTCCCGGGGGTACCTTCAGCGAGGTATCGCGCACATCGGATGCCTTCTCGCCGAAAATCGCCCGAAGCAGCTTTTCCTCCGGCGTCATCGGCGACTCGCCCTTCGGCGTGACCTTGCCGACCAGGATATCGCCCGGATTGACCTCGGCGCCGATATAGACGATGCCCGCTTCGTCCAGGTTCTTGAGCGCTTCCTCGCCGACATTCGGAATGTCGCGAGTGATCTCTTCCTGACCGAGCTTGGTGTCCCGGGCCATGATCTCGAATTCCTCGATATGGATCGAGGTGAACACGTCGTCTCGGACGATGCGTTCGGAGATCAGGATCGAGTCCTCGAAGTTGTAGCCGTTCCAAGGCATGAACGCGACCAGCACGTTCCGGCCAAGCGCCAGTTCTCCAAGCTCGGTGGACGGGCCGTCGGCGATGATGTCGCCGGCCTGCACCTGATCACCCACCGATACCAACGGACGCTGGTTGATGCAGGTGTTCTGGTTCGAGCGCTGGAACTTCAGCAAGCTGTAGATGTCGACATTGGATTGCGCCGTCACGTTCTGCTCGGAGGAGCGAACAACGATGCGCTGGGCATCGACCTGATCAACGACACCGGAACGACGCGCCATGATGGCGACACCGGAATCCCGCGCGACGGTAGCCTCCATGCCGGTACCGACATACGGCGCCTCGGCCCGAACCAACGGAACCGCCTGACGTTGCATGTTGGATCCCATGAGCGCGCGGTTGGCGTCATCGTTTTCCAGGAACGGGATCAGCGCCGCGGCAACCGACACCAACTGCTTCGGCGACACGTCGATGAGATCGATATCCGCCGGACGCGCCAGACCGATATCGCCCTGTCGGCGCACCGGCACCAGATCCTCGATGAACCGGCCCTTGGGATCAAGCTCGGCATTGGCCTGGGCAACCGTGTAGCGCCCCTCTTCCATCGCCGAGATGTAGATCACCTCGTCGGTGACCGTACCGTCCTTGATGACGCGATAGGGTGCCTCGATGAAACCGTATTGGTTCACCCGCGCATAAGTGGCCAGAGAGTTGATCAGGCCGATATTCGGGCCTTCCGGGGTTTCGATCGGACAGATCCGCCCATAATGGGTTGGGTGCACGTCGCGAACCTCGAAACCGGCGCGCTCCCGGGTCAGGCCGCCCGGGCCCAAGGCCGACAGGCGGCGCTTGTGGGTAATTTCTGACAGCGGATTGGTCTGATCCATGAACTGCGAGAGCTGGGAAGAACCGAAGAACTCCCGCACCGCCGCCGCCGCCGGCTTGGCGTTGATCAGATCATGCGGCATCACGGTATCGATCTCGACCGAGCTCATCCGCTCGCGGATCGCGCGCTCCATGCGCAAAAGCCCGACACGGTACTGGTTCTCCATCAACTCGCCGACCGAACGGACGCGGCGATTTCCGAGATGGTCGATGTCGTCGATCTCGCCCCGACCGTCCTTGAGATCGGTCAGGATCCGGAGAATTTCCAGCACATCCTGCTTGCGCAGCACGCGTTGGGTATCCGGGGTTTCCTGGGCCAGACGCGCGTTCATCTTCACCCGGCCGACCGCCGACAGATCATAGCGCTCGGCATCGAAGAACAAACCGTCGAAGAGCGCTTCCGCGGTCTCCAGGGTCGGCGGCTCGCCGGGACGCATGACCCGATAGATATCAATCAGCGCTTCCTCGCGGGTCGCGTTCTTGTCCGCCGCCAACGTGTTACGGATATAGGCGCCGACATTCATATGGTCGATCGAGAGGATCGGCAAATCGTCGATCTTCGCCTCGGCGAGCTTGGCCAGAAGCTCCTCGTCCAACTCGGCTCCGGCCTCGACAAGGACGATGCCCGTGGTCTCGTCGATCAAATCGGCGCCGACATACTGACCATGGAGTTCCTCGTTCGGAATGAAGATGTCCTTCAGTCCGGCTTCCGCGAGCTTACGGGTCGAGCGCGGCGTCATCTTGTCGCCGGCCGACGCGACGACCTGACCGGTATCGGCGTCGACAAGGTCGCTGATCAACTTTTGGCCGCGCATGCCCTCGGCGTCGAACGGCGCGCGCCAGCCCTCGCCCTCGCGCTTGTAGGTCTTCGAATCATAGAAGAAATCGAGGATTTCCTCGGCGGTCATGCCGTAGACCTTGTTGCGGTCGGCTTCATCGCCCGAGGCGTGGCAATCCGCGAGATATTTCTCCGAGCCCGCGCTCATCAGCGCCAGCAGCAGCGTGGTGGCCGGCAGCTTGCGTCGGCGGTCGATGCGGACATAGACAATGTCCTTGGCATCGAACTCGAAGTCCAGCCACGACCCGCGATACGGGATCACCCGCGCGGCGAACAGATACTTACCGGAGGAATGGGTCTTGCCCTTGTCGTGATCGAAGAACACGCCCGGCGAGCGGTGCATCTGAGAGACGATCACCCGTTCGGTGCCGTTGATCACGAAGGTGCCGTTCATGGTCATGAGCGGCATGTCGCCCATATAGACGTCCTGCTCCTTGATATCGCGGATCGAGCGGGAGCCGGTATCCTCGTCGACATCCCAAACCACGAGACGCAGGGTGACCTTGAGCGGCGCGGCGAAGGTCAGGCCGCGCTGCTGGCACTCCTCGACATCGTATTTCGGTGTTTCGAGTTCATAGCGAACGAACTCTAGCATGGCCCGTTCGGAGAAGTCCTTGATCGGGAAAACCGATTTGAAAACTTCCTGCAACCCGACATCCTGGCGCTCTTCGGGCCGGACATCCATCTGCAGGAAAAAGTCGTAGGAGCTTTTTTGCACCTCGATAAGGTTCGGCATCTGCGCCACTTCGTTGATACGCCCGAAGGTTTTGCGCACGCGCTTTCGGCTGGTGAAGGATCCTACGGAGGAAATCGCCATGGTCAGACCTCGTTTGCCTCTGGTGTCACGCGGTCGAACAGCCGACCGGTGGTATTCCACGCTTCCAAGCGGATGGGCGCCGGTGCCCGCCTCCTTGGGAACGCCAAAATCCGCTCTCGCCGATGGCCCTGTCGCCAAAAAAAGTCAGCGACGGTGGCCATCGGCCAGAACGGACGGTTCGAGCGACCGGTCACCGTCGCGAAACAGTGACCGGCCCCCGAGATGTTGACTAACGCCAAGCCTACTTCAGCTCGATGGTGGCGCCAGCTTCTTCCAGTTTCTTCTTCATCTCTTCGGCTTCGTCCTTCGTGGCGCCTTCCTTGATCGCCTTCGGAGCACTCTCGACGAGGTCCTTGGCTTCCTTCAGGCCCAGCCCGGTGATCCCCCGAACTTCCTTAATGACATTGATCTTCTTGTCGCCGACGGAGGCGAGAATAACATCAAAGTCGGTCTTTTCCTCGGCGGCGGCGGCACCAGCGTCACCACCCGCGGCGGCGGGCATGGCCATCGCCATCGGCGCGGCGGCGGCGGCGGAAACGCCCCACTTTTCCTCGAGCATCTTCGAGAGCTCGGCGGCCTCGAGTACGGTCAGGTTCGACAGTTCGTCGACCAGCTTATCCAAATCAGCCATTTCTTTCTTCTCCACGTTTGAACGCTATGAACGTCGCTTGCTTGAGCGGCCGCACGGCTCACCCCTGTTGGCCACGCGCCGCGAACACCCGGGCAACCTTCGTCCCCGGTGCAGGCATGACACGCGCCAGATTTTCGGCCGGCGCCGGAAGCACACCCACGACTCTCGAGAGCGGTGCTTGCAGCAATCCAACCAATTTGGCTCGCAGTTCGTCGATCGAGGGAAGCTCGGAAAGAGTCTTCACCTCCGCTGGCGAGAGCATGGAGCCCCCGATAGCGCCCGCAACAATGCTGAACTTGTCGTTCTTGTTGGCGAACTCGACGGTGGCCTTGGCCGTTGCAACCGGATCCGGCGACGTCGCGATCGCCGTCGGCCCGGTAAACTGCGGATCAAGACCCTCGTACTGCGTGCCTTTCAGAGCGAGACGAGCTAGCCGATTTTTGGTCACCTTATAGCCGGTACCCGCTTCACGCATGGCCGCGCGGAGTTCTTCAACTTCCGCCACCGTCATGCCGACCTGCTTGGTAACCACGACAACCGCGGTTTCCGAGAAGGTCTTGTGAAGCGACTCGACCAGTTCGACCTTTTCAGTTCGGTTCACTGATCATCTCCACTTCCACGGACCCGCCCCCAACATCCGGGGAACGGATCACTTGCACACTCATCACCGGCATGTCGCCGATGACACGGTTCGCCTGTCCCAAAGTTCAAACGGGAGGCCGGGCACAAGACCCGAAATTCCGTTCTTACCCTTGTCTACACGGGCCGCTTTCACATTTAGGCCGTCGGTCGGAACCGATGACACCCGTGGTCTCGGACAGGTCGGGGCCGACCTGGGTCGACCCCATCCGGCGCACCACCAGGGATGCGCCGAATCTCTTCGCGTCAGGTTGTCGACGCCGTACCCAGGGCCGACGTTTCAACGCCAATCCCCGGACCATGCGTCGAGCTAACCGCGACACGCTTGATATAGGTGCCCTTGGCGCCGGTCGGTTTGGCCTTCTGAACCGCGTCGACGAACGCCGTCGCGTTTTCAACCAATTGCTCCTCGGAGAAACTCGCCTTGCCGATGCCGCCATGCACGATGCCGGCCTTCTCGACCCGGAATTCCACCTGCCCCGCCTTGGCGGCCTGCACGGCCCCGGCGACATCCGGCGTCACGGTGCCGAGCTTCGGGTTCGGCATAAGACCGCGCGGGCCGAGCACCTTACCCAGCCGTCCGACAACCGCCATCATGTCCGGCGTGGCGACGACGCGGTCGAAATCCATCATGCCGCCCTGGATCGACTCCATAAGGTCTTCCGCGCCGACGATATCGGCGCCGGCTTCCCTGGCTTCCTCGGCCTTGGCGTCGCGGGCGAATACCGCGACCCGGACCGACTTGCCGGTGCCGTGCGGCAACGAGACCACGCCACGCACCATCTGATCGGCATGGCGGGGATCGACGCCGAGATTCATCGAAATCTCGACCGTCTGATCAAACTTACCGCCGCTCGCGCGCTCCTTGATGACCTTGAGGGCCGCGGGAAGTTCGACGGTTTGGTTTCGGTCGATGGACTTGTAGGCCTCGACCAGCTTCTTGCCTTTTTTCGCCATGATCCGTTACCCCACTACTTCCACGCCCATCGATCGGGCGGAACCCTTGATCATCATCACGGCGCCATCCATGTCGACGGCGTTCAGATCAGGCATTTTGACCTCGGCGATCTCACGCGCCTGGGCGATCGTGATGCTACCGACGATTTCCCGGCTCGGCGTCGACGTGCCCTTGGCGATGCCGGCGGCCTTGCGGATCAGGAACGAGGCCGGCGGGGTCTTGGTGATGAACGAGAATGTCCGATCCCCATAGGCGGTAATCACCACCGGGATCGGCATGCCTTGTTCCAGGTTGCCGGTCGCGGCGTTGAACGCCTTGCAAAATTCCATGATATTCAACCCGCGCTGACCCAGCGCCGGCCCCACGGGCGGCGACGGATTGGCCGCGCCGGCGGGGATTTCGAGCTTGATATAGCCCGCGATCTTCTTAGCCATTCAACTTACCCTTTCCAACGATCCGGGTGGTACACGACCCTTCCGGGATTTCGGAAGGCACCTCCCACCTGGTCTGATTGCCTTCTCGCGCCGAGATCTCAACCCGAGACGGCGGTTACTACATCTTTTCGACCTGGCTGTATTCCAGATCAACCGGTGTCGAGCGCCCGAAGATCGAAACCGCGACCTTGAGCCGGGTTTTCTCTTCGTCGACTTCCTCGACATAGCCGTTGAACGAGGCGAAGGGACCATCGGCCACCCGCACCTGCTCGCCGATTTCATATGTGATCCGCGGCTTCGGCCTTTCGACCCCCTCGGCCACCTGCTTGATCAGGCGCGTCGCCTCGCCCTCGGTGATCGGCACGGGCTTGCCCTTGCCGCCCAGGAAACCCGCGACCTTTGGCTGATCCTCGACAAGATGCCAACTCTGATTGGTCATCTCCATCTTTACCAGGATATAGCCCGGGAAGAACTTGCGCTCGGTGCTCACCTTGGCGCCACGCCGCATCTCCACGACTTCCTCGGTCGGCACCAGGATCTCCTCGATGAGATCCTCCATGTCGTGCGACTTGGCCTGCTCGCGGATGCTTTGCGCGACCTTTTTCTCGAAGCCGGAATAGACGTGAACCACGTACCAACGCATGGCCATGTGCTCAGCCCCCCAATCCGAGGATTTTCTGAACGCCCCAGGAAAGCGCCAGATCAACCAGGAAAAAGAAGATCGCGGCCAGGAACACCATGATGAAAACCATCAGCGTCCCGATACCGGTCTCCTTCCGGCTCGACCAGGAAACCTTGGTCACCTCCTGGCGCACTTGGCGCACAAACTGGGCTGGTGAAACTTTGGCCATGTCAAACCGTTCTAAAGTGCCGGAACCCGCCCAGCGCGACCCGCTAATCTAAGGACGCGAGGCTCCGTTGAAAAGGGTCTGGTATCCCAAACCCCGAAAAGTGGCAGGAGTGGCAGGGATCGAACCCGCAACCCCCGGTTTTGGAGACCGGTGCTCTACCAATTGAGCTACACTCCTACGCAACCTTGCTCCGCCGGAGCGGAACCTTACTCGATGATCTTCGCGACGACGCCGGCGCCGACGGTGCGACCGCCCTCGCGG
>JAYOIK010000121.1:3213-9683 GCA_038118725.1 Alphaproteobacteria bacterium | reverse complement strand
CGTGGTGGTCAAAAATCTCGCGCGCGTAGGGATCGGGATAGAGATCCGTCACACCGCGCCCGCGCACGTCATCCACCGAGCCGCTGACAATATCCGCGAAGGCCTTGTTGGCCATCACGATCCGTCCATCCAGGTCCCGAATGGCGATCATGCTCGGCGAGTTATCGATCACCGAACGAACCAGGCTTTCATTCTCCAACACCCTTTGTTCGGCGAGTTGGCGGGCCGTGACATCCGTGGCGACGCCCCGATACCCGACGAAGACGCCATCATCGTCGAAGACCGGCCTGCCGCTCACCCGACAAAAACAACGCGCGCCGGCCGGATTTGTCAGCCAGTATTCCAGCCCTCGGAACTCGCGCCGCGCGTCGAGAACCGAGCGATGGTTTTCCCAGAACACACGATCCCTTTCATCCGCGTCGCTGATATCCCAACGCGGCTTTCCGAGCAGCGTCTCGGTGTCGAATCCCAGCTCCCGCAACCGGTCTCCCGTAATCAAGGTGAAACGGTGTTCAACATCGGTTTCCCAGAACCAATCGGAAGAGATTTCCGCGAAGTCGCGAAACCGTGCCTCGCTTGCGCGGACTTGATCCTCGGCATCCACGCGATCCGTCACATCGACCGTCAGAAGTAGAGTTTCGCCGCTGGACAGGCGTTATTCGTGCAATTCCGTGGCCCGGCCGTTCTCGAAGACCACCCGCATGGAACCAACGGGATCACGATGCTGCGCCAGACGCCGACGCAGGAACGTCTCCTTGTCCTTGACAGAGTCCTCATAGATGCCCTGGACGACGGCGAGTTCGAGGATCTCCTCGAACAACATGCCAACCTTCACCATTTCCGCCTTATCGCCCAGCAATCCTCGATAGATCTCATTGCAAACGACTAGACGATCATCAACGTCGAAAAGCGCGACCGGCTGGCCCATCGCATTCAGGGCGGACAGCAATCGCGCTTCGGCGGAACGGGTTTCCTCCAGCCTTTCCACCTCGTCGGTCACGTCGACCAGGGCGGCGAGAAGCATCCGCTTTCCCGACCATTGGATGGAATTGGATATGGAATCGACCCAAATCCGGGAGCCGTCGGCACGCAAGCCGCGCCATCTTACCCGGTCGGTCGTGAATTCCCCGACGACACGGCGCCCCTCCTGGTCGCGCAGCGTGGCGAAGTCCTCGGGGTCCGCGAAACAATCCAATGTACCGATCCGGAGGATCTCCTCGACGTCGTCATAGCCGAACATCCGGGCGAAAGCCTCATTAGCGAACACAATGTTGACCCCATCCAGAACCAGGATGCCCTGAATCGAATGCTCCACAACCGAACGAAAATCCTCCCCGGCGCGCCGCCGCGCGAGGACCATCCAACACAGTAGACCGCCGGCGAGAAAACAGATCCCGCCGCCCACAAGCAGCGCCATGATCGTCGAAAAATCCATACCCGCGCACCACGAAGGTTTCCCGGTATCGGGATGCCTTATAGAGATCAAGGATATTCAAGTTTCGCTCAAAACCCGTTCTCGCGAAAGCAATTTAAGCAAGTTTCCGCAAAATATAACCAACGTATTTTATAAAATAATCGCACCAAATCCGAATGAACGTCTTACGGCTTTCTACCCCAGGCATCATAGGCTTCGTTTAACAGAGCACCCTCGTTCTCCACGAAAAAATCGCGGCCATTTGGGAAGGCATTGGCGATAACACGTCGCTCGACATCTTGATGTTCAATGATCTGGCCATCGCCCAGCACATGTCGGATGCCCACGTGTTCACCAGCCAAATGCCGGGCAATCAGAAAGGTACGGTGACAGTTCAACGGATCGCGCTCGGCACACATAATCGCCAATCTGAATCGCCGCGCGCCATCGCATACCCGCTCAATTCCACGGCGGAACGCGGCGCTGGCGACGAGGCGGCGGAAGTCCACGCCCCCGTCGGCTCGAAGCAGCGAAGGATCGCTTGGACGCGCGCCGAGTTGATCGCCCAACCAAACATAGGCCACGGCGTTGTCCTTCAAGCTCGACGCCAGGGTCTCGCGGTTGAATTGCGGGTTCCGTCGCGAGAACGGCGTGGAGCGCACATCGGCGATCGCCCCCACCCCGGCGCCCTTCAGCAAGTCGATGAAATCCGCGCTCGCGTTATTTGAATGGCCGATCGTGTAAACGATCTCGCGCGCGACCGACGCGACACTTTCCGCGCGATCAACCGGGGTGGGCATTTGTCAGACCCGGTGTTCCTCGAGCCCATCCCAATCGAAAGAGATTCCATGTCCCGGTCGCTCTCCGGCCGTCGCGAATCCCTCGACGATCTTGAGCGGTTCGGCGATATAGCGCTCCAAGCCGAAGCCATGCACCTCGAGATAGGAGGCGTTGGGAATCGCCCCCAGCAGATGGACGTGAATGTCATGCACGCCGTGCGAGGTGACCGGCAAGTTGCGCGCCTCGGCCAGCCGGGCAACCTTCATCCAAACGGTGATCCCACCGCAATTCGACACATCCGGCTCAATGTAGCTCACGCCGTTGGCGGCGAGCATGTGCTGGAAGTCATAAAGCGTATGCAGGTTTTCTCCAGACGAGATCGGCACGCCGCCCTCGGCGAGAATGCGCGCGTGACCGGCGAAATCCTCGGGAATGGTCGGCTCCTCCAACCAGGTCAGATCATGCTCCCGGAAAGCCCGGGCGGCGCGAATCGCCTCGTCCACGGTCCAGCGCATATTGGCGTCGACCATCAACGGAAAGTCGGGGCCGAGATGCGCCCGCATGGCGGCGATCCGCTCGACATCCTCGCGCAGATTATCGCGTCCCACCTTCATCTTGATGGCGCGAAACCCCTTGGCGAGATTGTCGTCGGTCTGCGCCAACAGATCATCCAGGGTGAACATCAGGTCGATGCCCCCGGCATAGGCCTTGACCTTGGGGTCGGCGCCACCCAGCAGACGCCAAAGCGGCAAGCCCGTCCGTTTGCCCAGGAGATCCCAAAGCGCGATATCCGCCGCCGAAAGCGCGTGCATCGCCAAACCGCCGCGCCCGGCATAGTGCAGGCTCCACCAGAGATGCTTCCAGGTCTCCTCTATGCGGTCCGCGTCCCGCCCCACCAGGGCCGGCGCGATATCGTTCGCGATCACCGAGTGAATCGCCCGCGCGCCGCCGCTCAGGGTATAGGTGTATCCTAAGCCTTCATTGCCGTCGGCGTCGGTCACCCGCGCGGTCATCAGCTCGAAGCTGGGCATGTCGCCGTGCATCGCATCGGAAAGCACGACGGGCAAGGGAATGCTGTAATGGTCGGCGCGAACGTTTTTGATTGTCATAGGGTCCTCTTGATATCCGCTATCCGGTGGCATAATCGTCGCTGATCGTCTAACGATCGCATTCACACCCTATCCGTGGCAATCGCGATAGTCGTCCGCGGACCTGAATCACTCCTTCAACCCTCCATATCATCAGGGAGATAGCACATGGCCCGCATTTCCACCGCCGAGCGCGAGAATGTGCCCGCACACCTGCAACATCTCTACGACGACATGGCAAACTACGGCCCCTTCGCCAGCCTGGTCGGCGCGATGGCGCATCGCGGGCCGATCTTCGAGCACGTCTTCGGCATGCTGACCGATCTTCGCAAGGAGGGAGTGTTGCCTCGCCGGTATTTGGAGCTTGGCCTGGTGGCGGTTTCGAAGCTGAATGCCTGTGAGTATTGCGTCGCCCATCATTCGCCGTTCCTAACCATCGAGGGCGTCACCCCGGCGGGGGTCGAGGCGATCCTCGACTACGAGGATCACCCGGAATTCGACGCGGTCGACAAACTCGTGGTCGAGTACGCGATCAAGGTGTCGAACGATTTCAACCGGGTGCGCGACGCGATGTTCGATCGCCTGCGCGAACATTTCACCGAGCCTCAGATCGTGGAGCTCACATGGCGGATCGCGCTATGCGGCGCCTTCAACCGCTTCAACGACGTCCTGCAGCTCGAGATCGAGGAAGAAGCCCTCGCGAAGATCGCCTGATCGACGCGATTGCGCACGTAACGACACACGGGAGAGACACATGTCCGGGAGC
Source organism: Alphaproteobacteria bacterium (assembly GCA_038118725.1). GTDB lineage: Bacteria > Pseudomonadota > Alphaproteobacteria > Thalassobaculales > Thalassobaculaceae > JADHLJ01. The sequence goes on along the minus strand of JAYOIK010000121.1, from coordinate 5,635 downwards.
ACCGGTGACACCGTCACCTTGACCATCGACGAAGTCGATGCCCTAACCCAGGCCGTGCTGGTGGCCAGCAATACCAGCGAGGCGAATGCGCGCTCCGTCACGCGCTCAGTGGTGGCCTCGGAACTGGACGGTATCCACAGCCACGGGCTCGCGCGGCTGCCGACCTATTGCGAGCACGCGAAATGCGGCAAGATCGACGGCCAAGCCACTCCCACGGTCGAACAAGTGGCGCCGGCGGCCTTGCGAGCCGACGCGCGAGACGGTTTCGCGCATCCGGCGATTGATCTCGGTTTCGCCGAATTGACCACGCTCGCCAAATCCACCGGGATCGCGGGTCTGGCGGTTACGAACTCCTATAACTGTGGGGTCTTGGGCTATCACGTCGAGGCGCTCGCGAATGCCGGGTTCGTCGCGCTCGGCTATACCAACGCACCGGCCTCGATCGCGCCGGCGGGCGGCAAGAAAGCCGTTTTCGGCACCAACCCGGTCGCCTGTGCCGCACCCGACGGCAAGGGCGGGGCTGCCTTCGTGATCGATCAATCCTCCAGCGTGATCGCCCGAAGCGAGGTAATGGTGCACGCCGTCAGTGGCGAGCCGATCCCCGAAGGCTGGGCCCTGGACGCCGATGGCCAACCGACGACCGATCCAACGGCGGCCATGAAGGGCACGATGGTGCCCGCCGGTGGCTACAAGGGCGCCGGGGCGGCGTTGATGGTGGAGATGATGGCCGCCGCGCTTTCCGGCTCAACCCTAAGCACCAATGCCAGCTCCTTCGGCGGCAATGAAGGCGGCTCGCCGCGCACTGGACAGTTCTTCATCGCGATTGACCCCGGCCCGTTTTCCGCGGGCGCGTACGACGAGCGAATGGCGGGCCTGGTCGCGGCGATCACCGGGCAGGACGGCGCGCGGATGCCCGGCTCCAGGCGGCAAGATGCCCGCCCGAGGATCGCCCGGGACGGCGTCACCTTCGCGCGGACGCTGCATGAGAAACTCTTGGGCTATCGCGCCTGACCGCGCGCCGGCTCCACGGATCAGGCGCGGGCGCAATCGACGCAGGTGGTCACGGCGGGGTCGAATTCGAGACGTTTGCTCGGGATCACCTCGTCGCAAACCAGACAATAGCCGTAATCGCCCGCGGCCAACCGCTCCAAGGCTGATTGGACCCGCTGTAGATCGAGGTGTCTGCGCCTCTCGGTCTCTTGCGCCATGGCTTGAACCTGCATCGCGTCCATTCGCGAGAGCCGTCCGACGCTGGTTTGATCCAACTCGACCGGCTTGACCTGATCGCGCGCGCCGTCGATCAGGCCGCGGAGCTCGGCCAGGCGAGCCTCCAGCCGCCCGCGAAAGTAATCAATGTCGAGAGTCTCGGTCATGGTTCACCCATGACAGCCCGGTCGGCCCGCTAGCGCAAGTGAAATAGGCCTGGTCAGAACCCATCCGCGAAATCGGACCAAGACAGATCGCTCTTGGCGACCCCGAGAAGCTGCACCTGATCGTCACGATCGAAAGCGATGATGGCCCCATCCGAGTCGTCGGTGATCATGCGATCCAGCGCCCGGGCATTGCCGAACCGGATGCCAAATCCCTCGCCGATGGCGATCACGTCCTCGCCGACCGAGAAGCCGTCGATCGTGTCGGCGCCCGAGCCCTCGGCGAACTGGAACACATCCGCGCCGGCATCGCCGATCATGTAGTCGTCCCCGCCGCCGGAATTCAGCGTATCGTTGCCGGTGCCGCCTTCCATCCAGTCGAGGTCGTCGCCGCCTTGGAGCGAATCATTCCCACCCTCTCCGAACAACCAGTTGAGGTCATTGCCGCCGTAGAGCGTGTCGTCGCCGTCACCGCCGTCGATATAGTCGAAATCATCTCCGCCCGACACCACGTCGTTGCCCGCGCCCGCCTCAAGCCAATCCTCGCCGTCACCACCGGTTAGCGTGTCATCGCCGTCCCCCGCGACGACGTAATCGTCGCCGCTGGATCCGAAGATATCGTCGTTGCCGCCACCGCCGCGCAGTGTGTCGTCACCCGCTCCACCGTCGAAGACATCATCCCCGGAATTGCCGATCAGCAGGTCATTGCCGCTTCCACCGCTCAGCGTGTCGTCACCGGCCCCGCCGGAGCCCTTGTCGTCGCCGTCCCCGGCGTCAATGAAATCTCCACCGTCCTGGCCCAGCAATTCATCGTCGCCGGCTTCGCCGAACAGGACATCGTCACCTTTCTCGCCGCGAATTTCGTCTCGGCCGGCAACGCCATAAACCGCGTCATTCCCGTCGCCGGCGAAGACCCGGTCATTTCCCGCGCCACCGGAGATCAAGTCGGCGCCGGTCCCGGATTGATTGAAGTCCCTGACGCCGCCGAAAATCACGTCGTCGCCGGCATCGCCGAACAGCGTGTCGTCTCCGCCCCAGCCTTGGAGCGCGTC
>JAYOIK010000121.1:1862-3113 GCA_038118725.1 Alphaproteobacteria bacterium | reverse complement strand
CGTCGCCGGCATCGCCGAACAGCGTGTCGTCTCCGCCCCAGCCTTGGAGCGCGTCATCGCCGTCGCCGCCTCGCACGACGTCGTCGCCGTCGCCCGCCTCGATGATGTCGGTGTCGCCGCCGCCATCGATCGTATCGGAGCCACTGCCGCCGATCAGCCCATCGACCCCATCGCCGCCGCCGATCGTGTCATTGGAATTCGTGCCGACGATCTGGTCCTTGCCGTCGGTTCCGGTCGTGCCGACGACGGTATCCTCGAAATTTCTTGCGTTCGAGGTATCCACGCCGACGGTGTTCTTGATGACCAAAACGTCGCGGCCATCGCCGCCATCGGCAACCTCGCCGCTGTCGTAGTAGACGGTATCGTTGCCCGCGCCGCCATCGGCGACATCAACGCCGGCACCGCCGTCGATCACATCGTCGCCGTCACCGCCCGCGACACTGTCATTACCGGCGCCACCCATAACCGTGTCGTCGCCGCCCGCGCCGTCCAGGGTATCGTTGCCGGCGAGTCCCCGCAGCGTGTCATCGCTATCAAGGCCGGAGAACTTGTCATCACCGTCGCTGGAATTGCCGACGAAGGTGATGGTTTCGACATCCCTGAGCTTGCTCGGGTCGAATCCCGCGCCATCCAGCACATAGACGACGTCGTCACCCTTGCCACCGTCGATCAAGGCATCGTTGTTATCGGCGTAAAAGGTATCGTTACCCTTGCCGCCGAAAAGTGTGTCGGCGCCGGCGCCGCCGCGCAGCACGTCATCACCGTCGCCGCCGTCCAGCACATCATTGCCGGAACCACCAACGAGGGAGTCATCGCCTCGGTCACCATCGATGCTGTCGTCACCCTCGGAGCCGGTGATGGTATCGTCGCCTCTTCTTCCGCTGATCGCGTCGATGTTTTCCAGAGTGATCTCGGAAAAGTCGAAATCCACGTCGGCGTTCTTGTCCGCGCCCTTGATCACGACGGTCTTGTTGCCGGCGCCGCCATCGATCAGGTCAATGCCGGTTCCCGACCCCTTGGTGAAATCCTCCGCGACCGAGAAGGTGAAATTCTTGCCGGTATTCTCGGCCCGCAACGTGCCCGCCCCACCGCCGAGGTCATAATACTCATCCTCGGCATTGTTCTCGGCGTAATAGACGTCGTTACCGGCGCCGCCATATAGCGTGTTGTCGCCCGAACCGCCGAACAGAACGTCGTCGCCCTCGCCGCCATAAAGCTCGTCGTCGTCACTTCCGCCGTAGAGAGTGTCGT
>JAYOIK010000121.1:0-1762 GCA_038118725.1 Alphaproteobacteria bacterium | reverse complement strand
GTGTCGTCGCCCTTGCCGCCGTCGAGAATTTCCGGCGCCGCTATACCGACCAGTCTTTCCGCTCCGTTCGATCCTCTCGCCACGGCGAGCCCCCTTTCGGGCCAACAATCTTGCGTCGAAGCCACCGTCGCCCGCAATGCGTAGGCACCTCATGGCTTATATAAATCCCTCTCGGTCACATTTCAATAAAATTTTATATACTTTCTCTCTATCGGAGTTTCACGGCGCGGCTGTCGAGCACGCGGTCGTTGCCCGGCTGATCATGTCGCGTTCCGGCGCGCGCAACCTGCAAACCGCGCTCTCGCAACTCGCCTCGCGCATGCCACAGGACGGCGGCACCGCGACCGCGACCGCGGGCGTAACCCCGGCCCCGATCTCGGCGACTCCCACGGAGTCGGTGAACGAACGGGCCGCGTACACCCGCTCTCGTAACAAGAAGAAAAGTTAAATCTTCCGCGTCCGAGCGTTCGATCGCGCCGCGCCATTGCGCGGCGGAGGCGCATGTCGGCGTGCCGGTGTAACGACGATGGCTGTCAATACCAGCACCGCCGCCAGGATATGCGCCGAACCGATGGCCTCGCCGAAGCCCACCCAACCGATCACAAACATCATCGGAAGCTCCACGCTGCCCGCCATCGCGGTTCGAGCCGCGCCAATCCGCGGGGCGTGAATACTGTAAAGCAATTGCGGGATCAGCGCGGTGGCGAGCGACAATCCGACGATCAGCCACCAGTTAACCACCGCGACCGAGATCAAGGCCGGGAAATCCTGAGTCAGGATCAGAGGCGCCAATCCCAACGCCGCCCCCGTTGACACGCAAGCAATTCGCGAGATCGGCGGCACATGGATCAGTTTGTTCGTCAAAATATTGATCGCCGCGCCGAAGCTCAGCGGGGCCGCCAGCGACAGCAGCATCGCGGGTAGGATTTCCGGCGACACGCTGGCGGGCGACATCGTAATGATCGCGGCGGTCAGTATAAGCGCCGCCGCCAGCATCGAGCGTCCGGCGGGCCGGTCTCGAAAACAGAGCCACGCGACCATTAGGGTGAATACCGGATAGGTCATGTAAAGCACGCCAAGCACCGCCACCGGGACGGTCTTCAAGGCCTCGACATAGCTGATCCAACCAAGCGCCATGGCCGCCCCCGCCACGATCCCCTAGGCGGTGGTGATCCGTCCCTTGCGATCAAGCTTAAGGAACGGCGCCAGCGCGACCGCCGCCACCATGTACCGACAGAACGCGACCATGGACGACGGCATGCCGGCGTCGGCGAGTGATTTCGCGAAGCACGGCACCAGCCCGAAACCCAACGCGGCGAACGCGATCATCGCCGTGTCAAACCCGACGCCGGCCGGGGTTGACGGCAAGACCGTGTCGTTTCCCGAAGTTCCGTTCATGCCTTGCGCGGGTCAAGCACGCTAGGTCGCCGACCAGATCGCGAGTTCATAGCCGTCGAGGTCGGTGAAGTGGAACCGTCGGCCACCGGGAAACTCGAAAATCGGTTTCACGATCCGCCCGCCGGCTTGCTCCACGGCGCGCGCCAAAGCGGCGAGATCCTCGCCGTACAGCACGGCCAACGGCCCGCCGGCCCGCACCGGCGCGCTCGCATCGAAACCTCCCTTCATCCGACCATCCGTGAACTCGGTATAGGACGGCCCGAAATCCGTATAGGTCCAGCCGAAGGCCCGGGCATAGAAAGCCTTGGTCCGCGCCATGTCCGATACGTTGAACTCGATATAGTCTATCCGGCGATCGGCGTCG
>JAYOIK010000120.1:0-9883 GCA_038118725.1 Alphaproteobacteria bacterium | reverse complement strand
TCGCCAAGATCTCGATCAATTGTTTCCTGGTCGCCCAGGTCGCGACCACCAACACGCTGGCCGAGATTTGCGAGACGATCGGCGCCGACTGGTCGGAAATCGCGCCGGCGCTCCGCCTGGACGCTCGCATCGGTCCGCGGGCCTATCTGGCTCCAGGCCTTGGAATATCCGGTGGTAACCTGGAGCGCGACCTCGCGACGGTAAGCGCCTTGTCGCGAGCGACCGATACCGAATCCGGGACCGTCGATGCCTGGCGGGTCAATAGCGCCTGGCGCAAGGATTGGCTGATGCGCTGTTTCGAGCGGGCAACCGCCGATCGCGTGGTCGACCCGAGGGTTGCCGTATTGGGCATGGCCTATAAGGAAAACACCGACAGCATCAAAAACTCCCCGTCCATCGCCTTTCTGGAACAATTGAAGGGACGACGGGTCCGCGCACATGACCCGGTTGTCCCGAGGAGCGCCGCGCCGGTGGGGATTGAGGTCGTGGGGTCGGCGCTTGATGCCTGCGATGACGCGGATGTCCTGGTGGTCGCGACCGCCTGGCCGGATTACGGAAGTCTCGATCTCGCCGATATAACCGCGCGAATGTCGGGACGGGTGCTCATTGACCCGTTCGGAGTTTACGAAAGCCAGAAACCGAGTTCCCTAGGCTTCGAATGGTACCGACTTGGCGTCGGCGAAGTGGGAGAGGGCGAGACCGAGGGTTCGGCTTCGCGCTAACGAAGTGGCCCCTCTCCCAAGGAGTAGAAGAGAGAAATGAAGTTCTCGCAATGTTGTTTTCTCTTGGCGCTCATTTCGTTTGCCTGGTCGACCAGTCCGTATTTCTTGAAAGTGGTTTCGAGTGGCGTCGCCGGCATCCAGGCGAGCTTATGAACACGAGCTACCATTTTTTTGTAATTGTTTTCAATTTCCTTGCGTTCCTCGCGATCCTCCGAGACCAATCTATCTCGGGTCTCCTGATTGTCGGCGTTGTTGTAATGAAAAAAGCGCTCTCGTTTTCGATGCATGGCTTGGCCAAGATCGGGAAACACCGGAAGATGTTTGGTCATGTTTTGGAGCGCTATCCAGGCCTCCTCCAGAAAAGCTAGGTAGTTGGCCGGCTTGGTCGCGTTGTCCTTGGTGAAGAACGTGCCTCCGAGCGCGTCCGCCTGCTTCAACGCTTGGTACCCCAGCCCGTTGCCGCCTTGCATGAATGCGAGCAGCGCCAGTTTGTAAAGCTTCAGGATCGCGGTATCCCGCCCGTTCTCGGCGTTGTTGACGATAGCGTCGACTTGGCAATGAAAATCGACCTCGGCGCCGAGGGTTTGGCCGAGACCGTGCATTCCGAAGGTAAGCTTGTCGGCTTCGTACTCGCCGTATGGAGCCATGTGGAACAGGTCAAAACCGGCATCCCGAAGATAAGCCATGGAGGCTTCCATCGTCGCCGCTCCGTCATAAACGGGATGGATCCACATCTCGGAGCGAAGCCATACCACCGAATCCCGCAAGCATCCGGCGCCGCCGCGAATGATATCCAGTTCCGCGCCTTCAACGTCGATGGATAGAAAGTCGGGCGCGGGTATGTCGCCGTTGGGGGCGCAGATTTCGTCGAGCGTCACCACATCGACGTCGATCTGTCTCGCGGTGGCGTGACTGTCGCCCATGCGCGATTGGCCGAGATAGGTCGCTTTCGTGAAATTCTGGTACTTCGTGTTGAAGGGATAGAGCGAGCTCGAATAGGAGTCGTTCGCGATATGGAAGGCGCGCTTTTCACTTCTCGCGCCGAGGCAATAGGGCAACAAGCTGGACTTGCCGACCTGAATTCTTTCGCGCAATGCATCGGTCAAGGCGTCTTCATCCGCGTCGTAGTAAAAAACGGCGAAGTCGCCTCGGATCGGGCTCCTGGCGTCCAATGGCAGTGGGACGTTGCCACGCGCGCCGACATGATGATGGATTAAACGGAAATCCATTTCAGGCCCCTCTCTCGGTTCACTCCCGACCCTGGATACAATTGCGATAGGAGGGGAGTACGCCTTTTAATTTACCAATGCGTCATTTAAAAGCGCATTCCATGAATCCCGCGCTTGGAAGCGAAATCGCGGGCCAAGTTCGAGCGAAACTGGATAAGCCGATGATCACACATGGCCATGCCCAACCGACCGCGCCGAAACGCGTCGTTATTCTAGGCGCGCGGGGATTCATCGGAGCGGCGCTCTCGGACCGGTTGGGGCAAATGGGCGCGCCGGTTCTACCGCTGGGCCGATCGGAGGTCGATCTCGGATCCCGGAACGCCGAGGAAGTCCTTTCGGGGCTGCTGGAGCCGGGTGATTCCGTCGTGCTGGTTGCCGCGAGAGCGCCGGTCAAGAACCACGCCATGCTGGTCGAAAATCTCGAGATGCTGGGCCCGGTGATCGCCGCCACCCATCGGGTGCCACCGGCCCATCTCGTCTATATCAGCTCGGACGCGGTCTATGCCGATAGTCCCGGGCCGCTGGATGAATCATCGCCCGCCGATCCGGGGTCGCTGCATGGCGTCATGCATCGCGCCCGGGAACTGGTTCTGGAGGTGGAGATAGCGACGCCGCTGGGAATCCCGCTTGGGATTCTCCGTCCGACCTTGGTTTACGGCGCCGCGGATCCCCATGACGGCTACGGGCCCAACAGGTTTCGCCGTCTGGCGGAGGCTGGCGAGGAAATCGTGCTATTCGGAGAGGGCGAGGAGCGGCGCGACCATGTGGATGTCGCCGATGTCGCGGAACTGGCCGCGCGGCTCGTCATGCACCAGAGCGAGGGAGTATTGAACGCGGCGTCGGGAACGGTGACGTCGTTTCGCGATATCGCCGATCGGGTTGTCGCGCTCTCGGGCAAGGATGTCGCGGTCCGCGGCTCGCCCCGGGTTGGCGAAATGCCGCATAATGGGTATCGGCCCTTCAATCCGGCGGCAACCAAGGCCGCCTTTCCCGACTTCACCTATACGTCCTTGGACGAGGGTTTGGCCCGTGCCCGGGACGGCGCGCGCCGGGCGTCGGGAGGCCTAGGCTGATGGGCGCGCGGGTCAATCTGCTGCGAAGCCTGCCGACGTCGAAACGGAACCTCCAGGCACGCAAGGACGGCAAATCCCCCGAGGTGGTTCGAATCTCCAGCGAGTTCGGGGAGATGTACTTCGATGGCCCTCGGGAGTATGGCTATGGCGGCTATCGCTATGACGGACGCTGGATCCCCGTCGCGAGGGATATCGTCGAGCACTTCGGTCTCAAGCCCGGTGATCGCGTGCTGGACGTGGGTTGCGCCAAGGGCTTTCTCGTCAAGGATCTGTTGAGCGCATGCCCGGGACTGGAAGTGTTCGGCATTGATGTCTCGGCCTATGCCTTGTCTCGGTGCGAGCCCGAGGTGATCGGCAGGTTGCATCGTGGCTCCGCCGACGACCTGCCTTTCCCCGACAATAGCTTCAGCGCGGTTCTATCGATCAACACGATCCATAATCTGGATCGTGCGGGATGCGTGACCGCCTTGCGGGAGATGCAACGCCTCGCGCCGGGCCGGGGATATGTCCGGGTCGATTCCTACGCCACGCCGGAGCAACGCGCGCTATTCGAGGATTGGGTACTGACCGCCCGTTTCCACGACTATCCCGATGGCTGGATCTCGGTATTCGAGGAAGCCGGCTATACCGGTGACTATGACTGGACCATCCTGGAGTAAAGGGTCGGATCAGGCATCGGACGCGAAGCGATCAATAATGTCCGCCATGGAGGCGGGCCTGTAGCCAAAGTCACGGATCGCGGTGTCCGATGATATCGTATAGGCTTGGCGTTCCGCGTCGCTGATCGTGATCGATGATGTCGAGCCGGTCGCTGCCTTCAGTCGCTCCATCACGGAGATCACCGTCAGCGGATCGCCGGCTCCGATCGGAAAGGCGTGAAACCCGGACCATTCCCGAGCGCACAGGCTGACGACGAACTCGGCGAGATCCTCGACATGGACGGCGTTGTTGAATGGGAAATCCGGATTGTTCAGGGTTACGGGATCGCCCGCCCGCAGCGCCGCACGAGAACGGGCGAGCCAGTTTCCATGCGCGTTCGGACCAACGATGCCCGGCAGTCTCAGGCTGACCGAGGGAAGCGTCGCCGCGACACGGCGCAGCGTCTGCTCGCCCGCCAGTTTGCTGGCGCCATAGGCTGTCGGATTGGTGGAAGGCGTCGTCGCGTCCGCGACCGAGGCGCTGATCTCGCCATACACGGACATGCTTGAGAAGTTGATCACTCCCGCGCACCCGGCTGCCACCGCCGCGTCGGCGAGAGCTTGCGTGGCACGCGAATTGTCGCGTTCGAACAAGGATTGTGGCGCGGTCGGGTCCTCCACCCGCGCGGCGACATGAATGATGAACGAATGTCCAGTCACAAGGTCCAACACTCCCCCGACATCCGCCAGGTCGACCGCCCGCGTCGTGATAACGCCGGGTCCGGCGTCGGCCCATTTGGGGATTGGGCGGCCCGGGCGCAGACAAACCGTCAATTCGTGCCCGGCGGCGGCCAGCGCGGGGCCAATCGTCTTGGAGACGAAGGCGTTTCCACCGGTCAACAGGCATTTCAAAACGATGTCTCCCATTCTCGTGGCAGCCGTTCGATCCGTCACTACCGTGCTCTTAGGATCACAAGACCCGAACGGAGGCAAGACCTGACGCGTTCGTCGTGGTACTTCCCAACGGCGGCGAAAGTCGCTCCGTCCGTCGCACCCAAATCAGTATCGGTCACCCCATGGAAGAAAATCGCGTCATCGACGAAATGCAGGTCTGCAAGGCACTTGTTGTCGATCAGGCCGGTCGATATCTAATGCAGCTGCGTGATGACATTCCCTGGATCGCTTATCCCGGTCATTGGTGCCTGTTCGGCGGCGCGGTGGAACCGGGCGAGGATGATCTCGCGGGAATGCGCCGCGAGCTGATCGAGGAGCTCGCTTTCGATCCCGTCGATTTGAGCCGGGTGATCGATTTCGATTACTCGATACCCCGACACGGGGTGCGGATCCGCCGGGTCGCGGTTTTTGAGACGGTGATCGGCGATGACCTCAAGAGCGATCTCGTCTTGAACGAAGGCGCCGAGATGCGTTTTCTGACCGTCAACGAGTTATTGAGCCAGGATAGGGTCGTTCCCTGGGACCTTTGCATGGTGATGATGCACGCCAATGTCCTGCCCCATCCGGAGCTGCTTAGCTCTTCTCCATCCCTGACCTAGGTCGGGTCCAGAAACGTTCGCGAGCAAATCAAGGAGTCGTAATCCGGGTGTGTCGCTGTCGCGACCACGCGAACGGTCGGATATGGAACAAAAGGTTTCGCCTTGACAGCATCTAGCGATTCTATATAATCAAGATATAAAGTTATCCTTATATCTTGATCGAGGAATTATGGATCATCTCATGCAGGGTCTTCGCGCCGCCGCCGAGCCGACACGGCTTCGGATTCTGGCGCTGTGCGGCCACGCCGAGCTTTCGGTGAACGAGTTGGTCCGCATACTCGCGCAAAGCCAGCCGCGTGTTTCCCGGCATTTGAAGCTGCTGGTCGAGGCCGGGCTACTTGACCGTAATCAAGAGGGCAGCCGCGCCTTCTATCGTCCCGCGAGCAATGGCGCGGGGGCGGGGCTTGGCCAAATGCTGGTTGATCTGATCCCCGAGGACGACGCGACCCTGGCGCTGGACCTGTCGCGTCTGGAGCGGATTAAGGAGGAGCGCTCCAAACAGGCCGAGGATTACTTTCGACGCTTCGCCGGAAGCTGGGAGGAGTTGCGCGGTCGCTACGTGGACGACGAGCGCGTCGACGAAACTTTGAGGGGAATCATTCGAGAATGCCGGGTAACCGACATGTTGGATATCGGGACCGGAACAGGTCGGGTCCCGAGGCTGGCCGGAGATCATGCTGCTTCGGTGATCGGGATTGATAACTCACACGACATGTTGGCCATCGCGCGCGCCAATCTCGACCAAGATGGGCTTCGCAACTGCCAGGTTCGCCACGCCGATATGTATCGGATGCCGTTCTCGGCGGACCGGTTCGATCTGATTACCGCGAACCTCCTGGTTCACTATGCCGACGACCCCGAGGCGGTGCTGGCCGAAGCTATCCGGGTGTTGCGCCCCGGCGGACGCTTGGTGGTGGTCGATTTCGCGCCGCATGGCCTGGCGGAGCTCCGGGAAGAGCATGCCCACCGTTGGCTCGGTTTCTCCGAGGCGCAGATGGCGCGGATGTTCGACACCGTCGGATTGTCGGGGGAGAGCCCGACCTACCTGGAAGGCGATCCGCTGACGGTGTGTATCTGGGTCGCGCGGAAGCCGGCGCTCCCGGCCAATGACCGCGTTCCCGCGACGGAGGCCTTGTGATGGACACCGAGCCGACAATCAGTTTCGAGATCTTTCCGCCCGCCGGCGCGGCCAGCGAGGATGCGTTGTGGCGGACCGTGTCACGGCTTGAGCCCCTCAATCCGGCATTCGTGTCGGTGACCTATGGCGCCGGAGGATCGACCCAGGAACGATCAACGGCGATTCTCGACCGTCTTGTCGCGAGCACGAGCCTCGACGCGGCGGCGCATATCACCTGCGTGGGGCGATCCCGGAAAGAAATCAACACGATTGCCGAGGACTGGGCGGACCGAGGTATCCGGCGGATTGTCGCGTTGCGGGGTGACGCGCCCGACGGGGCGGCGGGTTTCCAGGCGCATCCGGACGGCTATCGCGACGCCGCCGACCTCGTGGCCGGGTTACGACGGATCGCAGGTTTTGATATCGTCGTCGGCGCTTATCCCGAGACCCATCCCGACGCCGCCTCGCCCGAGGCGGATCTGGATAATCTGAAGCGCAAGCTTGACGCCGGCGCTGGTTCGGCGATCACGCAGTTTTTCTTCGATGCCGAGACCTATCTGAGATTCCGCGACCGGGCGGTTGCCGCGGGCATCACCCAGCCCATTGTTCCGGGTATCCTGCCGGTGACCAATTTCGCCAAGGTGGTGGCGTTTAGCGCGCGTTGTGGGACCACGGTTCCCGCATGGATGCACGAGCTTTTCGATGGCCTGGACGAGGATGCCGAAACCCGTCGGCTGGTTGCCGCCTCGACCGCCTGTGATCTCTGCAACGCCTTGAAGGAAGAAGGCGTGTCGGCCTTCCATATCTACACCTTGAACCGAGCGGAATTGTCGATGGCGATTTGCCGCCGGCTCGGCGTGCGGCCCCGGATGGACGCGGCGGCATGATCCGGAACGGGGCATACGATCCAGCCCGCTTGACCCGGCGAGGCTCGGGACGGTTGACCATCGCCGGCGGCGTTCACCGTGGCGATGGCGGCGGGTGCGCCGAGTTGCTGAACATCACGCATCCCAAGCAGGTCGCGGCCCAGCACGAACGGCTCCTGCGATCCGGCGCGCGCCTTATCTTCACCAACACATCCGGCGCGGCGCCGCAAATACTGGACCGCTATCGGATGCATGACGAGGCTTTCGCGGTCAGCTACCTCGCGGCGGAAATCGCTTGCCGGGTGGCGCGGGACGCGGGTGAAAAAGGCGATCGTCCCATGGTGATCGGCGATATAAGAGTGCCCTGGCACATGCCGGCGCATGGCTACCTCACCGGCGCGGAGATCGAGGAATCGGCGGCGTCCATGACGGCGGCGCAGATTACCGGCGGTGTCGACTTGATTCACCTGCAAGCCACTGGTTTCCCGGGGCATATGGCGACCGCCTTCGCGGGTGTTCGCGCCGGTATGGGCGAAGCGGGGCGCGGGGTAAGCATCGTGGTTTCGGTCGCCGGCGGCGCGGGTGTTCCCGGCGTGGGCGAGGTATCGAGCGCGCACGACCTTGTCGCCGCCGCTGTTCTTGCCCATGGACTTGGCGCGGCGGCGCTATCGATCGACACAAGAGAAGACGACGAAGAAAATTCTCGCTGTCTCTCGGCGTTGGCCGCGAGTGTCGACGCACCGCTATTCGTCACGCCTGGTGCATCGCAGAGGGTCGCCCAACGTTGTCTTTTCAACCCGGCCATCGGACCGCGTCTGGCGTTTGTCGGCGCCGACACCCCGGCGCAAGCGTGGCGGCTTAGTCGGTTCGCGGCGCCACCCCATGTGGGTTATTCATGGCCAATCGCGTTCAACCAGAATGACCTCCTTCCATCAACTCCACCGGCTGCAAGAAGCGGAAACGCGCGATGACTTCCAACAAGCTGACCGCAACGGCGCTGCGCCAGGCCGCGCTGGAACGGATCCTGTTGCTCGACGGTGCCATGGGCACCGCCATTCAGGATTGGAATCTCGATGAAGCGGCCTATCGCGGCGAGAGATTCGTCGATCATGCATCGGACCTGTCCGGCAACAATGATCTGTTGGTCCTGACCCAGCCGGAGGTGGTGCTGGATATCCACCGAGACTATCTGGCGGCGGGCTCGGATATCCTGGAAACCAATACCTTCACCGCCACCACGATCAGCCAGTCGGATTACGGCTTGGAGGCGCATGCGTGGGAGATCAACCAACGCGCCGCGATCCTCGCCCGTCAAGCGACCGACGAGGCCACCGCCGCGTCACCGGACAAACCGCGCTTCGTCGCCGGCGTGCTGGGTCCGACCAACAAGACCGCGTCGATCTCCCCGGATGTGAACGATCCGGCATTCCGCGAGGTTTCCTTCGACGATCTTCGCCTGAGCTATGGCGAGGCGGCGGACGGGTTGTTGGACGGCGGCGCGGACCTGCTGATGGTCGAGACCATCTTCGACACGCTGAACGCCAAGGCGGCGCTCTTCGCCATCGATGAAGTGTTTGAGCGGCGTGGCGAACGTGTGCCGATCATGATCTCCGGCACGATCACCGATCGATCGGGCCGGACCCTGTCCGGGCAAACAGCCGAGGCGTTCTGGAACTCGATAAACCACGCGAGACCGATTGCCGTCGGTTTGAATTGTGCCTTGGGAGCGAGTGATCTACGCCAATACGTCGCCGAACTGTCCGAGGTCGCGGATTGCTTGCTCAGCGCGCATCCAAACGCGGGTTTGCCGAACGCCTTCGGCGCTTATGACGAGACGCCGGAAACCATGGCGGATCATATCGGCGAATGGGCCCGGGCCGGATTGGTGAACATCGTAGGCGGTTGTTGCGGGACCACGCCAGACCATATCCGGGCGCTGGCCGAGGCGGTCGAGGGCGTGACGCCCAGACAAATTCCCAGCATCGAGCCCAGTCTCCGGTTGTCCGGGCTCGAGCCATTCTCGGTGCCGGCATGACCGTTCAGACCGCCCGCTTCGTCAATATCGGCGAGCGCACCAACGTTACTGGCTCGTCGGCGTTCAAGAAGCTGATCCTGAACGACGATTATGACGCGGCCCTCGCCGTCGCGCGTGATCAGGTCGAGAACGGCTGTCAGATCCTGGACGTCAACATGGACGAGGGCATGTTGGACGCGGTCGCGGCGATGACCCGGTTCCTGAATCTCATCAGCGCCGAGCCGGAGATCTGCCGAATTCCGATCATGGTCGATTCCTCGGATTGGGCGGTGATCGAGGCGGGTCTCAAATGTCTGCAAGGCAAGGCGATCGCCAATTCCATCAGTTTGAAGGAAGGCGAGTCGGATTTCCTCGACAAGGCGCGGCTGGCCCGTCGCCACGGTGCCGCCGTGGTGGTCATGGCGTTTGATGAGGAAGGCCAGGCGGAGACCGTCGAGCGCAAGGTCGCGATCTGTACCCGGGCCTATCGCCTGTTGGTCGATGTGGCGGATTTTCCGCCCGAGGATATCATCTTCGATCCGAACATATTCGCCATCGCCACCGGTATCCCGGAACATGACGACTATGGTCGCGCCTTTATCGAGGCGACACGCCAGATCCGGGCGACGCTCCCCCATGCCCAGGTTTCCGGCGGGCTCTCGAATGTCTCG
>JAYOIK010000119.1:0-10026 GCA_038118725.1 Alphaproteobacteria bacterium | reverse complement strand
CATCGCCAGGGTACGCCACCCTCATCCTCCATCACCAAGATTCAACTATAGCTCAGGTGTCGGATATGATTCCGACAATACAATAACCGGTAATCGTCAAGATAATGTTCTCTATGGAATGGGGGGGATGATGTTGTTCGCGGCGGCATCGGAATGGATACCCTCTACTCGGTCGCCCCGCAGGTGCCCGGCGCCGATCTCGGTCAGCGTTTCGCCAACACCTCCGGCGCGCATGGCGCCGCGCCCCTGGTCTCGGGAGGCCGCGTGGACGCGGTCTTGCCGCCGACGGTGACGATGACGGTTTCGGGACCCTCGGCCGCACAATCCGGCGCCGGCGCCCAGGCGTTTCTTTCCGGCGCGCTGTCGAACCAGCTCGGCGGCGGGGCCAATGCCAACGCGTTGTCGAACACCATGGCTCAGTTCACCGGCTCGCGCGGCGCGGGGGTGAGCCTCGATACCCGCTGGGTGACGCCCAGCGCCGACGCCGCGCCCGGCACGCCGATCGTGATCTCCGGCGCCACAAACGGCGGCAGCCAGCAAAGCGCGCTAGTCATCGACGGGCGCGGGCTGCCGAGTGGAAGTCAGCTCAACCTGGACAATGTCGAGTTCGCCGCGCTTGTCGGCGAGATGACGGTCGTCGGCGGGGAAGGGCAGAACTTCGTGGCGGGAGATGATGCAAGGCAATTCATCTCGCTGGGCGTCGATGACGACACGCTTTATGGCGGCGGCGGCGATGACACGGTCGGCAGCGCGGGGGGGCCGATCTGCTGTTCGGTGAAGACGGCAACGACGCCATGAGCGGTGGCACCGGCGGAGATAGCATCTACGGCGGTAACGGCAACGACATCATCTACGGCAACCAGGACCTGGACTCGCTCGAGGGCGGCGAGGGCAACGATACAATCTTCGCCGGGCAGAATACCGGGCCTCTCCGCCTCGCGGATGACGGTCGGATGCTGCAGCTTGACGGCGTCGAGACCATCCTGGCCGGCGGCGGCGACGATCTGGTCTACGGCAATTATGGGGCCGAGACCGCCTATGGACAAAACGGCTCGGATACGCTCTTCGGTGGCCAGGGCGACGACACGCTCTATGGCGGCGCCGGGGCGGACTCCCTGGCCGGCAACCGGGCCAATGATCATCTCTTCGGCGGCACGGGCGCGGATTCCTTCGTCTTTTCGACGAACGGCGCGAGCGATACGGTGTATGACTTCAACCTGGCCGAGGGCGACAGGATCCGGCTTGGCGCGAACATCAACGGCACGGGCGTCACGACCGCCGAGCAAATGCTGTCCCGGATCGGCGTCGATGCCACCGGAAACGCCGTGATCGATCTCGGCGCGGGCAGCTCCGTAACGCTGATCGGTGTCGCGCCGGGCGAACTGAACGCCTCGGCCTTCCTAATCGGTTGAGCCCTCATCGGTTGAGCCCGGGGGGCGGTCCGGAAACCGGCCTCGGCCTCGAAACTCGCCGTCACGCATTTCCCTTGAGATCCGATGACGAGCGGTCAACACTGAACGCGGCCGGGCTGATTTCCGGCATTTCAGGGAGAGAAGCCATGAATATGGACGGACCAAGCAAAACCGCGAACGGGCATGTCGTCGCCTTCGCCGACAAACCGGTCATGGTGCCGGGCCGCCGGGATTTCCTGCAATATCGTGAACTCGGGGTCACCAAGGCCAGCAACGGACGGATCCGCGCGCAGGTGACCTCGGCCTCCCAGGGGCTTTCCGAAGAGACCGGCTGGCATGTCCATCACTGCGAGGGGCAGTTCGTTTACATGCTCAGCGGCTGGGTGGATCTGGAATTCGCCGGTGGCGAGGTGATACGGATCAAGGATGGGGACTCGATCTTCATCCCCGGCGAGACGCCCCACAACGAGATCGGCACATCGGAGGCCTTCGAGCTTCTGGAGGTCTCGGTACCCGCCGACATGGGCACGACGCCCTGCGAAAAGCCGGCCTGACAATTTGGTGGCTTGATTCAGATCAAGGCGCGGCGGGACTGTATCCCGGACATTGGCGGTCTTCTCAAGGGAGGTCGCCATGTCTGAATACGCATCGCTTACAACGCGGATCGCGATCGGCAAGACCGTCGGTCTGGCGATTGGACTGGTCGGGTTCTTCACTCTGCCGGCACTTTATCCCGAGGCCAGCTGGCAACTGCGATGGGGCGTGCTGCTGTGGTACGTCACCGTCGGCGCGGTTATTGGCCTGGCCGGGGTGTATACCCGCCATCCGGTGTTGATGTTGCCCCTGCCTTGGTGGGTGCGCGCGCCCGTCATCGGCGCTTGGTTGAATTTCATGCTGACGTTTTTCGCGTATCGGGAAATGAGCGACGTGATCGCCGTCGTCCTTGGTGCCGCCAGCGGTTCGGCGTCGCCCTATTGGTTTGTCGTCGAGGGCGCGATTGTCGCGTGTATCATCGGGTACTTCGCGACGCGCTTTGGTGGCGAGGGACCGCGAACCGCCAATCCTTGAGACTGCCCGTGCGTTTAGCCGCCGAGCTCCGACGGGCGCGATGTTGACTTGCCCTCGGCGGGGATCGGCGGCACGCTGTCTGCGATACAGAATCGCCGACGATCCAGCCGGGCGGGCCCTCGGAAATGGGTGTCGGGCCAATATGGGAGTGCTCGGGCAATGAGCAGCTATATCGGGATTTCCAAGGTCGAGGGCATCGCCTCGCGTCAGGCTCATGCCGACATGCCCGAGGGCACCTATGAGCGGGAGATGAGCAAGGAGGGGTTCTTCGGCCCCTCGGCGCAACTGCATCACAAACGCCCGCCGACCGGGTGGAGCGATTGGGAGGGCCCGCTGCGCCCGCGCGCCTTTGATCTCAATCTCGTCGAGGGGGATACCCTGTCGCCCTGGGACGCGGCGATGGTGCTGCACAACGCCCATTGCAAGATGCGCATGTGGCGCACCAGCGGTGCCATGGATCACCTCGTGCGCAACGGCGACGGAGATGAGTTGCTGTTTATCCACAACGGCGCGGGCCAGCTGTTCTGCGACTTCGGGCGCCTGGATATCCGCATGGGCGACTATGTGATGCTGCCGCGCGGGACCATGTGGCGCGCCGAATTCGACGGCGCCGCCGATGTTCTGATGATCGAGGCGACGAATTCCAGCTACCGCCTCCCGGAAAAGGGTTTGGTCGGTCATCACGCCTTTTTCGACCCGGCGATGCTGGTGTCGCCAGCCATGGACGACGCCTTCAAGGCCCAGCAGACCCCGGACGGGGTG
Organism: Alphaproteobacteria bacterium; assembly: GCA_038118725.1. Lineage (GTDB taxonomy): Bacteria > Pseudomonadota > Alphaproteobacteria > Thalassobaculales > Thalassobaculaceae > JADHLJ01. The sequence continues at coordinate 6,784 of JAYOIK010000119.1, read as the reverse complement.
GAGGAGGAGTGGAAGGTCCGGATCAAGCGGCGCGACCGCATCTCGACCGTGACCTATCCCTACAACCCGCTGGACGCGGTCGGCTGGCACGGCGATCTGATGCCGGTCAAGATCAATGTCGAGGATTTCCGGCCGCTCACCAGCCACCGCTACCACCTGCCGCCGAGCGCCCATACCACCTTCCTGGCGAACCGCTTCGTCGTCTGTACCTTCTGCCCGCGGCCGTTCGAGCAGGATCCGGGCGCGCTCAAGGTGCCGTTCTTTCACAACAATGACGACTATGACGAGGTGCTGTTCTACCACCGAGGCGACTTCTTCAGCCGCGACAATATCGATCGCGGCATGATGACCTTCCACCCCTGCGGCTTCACCCATGGCCCGCACCCCAAGGCGCTGAAGAACATGCTGAGCGCCCCGAAGCTGGAAACCGATGAATACGCCGTCATGGTCGATACCCGCGACGCGCTCGAGGTGGGAGAGCTGCCGAGCGGGGTAGAGAATGAAGCGTATGTTCGATCCTGGAGTGTTCGGACGGAGGCGGCGGAGTGAAACTCGGTTCCCTCAAATCCGGCGGTCGTGACGGCGCGCTTGTCGTTATCGGTGATGGCCTCGCAACCCAAGCGCCCGCGGGCGACATTGCCCTGACCCTTCAAGCCGCGCTCGAAAACTGGGAGGAGACCGCGCCGCGTCTCGCCGATCTCGCGGCGCGGGTGAACGACGGAACCGCGCCCGGGCTCGTGCCCTTCGATCCCGCGGTTATGGCGTCGCCCTTGCCGCGCGCCTATGCCTGGCTCGACGGGTCGGCTTATGTCAATCATGTCGAGCTTGTCCGCAAGGCGCGGGGGGTGGAACTGCCGCCGAGCTTTTGGACGGACCCGCTGATGTATCAGGGCGGCTCGGACGGGTTTCTCGCGCCAACCGACCCGATCACGGCGCTAAGCGAGGATTGGGGTATCGATTTCGAGGGCGAGATCGCGGTCGTCGTGGACGACGTCCCCAAAGGGGTGAGCGTCGAGGCGGCGCGCGGGCATATCAAGCTGGTCATGCTGGTCAACGATGTCAGTCTGCGCGGACTGATCCCCGACGAATTGGCCAAGGGCTTCGGTTTCGTGCACGGCAAGCCGCCCACCGCCTTCGCGCCGGCGGCGGTGACGCCCGACAGCCTTGGCGATGCCTGGGACGGCGGCAGGCTGCATCTGCCGTTGCTGTCCCATTTCAATGGCGAGAAGGTCGGCTGGACCGAGGCGGGGGTCGACATGACCTTTGATTTCCCGACCCTGATCGCCCATGCCGCCAAGACAAGGCCCTTGACCGCCGGCACGGTGATCGGCTCCGGGACCGTCTCCAACGCGGACCAGGCGCATGGCTATTCCTGCATCGCCGAGATCCGGATGGTCGAGACCATCGCCGACGGCGCGCCGAGGACCCCGTTCATGCGTTTTGGCGACGCGGTATGGCTCGAGGTGCTGGACAAGGCCGGGCGCTCGGTCTTCGGCGCGATCGAGCAGGTCGTGGAGCGGGGCTAGATCGTATCCGGGAAAATGCCGGTGCGCTGAGCCGCCATCAAGGCCCTAAGCTCAATCGTTAAAATTGTGTTAAAACCCACGCCTACAAAACCTTGAAAAATAAGACTCTTGAAATTTCCCCCGATTCGGGTCACGCTGAATCAAGTAGTTTGGCGACAGCAACCACCAGCGGGGGTGGCGATGGATCCGGCGGTACGTATTTTGGCGAAGGCCATGTTCGACGTCGTCGAGGAAGACGGCGATCGCAAAGACGAGTTGGGCAAGACCCTGGACGGCAATTTCAACGAGTTTGATCTGCGTCCGCATTTCAACGAGTTGTCGGCCAATGAAAAGGCGGCTTGCTCGGATCGCGCGGAAAACCTGGCGGAAGAACACGTCCAGACCGGCCCGGCTCCGGCGGCGGATGCCGGTTCGGCGGTGTTCTACGCTCCCAAGGGTACCGGGCGCAGTTTGTAAAAGGCGTTTCGATTTCCTTGTGAAATCACCAGAAGGCCGCGATAGTCGCGCCCATGGAACACGAGCCCGACTCCACATTCACCTCGCAGATTGATGCGGCGCGCGCGGTCATGGCGGCGCATCTCGTGGCGCTCAACGCCCAGGACGCCGACGCCTTGGCGGCAACCATGCATTTCCCGCATTACCGGCTATCCGGCGGCGTGATGCGGATCTGGGAGACTCCGGATACCTATCTCGCGGACTTTCACAAACGGGCCAGCGACGAGTGGCATCACACGCGTTGGGACTCGATCGATGTGCTTATGGCGTCAGTGGACAAGGTGCATCTGGATGTCCGCTTCACCCGTTTCCGGGTCGACGACAGCGTGCTGGCGCGCCATCGCTCGCTTTGGGTGATCAGCGAACTGAACGGCGTCTGGGCCGCGCATCTGAGATCCAGTTTCGCGCCGTGAGAGGGGCGGCGGGCTCTGGTTCTTGTCGTCTCCCTTGAATCCCCGGCAAAAGCCATGGTCTGGTGGGAACAGGAAGGGCCCTGGGTCGAGTCCTCTCGGGCCCGATTGAAGCGTTTGCCCGGCACCTCATGCCTTGCCGTCGGCGCCGGGCGTCGACCGATACGTGATCCCGTTCTTTTTCGACGCCTCGAACGATTACGTCGTGGAGTGCCTGCCGACCTGTCACGGCCCGGACAATCCACAGCGGTTCGAGCCGATAACCTATGGCGAATACATGGAATGGTTCGGCCGGCGGAATTACGCGCATTTCAACGAGGATAGGCCGGCGGCGGAGTAGGGTGCTCAATCTCCCCTGGGCGGGTTGAGGCGGGCGATTTCGGCCATCAGGTCGACCGCCGGGTCCTGGGAGGTGCGCACGGTCACGGAGGTGGCGCCGCAGGTCTCCCAGGGGGCATAGCGTTGCCGGATCCGGGCCGGCGGGCCGCAGAGAGATTTTGCGTCGACCCATTCGTCGGGCACCGCCGCCGCCGCCTCGTCCTTGCGGCCGTCAAGATAAAGCTCCTGAATCCGCTCGGCGGCGTCGCCGAAGCCGCGCCGGATCATCATATCCTTGTGGTAGTTCTTGTTCCGATGGCCCATGCCGCCGATATACAGCGCCTCGCGCGGTTTCAGGCGGTCGAGGGCGGCTTGCACATCGTCGTCAATATCGACAAAGACACTCGCCTGGATTTCGAAATTATCGAAGCTCTTGCCGTTTCCGGCGCGCTCGAAGCCTTGCTCCAGCCAGGGCTTGTATTCATCGAACGTGCCGGGAACCAGGCCGAGGGGCAACCAGCCATCCGCGATCTCGCCACAGAGCCGGACCGTCGCCTCGTTGCCGGCGCCGAAATAGATCGGAATATCCGGGTTCATGTGCAGGATGGATTTCAGCGGCTTGCCGACGCCCATGGAGCCCTCGGCGGTGGTCGGCAACTGGATCTGCTTGCCGTCATGGACGAGGCCTTCCTCGCGGCGCCAGACCTTGCGCATGATCTCCGTATAGTCCTTCAGCCAGTAATACGGCTTGCCCCAGGGCTGACCGTACCAGCCCTCGACGATCTGCGGTCCCGAGACGCCGAGTCCGGCGATGAAACGCCCGCCGCCGGCCATGGCGTCCACCGTTCCGGCGCTCATCGCGGCATTGGCGGCGGAGCGGGCCGAGACCTGGATGATGCCGGTGCCGAGTTTGATCCGCGAGGTTACCGCCGCCAGATAGGCCAGCGGCGTGATCGCGTCCGAGCCGTAGGCCTCCGCCGTCCAGACCGAGTCATAGCCGAGCTTTTCCGCCCGCTTCACGCGCTCGACGGGCAAGTCCAGATGCGCGCCGGAATAGCCGATCGATAGTCCGAGTTTCATGCCAAGAGCTCCTGTTTTTTCTGTCGAACCCGCCGGTCCGGGACGTCAATCCATCGCCGCGAGGATTTTCGCTTGTATCTCCTTTAGGCGTTCCATGTCGCCGGGCTTGTAACCCCAATTGAAGGTCGCGCCGTCGTCGGCTACCCGAGGGAAGATATGCATGTGGAAGTGGAACACCGATTGACCGGCCGCCGTGCCATTGGCCTGCATGATGTTGATGCCGGCGGGCGACAGCGCCTTGTCGACGGCGGTCGCGACGGTTTTGGCCGTTTGGATGCAGGCCGCGAGATCCTCGTTCTCGGCGGCGAAAAGATTCTCGCTATGCGCCTTCGGAATGACCAGGCAGTGGCCGTCATTGAACGGATTGATATCCATGAAGGACAGAACCTTGTCGGTCTCGAGCAGCTTCAGGCTTGGGATGTCTCCCGCGATGATCTTGCAGAAGATGCAATCCGGATCGGTTCTCATGGGCTCGTCCTCGCGCGGCTGTTTCCTCGATCTTAACGGGATGGCTCGCTTCGACAAAGGCCGGGTGACGTCACTGCGCGCCAGCGCGTTTTTCGAGAGCCGTCCGCGCCGCGTCCATCACGCCGGACGCGGTGATGATGCCCGAGGGCTCGATGTCCAGGCCCGCCGCCGTCAAGGCCTCGGCGATCCAGGTGTTGCAGGTCCGGGCCAGGGAGAACTCTCCATTGGCCTTGTAGAACCAGCTTGAACCTTCATACAGGCCCGGGCCCAAGGGCTCGGACTCGACCCCGTCGCCGCGATCGAAACTGGCGTGGATATGACCGAATAGTCCGGCGAATTCCTGGTCCGACAGCGGCACTTCGAGCAATTCCGAGGCACTGAAGCGATCCTTCACCGGGCCCGAAAACCCATGCAGATGGATAACCGCGTCGGTCGGGACCAGCGCCGCCGACAAGGTGGTTAGCGGGCCGGGGCTCTCGGCTTGGTAAAAGTCCCGATCACCCCAACCGATTTCAACGTGATCGGCGTCCGGGAAGGCGGCGAGTTCCGGCATCGCGCGCCGCAGGGTCTCGTCGATCGGCAACACGATGCCGACATGCCAGCCGATATTCACCAGCACCACGCCGCGTTCCGCCGCGCGGGCGGAAAGCGGCGAGACGAGTCCCGTCAGAACGGCGAGGACGATCAGGATGACGCGGTGCATTGTTTTACCAGCGTATTGATGGCAAGGCTTGGGGCGTAGAACCGTCGAATATGGAAATTCGGGGGCGCGACGTGGTTGCGCGATGTCCATTCGCACGCCACCGATCCTCTGGCAATGATTTCCCCGGTTGTTCGGGCAAGGATCTAGGAGAGCAGCGCATGTCGTTGAAGCCGTATTTCCCACGCACCCCTGGGCACGAGGACGAGGCGGCCCTGGTTTGGCCAGGCGGATCGATTTCCTGGCGGGTGTTCGAGGATCGGGTGGCGCGGGTAGCGAACGGCTTGGCGGCCGCCGGGCTCGGACCCGAGGACCGGATCGCGGTGATGGCCGGCAATGTCCCGCAATTCCTCGAGCTCATGGCCGGCTGCATGCGCGCGGGGGTGATGCTGGTTCCGATCAACTGGCATCTGACCCAGGCCGAGGCCACCTATATCCTGACCGACAGCGCCGCCCGCATGGCTTTCGCCGACGGCGCCAACGCGGCGATTTTGCGTGAAGCCGCCAAGGATGCCGGCGTGACATCGGTCCAGGTTTTTGACGACGGCTACGAGGCCTGGCGGGACGCGCAACCCTTGGAAGAGCCTGGCAACGAGCGCGCCGGCGGGCCGATGTTCTATACCTCCGGCACCACCGGGCGGCCCAAGGGTGTCTGGCGTCCGACCTATCAGATCTCGACCACCGAGGCGCTGGACAATTGGCACGAGGCCGGCGGCATGTGGGGCTTCGACGGGCCGGGCCGGCATCTGGTCTCGACCCCGATGTATCACGCCGCGCCCTATGCCTGCATCATGTTCGCGCTCGCGCATGGCCAGACCATTTATGTTCAGCCCAGGTTCGATCCCGAGGGTTTTCTGGCCGATGTGGAGCGGTACGGGATCAATACCTGTCATATCGTGCCGACCCAGATGATCCGCTTGCTGCGGTTGCCCGAGGCGGCGCGGGCCGCCCATGATCTGTCCTCGCTGACCCAGGTCTTCCACGGCGCGGCGCCCTGTCCGCCTTGGGTGAAGCGCGCGATGATCGACTGGTTCGGGCCGGTGATCATCGAGTATTTCGCCTCCAGTGAAGGCGCCGGGCCGGTGATCGCCACCAGCGAGACCTGGCTTGCCAAACCCGGGACGGTCGGGCGCTGTCCGCCGGAGATCGAGATCACCGTGGTCGGCGAGGATGGCGAGGATCTGCCGCCGGGCGCGGTCGGCACGTTCTATTTCCGGCGCATCGGCCGCCCGCCGCCGACCTATCACAACGCGCCGGAGAAGACCGCGGAAAGCCAATTGCCGGACGGACGCTTTACCGTCGGGGATGTCGGTTGGATTGATGAAGAGGGCTTCGTCTTCTTGTCGGATCGCAAGATCGACATGATCATTTCCGGCGGCGCGAACATCTATCCCGCCGAGGTCGAGGCGGCGCTCTCCGCCCATCTCGAGGTGGCGGATTGCGCGGTCTTCGGCGTTCCGGACCCGGAATGGGGCGAGCAGGTCAAGGCGGTGATCCAGCGGGTGCCGGGCTCCTTGATCGACGAGGCCGCGCTGATCTCTTGGTGTCGCGAGCGGATAGCCGCTTACAAGTGTCCGAAGAGCATCGACTTTCGCGAGGACATGCCGCGCGAGGCCTCGGGAAAACTGAAGAAGCGTTTGCTTCGGGAGCCTTATTGGGCGGACCAATCCGAGCGGATCTAGTCGAGGGCGGCTCTCTCGCGCCCTTCCCAATATCGCCGCATGGGGATACTATCGTTCAACGTTCCCGCAACTCAAGCGCGGCGTCCGCGTTTGGCCGCGCCGACC
>JAYOIK010000118.1:0-10182 GCA_038118725.1 Alphaproteobacteria bacterium | reverse complement strand
CGCTTCTCGAAATCAATCCGTTCATCAACCGGTAGGCCTTGCAGCCGCCGGCGCAGGCAGTCGATGCCGAGATCGGTGGCGCCCAGCCGTACCCAGTCGCGCCCACCGAGCATCCGGGCGGTACGCGCGATCACGCCACCGGAGTCCGCGATGCCGACATTGATGGTGCCGCCGAACTCGATCTTGTCGGCGCCGTCGTCAAGCTCGATCAACACCACGAGCGCGTGGCCGGCGCCGCTTTGATCCCGCAAGGCCGAGGCGATCGCCATTGCCGTCTCGGCGGTCAGGCCTTGCGCCGCGACGGTCTCGTCAAGCCCCACGGCGTGACACATCTGACCCAGGTCGCGCGAGACGACGCCGCGCAGGAACGGGTCCTCGGCGCCGTCCTTGGGGACAAAGCGGGCGGCGATGGCGCCGCCGGTGAACATCTCGGCCGTGGCCAGGGTTTCGCCGCGTTCCACCAGCGCGTCGATCACCGCTCCCTCGAGACTTTGAGCATCCTCGGAGATGATGAAGGTGCCGAGCTTTTCGCGCACCGCCGCCTCGACCGGGGCGAGCAGTGCATCGAGCTCCGCCTCGCTCGCGGCTTGGGCCGCCAGCTTGGTCTCGAGCTGAGGATAGTGGGCCTGGAATCCGAGTTTTACGCCCCCGTTCGGCGCGAGATCCTCGATCCCTTGCAACATCTGATCGGCGCGGGATTCACCGATGCCGAAGGAATGAAAGCGCTTCAGACGGGTGACGACCTTAAGGCCGCTCATCTCCAGCAGACGTGGGATCACCTGCTCGTCGATCATGCGCCGCATCTCGCGCGGCACGCCGGGGGTGAAGAAGAACCGCGCGCCGTCGATATCGATTGCGAAACCGCAGGCGGTGCCGATGGGGTTGTCGATGAATTCGGCGCCCTCGGGCAGCATCGCCTGCTTGCGATTGTTCGGCGGCATGACACGACCGCGGCGCGTGTAGAAATCCTCCATCCGCGCCAGCCAGTTCTCGTCGAGCACAAGGTCCACGCCCGCCGCCTCCGCGGCGACTTCCTGCGAGAGATCATCGATGGTCGGGCCGAGCCCGCCATTGACGATCACCGCGTCGGCCCGCTTGGCGGCAAGCTTGAAGGCCTCCACCAGGCTTGGCCGGTCGTCGCCGACGATGGTTCCCCAATGCATCGTCAGGCCGACCTCGCCGAAGCGGCGAGCCATGTGACTGTGATTGGTGTTGATGGTCTTGCCGGTCAGGATTTCGTCGCCGGTGCACAGGATTTCGATACGCATGGGGGAATCCGAGTTCGTGGATGGGGGGACGGAGTGACGCGACTTGGCCTAGCGGCTTCGCGATTTAAGCCCCTTGGCGTCGCAAAGGGAATTCATTTCCCCTCGCCACCGCGCGGGTCGATTACGACGTCGCTTTCGGGTAGGGCCTTGCCGTCGAGATAGGCCTCGGCATTGGCCATGGCCCGCGCGGTGATCGCGGCGAAGTTGTTGAGGGTGGCGCCGGCGCAATGGGGCGACAGGACGGCGGTCTCCAGATCGAAAAGCGGGCTTGATCCCGGTGGCTCGGCGCTGAAGACATCCATGCCCACGCCGAGCATGCGGCCTTCACGAAGTGCTTCGGCGACCGCCGCCTCGTCGACGATCCCGCCGCGCGCGCAGTTTACCAGGACCACGTCCGGCTTCATCCGCGCGATCTCGTCCGCCCCGATCATGCCGCGGCTTTCCGACGTCAGCGGCAGATGGAGCGAGATGATGTCGGCGCTGGTGATCAACTCCTCGAACGAGACCCGCCGAACGTTCAACGCCGCCTCGATTTCGGCGCCGGCCGGGATCGGGTCGCAATAGAGGGTCTCTACCTCGAAACCGGTGAGAATGCGGGCCAGGCGCTTGCCGATCGCGCCGAGGCCGATGATGCCGACGGTCTTGCCGTGGATGTGCTGAATGACGCCGCGCGCCGGCTCCTTGTCCCAATGGCCGCCGCGTACCCGCCCGTCGAGGGCGATCAGCCGACGGCTCGCCGCCAGGATCATCATCGCCGCGTGCTCGGCCACCTGGATCGCGTTCCCCGCCCCGAGGCGGGCGACGGTGATATCAGAGGCCTCGCAGGTGTCGAGATCGATATTGTCGACCCCGGCGCCCATCTTCTGGATGAAGCGCAGGCGCGGCGCCCCGGCCAGAAGCGTCGGCGTCATCTTGGCTGCCATGATCAGCGCCACGTCGGCCTCGGCGATCGCCTCGGCGCGCGCGGTATCTGTCTGCCCGTCGGCGATGGATAGCTCCCAGCCATCGGGCAGTTGATCGCGGATCGTTTGGATGATCGCGGGGTGGAACGGGTCCAGGATCGCGATGGTCGGGCGGTTCATCGGGGTGTTCTCCAGGCACGGTTTAGGTGAGCGCGAGTGAGTTCACGTCGTGTTCGAACAACCAGTCATAGCGCATGCGTACCTTGTCCGGCGCCCATTCACGGTCGAGATAGGCTTCCGCCTCATCCGCGTCGGCGAGGATCGGATTATGAAACCGATCGGCGTTGGCGGCGGAGCCTTGGACAATTCGGGTGCAGCGTTCGACCCGCAGTTCCTCATAGCGCCCGAGGGCGAGGGCCGGATCCGTGTCGAAGTGATCAATACAGCGTGTGATCAGCATGGCGTCCTCGATCGCCATATTCGCGCCCTGGGCCAGAAAAGGCAGGGTCGGATGGCAGGCGTCACCGAGAAGGGTCGCGCGTCCGATACTCCACCGCGGCAAGGGATCGCGCCCGACCAGAGCCCATTTGAAGGGCTGATCGATGGCTTGGATCATCGCCTGGATATAGGGATGCCAGCCTGGGAAGCGCGCGGCGCACTCCTCGCGGCTGCCCTTGGCCGACCAGGATTCGGTGCGCCATTCATGGTCCTCGATGACGCCGACGAGATTGAGCACTTTTCCGGACTGGAGGGGATAGGTGACCACATGACCATGGGGGCCGACCCAGTTGGTTCCGACCGGGCGGCGCAGATCCTCGGGCAGGCGTTGCATGTCGATCAGGCCGCGCCACGCCACGAGGCCGGAGTAGTTGGCCTTCGGGCTCTCGAACATTTGGCTTCTGAGCGCGGAATGCACGCCATCGGCGCCGATCAGGATATCGGCCTCGAACACCTCGCCGTTTTCAAGGAAGAGGGTGATCCGTTCGTCGACTTCCTCGTATTTCGCGACCCGCGCGCCGACGCGGATCGCGTCCGGCTTCAAGTCCGTCACGGTTTCCCGCAGCACCCGGTGAAAATCCCCTCTATGCACGAACCAATAAGGCGCGCCGAAACGCTCCCGGGAATCCGCGCCCAGATCGAACAGTTTGCGCGTCACCCCAGTGCTCCAGACCCGGACCTCTTTCCATTCGGCCTCGCAGATCACCCCGGCCATGGGCTCCTCGAGGCCGAGCGCGCGCAGTACGCGAGAACCATTGGCGGCAATCTGGAGACCCGCGCCGAGTTCTCCAAGCGCGCGCGCCTGCTCGAACACGGTGACGTCGTGTCCGCGTTGTAGCAGGGCGATGGCCGTGGTCAGCCCACCGATACCGGCGCCGACAATGGCGATTTGATGAGCCGCGGACATGGATGGTCTTCTCCGAATGGGAGAGAGTCGAAGGGGAGCGCCCATCTTATCGGCTTGGCGAGACGGCGCAATCTTACGTGGAACTGTCCGCCGAGGATGCATGGATGCTAGTCTTTCACTCGATTGAGTGCCAACTGGGTGGGATCAGGGTGCATGTCGCTTATGACCGACGCGCCGGAAGGTTTGCTGCAAGCCATGCTGGAAACCAGTCCGGCTGGGATCTCCATTGTCACGATTGACGGTCGGCGGCTCTATGCGAATCCGAAATTCGCGGAGCTGTTCGGCTTCGCCGATGTGGATGCGGCGATCGGTGGCGAGACCAAGAGCACCTACCTACACGAAGAGGATTACGAGCGGGCCAATGCGCTCTTGGCGAGGGACGGGGAGCTGTCGGCGTTCGAGGTGCGTCAGCTGAGACGGGACGGGACCCCATGGTGGTGCCTGTTGGACAAGCGCTCTATCCGCCATGGCGATCAAGACGCCTATATCTCCTGGCACTACGACATCACCGACCGCAAGACGGCCGAGCAAGAGGCTGTTGAAAAGGCGAAATTGCTGGAACTTACCCTGGCGAATATTGACCAGGGAATCATCGTGCGCGACGCGGACGACAAGATCCTTCTGTTCAACGATAAGCTGTCGGAGATGCTGCGTATCCCGGCCGAATACTACGAAAGAGGCGCGAGCACCGAGGAGCTGAACCGGGTTCACGCCCGTCAGGGCGATGTGATGATGACGCCCGGCTCCGAAGAGCGCCGCGAGGAATGGGAACGCCGCCGCCGCGCGGGCCTGCCCGTCGAGCGCCTGGAATATGAGCGTCGGAACGCGGCTGGCGAATGGCATTTCTGCGTCCGCGCGCCGATGCCCAATGGGCTGGAAGTGCGGACCTTTCTCGATATCACCGAGCGTAAGCGCGCCGAACAAGAGGCGATCGACAAGGCCCGAATTCTGCAGACCACCCTGGAGAGCATGGGCCAGGGTTTGACCATGTATGACGCGGATTGGAACCTCGTCTCCTATAACTCGCGATATCGCGATCATTTCGACCTGCCGGCTGACGTGTTCCAAGCGGACTCGACTTTCGATGACGTGGTCGGCGCGACCATGCGCGGGGACTACGGAGATGACTGGCGCGAGCGGTTGACCGTGGTGCGTGATCCGACCCGAATGACCAGCGAGTGGCGGCGCTCCTTTACCAGGCCGAGCGGCCGCAGCATTGACCTGCTCAGCATCCCGGTTCCTTCCGGCGGCTTTATCGTTACCAGCACCGACATCTCGGACATCAAGCGCGTCGAGGCCGAGCTATTGCGTCAGCAGGAGATCAATCAAACCGTCCTAGACGCGATGGATCAGGGTCTGTTGATGGTCGACGGCGAGGGGCGTTGCCAACTCTACAACAACCGGGTTTGCGAGTTGATCAATGTGTCTCCGGAATTTCTCGCCGCCAAGCCCCTGCACCGCGATCTCATCGGCATGCAGGTTGATCGGGGTGACTATCGCCACGTGTCGCGAGAAGAGAGAAACCGTCTCATAGGCCTTATGCGCAAGCTGGAAACCGATCGCGAGCCCTTTGTCTACGAACGCGATATCGCCGATGGCCGCATCATGGAGATCCGAAACAACCCCCTCCCCGAGGGTGGCTGGGTGCGGGTTTTCACCGACGTGACGGATCGTAAGCAGGCCGAACGGGATATCGCCGAGAAGACCCGACAGCTCCAGTTGACGCTCGATTCCATGGAGCAGGGCATCATCCTGATCGACGAGCAAGACCGCACGGTGTTCCACAACGCCAAGGCCGCCGACATGCTGGGAGTGCCCGTCGAACTGCTTTCCCAGGGGATTACCGTCACGGATAGCGCGGCCTATCAGGCCGAGCATGGTGAGTATTCGAAAATCGATCCGGAGACCAGGGCGATAGTCGAACGAATCATCGCCGAACGTAAGAACGGGGTCATCAAGCCGTTTTCCTATGAACGTCAGAAACCCGACGGTCGATGGGTGGATGTCACCGACATACCGCTTGAGGGCGGAGGATCGGTGCGAACCTTCCTGGACGTCACCGCGCGCCGAACCGCGGAACAGGCCTTCGCCGAGAAAACTCGGCAACTGGAACTCACTCTGGAGTCCATGGAGCAGGGGATCATCCTACTCGACGAGAATGCCAGAACATCGCTGTACAACGCCAAGGCGGCCCGGCTTTTCGGGGTCCCCGAGGAAATGCTGGCGCGGGGCGCCAATTCGCACGAGCTATTCGCCTATCAGAGCGATCATGGAGAGTTCGACGCGATCGACCCAGGTCCCCAAAAAATCCATAGACCGCCTGATTCACGGCCAGACGGCGGGGCTGCAAACCCCGTTCTCGCTGGAACGGCCCCGGCCCGATGGCTCGTGGATCCTGGTGAACAACATTCCGGTCGATGGCGGTGGCACGCTCCGCACGATCCTCGACATTACCCAGCGCAAGCTCGCCGAGGAAGGATTGAGGGAAGCGCGCGACGCGGCGGAGGAGGCGACCCGGGCCAAGAGCGCGTTCCTCGCGGCGATGAGCCACGAGATCCGCACGCCGATGAACGGGGTTGTCGGCATGATCGAGGTGCTGGAGCAGTCCGCTCTGGATGACGACCAGCGGCAAGTCACGCGCACGGTTCGGGACTCCGCCATATCTCTTTTGACCATCATCGATGACATTCTGGATTTCTCGAAGATCGAGGCCGGTGAGCTCGCGCTCGAGGCGGTGCCGGTTTCCGTGCGCCAGATCGCCGAGGGAGCCATGGATATCGTTGGCGCGGCGGCGATCGAAAAGGGAGTGGATCTCGCGCTTCTGGTGGCGCCCGACGTGCCTCCCATGGTCAAGACGGACCCGGTTCGGCTGCGCCAGATCCTTCTCAACCTCCTTGGGAACGCGGTCAAGTTCACCGAACACGGCTCCATAACGGTTCGCGTGGAGGCGGAGGCATCGTCGCGGAACCGGACGGATCTGCGTTTCTCGGTTATCGATACCGGAATAGGAATCTCCGAGGAGCGTTTGCCGGCGCTGTTTCAGGCTTTCCAACAGGCCGAGGCTTCCACGACGCGGCGGTTTGGGGGCACCGGCTTGGGACTGTCGATCTCGGAGCGATTGGTCACCATCATGGGCGGTGAAATCGGCGCCGAGAGTGTTGTCGGCGAGGGCTCGACCTTCTGGTTCACCGTGGCGCTCGATATCGCCGAGGCGCGACTGGCCAATCCGATCGACCAGATACCGCTCTCGGGCGTAACCGCTTTGGTTATCGAAGGCAGCGCGCCCATGGCGGGCATGATCCGGGCGGTGCTCGAGGAACGGGCCGTGGCGGTTACCCTGACCAGCACCCCCGAGGCGGCGGCGCTGGAGATCGAACGGGCGACCGCGGACGGGCGCCGTCATGACGTCCTGATCGTCAATGGCCGGTTCGACGCCGATACCTTGACCGAGATCGCGCGTCATTTCCGAGTGCGCCGGGAACACCCCAACGCCCGGGCGATTTGGCTTCACGCCTCGGAATCCCTACCGGAAAGCGTGGACCCGACCCAAACCTTTACCCAATCCGTGCCACGCCCGGTTCGCCGTGACGCTCTGCTGAGGGCCGTGGGGGTTGTTCTCGGGCGCGCCAGCCCGGACCTGCCGGTGATTGAGGGGCCCGAGGTTCTTCCATCGAAACCCGTCGAGCCTCCGAGTGTCGCCGAAGCGCTCGCCGAAGGCAGCCTGATCCTCGTCGCCGAGGATAACGAGACCAATCACCTGGTGGTGCAACGCCAGCTCGCGCTGCTGGGTTACGCGGCGGAAGTGGCGGAAGATGGCGCCTCGGCCTTGGCCATGTTCGATGAAAAAACCTACGGTCTCGTGCTGACCGATTGTCACATGCCGGTCATGGACGGCTTTGACCTCACTGCCCGGATACGCGAGCGCGAGCAGGCCAGCGGCAAGCGCACGCCGATCGTCGCGCTGACCGCCAATGCCTTGGTCGGAGAGGCCGAGCGTTGTTTGAACGCCGGCATGGATGACTACCTCGCCAAGCCGGTCCGCCTGAGGGATCTCGGCGATACTCTCGGGCGTTGGCTGGGTGACGCCGGTGGCCGGAGCGCGCATGACGAGGCCCGGGAAACGGGGGGAAGCGGCGCCGGGTTGCGTGCTTCAACGGTGCCGATCGATAGCGCGTTATTCGAGGAAATGATCGGCGGGCCGGACCCCGAGATGACCGAGGCGCTACACCAGGCCTATCTCGAGTCCTTCGCGCCGTTGGTCGGCGAGATGTCCCAAGCGCTCGCGGCGCGCGACGCCAATGAACTCCGCAAGGCCGCTCATGCCGCCGCCGGCGCCGCCTCGAGCATCGCCGCGACCCGTCTGACCGAAGCCCTGAGACGACTGGAAACCCATGCGAGCGAGGCCGACTGGGCCGCCGCCGAGGTCGCCCATGGCGAGGCGACCCGAAGGGCCGACGAGGTTGCCGCGTTTATCGCCGCGAGCGCGTCGGCTTAGCCCCAGAGTTCGCCGCTGGCCAGACGCGCGCCCTCGACCAAGGACTCGAGTTTCGCCCAGACCACGTCCTCGGCCGTGAAGGTATCGCCCGCGAACGTGCCGAAGCCGCAATCGGTGCCCGCCATGATGCGCGTCTTGTCGCCAACGGCCCGGGCCGCGCGAACCAGACGTTCGGCAACCACCATCGGATGCTCGACATAGTTGTTCGTGGTTTCGACCGCGCCAACCACGAGGGCCATGTGATCGGGTAGCGGCTGGGTGCGGAACGCCTCGATCTCGTGACTATGCCGCGAGTTCGCGAAGGGCAGCACCAAGGCGCCGGCCTTGACCTGATACATGACCGGAAGCATGTCCGGGCAGGGCACGTCGTGATAATGCGGTCCGTCGCGGTTGCCCCAACAGGCGTGGAAGCGGATCTGATCCCGGGGAATGTTCTCCAGTGCCTCGTTCAGGGCGGCGACATGCATTTCCATCGCCTCGATGAACTCGGGGAGGGTCTTGTCCTGAAAATACCCGGCCCGCTCGATGCCCATGTCGGGGGAGTCGATCTGCAGGATGAAGCCTTGGCTAGCGATGTGCTCGTACTCGCTCTTCAAGGCCCGGGCCATCGCGAAGACGTAGTCCTCGAAAGTGTCATAGTGCAGGTTCACCATCGCGGTCGCGGCGAAGCCGGGCGACACGGCGGTCATGAAACCTTCCGTGAAACCCTCGGATCGGGCGCCCAGGATACGCTTGAAGTCCGCGCATTCGCGCTCGACACCGGAGATGTCGTCATAGGCCATCGGCCCGATGGCTTGCGGCAAACCATAGGGGCTGATCCGCCGACGTCCGCTTCTTTGGATATGTTCGAACCAAATCGGAAAGGTCTTGGCGTCGAGGGGCAGGCCCCGCTGAGGGCCCTCGCCGCGACCAAAGCCGCTCATTCGATCGGCGATATAAGAGATGAAATCGGTACGGGGCATCTCGCCGTCATTGCCGATATCGATGCCCGCGTCGATCTGTTTGGTGATGATCTCGTTGAGCGCGGCTTCCAAGGCGCCGTCGAATGCCTTCGCGTCGAAGGCCTCGCCGTTCGCCTTCGCGACGAGAATGTCCGAGAGCGCCTCGCCCCGCGGCAGGCTGCCGGTATGGGTGGTGAGAATCCGGTCCTGGCTGGTCTTCATGGTTGCCTCGTACTCCCGCGTGACGGATAGTTCCTGCCTCTAACGTCGGCAATGGAGCGGCAATATGAGCGAAACACCCGCGCGCGTCTATGGGGCTCGGGCCCGCATGGCGCTGATGGTACCCTCGACGAACACGGTCGCGGAGACCGAGTTCTGGCGGTTGGCGCCGGAAGGCGTGACCATCCATACCTCGCGCATGCCGTTCTTCGCCGAGCGCCATGAAAAACCGTTCGATGAGATGGAAAGCCACCTGCCTCGCGTGATTGACGAGGTTAACTCCGCCGTACCCGACGTTGTGGCTTACGGCTGCACCGCCAGTTCCGCCAAGGGTATTCCCAGGGACTATGAAAACTCCCTGACCGAGAAGATCGGCAAGCCCACGGTGTCGGCGGCGGGTGCCTTGGTCGCGGCGCTGGAGGTGTTCGGCGCCAAGCGGATCGCGCTGGTCACGCCCTATCCGCAATCCCTGAACGACAAGGAACGGCTTTTCTTCGCCGAGAACGGCATCGAGGTGGTCGAGGACGAGAGCATCATCGTCCATGAGAGCCAGATGCAGTTCAAGAACATGAACAAGGTGCCGGCGGATCTGCTGATCGAGCGCGCAACGGCTCTCGGAAGCCGCGATGATGTCGACGCCGTGGTCTTGAGCTGCTGCGACATGCCGACCATCGACGCGATCCCGGAGATCGAGGCGGCGATAGGCAAGCCCGTGACGTCGAGTGTTCAAGCGCTGTTCTGGAGCGCCACCCGGGCCGCCGGTATCTCCGAGCCGACAGAGGGCCGGGGACGGCTACTGGCCGAGAACTGAGCGCAAGACGGAGCCCTCTCCGTCACCGCTCCTTCTCCGTCGTCCTGGCGCAAGGCGGGACCCCGCGATGGATGCCTTTACGGTAATCGTCCGATCACCTGGAACCGTCCGAGGCCCTGCCGTTCGCCAGGGCGACGATGG
>JAYOIK010000117.1:0-10188 GCA_038118725.1 Alphaproteobacteria bacterium | reverse complement strand
GTGGCATCGGTTCAATCAAAGCGACCGATCAGGTTCTGATCCATCGTTAGACGGAGGGTTCAGCGGCATGGGTCCCGCCCCGCGGCGGGATGACGAAGGTTGTTGCGTCCACCCCCAAACAAAAACGACCGCCCCGGTTTCCCGGAGCGGTCGCTTGCGATCCCCCAACGAAGGAGGGAAACACTTATCCCCGGTGGGTGGTCACCACCGAGATGTCCACGGACGGACGCAGATCGGCGCAGACCTTGAGGACCTGGTGGATGTCGCTGTTGACGAACTTGTCGAACAGGCTCTCGTCCACGCCCTCGCCCGCATCCATGGCGGCGTAGGATTGTTGCTTCAGGTTGTAATCGAAGCGCGCCGCCCACTTACGGGCGCCGAGGCGGGCCGTGGTCGAGCAGTTGTCGACCATGTAGGAGACACCCTTGAAGTCCATGTAGGGGTTCAGGCTGTCCACCGCCTCGATGATCGACTCATTGGCGATCTCCGAATACGGGTGGCCGCGATCGGTCAAGAGATCGACCTGGGCCATCATGGTGGCCATGTAGACGCCCGCCGTCTCGCCGTTGATCGGGGCGTAGTTGCGGCCCTCGTCGGCGCGGACCTTCTCGCCCACCTGCCACATGTCGGTGGTGTCGATCTTGCCCATCGGATAGCGGTCGAAGCGGTTCGAGGCCTGGATCACGCTACGCACCTCGTTGCCCGAGGCGACATCGTCGTAGATCTCCTCGAGGATCTCGCGGGCCGGGTGGTAGGAGGCGCAATAGGCGCGCTTGAACGCGGCCTTTTCACTGTCGTCCAGCTCCTCGTAAACCGCCATCAGGCCGGAGCGGGAGATGGTCTTGGAGATCGGACCGGTGATCGACTCCGAGGTATTGGTATAGGCGTCTTCCTTGCTCATGCCCTGGGCGGTGAAGCGGGCATAGAGGCTTTCGGCGATGCCGTGCACGGCGCCGAGCAGAATGCCCCGCTCGCCGAAGATGTCGGACTTGTACTCGGATTCCAGCGTCGTCTGGAACGTGTAGGGCGATCCCAGCCCCACCGACCAGCCGAGCGCGTAATCCGTCGCCTTGCCGTTGACGTCCTGATGCACGGCGAAGGAGCTGTTGATGCCGGCGCCGTTGACCTCGCGGCCCTGCTCATAGAGCCGGCGCACCGACGGGCCCATGCCTTTCGGGCAGACCGCGATGACATTCATATCCTTGGGGAAGTCCTCGCCGACGCTTTGCAGATGGCTGAGGATGAAGCCGTGCGACAGACCGATGGTCGAGCCCGGACGGATCGCGGCGAAGATCTTCTGATAGTTCTGAGCCAGCGCCGCGTCGGAGATCAGCAGCAGCACCAGGTCGCTCTCGGCGCAGACCTTGTACATCTCGCCCAGGGTGCCGTCGGCCTTGGTGAAACCGACCTTCTCGGCCTCGGCCATCGAGCTGGAGCCCTCGCGCAGGCCGACAACGACCTTGATGTCGGAACCCTCGAGGGACTCGCGCAGGTTCTGCGCCTGCGCCGGACCCTGGGAGGACCAGCCGATCACGCCGATCTGCTTAATCCCGTCGAACGCCTTGGGGAGCAGCGGAAACAGGTGCCGGCCACCGGCGACGATCCGCTCCTTGGTATCGCCCATGGTGATAACTTGGGTCTCGAAGACCTTCGATTCAAAATCAAGACTCATCGCCGTTTTTCCCTTGTATCCACGCGTGTTTCTGGAATTGGCGGTGGCATAGGGCCAGCGGCGGGGAATGTCAAGGAATGTGGGAATGGCGGAGGCGCGAAACACATCCTTGGGGAGACGAAAGAGACGGAATTCGCTGGCTTATGGCACCTCGCAACCCAGGGATTGCAGCGTCTCCCCGCAGACCGCGTGAAAATGCGCGCTTGTTTCATCCGGGAAATGGTTCTTCCAGTCCCCACTTGTGCCGGATCGCTTGGCCTCCAACGGCGAGGCTTCGCCGGGTTTACGGTTTGTCTGGCGTTCAAAATCATAGTGCGAGACGGCCGCCTCGATGATCCAGTCGGCCGGCGGCGCCTCTCGGACATGACCAAGGGCTTGGCGCAACGTCTCGGCCGGGTCGGCGAGCAAGTCCTCGTAGCGCACCACGTGGACGTTCTCCCGATCTCGGGTCCATTGGGCGACATAGTCGGGCCAGGACGCGCGGACGAAGAGCGGCTGGGCCAGCCAGGTCCGCGTGAAGCGATCGAAGGCCTCGGGCGCCTCCGCCGGCGCGGTCGGGCTATCCACCAATTCCGGGTGCCGCGCCCGGATCGCGTCGGAGCCGACCGAGCGCGGGTCCAGAACCAGGGAGCGTTTGAAATAGAACCAGGCCGACGCCGCCACGTCCCGGCCATCGCCGACCACATGGAAGGCTCTCTTGTATCTGGGGGAATACGGCCAATGCAGATGCAGGACGCATTCCATCGCGTATGGCATCCGGGAGTTCTTCGGAAACGGCACCTCCAGGGCATGCGCCAGGAGATGCGCGAACCACGTGCCGCCGGAGCGCGGAAACTCGGAGACATAGTAGAACGGAAACCTCGCCCCCCAACGCTGGGCGATAACCCTGTTGGCGCGTTCGCTTACCCGGGCAAGCTGTTGTTCAAGTCTGTTCATCGCCTCCCCGAGCGCCCAAAATCGATCCACCGACACCGGGACCAACACGCCCAGGTCACTTCGACCGAGACTAGAGCAAGCGCAAGGCCGATGAAATCGCTTCTTTGGGGCCGCCTGGAACGCATCTCCCGAACCCTTGATCGGATGAATAGTGAAAACGGCTGGCAAACGGTGCATATCTCCCAGCCATTACCCTATCCGCCGCCGCACCGGGAATTCGCCGAGACCATCAGGGTGATTCATGGGGTCTGTCGCGTGGAATAGGCCCACCGAACCTTGCTATTCGCCCGATCCCTGCCAGAATCCCGCCAGATCACGATGATGACTATCGAGGAGCGGAGACCGCCATGCCCGATTCAACTCCCCCTTCCCGCGGCGCGGAGGTCGGAACCACCCACGACGTCGTCATCGTCGGCGCCGGCTTTGGCGGCATGTACATGCTGCACAGCCTGCGCAAGCTCGGCATAACGGCGCGCGTGTTCGAGGCCGGCTCCGGCGTCGGGGGAACCTGGTACTGGAACCGCTATCCCGGCGCGCGCTGCGACGTCGAGAGCATGCAGTACTCCTATTCCTTCGACGAGGATCTGGACCAGGAATGGACCTGGACCGAGAAATACGCGCCCCAACCCGAGATCCTGGCCTATGCCAACCACGTGGCCGATCGGTTCGATCTGCGTCGAGACATCCATTTCGATACCCGCGTGACCGCCGCCACCTATGACGAGGCGACGAGCCGCTGGACCATCGAGACCGACAAGGGCGACCGGGTCACGGCCCAGTTCTGCGTCATGGCGGTGGGATGCCTGTCGGCGGCGAACCGGCCCGACTTCGACGGCATTGATGACTTCACGGGCCCCGTTTACCATACCGGTGAATGGCCGCACGAGGATGTCAACTTCTCCGGCAAGCGGGTTGCGATCATCGGCACCGGTTCATCCGCCATTCAGTCGATCCCGGTCATCGCGGAAACGGCCGAGAGCCTGACGGTGTTCCAGCGCACCGCCAGCTACACCGTTCCGGCCTGGAATGAGAAGCTCGATCCCGACTATGTCAAAAGCGTCAAGGCCGATTACCCGGCCCTAAGGGCCAAGGCGCGAGCGCGGCCGACCGGTGTCTATTTTCTCTTCAATCCCGAATCCGCCCTGGCCGCGAGTCCCGAGGAACGCGAGAAGCAATACGAGGAGTTTTGGGCCCGGGGCGGGCTGCCGTTCCTCGGCGCCTATGGCGACCTACTTTTCGACAAGCAAGCAAACGACACCATCGCCGAATTCGCGAAACGCAAGATTCATGAAATCGTCGAGGATCCGAAAACCGCCGCCTTGCTTACGCCTGATGTCGTGTTCGGCTGCAAGCGGCTTTGCGTCGATAACGGGTATTACGAGACCTACAACAAACCTCATGTCAGTCTTGTCGACGTCTCGCAAAGCCCGATCGAGCGGATCACGCCCGGCGGCGTTATGGTGGACGGCGTCGAATACCAGGCCGATGTGCTGATCTGCGCCACCGGTTTCGCCGCCATGACGGGCTCGTTCGACAAGATCAAGATCACCGGGCGCGACGGTCTTCCCTTGACCAAGAAATGGGAAGCCGGCCCGCGTACATTCCTTGGTTTGACGACACACGGCTTCCCGAATTTCTTCACGATCACCGGCCCCGGCAGCCCGTCGGTCCTGGCAAGCATGATCCAGTCGATTGAACAGCACGTGGATTGGATCGCCGATTGCATCGCGCATATGCGGGACGTCGGCGCCGACAGCATCGAGCCTACCCTCGAGGAGGAGGATGCCTGGGTCGAGCATGTGAACGAGGTCGCCGAGATCTCGCTACGATCGACCTGCAGTTCCTGGTATGTCGGCGCCAATATTCCCGGACGACCTCGGGTTTTCATGCCCTATATCGGCGGCTTTCCGATCTATGTGGAGCGTTGCAACAAATCGATAGACAACGGGTTCAAGGGCTTTGTGATCAAGGGCGGCGAACCCACCAACACGCCCCCCAAGATCCGGCTCACCGAGCGCTGGCACGTGCCGTTGGACGTGGAGATCATTTCACCGGCGGCGATCGCTGCCAAGAAGGTTCCGATTGTCTGACCCCGACGGCGATATCTTGAAAACAATCATCTGCACGGCGGCGAACCAACCCTTCGCTTCTCTCGCTCTGGATCTGATCCTTTCGATCCGGAACAAGCCGGAAAGCGCCGATATTGCCATCGGCATGCTGGACACCGGACTTTCCGAAGGAGCCATCGAGCAATTCCGCCCCCTGGTGACGCACCTGGTCGCGCCGGGCTGGGATGTCGATTTCTCATCCCTTCCCAATTCCGCGGATCCACCTCCGAGCGCGGCATGGCTTCAGGGAAGTAGGGGTTATCAGGCGATGACGGCGCGTCCGTCCTTGCCGAAACACTTTCCTGGCTATGAACTCTATATCTGGATTGACGCGGATTGCTGGATACAGGAATGGTCGGTGATCAATCTGCTCGGAAGGGGTGCCGCGGATGGGTCGATCTGCATATCGGCGGAACTCGATCGCGCATACGTTCAATATCACGATACCGGCAAGATCACGGACTGGACGAACGCAGTACACGAGTCTTTTCACGGCAGGGAAATCGGCGCCCGTCTTCGCAATTTTCCAATCCTGAACTCCGGCGTGTTCGCTCTTCGCGGCGATTCCCCTCTATGGGCTAGATGGGACGCCGTCATGCGGGAGGGGCTCGCCAGAAAACGCGATTTCTACGCCGAGCAGTTTGGCCTCAACCGCGTGGTCTATCTCGAGAATTTCCCTCGGAACGTTCTACCAGCCACATGTAACTGGCTGGCGAACCGTGGGCTGATCTTTTTCGACGCCGCGACCAAGACATTCGTCGAACCTTATCTGCCACACCAACCGCTTTCGATAATTCATCTCTCCGGCGAGTCCAAACACAAGGAACATCGCCTAACGGTCTTGAACGGAAAGGGAGTGCTTTCGACCAATCTACGCTACAGCGCCGGCCGCAAGGACAAGCCGGAGGCTTGACTCAACCTCGGCCCTGCATGCGGTCGAGATAATCGATCACTTGCTGGACCAGGGTTTCGACGTCCTGCTCGCCGCTTTTCAGCACGATCTCCGCCGCCTCGGGGGCCTCGTAGTCGGAGTCGATACCGGTGAAGTTCCGCAACTCCCCCGCCCGGGCCTTTTTGTAAAGGCCCTTCGGATCCCGCGCCTCGCAGATCTCCAGCGGCGTGTCGACGAAGATCTCGACGAATTCGCCCTCCTCCATGAGGGAGCGCGCCATCGCCCGCTCGGAGCGGAAGGGCGAGATGAAGGACACGAGGGTGATCAACCCCGCGTCGACCATGAGCTTGGAAACCTCGGCGACGCGGCGGATGTTCTCGACCCGATCCTGGTCGGTGAAGCCCAGATCCTTGTTCAAGCCGTGACGAACGTTGTCGCCGTCCAACAGATAGGTACGCCTCCCTAGCGCGTGCAGGCGCTGTTCCAGACGATCCGCGACGGTCGACTTGCCGGCGCCGGAAAGACCGGTGAACCATAGAACACAGGGTTTCTGGCCGTTGGTCCGGGCGCGGGCCGCCTTGTCGACCTTCATATCGTGCCAGGCGATGTTACTGGCCCGGCGCAACGGGAAATCGATAACCCCGGCACCGACCGTCGCGTTGGTGAAGCTGTCGATCAACACAAAGCACCCGGTTCGCGCCACCTCGGCGAAGGGGTCGAAGGCCAGCGCGCGGTCCAGAGCGATCTTGCAATAACCGACATCGTTCAACTCGAGAGTCTTGGCGGCGAGATGTTCGAGCGTGTTGACGTCAATCCGGTGCACCAGATCCGTAATCCGCGCAGTCGCCGTCGCGGCGCCGAGCCGGATCGTGTAGGTGCGCTCCGGCAGCATCGCCTCGCCGGACATCCACAAGAGATGCGCGGCGCATTGATCGGCGGTTGCCGGTTCCTTCTCGGCGCGGGCCAGGACATCACCGCGACTGACATCGATCTCCCGATCCAAGACGAGGGTTACCGATTGTCCCGCCAGAGCGGTCGCGAGATCTCCGGAGGGGCCGAGGATGCGCGTCACTTTCGCCGGCCGGCCGGAAAGCGCCGCCGTCACCGGGTCGCCCACCGCGATCGAGCCCGACGCAATCAGGCCGCTAAACCCTCGGAAATCGGCGTTGGGGCGGCTCACCCTCTGAACCGGCATCCGAAACGCGCTCTCAAGGTTGTCGCGACGGGTTTCAACCGTCTCCAGCACTTCCATCAGGGTCGGGCCGTCATACCAGGGCATGTTGGACGAGGCCGCGAAAACGTTATCGCCTTGCAATGCCGAGATCGGCACGCAGCGAACGTCATTGATGCCCAATTCCTTCGCGAAGCTCAGATAGTCGGCGACAATGGCGTCGTAAACCTCGCGCTCGTACCCCATCAGGTCGAGCTTGTTGACCGCCAGAACAACTTGGCGAATGCCGAACAGAGAGACGATGAAACTGTGTCGGCGGGTTTGCGTCAGCACGCCCTTGCGGGCGTCTATGAGAATGATCGCCAGCTCCGCGTTCGAGGCTCCGGTCGCCATGTTGCGCGTGTATTGCTCATGCCCGGGCGTATCGGCGGCGATGAATTTCCGCTTGTCGGTCTCGAAATATCGGTAGGCAACGTCGATCGTGATTCCCTGCTCGCGCTCCGCCTGCAAGCCATCGACAAGCAGGGCCAGGTCAACCGCCGCCCCCTGGGTACCGTATTTCGCGCTCTCGCCCTCGGTCGCGGCGAGCTGATCCTCGAACACCGTCTTGGAGTCATGCAGCAACCGGCCCAGCAGCGTGGACTTGCCGTCATCCACCGAGCCACAGGTTATGAAGCGCAACTGGTCCTTGCGATCCTGATCGGCGAGAAAGGCATCAATATCGCCAATCGGCTGGCCATCGGCATTGGGCATCAGAAATACCCTTCCTGCTTCTTCTTCTCCATCGAGCCGATCTGATCATTGTCGATCACCCGGCCCTGGCGCTCCGAGGTTCGGCTCGCCAGGAGTTCAAGAATGATATCGGCGACACTCGTCGCCTCGGACGGCACCGCGCCGGTCAGGGGATAGCAGCCGAGGGTTCGAAATCGAACCTTCATCATCTCCGGCTCCTCGCCCGGCTCAAGCGGCAGCCGGTCGTCGTCGACCATTACCAGCACGCCGGCGCGCCGCACGATCGGTCTCTCCGCCGCGAAATAGAGCGGCACGATCGGAATGTCCTCGCGGTGGATATACTGCCAGATATCCAACTCGGTCCAATTCGACAGGGGAAAGACACGCACGCTTTCTCCCGGCGCGATCCGGGTGTTGTAGAGGTTCCAGAGTTCCGGTCGCTGGTTCTTGGGGTCCCATCGATGCGCGGCGCTGCGGAAGGAAAACACCCGTTCCTTGGCGCGTGACTTCTCCTCATCGCGCCGCGCGCCGCCGAACGCCGCGTCATAGCGCCCGGCGTCGAGCGCCTGCTTCAGGGATTCGGTCTTCATGATATCGGTATGGACCTTGGAGCCATGGGTAAACGGCCCGACACCGCGCGCCACGCCGTCGGCGTTGATATGTACGATAAGGTCCAGCCCCAGGCGCTTGGCGGTCTCGTCTCGGAAGCTGATCATCTCCTTGAACTTCCAGGTCGTGTCGACATGGAGCAGCGGGAACGGTGGCTTGCCCGGCGCGAAGGCCTTCATCGCCAAGTGCAGCATCACCGCGGAATCCTTGCCGATCGAGTAGAGCATCACCGGGTCGCGAAACTCAGCCGCGACTTCGCGAATAATGTGGATGCTTTCGGATTCCAGTCGATCGAGATGCGACAGGCGGGGCAGCGCCGCGCCGGAGCCGCTACCGACGGCACCCGCGGAGGCTCGATCGGTGGTTTCGGTCGGCTGGGCCAATGCGGGCTCCTCTTGGCGATCGCGGCACGCGCCGCGTTGGGTTCGACGGACAGTGGATATACCGGCTTTGGGGTGGATTCAACGTAAAGCCCGTCGACGCGATGATTTGATGCGCGCGTCGTGATTCATGAGCTACACTTCGTCTCATGCGTGACTTGGACAATATATTCTCACCCTCCGCCTCGCTCGCCGCCATGCTCAATGAAAGCGCGCGCGCGGTGGTGTTCACCGGCGCCGGCATTTCCACCGAATCCGGCATCCCCGATTTTCGCAGCCCCGGCGGCATTTGGACGAAGATGGCGCCCATCGAGTTCCAGGACTTTGTCGCCAGCGAGGAAATGCGCCGGGAGTCATGGCGGCGAAAATTCGCGATGGAAGAGACCTTCGCCCAGGCCGAGCCCAATCTAGGTCATCAAGCCGTCGCGGAACTCGTGCGGCGCGGCACCGTCTCGGCGATCATCACCCAGAATATCGACAATCTACATCAGGATTCCGGCATTCCGGATGAGCGGGTAATCGAACTGCACGGCAACGGCAGTTACGCCACATGTCTCGACTGCGGATGTCGGCACGAGCTTGACGTGATCAAGCAAAGCTTCATCGGCCGCGATGAGTTGCCGCTTTGCCGGGATTGCGGCGGCATGGTGAAGACCGCCACGATTTCCTTCGGCCAATCGATGCCCGCGGGACCGATGCGGCGCGCCGAGGAAGAGACTTTGGCATGCGATCTGTTCATTGTCATCGGCTCCTCGCTGGTTGTTCATCCCGCCGCGTCCTTTCCTCTCGTCGCGAAACGGAACGGCGCCAGGCTGGTGATTTTGAACCGCGAGGAAACGCCGCTGGACGGTTACGCGGATCTCGTTCTGCATGAGGAAATAGGCGAAACCCTGTCGGCGGCGGTTACAACGAACCGGGGCACGTGACATCTCGGCTGGCATCCGACGGCGATATTCGGATCAACGAGGAGGAACACCATGTCTGTAGAACTCACCTTACTGCTTTGGACCGTCGCGCTGACGATCGCGCAAGCCGCCATTGGCGCGATTGGGGGCATCATTCAAGTCGGCCTGCCGACCATGGCGGGAAACCGCGATCCCGCGCCGGCCTTCACCGGTTGGGTCGGACGCGCCATTCGCGCCCATCGCAATCTGCTGGAAAGCCTCGTGTTGTTCGCGATCCTGGTGTTGATCGCGCAAGCGACCGGGACAAGCACGGACAATACGGTCCTCGGAGCACAGCTCTTCTTTTGGGCGCGGGTGGCCTATGTTCCAGTCTATATCATCGGCCTACCCTGGGTGCGCACCGGCGTGTGGGCCGCATCCACGGTTGGTCTGCTGCTGATCTTCCTGGAACTGATGTAGTCGCGAAGGTCCAGGCCCTTTCGGGAATCAGCAACCGGAATTGTCGATCCCAGTCGGCAACTTGGTTCGGCAGAGTTTCGCGCCGGTGAAAATCGCTTCCGGCATCACCGCGTCGGTTAAATCGGCATCGGTGAGATCCGCGTTGGTGAAATCCACCGCCCAAAGCGTGGCTTCGACAAATCGAGCGCCGGTGAGATCCGCTCCGGACAGATCCACATTCGGAAGACGGGCCTCGGTAAAGTTCACGCCTCGGGCAATCGCGCCGGCCAAGTTAGTCTCGCTCAGATTGGCGTCCTTCAGAACCGCGCCATTCAAAACAGCGCC
>JAYOIK010000116.1:0-10434 GCA_038118725.1 Alphaproteobacteria bacterium | reverse complement strand
ATGGTATTCCGTCCGGTACTCCACTCGCATTGAGAGACGGTATAGATTCTGTCTCCGGTGAAGATGGCGAAGATTTGCTTTACGGGAATCACGGCGCTGATCTCCTAGACGGGGGCCAAGGTAGCGATACTATATTTGGCGGGCAAGATGATGACACACTTTCTGGTGGTCTCGGCGATGACGTCCTTATCGGAAATTTAGGACGGGACGTATTTTTATTCTCCAATACGAATGAAGGAACCGATCAGATTTTTGGATTTGAAACGCTTGGTGATACTTTAGGCCTATCATCAGGCGTTTCCCTTGTTTCTATCACGGTTCAAAGCACAGACACGATACTGACTCTCAGCAGCGGAACTGCAATAAAATTGATTGGAGTATCCGATTTTAGCCCTACCGCCCTAACATTGGTCTAACTCGTCTTAAACCGGGTCTGGGGAGCCCACGGACAACCACCGAGTTAACCTCCATCCCGTGGAAGGTTAAACGCCATCACCGCGCCAACGCGCCCAGCCGTTGTGCCCACCCGCCAATCATCCCTCTTCCCACCTCCCCCGCTTTCCTTCATTGCGCAAACCCGCCCCGAGCCTTATGTTCCGGGAAAATTCGCCAGGAGTTCGGCAGCGCCGATGACCGACCTTTCGCATATCCGCAATTTTTCCATCATCGCCCATATCGACCATGGGAAATCCACCCTGGCGGATCGGCTGATCCAGTATTGCGGCGGCCTTCAGGACCGGGAGATGAAGGAGCAGGTGCTCGACTCGATGGATATCGAGCGGGAACGCGGCATCACCATCAAGGCCCAGGCGGTGCGGCTAAACTACAGGGCGGATGACGGCGAGACCTATGAGCTGAACCTCATGGACACGCCCGGCCATGTCGACTTCGCCTATGAGGTCAGCCGGTCGCTATCGGCTTGCGAGGGCTCGCTGCTGGTGGTTGACGCGAGCCAAGGGGTCGAGGCGCAGACCCTGGCCAATGTCTATCAGGCGATCGACGCCGATCACGAGATCATTCCGGTCCTGAACAAGGTCGATCTTCCCGCCGCCGAGCCCGAAAGGGTGCGCGCCCAGATCGAGGAAGTCATCGGCCTTGACGCTAGCGACGCGGTGGAGATCTCGGCGAAGACCGGCCTCAACATCAAGGACGTTCTGGAGGCGCTGGTCACCCGGCTGCCGCCGCCCAAGGGCGATCCCGACGCCCCGCTGAAGGCGCTTTTGGTGGATTCCTGGTACGACCCCTATCTCGGCGTGATGACCTTGGTGCGGGTCTATGACGGCACCCTCAAGAAGGGTCAGAAGATCCGGATGATGCAGACCGGCGCGACCCATCCGGTGGATCGCGTCGGCATCTTCACCCCGAAGCTGACCGAGATCAGCGAGCTCGGTCCCGGCGAGATGGGCTTCATGACCGCCGCGATCAAGACCGTGGCGGATTGTCAGGTCGGCGACACGATAACCGAGGAACGACGCCCGACCGAGCAGGCCCTGGCCGGCTTCAAACCCAGCGTGCCGGTGGTGTTCTGCGGCCTGTTCCCGGTCGACGCGGCGGAATACGAGAATTTGCGGGACAGCTTGGACAAGCTCCGGCTGAATGACGCGAGCTTCTCCTTCGAAGCGGAAAGCTCGGCCGCCCTCGGTTTCGGCTTCCGCTGCGGGTTCCTCGGATTGCTGCACCTGGAGATCATTCAGGAACGCCTGGAGCGCGAGTTCGATCTCGACCTGATTACAACGGCGCCGAGCGTGGTCTACCGGGTCAACATGACCTCCGGCGAGACCCTGGAGTTGCACAATCCCTCGGACATGCCCGACGTGGTCAAGATCGCCTCGATCGAGGAGCCGTGGATTACCGCGACGATTTTCGTGCCCGACGAGTATCTCGGGCCGATCCTCTCGCTCTGCACCGACCGACGCGGCGAGCAGGTGGAGCTCACCTATGTCGGCGCCCGGGCGATGGTGGTCTACAAGCTGCCCCTAAACGAGGTGGTGTTCGATTTCTACGATCGCTTGAAGTCGATCAGCCGCGGCTATGCCAGCTTCGACTATCAGATCGACGGCTATCGAGAGGGCAATCTCGTGCGCATGAGCGTGCTGATCAACGCCGAGCCGGTCGACGCCCTGTCGATGGTCATCCACGCCAGTCAGGCCGAGCCGCGCGGCCGCGCGCTCTGTGGCCGTCTGAAGGACCTGATCCCGCGTCAGCTCTTCAAGATCCCGATCCAGGCCGCGATCGGCGGCAAGGTCATCGCCCGGGAAACCATCAGCGCCATGCGCAAGGACGTGACCGCCAAGTGCTATGGCGGCGACGCGACGCGAAAGCGCAAGCTTCTGGAAAAGCAGAAGAAGGGCAAGAAGAAGATGCGGCAGTTCGGGCGCGTCGACATTCCCCAATCGGCTTTCATCGAGGCGTTGAAGATGGGCGACGCGTGAGGCCGGAATGACGACCAAGCCACGCACCGTTGCCGTGACCGGCGCCAGCCGGGGTCTCGGCGCCGCGATCTCGCTGGAACTGGCGCGCCGGGGCTTTACCGTCGGCTGTCTCTCGCGCAAGGGCATCGGGCCCGAGGACCAGGAAGTGCCGGCGGATCTTGCGTCAGGGATGATCAACCTCGCCTGCAACGTCACCGACGAAGTCGAGGCGCGCGCGGCGCTTGAGGCGTTGACCGCGAGGACCGGCGCCCTGAACGCCATCATCAACAATGCCGGCATCCACAAGCAGGGCCGCAGCACGGAATTCGAAAGCGCCGCCTTCGCCGAGGTCATGGCCGTGAACGCGACGGCGGTTTTCGCCATGTGCCGCGAGGCGCACCCGTTCCTCGTGGCGGCGGGCGGCGGATTAATCGTCAATATCGGCTCGCATTACGACAAGATGGGCGTACGCCAGCACGCCGCCTATTGCGCGGCCAAGGCGGCGGTCGGCGCGATCACCCGCTGCCTTGCCGTCGAATGGGCCCGCGACAACATCCGGGTGATCGACGTCGCGCCCGGCTTTACGCTTACAGACCTCAACAAGCCGCATATGGAAAGCGAGCGCTTCCGCGACTTCATCACCAAGGCGATCCCGCTCGGACGTCCGGGAGAGCCCGAGGAAGTCGCCCGCTTCGTCGCCGCGCTGGTCGCCGAGGACATTCCCTTCGCCACGGGCGAGACCTACTATCTCGACGGCGGCCAGGCGATTTCGAACTAAACGAGCCACATCACTTCAGGGGGACATCATGGGTAAACCGATCATGGAACAGGTCGCCGACGCCAAGGCCGTCGTCCCGGCCATCGGCGCGGACGAGGTCAAGGGCATGCTGGGGCGCGACGACGTGCTGATCGTCGACGTGCGCGACGGCACCGAGGTCGCGGCCAGCGGCAAGGTCAAGGGCGCGGAGCACGCGTCCCGCGGTGTCATCGAGTTTCAGGCCGACCCCAGCTCGCCGATGCACAAGCCGGAATTCTCCACCGACAAGACGGTCATCGTCTATTGCGCTTCCGGCGGCCGCTCGGCGCTGGCCGGCAAGGCCTTGAAGGATCTCGGCTATACCGATGTGCGCAATCTCGGCGGCTTCGCCGGCTGGGTCGAGGCCGGCGGCGAGGTGGAGAAGTAGGGCGCGCTAGCGCTTCCTCAGCGCCCCCAATATCTCTTCGGTATGCTCCCCCAGCTTCGGCGCGGGGCGATGCAGCTTGGCGGGGGTTTCCGATAGTTTCACGGGAAAGCCCGTCATCTTGACCTTGCCGTGGCCCGGCTGATCGGCTTCCAGGACCATGTCCTGCGAGAGCACCTGGGGATCGGAGAAAACCTCCTCCAGGTTTTGCACCCGCCCGCATGGACAGCCGGCGGCGTTGATGACGTCGATCCAATGGTCGACGGTCTGGGTCTTGGTGACTTCGTTGACGATCTCCAACAGGGCCGGACGGTTGGCCATGCGATCCGCGTTGGTGCGAAATCGGTCTTCCTCGAGAATATGCTCTAGCCCGAGCACGCCGAGGAAACGATGTACGAAAACATCATTGCTTGGGGCCACGGCGACCATGCCGTCCTTGGCCGGGAAAAGGCCGTAGGGCGCGACGATCGGGTGATTATTGCCGGTCCTCTCGGGCACCTTGCCGGTGGCGAAATACTGCGCCGACAAATAGGCCATCATGCTGATCAGGCCGTTGGTGAGGCTGGTTTCCACCATCTGACCCTCGCCGGTTCGCTCCCGCGCCTGGAGCGCCGTAACCACGCCGAACGCGCAGTAAAGACCGGCGATCAGATCGCTCATCGGCGGCGCGCCGCGCATCGGATCGCCGTCCGGCGGACCGTTCACGCTCATGAAGCCGCTCATGGCCTGGGCGATGAAGTCGAAACTCGGCCGATCCACATAGGGACCGCTTGAGCCATAGCCGCTGACCGAGGCATGGACCAATCGTGGATTGATTTGCTTCAGCCGCTCCGGCGGAAAACCCATTTTGGCGAGCACGCCGGGCCGGTAATTCTCCACGAGAACATCGGCGTCCCGCAGCAGCAACGCCAGATCCTCCTTGCCCTCGTCGGTATAGAGATCCAGCAGGATCGACTTCTTGTTGCGGTTGAATTGAACGAAATACCAACTCAAATCGTCCTTGATCGCCCCCTGGCGGCGGATCGGGTCGCCTCCCTTGGCGGACTCGACCTTGATCACCTCGGCGCCCATGTCGGCCAGCAAGAGAGTGCAAAACGGTCCCGCTAGGATGCGGGTCAGGTCAATGACCCGGATGCCGGAAAGCGCCATCGTCGGGCTCCGTAAACTGATTGGGTGGTCGAACGGGGTTAACCGGCGGCGGTCGCCACTTCGTCCATTGAATGGAGTTGCAGGCGTGGGCCGGCCTTCATGACCTGTCCTGGCAGCTCGCGTCCCATGACGTCTTGTACATCATGAGCGACATCGATCATCCTCGAGAGGTCGATGCCGGTTTCGATCCCCATCTCGTGCAGCATATGGACCAGATCCTCGGTACAGATATTGCCCGTCGCCTTCGGCGCGAAGGGACAGCCCCCCATGCCGCCAAAGGACGCGTCGTAATGGGTGATACCCTCGTCCAAGCCGGTCAGGACATTCACCAGGCCGATACCTCTTGTATTATGAAAGTGCAGATGAATCGGTAGGTCGGGCACGGTGTCCTGGATATGCCTGATCGCGCGCTGCACCACCGGCGGCGTCGCCATGCCCGTGGTGTCGCCGAAGCCGACGCCGGTGAAGCCGAATTCCTTATAGTGCCGCGCGACATATTCCAGCTTTTCCACGGGCACATCGCCCTCGAAGGGACAGCCGAGCGCCGTGGCGATGGCGCCATGCACGGGGATACCCGCGTCGCCGGCGATCTTGGCGACATCCTCGAAACCCGCGAGAGACTCATCGACCGTGCGGTTGACGTTCTTCAGATTATGGCTTTCGGAAGCCGACATGAAGACGATGATCTCGTCGACCCCGGCCTCGCAAGCCCGGATCGCGCCCTTGGCGTTTGGCACCAGGGCGGAGAGAACCGTCCCCTTGGTGCGGTCCAAACCTTCCAAAACCTCGACCACGTCGACCAGTTGCGGCACCGCGCGCGGCGAGACGAAGGAGGAGAATTCGATCCGCGGCACGCCCGCGTCGATCAGTTTGTTGATCAGCCGGATCTTGTCGGCGGTCGGCACGAAGTATTTTTCCGCCTGCAATCCGTCACGCGGACCAACCTCGCAAATCTCGACCTTTGTGGGTCTCGCCATCAGTGTCATCCTTCGTTGATACAAATCGATAAAAAGCCTTCGCCGCGCCCGGTTATCGCATCAAACCAACCCGCGCGGGGAAATGTTTTTCGGGGCTCACCGGGTTAGTCGAAAGAGACGAACACCCCCTTGCCGGTCTTGGCCTGATCAAACAACCGATAGGCCTCCTCGGCCTGGCTGATATCCCACTGGTGGGTAAAGATCTTGTCCAGGTCGATCTTGCGGTCGGCGATGAAGCGCGCGCAATCCGCTTGAATGACCTTCGAGAAAGTCCAGTGACCGACGATGTTCAACTGACGGAAAATCAGATCCGGCATAACCTCGATATGCAGGTCGCCGCCGACACCCACCATGCAGGCGGTACCCCAGATCCGCGTCGAGCGCACCGCCGCCCGGCGCGCATCCACCGAGGACGTGCAATCGACGGTCTTGTCCGCGCCTTCGCCATGGGTGAGTTCCATCACCGCCTCGACCGGATCGACCGCGCCTGGGTCGATCACCGCGTCGGCGCCCCAATCGAGCGCCAGTTGCCGCCGTTCCGGTGAAAGCTCCACCGCGATCACCCGCGCGCCCATCTCGACCGCCAGCAAGGTCGCCGACAAGCCGACCGGCCCCTGGCCGAAGATGGCGACTGTTTCATCACCCTCCAGGCCTATCCTCTTCAAGGCGCCATAGGCGGTGCCGGTACCACAGGCAACCGCCGCGCCGGCCTGAAACGAAACCTGCTCGGGCAAGGGCACCAGGGAATGGGCCGCGACGCTCATGTATTTGGCATGCGCGCCATGACCGCCATAGCCGTAGGCCACCGCGTCCTCCAGGCACATCTGGGTCCAACCGGTCTGGCAATGACGGCAAACGCCGCAGCCATCGTAATGGTGATCCATCACCCGATCACCGATCTTGGCCTCGTTCGGACCGACGGCCGAGCCGACGGCGACGACCACGCCGCAGGGCTCATGCCCCGCGATCACCTGGCCCTCGATCCGGTTGGCGCCCACGGCCACCCGGCCGGTAGGGCTGCGATAGGCGCCAAGATCCGTGCCGCACATCCCGGATGCCTTGATCTCCAGCACCACGTCTCGCGGCCCCGGCGTGGGATCGGCGAAATTGGCGATCTCAAGCTTGCGATCACCGGTGAATGTAATGCCCTTCATTGATGGCCTCCCAACAGCCATTGCTCGTTTTAACGATTGATCCGTTCTAGGCCTTGATGCGGGCCGGTAACTCCTTGATGCCACGCAGAAAGTTGGAATAGACCCGCTTGGGCGTCCCGGTCACCTCGATCTCGAGGCCACGCGCCAGGACTTCTTCCCATAGGATCTGAAGCTGGAGTTCCCCCAACCGGTCGCCGACGCAACGATGGATACCCCAACCGAACGCCAGATGCTGGCGCGGCTTGCGGCGATCCAGCCGGAAACTATCGGGATCGTCGACCACCTCTTCGTCGCGGTTACCCGAGACGTACCACATCACCACCTTGTCCCCCTTGGCGATGTGATGACCGTTGAGCTCGGCGTCGCGGCTCGCCGTGCGGCGCATGTGAATGACCGGGGTCTGATAGCGGATCGTCTCGGGCACCAGCTTGGCCACAAGCGAGGGGTCGGCGCGAAGCCGGCGCATCTCATCGGGATTCTCATGCAACGCCAAGAGCCCGCCGGACATGGTGTTGCGGGTCGTGTCATTGCCGCCGACGATCAGCAACGCCAGGGTACCGATGAACTCCCTCGGCGTAAGGTCCTTGGTCGATTCGCTATGCGCCATCATCGAGATCAGATCCCGACGCGGCGGCGCCTTGGCCCGCTCCGCCCAGAGCGTGCCGAAGGCATCCGCCATCTTGCCCAGCTCGGCCAGTTGCTCCTCGCGAGAGCGCACCAGCGCATCCGGGGCGTTGTAGTCGGTGATCGCCACATCCGACCAATAGGTCAGGTTCCGGCGCTCCTCCCAGGGATAGTCGAACAAGGTCGCCAGCATCATCGTGGTCAATTCGATCGAGACCAGGTCGACCCAGTTGAACTCCTCGCCGCGGGGCAGACCGTCCAGGATCTCGCCGGTACGCCGGCGGATCGTCGCCTCCATGCCGTTCATCACGGAGGGCGAGAAGATCGGCTGCACGGTCTTGCGGTGGGCGGTGTGCCGGGGTGGGTCCATGCGAATAAAGCTTTGGGTTTCCTGCCCCTCGGGCTGATCGATGATTTGAATGCCGCCAAGCTCGTTGGAATAGGTCTCGTGATCGATGGAGACCGCCATGATGTCATTGTACTTGGTGATCGACCAATACGGTCCGTAAGGGCTTTCCGGGTGATAATGGATCGGGCTTTCGCGGCGCATCCGGGCGAAGAGCGGTCCCCAGCTATCGTCCTCGTACAGCTTTGGATCGCTGACATCGGGCATGTCGATCATGTTTTCCGCGAGAACCATGGCTCTCCCCTTATCCGTCGCCTTATCCGCCACCCGACCGAGAGGGCATTGCCACTATATCAGAACTTCCAATGCGGCGGCACGGCGCCGGCGACCGGAGACCGGAAACTCGCGATCCGGTCCGAGGCCAGCGAGCCGATGTAACAGGTCTTCAGATCCGGCCCGCCGAACCCGATGCTGGCGCAGTTTCCGAGAATGCTCTCGTTCGCCGCCACCAGATGCGCCCGCGTATAGGTGTCGTTCTGGTAGGCTTCCTCGGCCCGGTCGGTCACCCCCTGGTCGCCGCCGTCAAAGACCACGTGCTGGCCGCCATCCGGCGCCACGCGGACGATCCGATTGCTGACCACGCTGGTGCACCAGATACCCCCCTCGGCATCGAACTCGAATCCGTCCGGAAAGATCCCGATGCCGTAGTCGGCCGCGGTCTCGCGAGGACCGAGATCATTGTTCGCCTTGATCTCGAAACGACAGATCGACCGCCCCATCGTCTCATGCACATAGAGCCAGCGCCCGGAGGGGTCGACCTTGTTCTCGTTGGTAAAGCCGATGCCTTCGGCCACGACCCTCGGCGCCGCGTCGCCATCGACCAGGATCACGAAGCCATCCGCGAAGTCCTTCTTGAAGGATAGGTCCCGGTTACGTGCCCAGGTGCTGACGGAAATCCATATCCGTCCAGCTTCGTCGCGGTTGGCGAAATTGCACGCCGGCAGGGTCTTCCCGTCCACCTCGGTCAGGAAAGCCTCCATCCGCCCGTCACGATACAGCCGGTAGACCCCGCCCTCGTCGCCCACATTGGCGATCAGGAACGAGCCGTCCGGCATCAGCGAATATCCGTTCGGGATGAAGCCATCGGGAATATCACCGGTCCTTGCGAGAAACAGCTCGGGCGCCCCGGTTTTCCCAATGCTCACGATCCCGCCACCGTCGGCGGCATGGCTGGCGAACAGATCCCCCTTCTCGGTCGCCACCACGCATTCCGGGCGAACCAGGCCGGAGCCGATGAAAGTGAGATCGTTTTCGGTGATGGTGAACATGGCGAGGCTCCTTGTACTGGGGGACCGTGCACAGGCTAATCAACCGCTCCATCACCCGGCAAGCCGACAAATCTCCGGAACCGAGCTCCGGCATCCATCATCGGATCGATGATCCCGTGGATGGCGCCAACCGGCGAAAACGCTGGTCACAAGTCGCCCACCCCGCCATCCTCGCGGGAACCACGCCACAGCTTTCATCGGAGATCCACCATGACCACGTTCCGCACCCTGGCCGAGGGCCTGCAATTTCCCGAGGGGCCGATCGCGATGTCCGATGGCTCGGTGATCCTGGTGGAGATCGGGCGTGGGACCTTGACCCGAGTTTGGGGGGATGGGCGTTCAGAGGTGATCGCGACACCCGGCGGCGGGCCGAACGGGGCGGCGATCGGGCCGGACGGCGCCTGCTATATCTGCAACAATGGCGGGCTCAAGTTCGAGCGTGATGCCTCGACCGGCAATTCACGGCCCGTCGGACAGGCGGACGACTATCTCACCGGGCGGATCGAGCGGATTGACCTCTCCACCGGCAAGGTGGACCGGCTCTATGATAAATGCGGCGACTTCAAGCTGAACGGGCCCAACGACATCGTCTTCGACCATGACGGCAATATGTGGTTCACCGATCTCGGCAAGACCCGGCATCGCGACATGGACCGGGGCGCCGTCTATTGGGCGAAACCCGACGGCAGCGAGATCCGCCAAGTCATCCAACCCCTGATGACGCCGAACGGGATCGGCCTCTCGCCGGATGAGAAGACCGTCTATGTCGCCGAGACCGAGGCGGCCCGGCTTTATGGTTTCGATATCACCGGGCCGGGAGAAGTGAGCATGATCGGCTTTCCGGAATCGATCACCGGCGGGCGGCTGATCACCTGTGACGGCGGGTATCGCAAGTTCGATTCCCTGGCGGTCGAGGCGGACGGCAAGGTCTGTGTCGCCACCCTGCTGACCGGTGGCATCACCGTGGCCTCCCCCGAGGGCGGCACACATGAATTCGTGCCCTTCGACGATCCCTACACCACCAATATCTGCTTCGGTGGGGAGGATCTGAAAACCGCCATCGTGTGCCTGTCCTATCGGGGATTGCTGGTGGATCTGCCCTGGCCACGCCCGGGATTGGCGCTGAATTTTTTGAACAAGTAGGGGCGCTTGGCGGATAGGACCCTTCGAGACGGGCGCGTGGCGCCCTCCTCGGGGTGAGTGCAAAAAACTAGGCCGTACACTCATTAACGGG
Organism: Alphaproteobacteria bacterium; assembly: GCA_038118725.1. Taxonomy (GTDB): domain Bacteria; phylum Pseudomonadota; class Alphaproteobacteria; order Thalassobaculales; family Thalassobaculaceae; genus JADHLJ01. The sequence continues at coordinate 30 of JAYOIK010000116.1, read as the reverse complement.
ATTCCCAAAGAGGCACGAATCTGATTCATC
>JAYOIK010000115.1:0-10711 GCA_038118725.1 Alphaproteobacteria bacterium | reverse complement strand
CTCAGCGCCGCTTCGCCGTCGATCGCGTCAATGACATTGGTCGCGCCGTAACCACGGAGCAAGCCGTGCATGATGCCGCGAATGTTTTCGTTCGCGTCGGAGATCATGAAGTTCAGACCCTTGAAATTCAGACTCTTACTCGACATCGACGGGCCAGTTTCCCATTTGCCGCCCCGTCCATGTGTTGATTCGAACGGCGCGCTATTACACATGTTTGGTCGAAGGGGGCCTCGACCCAAGTCATTGTTGACACGGATTATCGTCTATCCGGTTCGGTTTAGTACAATGCTTTTAGTACCACCGGGATTAACGAACCGTGAACTTCGGTGAAAGGTAGCAACATGCGGTTAACCGATGAAGAAAAAGCCATGCTGGCGGGAGAGCTCGGCGCCGCGCGGCAATGGGCGATCGACCATCAGCTCAAGGTCGGGCGCATGTTCGACGCCGAGGACATGGTTCCGGTCAGTCAGGCGCATATGATGGCGGATCCGGAATCTCTTGGCGAGGCGGGTGTCGCCTTCGTCGAGGGTTTCGCGGCCCTGTCCGCCGACGAGCGTCGTGTTCGGGTTCCCATGATCACCGATCCCAGGGGGGTGGACCTTACGTGCTACGAGCCCATCGGTCAGACCGAGGCGATGGCGGCGCTCGAGCGCCGGTTCATCGCCGCTTGCGAGGCGCTCGGCATTCTCATGACCGATACATGTGTCAACTATCAGACGATCATGCCGCCGGTTTTCGGTGATCACCTGGCCTATGGCGATACCGGCGTGGTCATCTACTCCAACAGCGTTTGCGGCGCGCGGTCCAATTTCGAGGGAGGGCCCTCGGCGCTGGCGGCGGGCTTGACCGGACGCACCCCGCGCTACGGCCTGCACCTGGACCGACATCGTCGCGCGACATGTCGTTTCCTGGTGCGCGAGCAACCCACCGGATTGACGGATTGGGGGGTGCTCGGCGCGGTGATCGGCCGGCTCGCCGGGTCCTACTGGGAGGTGCCGGTTATCGAGGGGATCGAGCGCGCGCCGACCTCCGATGCCATGAAGCATTTCGGCGCGGCCATGGCCAGCCACGGCTCGACGCCGCTGTTCCACATCGTCGGCATCACGCCCGAGGCTCCGAGTTTGGCCGCCGTGGGCGGCGAAACCCTCTCGGCCAGGGAAATCACCGCGTCCGACATGGATGCCCTGCGCTCGGACTTCGGCGGGATGGGAGAGAAAGTCGATGTCGTGGTGTTCGCGGCGCCCCAGCTTTCCATCGTTGAAATGCGCGATGTGGCGATGCTTTGCGAGGGAAGGCGCCGGCATGCCGATACCGACGTTATCGTCTGCACCTCGCCGACGGTCTACTCGGACTCAGAGCGCATGGGGTTCAACGCGACGATCGAGACCTTTGGCGCGCGGGTGCTTCGGGGCACCTGCTTTTATCAGCAATACGCCCGAGAGATCGGCGAGGCCAACGGCTGGACCCGGCTGTTGTCGAACTCGGCCAAGATCGTGAATATTCTCGGAGGCTACGGCTACAAGCCGGCGCTGGCGTCGATGGAAGCCTGTATCGCCTCGGCGGTGGCGGGGGAGGTTGTCGCCAGGGAGGTCGCGGAATGAGCGCGAAACCAAGAACCCGGGAGCTGAAATGTCATATCGGTATCGGCGAGATGGTGACCGGCGAGGCTCTCGTCGCCAGCGATAATTTCTCCGCCCGCTATGATCTTGATCGGATAAAGGGCGTCTTCTCGCGGCCCCAGCATGCGCTGGCCGGGCAATCCTACGACGGCAAGATCCTGGTCATGAACACGGCCAAGGGCGGCGTCGCGACCGCGTGGATGCTCTATGAGATGAAGGCGCGCGGCATCGTGCCCAAGGCGATCCTGTTCAACGCCGCGAACACGATTCTCGCCCAGGGCGCGGCGCTGGCGGATCTCGCGATGGTGGATCGATTCGAGGCCGGTGACGTGACCAAACTGATCAAGAACGGCGAAAAAGTGACGGTCTATCCAGCGGAGGGCCGTGTCGTCGTCGAAGAGCGGGAGAGCTGATCAGTCGCGTGGGATTGGTTCGCTCTTCGGTGGATCTTTCCGGCGCGCCGGTCCTTGACCGAAGGATTCTCCCTCCTTGGCCAGGAAGGTGACTTCCTTGCGTGACGAAGGTCGGCCCAGGACATGATTGCGATGCGGGAAGCGCCCGAACCGCGCGACGATGTCGCGATGTCGGGTCCAGCCCTTGATGCTGCGCTGAATATACGGTCGCCACGGTGCCGGGCCTTGGCGTTTCAGCGCCTTCAGCATGGTGATCCCGGTATCCTGGGCGGTTACGTCCTCTGAATGATGAAACGGATGGTAGAGCCAGATCCGAGAGACCGGATGAAGCGGCTTGTCCAGGTTCCGGCGGATCGCCGACGCCATGACCTCGAAGGCCAACGCATCTCCGGAATAGGCGTCTACGGTGTTGCGATACAAGTTCCGCGTGAACTGATCCAACAATATCACCAGAGCCAGAGCTCCCTCGGACGTATCGCCCCAATCCTTAAGGTCGCCGCTTCGGGCGCGCTCAACCAGATCGCCGAACCGGGCACGGATTTCGTCGTCGACCGGCGTACCGCCCCGGTACCACCACTCCCGCCGGTCAAACGCGGCATCGGGGCCGTCCAGGGCCGGGCCATGCCAGAACTGGATGATGTCGGTGATGGCTTCGGTGGTCATTGCGAGTGCCTTGCGGAAGGATGGATGTGTAGACTGCGAGCGACGCGTGAAACGCCAAGAGGAGAGACTGTGATGGCCACGGCGATGATTACCGGGTGCGACTATGGTATCGGCTTCGAGTTGGCCCGCCAATATGCCGCCGATGGTTGGCGGGTTCATGCGATTTGTCTGGACGACGCGAGCAGGTCCAAGCTGGAAGCATTGGGCGCGGCTGTTGTTTTCCACCGCCTGGATGTTTCGGACCAGTCCGGTCTCGAGGCCTTGGCGACGCGGCTTGACGGCGAGGCGATCGATCTTTTGATCAACAACGCCGCGACATTCGCTCCGGACGGCCCGGGGACATTGATGCTTCCCGATATCGACGAGTTTACCCGAGTGATGCGGATCAACGCCGTGGCGCCCGCATACGTTGCCGCCGCCTTCGAGGAACATGTCGCGGCGAGCGACAAACGCGTGATCGTGTTCATCGGCACACGTTCGGGGTCTATCGGCGATAACGGCTCGGGCGGGCACTACGCCTATCGTTGCAGCAAGGCGGCGCTCAACATGGTGGCCAAGAGCGTGTCGATCGACTTCGCGCCACGCGGCATTACCGCCGTCGTCATGCATCCGGGTTCCGTCGCGACGGAGACCCGCAAGGGTAACGGCATTCCCGTTAGCGAGAGCGTTTCGGGGCTACGCAATGTCATCGCCGGTCTGACGCCGGAGATGTCGGGCCGGTTCCTGCGTTTTGACGGGGGCGAAATCGAATGGTGAGCGCCGATAGCCAAGGCGCTTCCAATCGGATCGGCGACGCCCCGACGCGCCGCGAGGACGGGGCGTTCCTGACCGGGCGCGGGACGTATCTCGACGACCTTCGGTTCGAGGGATTGGGACACGCGGTCTTCGTGCGTTCGCCCCACGCTCATGCGCGAATCTTGGAAATCGACCTGTCTGCTTCCCGCGCGGCCCCGGGCGTATGGGCCGTTCTCGACAGCCGGGACGTGTCGCGAGACGGGCTGAAGCCGCTGGCGCCGACGGTTCAAGCCAATCCCAAGACCGGGGAACCCTTCGCGTTCCTTCCGCAGCCGCTTTTGGCCGAACAAGTTGTTCGACATGTCGGAGAGGCGGTTGTCATGGTTATCGCGGAAACCTTGGATCAGGCCCTCGACGCGGCGGATCTGGTGGCCATTGAGTACGAGCCCTTGGCCAGCGTCATCGCGCCGGACGAGGCTTTAGCGACGGACGCGCCCGCGCTCGCTCCTGGCGTTCCCGGCAATGTCTGTGTGCGCTGGCAAGCCGGTGATCGCGCGGCGGTCGACGTGGCGTTCGAGAGCGCCGCGCATGTGGTCGAGCTGTCGCTCCACAATCACCGGATCGTAACGAACCCGATGGAGCCGCGCGGCCTGGTCGGTGTCTGGGATGGCGAGGAGCGACGTTATGTACTGCATATCGCGACCCAGAACCTGCATTTGATCCGCGACGCGACCGCGGCCGCGCTGGATATGGAACCCGATCGGGTGCGTTTCGTGGCGCCGGACGTCGGCGGCGGGTTCGGTACCCGGAACTATCCCTATCCGGAATACCCGTTGGTTGCCTGGGCCGCGCGGAGATTGGGTCGCCCCGTGAAATGGAGCGCCAGTCGTTCGGAAGGGTTCCTGAGTGATCATCAGGCCCGCGACCACCACTCGACATCCCGACTCGCGCTCGACGCGGAAGGCCGGTTTTTGGCGCTGCGGGTCGAAAGCGCGGCCAATCTCGGCGCCTATCTCGTGGCCTCGATGGGGGTTGTGGAAACCGTGCTCTACGCGCATCTGCCGGGGACCGTCTATCGAATCCCGGCGATCGCGCTCGACATCAAGGCGGTCCTCACGAATACAACCCCGAACGGCGTCACCCGGGCGCCGGGCTATGCCGAGGCGAACATGGTGATTGAGCGTCTGATCGACGCGGCGGCGCGGCAATGCGGTTTCGATTCCGCGGAGCTGCGCCGGATGAACATGGTGCCGCGCGAGGCGATGCCCTTCACCAACGCGCTCGGCGAGACCGTCGATAGCGGCGCCTTCGCGGAAACCCTGGACATGGCCCTGGAGCGCGCGGATGTCGCCGGCTTCCCGGCGCGAAAGCGTGAAAGCGAGGCGCGCGGGAAGCTTCGAGGACTCGGTTTCGCCTATCACATTAAAGGCACGGGGGGCTCGCCGCATGAAAACGTGGAGATCCGTTTCGACGAAGCCGGAACGATCTCCCTGTTTACCGGCACCCAGACCATCGGCCAGGGGCATCACACGACCTTCCCACAGATCGTCGGCTCGCTCCTCGGCGTGGATGATGCGTTGGTTCTGCTTCGCGAGGGCGACACCGACCTCATTCCCATGGGCGGCGGTCATGGTAGCTCGCGCTCAACCTACATGGCCGGTACCGCGATCTTTCGCGCGGTCGAGGAGATCATCGCCAAGGCGAAGCCGATCGCCGGCGAGGCGCTGGAGGCCGCCGCCGACGACATCCGGTTCGAGGATGGCTCCTTCATCGTCGCGGGCACCGATCGCTCGATCGGCCTTTTGGATGTGGCCGCGCGGGCGCGGGCGAATGGAAAGCCGCTCGATACCTATCATGCCTGGACCCGTGACTGGATGACGTTCCCCAACGGGGCGCATGTGGTGGAGATCGAGATCGATGGCGAGACCGGGGCGGTCGAGATCGCGGGGTACACGGCGGTCGACGACTATGGCGTCGTGGTCAACCCGACCATCGCCCAAGGCCAGGCGCATGGCGCGATCACCCAGGGGATCGGACAAGCCCTGATGGAGCGAACCGCGCATGACGATCATGGTCAGCCCCTGGCGGCGAGCTTCATGGACTACGCCATGCCGAGGGCGGACGACCTTCCGTTCTATGACCATGCCTTCAACCCGACGCGCTGTACCACGAACCCGCTGGGGGTGAAGGGATGCGGAGAGGCCGGCGTCGTCGCCGGGCCGCCGGCGATCGCCAACGCCATCGTCGATGCCCTGGCACCGCTCGGCGTAACCCGCTTTCACGGCCCCGCGACGCCGGAACGGGTCTGGCGAGCCATGCGGAGGGGCGACTAACGGGTCGTGCCGGCCTTTGTGTGAACGAAGCCGATGATCATCTCGATGGCGCGGCGCGACGCAGGCGAGTCCGGATCCTTGCCGACAAAGGCGTGCGGCTCACCCTCGAATTTCTCCAGGGTGATTTCACCGCCGCCGGCGCGGTAGGCGGCGGCGAAGCGATCGGCCATGTCCGGGGTGAGATTATCGTCCTTGGTTCCCTGTAACAGCAGCACCGGTGGACGTTCAGACTGTTCGCCGCGCTCCAGGATCATCTGGGGATTGCCTTGCTCCATCGCTTCCACCGACGGCCAATAGGCGTGGTGGGCGTCGATGAGCCGTTGAATGCCCTTTTCCTGAACCATCCGATAGCGGGCAAGCGGGTCGAGCACCGCCCAGCAGAGCGCGACGAAGGCGGCCTTGGCGTCGACGTCGAGGTTCGCGCCCTCCGGAGTAAAACTCAGATCATCGGGACGAAGCGCGCTCAACATCGCCTGATGACCGCCGCTGGAGGTGCCGAGCAGCCCGACGAGCCCTGCATGGGAGCCGAGGCTCTCGGCATTGGATTTCAGCCAGCGGATCGCCGTGTTGATGTCTTGCAGGGCGGCGGGATAGCCAGCGTCGGGGGGCATGCGGAAATCAATCGCCATGACAACGACACCGCTCTCCGCGAGGGGCTTATGGATCGGCGTGTTGGTCAGGCGGTCATTCGACGTCCAGGCGCCGCCATGAACCTCGACAACAGCGGGGAAGGGGCCCGGACCTTGCGGTCTATATAGCCGCGCCAAAAGCGCCTTGTCGTCCGGGCGCGCGTACTCAACGTCTTCGATTTCCACGGTGAATGAGGGGGCCATCGAAATCTCCCAATCAAGCGCCTAGGCCGCGGCGAGCACCATATGCGCGCATTTCTCACCGATCATGATCGACGGCGCGTTGGTGTTGCCGGAGATCTGGGTGGGCATGATCGAGGCGTCGGCGACGCGCAGGCCCTCAATACCGTGGACCCGAAGCTCGTTGTTCACGACCGCCATCGGGTCGCTGCCCATCTTGCAGGTGCCGACGGGATGGTAGGTGGTCTCGCCATATTCCTTGATCCAACCGAGGATCTCGGCATCGGTCGTCAGGTTTTCGCCCGGTAGAACCTCGGTGACGTCCAGCGGCTTCATCGCCGGCGCGGTCATCACCGCCCGGGCGATCCGGATCGCGGCAATCGAGACGTCGATATCCGACTGCGTGGACAGGAAATTGAATCGGATCGCCGGTGGCGCCGTCGGATCGGCGGAGGTCAAATGGATGCTTCCCGTGCTCTCGGGGCGCATGACATGGGCGTAGCAGGTCACTCCCGATTTCTTGGAAAGCTTGTAGCCCGGTTCGTACAGCAGAGGTACCCAACCCAGCAGAACGTCCGGGTCCTCAAGGCCCTCGCGTGACTTGACGAAGGCGCGCAACGGCGCCGCGGGGATACCCATCATGCCTTTCTGGGTGAACACATATCTGAGGGCCTGCCACACCATCCCGAGCCCGCGGCCCTTGTCGTTGTAGGTCACGCCCGGCGCGCCGATATACCAGCGGGTTCGCGGCGCGTAGTGGTCCCGCAGATTTTCTCCGACGCCCCCAAGCGCGTGTCTGACCTCGATTCCGAGATCCTTCAAGCGGTCTGGTTGGCCGATGCCCGACAGTTCCAGCAATTGGGGCGAATTGATCGAGCCCGCGCAGAGAACAACCTCGCGGTTCGCCTTGGCCTGTCGCGGGGCGCCATTGACCGAGTAGCGGACCCCGACACACCGTTTTCCCTCCAGGATCAGCCCCTCGGAAAGCGCGTCGGTTTGGATCTTGAGGTTCGAGCGGGACTTTATCGGATCCAGAAAGCTATGCGCGGTGCTCATCCGGCGGCCGCCGGCGATGGTCGCCTGGCTCATCGAGATTCCGTGCTGGGAGGCGCCGTTATAGTCGCGGTTGTGCGGGATCCCGACCTCGCCCGCCGCCCGGATGATGTGATCGTATAGGGGACCCGTCTCGTCCGGGTCTGTTACCCGAAGCGGCCCGTTGCGGCCGCGGTACTCATCATCACCGTCGCCTTCGTAGGATTCGATGCTCTTGAAGAACGGCAGGACGTCGTCGTAGCTCCAGCCGCGATTGCCCATCTGCGCCCAGGTATTGTAGTCGCGGGCTTGGCCTCGCACGAAGACCAGGCCGTTGATGGAGCTCGACCCGCCGAGCATCTTGCCGCGCGGCACATAAAGACGGCGACCGCCGGTGCTCTCCTCGGGCTCGCCCGAATACATCCAATTGACGGCGGGGTTGTTGATCAGCTTGGCGTAGCCAATGGGAATGCGCGACCAGAAATGGCTCGCCGGGCCGGCTTCCAGCAGGAGTACCTTGTTCTTGGGATCGGCGGAGAGCCGATTGGCGACCACGGACCCGGCCGATCCGGCGCCGACGACGATATAGTCGAATTCCAAGGTGGTTGTTTCAGCCATTCTCTACTCCGATTTCCCAATCGCTTTTTCGCCGCCCGGATGTGGCATCGGTGACTCTATGCGAGCGCCGGGCCCGTGCGCAAAAAAACAGCGAGGGGAGGGAAAAGCATCATCACCGTGGCGATGGTTCGTTAGAGGAATTCGCGTGAATTTCCCGAGAGGATTGCATGCCCATGGATTTCCTTCCGGAATTTCCGTGGGGACGCTGGGCTGAAAATTCTTTGACACGGAGCTTTGATTGATAGGATATTTTTTGAATCATATAATCAGAACGAAGCAAAAAATATATGAGTTAATTATGTTAAAAATAATCATAATCCTTTTAGCATGCGTCATGTTCCCGCTTTATGCATGCGCGCCAACGGTGTTCACGCTGGGCGGGCAAACCTATCAATCCTCGGCGGAGGCGCTCGCCGCGCAACGGGCGCAGATGGATGCAATTCTCGCGAAAATAGAACCCGTCCCGACCCCCTATGGCGGACGTGTGACGGTCTTTATTCCGTCGGATGCGGATCTTAGAGCGCGGGGGATGATCAATACAGGCACACCGGCTCCCGAGGTGGTGGACTACATCGCGGCGGTTAGCCATCGCGCTCTTTCGTTCTTTCATGAGGTCGTGGTCAAGAAAAACCTCTTCGAAAGCGCCGAGCTACGTGATGTGGTTGGAACCGTGCGTCCTGATATTGGGCCCGGCGAGCACGCGATCTGGGCGCAGTTGCTGGGCCCGAATCAATCAGGGTGGAAGTACTACACCGCTGATATGACCGAATCGGTCTCGGTTGTCGTGGACAATTCCCTGCCGCTAGGCGGCGAGCGATACTTCGACTGGCTGGAGAAGCTCACCCGAGAGGTCGAGCGTCACGGCGGTGTTCTCGTCAGCGGCGGAGGCGCCGGCGGGCAAGCGGCACCCGCGGGCGGGAACGCGCCGGTGCCTGCCTCTTCCAGCGGCGGGACCGGACAAATCAAACGAACCTTGAATTGACGGAAGGAGACCGGGCATGAGGGTCTCGCGAATATGCCACGCGGCGGCGTTGACGTTTTTTCTCGCGGCTTGTCAGACCACGGGGCCCGACGGATCGGTTTCGTTTAACCCGGTTAGCGGTGGTGGTGGGACGCCGTCCTATTCGGTGTTTTGGGATCAGGGCGATCATCTCAAGGAGTTGGTCGCAAAAAAGCAATGGGACCAGGTGGCGGCGCTCTATCGCAAGGAAAGCGCCCATTTCGACAAGAATCGCGACGACGCGGCGATCGTGACCGGGCTTCGCGCGGCGGGGGACGCCTTGGCGCGCCAGCGAATTCCCGCCCTGGAAACCGCCGCGAAGTCGGTGGAGGCTATCGTCTGGCCGGCAGCGCCGAAGCAATGGCCAGAGGTCAAGCAGGCGATCGCGGACGCTCAAACCGAACTGAAGGCGGCGGATAACGAGCCGATCATCGCCGAGGAAGCTTCCGCCCACGAGCCGGCCAAGGAGCGGCTGAGCAGCGCCATAAGCGATCTCGAGAGGCGGATTAAGGAGTCCGCGCCCGAGGCGTTCACGGCTTTCGATCACGCCGGCTCGGGTGAATTCTTCGCGCTCTACCCGGTCGTGCTTTCGGTGCCGGCAACGCTTGAGGCGGCCATGCCCGCCCTGATGCCGAAACTCCAGAGCCAGGGGCCGGAGAAGGTCGCGGCGTTCCTCGCGAAGTTCGGGGATCGGTTGTCCCGCGAGCAGCGCGAGGACGCGTCTTCCGGTGGTTTCCAGGCCTTGCTGGATAGCGAGGCCGGGGGCGGAAGACCGACGCTGGATCACATCCTCGCGGCCTATGCCAAGGCCAGGGAGTTGGGTATCGAACCCGCGAGGCTTGAGGAGCCGCGCATCCGTTTTGTCGAGATCACCAGCCGCACCCTACTCAAGGAGGGGCAGATCGAGTTCCCACCGTCGATCGACATCGATCTGCCGGTGGATGCCGGCAAGGCGAACCTGGACGAGGCCCTGAGCGAAGTCGGCTCGGACCGTCTGGATTATCTGGTCGTCCTTGATGTCGCCGTCGCCAAATCCTTCCGACGGGTCGCCAGCCAGGACAAGGTTTCGTCGCAATATCAGTCCGGCGTCCGGTATGAGCCGAACCCGGCGCGAACCACCCGCCAGATCGCCGTTCAGACCGCTCAGGCGAACATGCAGCAGGTCGAGATACGCGCCTCGACCGGATGCATCGGCTGTGGCCTTATCCCGGCGATGATCCACGCGGGGATCATGAACGGAAAGCGGGACGAGGCGCGCCGGGCGCTGAATGCCGCGATCGCCAGCTTGGAGGCGGAGCCGGTCAACCTCGAGAAGCCCGTTTGGACGGATTACGCCTTTAATCGGGCGCATATCGACGCCAAGAAGGTCATGTCGATCAACTACTACGTCATGGACCTACGCGAGCGCAGCTACTTCAAATCCTTCGTGACGGTGAATGAAGCTCAGTCCTTCGTGGTGCCCTACAAGATCCACGAGAAGGACCGGAAC
>JAYOIK010000114.1:7767-11022 GCA_038118725.1 Alphaproteobacteria bacterium | reverse complement strand
GAACCTGCTCTAGAGCACGATCGATTCAATCGGAATCGCTAAGTGATGGAGTTTCAGTCGTAAGTCGTACTCCAGGTCGAGATGCTGGAGACGAATTCACAACTCATTCGGAACCACGGAGTGGTTCCCTGTTCATTGGTTCGGGTTTGGTGAAACCCGACAAACGCCTTTTTTGAGCGTCGCGCGGCTTAAGTGGTCAGCGCTTCGATAAACCGTCCGGCGTTTCCGCCGACCTCGTCCGCGCTCATCCCCGGCTTGTAGAGGGCGGAGCCGAGCCCGAAGCCGTTCGCGCCGGCCTCCAGATAGCCAGCCATCTTTTCCGGTGTGATCCCCCCCACCGGCAATACAGGCACGGTTTTCGGCAGCACCGCCCGCATCGCCTTCAGCACCGGTGGGCCGCTGGCCTCGGCCGGGAACAGCTTGAGCGCATCGGCGCCCGCGTCCAGCATGGCGAAAGCCTCGGTCGGGGTGGCGAAACCCGGAACCGCGAGCAGTCCACGCGACTTGGCGGCCCGTACCACGTCGCCGCCGGCATGAGGCATGACGATCAACCGCCCACCGGCCTCGGCGATCCCCTGGACCGAGGCTGGGTCAAGCACGGTCCCGGCGCCGATCAGGGCCTTGTCGCCGAACCGCTCGGCAAGCCGCCGGATGCTCTCCAACGGGTTTGGAGAGTTGAGCGGAACCTCGATGATGCGAAATCCGGCCTCGACCAGCGCCGCGCCGATCGCGACCGCCTCGTCCGGCTCGACACCGCGCAGGATCGCCACCAAGGGACAGGCCTCGAGCCAGGGGGTCAGGGCGCTCATGACTTATCTCCAATTAGAGGTCCGGTTTCGCGACGAGGGCTTGGGCCAAGCGCCACTGTCCTATCGCGGCGACATCCGAGGGCAGGGTTCGGGTGGCATGGCCGAGATGCTCCAAGGCCTTGGCATAGAGTCCCACCAGGCGACCGGCGCCGATCAGGGCGATCTCCGCGGCCTCGCCGCCGGCCAGCGCGGCCCGGCATTCATGGCCGATGGTCAGGCCCGACAGATACGCGCCCGCCGTCTTCTCGTCGAGTTCGCCGAACAGGCCCTTGGCGCGCACGCCGAAAAGCTGGCCGAGCAGCCCGCCGGGCTCTCCGGATCGCTCAATCCCGGCCAGAAACGCCGCGTCGTCCCACGCGGCGGCGTCGATCATCCGCCCGAGGATCGTGTGATCCCGAACCGCCTCGAAAACCTCGCCTGTCATATGGGTGGCGAAACCGAGCACCCGCCCGTCCTCGACCCGTGCCCACTTGGAATGGGTTCCCGGCAGACACACCAAGGCCGGCGCGTCACCCAGTCCCTCGAGGGCGCCGAGGATCTGCACCTCCTCGCCGCGCATCACGTCCGGCGTGCCGCCCGAGTCTCGATGCGAAAGGCCTGGCGCGATCCAGATCCGCCGCCCGCGCGCCAGATCCAACGCCAGCAACGCCGAGGCGAGATCCGCCACGTCGGCGGGACAGGCCAGATACGGCGCCTCGCGCCAACCCTGACGGCTGCCGATCATGCCGGACAGGATCACCGGCACGCTTTCGGCCCGGTCCAGCCAATCGCCGAGCGCCTCCTCGAAGGCCGCCTCGAAAGCGCCGTCGTCGATCGTCATGATCCCCCGCGCCGCCTCGCGCCGTTCCAGCAGGGCGCCATCGACGCCCAGCCGATAGGCGCGCAGACTGCTGGTCCCCCAATCACACCCAATCGCGGCGGTGTCGGTCATGCGCTGTTCCCTTGGCGTGCGAATGTTACGAGTCTCGCTGGATCATATATCAATCACGGTGCCGGGCGGACAGTCCCGAGCCGATGCCCAGTCATTCCGTTGGTCGTGGCAATGAGTAGCCACCGTCGTCCTGGCGAAAGGCGGGACCTCGCGGGAGTTGGCTCTCGGCGGCGATTGTAGGATCACGTGGCCCGGTTCGAGGCCCTGCCGTACGCCAGGACGACGGGAGTTGGTCGCGGCATGGATGAAACGGCGTGGAATCGTGGTGAAACCAGCGCGAGGAGCGTCGCCCCTCCCATGGTTCCCCATTGATTAGCACAAGGAACGCGCTACCCTTGGCGCGCTCTCCCGGATAGATCAGGATCCCCAATGCCCGCGAACAAGCAAGATTTCCAGATCCGCCCCCTGCCCGGCGCCAGTTTCGGCGGGATCGTCGACTTTCCCAGGAGCGGTGACGCGGAGGCCGCGATCGCCGCCGCCGAGGCCGCGCCCGATGCCTTGCTGGAAGCGTTCTACGCCGCGCATGGTTTTCTGCTGCTCAAGGGCATGCACGCGATCAGCGCCGAGCCGCGGCTTTTGGTCCGGCTTAGCAAGCTGTTCGGGCCCGAGGTCGAGGACTATCGCCACACCCTGAGCAAGCGCCACGACGTGCATGTGGAGGTGCCGGAGATCTTGCTGGTCTCGAACATCCCACCCGCGGTGGCCCGTGTACCGGCGCGGCCCGAGCCGCCGCTGACCGCCGAGGGCGCGCTACCGGTACAGTTCCCGCATCGCCGGGGTTGGCACACCGATCAGAGCTTTCGCCGTCCACCGCCGGATATCTCGCTGTTCTATGCCGAAACCCCGGCGCCCAAGGGTCAGGGCCAAACCCTCTACGCGGACGGCATCGGCGCCTACGAGGCCTTGAGCGAATCCATGAAGGAATGCATCGAGCCGCTGATCGGCATCCATGTCGCGCCGGGCCGCGGCCGAGCCGAATACGCGGTCCGCGCCGGCGAGACGCCGGACCCGCTCAAGCCGCATGAGTTGCCGCAACGCCAGCCGGTGGTCCGCGTCCATCCGGTCACCGGCCAGCGCGCGCTCTATCTCTGCGAGGCCGGGCAAATGGATTGGATCGACGGCCCCTTCGAGGGCATGGAGAAAGGCGTCGACGGCGACGGCGCGCGGCTCCTCTACGAATTGATGAGCCACTATACCGACCCTCGCTTCACCTATGCCCATGACTGGGACGAGGGAGACCTGGTGATCTATGACAATCGCTCGATGATCCACTCGGCCACCTGGTTCGACGCCGAGACCCACCAGCGCCGGATGTGGCGCACCACCATCCGCGGCAATCCCGGCCCGCTCTATGACGGCGAGGCACCGAGCTGGGTGCCGGCCTGACCGGCGCGTTCGCACCCAACAGCCACGGTCGTCCTGGCGAAAGGCAGGACCTCGCGGAAGTTGGCTCTCGGCGGCAATTGCTGGACTACGTGGCCGATTAAGAGGCCCTGCCGTGCGCCAGGGCGACGG
>JAYOIK010000114.1:6071-7667 GCA_038118725.1 Alphaproteobacteria bacterium | reverse complement strand
CGCCAGGGCGACGGGAGTTGTGGGACCAGTAAAGCCCTCCCTCACCCCGCGCCGACTACACCGTCGGTGATCATCGCCCCGACCTCTTCCGCGGCGATGCCGAGATCGGCCAGCAGCTCGCGGCTGTGTTGGCCGAGGCGTGGCGGGGGGCGGGTGGCCTCGGGGCCGTCGACATCGTTGACGAAGGGCGCGCCGATCATCCGGAAATCCTCGTCGATGCCCTCGGGTCGGGGGATCGGGGTGAGCACGTTGCGGTGCTTGAGCTGCTCGAGTTCCAGCACCTCGGCCATGGAATTGATCTTGGCGATCGGCACGCCCTGGGCGACCAGCTTTGTCTCCCAGTTCTCCGCCGTGTCGGCCTTCAAGGCCTCGATGATACGCGCCTGAACCTCTTCCTTGTTGGCGATCAGCGCCTCGCGTCCGGCGTATTTCGGATCGTCGAGCAGCTCGGCCAGCCCGATCACCTCGAACAGCGCCTTCACGTGGTTGGGCATGATCGCCGCCGAGAGCATCGAGCCGTCCTTGGTCGGGAAACTGCTGGCGGTGGGGACACCGGCGACGGACTGGTTGCCGATCCGGGAATCCTCGACGCCGTCGACGATGTGACGCGAGAGATTGGCGGATTGCAGAACGATGGCGCAGTCAAGCATCGCCACGTCGACCAATTGTCCCTCGCCGGTACGGTGCTTGCGCAGCAGCGCCGCCGTCGTCGCGTAGGCGGCCGTCATGCCGGTCATCAGGTCCACCGGCATGTATCCGGTGCGCAGCGGCCCGCTTTCCGGCGAGCCGTTATTCGCCATCATGCCGGACGCCGCCTGCACCGCGCCGTCATAGGCCGGGTCCGCCGCCTTGGGGCCGGTGCGCCCGAAACCGCTGATCACCGTATAGACGATACCCGGATTGACCGCCCGCACGCTGTCATAGTCCAACCCCAGACGGTCGACCACGCCGGCCCGGAAATTATGCAAGATCGCGTCGGCCCCCTTGATCAGTTCGAACAGCACCGCCTTGCCGCGCTCTGACTTGATGTCGAGGGCCAGGCTCCGCTTGCCGATATTCATGGTCAGGAAGGCGGCGGCCATGCCCTGGGGCGCCAGCCGGCTCGACAGGACCCGGTCGCGCATCTGATCGCCGCCCGACGGCGGCTCGATCTTGATCACATCGGCGCCGAGCAAGGCCAGATGCTGTCCACAGGACGGCCCGGCTAGAACCTGGCTCAGATCCAGGACACGAATTCCCTCGAACGCCTTGGACATGTCGTCTTTCCCCGCCGATATCGTTGAGATGCAATGGCCGCGCGATCTTGCCAGCCCGCCACCAAGGGTCAAGCCATGCCCGCATCACGGCTCTGATTCCCCGAGCATCGCGCGGAGGGCGCCGTATCCCCCCAAGCGTCGCCCTGGCGCACGGCAGGGCCTCTTGGCATGGACCACAAGGTCGAGAGTCCGCCGCCAAGAGCACCCATCGCGGGGTCCTGCCTTGCGCCAGGACGACGGAGCGTTTCCGCAAGCGCCGGGCTAGTTCCGATACATCTCCCGTCGCCCTGGCGTAAGGCAGGGCCTCATGGCATGGACCACAAGGCCGAGAGTCCGCCGC
>JAYOIK010000114.1:0-5971 GCA_038118725.1 Alphaproteobacteria bacterium | reverse complement strand
CATGGACCACAAGGCCGAGAGTCCGCCGCTCGGGGCGCCCATCGCGAGGTCCTGCCTTTCACCAGGACGAAGGCGCGGGTGATAGCCCAAACCTCTCCCACCTGCCCATTCGTGAAACCTCGGCACGGCTGCCATCGCGACGCGGGGGTTGCGCCGAGGGCGGGGATTGCTCACCTTTGCCCGCGATGCCGACCCTTGAACGGAGTTCCCGATGCCCGGACCACTCGACGGATTTCGCGTGATCGACATGACCAGCGTGATCTCGGGGCCGTTGGCCACGATGATGCTGGCCGATCAAGGCGCCGAGGTGATCAAGGTCGAGAATCCGAGCGGCGGTGACTTCACCCGTGCCATGTCGAACCGGCAGGGCGGGTTCTCCGCCTCGTTCCTGAACAACAACCGTTCCAAACGGTCGGTCGCGGTGAACACCAAGGACCCGCGCGGCATGGATCTGGTGAAGAAGCTGCTCGAGGGCGCCGACGTGTTCGTGCAGAACATGCGGCCCGGCGTGATCGAGCGGATCGGCCTCGGCGAGGACGTGGTGCGCGCGATCGCGCCGGAGATCATCTATGTCTCGATCAGCGGCTTCGGCGATCGCGGCCCGTTTGCCCAGCGCCCAGTCTACGACCCGCTGGTCCAGGCGCTCTCCGGGCTGACCACGATCCAGGGCGGCTCGGACGAGGCGCGGCCGAGGCTGGTGCGGACCATTGTTCCGGACAAGCTGACCGGCGTCATGGCGGCCCAGGCGATCACCGCCGCCTTGCTGTCGCGCGAGCGTACCGGCAAGGGTCAGCATATCCGGCTTTCGATGCTCGACAGCGTGGTGAACTTCCTTTGGCATTCGGACATGGCCAGCCAGACCTTCGTCGGCGGCGAGTTCCCCCAGGAGATGGCCCAGAGCTTCATCGACCTGATCTACGAGACCAAGACCGGCTATATCAGCGTCGCGGTCAATACCGACAAGCAGTGGAACAACCTCGCCAACGCCCTCGGCCATCCCGAATGGCTCGAGGATCCACGGTTCCTGACCCCGGCGCTCCGGCACGCGAATATCAACGACCGCCTCGCGCTGACCCAGGAGGCTTTGTTGACCAGGACGGCGGAGGAATGGCTTGAGGTCTTGGAGGCCGCCGACGTGCCCTCGGCCCCGATTCTGCGCCGCCGCGACGTGATGCATCACCCGCAGATCCAGGCGAACGAAACGGTCAAGGAATACGACCATCCGGATGCCGGGCGACTGCGCCAGGCCCGGCCGGCGGCGCAATTCTCCGGCACCCCGCCCGAGATCACCCGAGGCGCTCCAAGGCTCGGCGAATTCACCGAGGACGCCATGCGGGCATTGGGATATGACGAGGACACCATCACCAAGCTCGCGGCCGACGGCGTGATCGGCGGCGGCGCGAACAGCCAAGCGGCGGAGTAAACGCAATGCTGGACTTCTATTATTGGCCGACACCGAACGGCTGGAAAGTCGCGATCCTGCTCGAGGAACTCGGCATCCCCTACACCACCCACCCGGTCAATATCGGCAAGGGTGACCAGTTCAAGCCGGCGTTTCTCGCGATCAGCCCGAATAATCGGATGCCGGCCATTGTCGACCATGATGTCGAGGGCGAGCCGATCACGGTGTTCGAGTCCGGCGCCATCATGTTCTATCTCGCCGAAAAGACCGGCCGTTTCATCCTCAGCGACGCGCGCGGCCGCAAGGAGGCGCTGGAATGGCTGTTCTGGCAGACCAGCAATCAGGGGCCGATGGCGGGTCAGCTAAGCCATTTCGTGAACTACGCGCCGGGCGAGCACCCCTACTCGCATACCCGTTACGCCAATGAATATGACCGCTGTGTCGGTGTACTCGAGCGACGGCTGGAGGGACGGGACTATATCCTCGGAGATGAGTATTCGATCGCCGATATGATTTGCTGGCCCTGGGTGCTGATCGCGAAGCCGCTCGGCGCCTCGCTGGAGGCCTTTCCCAACGTGACCCGTTGGCGCAAGGCGGTGAAGGACCGCCCGGCGGTGCAACGCGCGGTCGATCTCGGCAAGGATTTCCGCCGCCAGGCGCCGCCGACCGACGAAGAACGGGCATTGCTGTTTAACCAGACAGCCGCCAGTACAAGTGGGGCGGCGGAAGCGGCGAAGCGATAGGCCCGCCTAGACGTTTCTGGTCTTTACGGAATCGGTCTAGTAGGCCCGCTCGACACAGAAATCGACGACCTCGGTCAGCGCGTGCTTGGGCTCGCCATCGGGAAACAGGCCGAGCGCGTCACGGGCGATCGCCGCGTAGTGCCGGGCCCGGGCCACCGTGTCGGCCAGCGCGCCGTGGCGCTGGATCAGTTCCTGAGCCCGCGCCAGGTCACCGTCGTGCTGATCCAGATTCTCCAAACAGCGGCGCCAAAAGGTGCGTTCCTCCTCGGTGCCCCGGCGAAAGGCCAGGATCACCGGCAGGGTAATCTTGCCCTCGCGGAAGTCATCGCCGACGGTCTTGCCCAGTTCCGCCTGTTTGGCGGAATAGTCCAGCGCGTCGTCGATCAGTTGGAAGGCAACTCCCAGATTGGTGCCGAAGGCCTCCAGCGCGTCTTCCTCGGCCTTGGGCCGACCCGCGACGACGGCGCCGATTCGGGCGGCGGCGGCGAAGAGCGCGGCGGTCTTCGACTGGATGACCTCTAGATAGGCGGTCTCGCCGGTCGCCGTGTCATTGGTGGTGATCAGCTGCTGCACCTCGCCCTCGGCGATCACCGCCGACGCGCTGGACAGGATCTTCAGCACCTGGAGCGAGCCGTCCGCGACCATGAGCTCGAAGGAGCGGCTGAACAGAAAATCACCGACCAGCACGCTGGCCTGGTTACCCCAGACCGCGTTGGCGGATTCCTGGCCGCGCCGAAGATCGCTTTCATCCACCACATCGTCATGCAGCAAGGTCGCGGTGTGGATGAACTCGACGCAAGCCGCGAGCCGCACATGCCGGTCGCCGCCATAGCCACAGAGCGCCGCCGCCCCGAGGGTCAGCATCGGACGCAGGCGTTTACCACCGGCGGCGATCAGGTGTCCCGCCAGTTGCGGGATGAGATGCACCGGACTTTGCATATGTTCGAGGATCGTCGCGTTGACCTTGTCCAGGTCGGCGCGAACCAGCCGCAATAGCGGCTCCAACGACGCCTTCGGCTCGGCATCGTTTTTCTTGAACTCGACTATCGCCGCCAAAACCCTACTCCGTTCACCTTGACGATTCCCCACACGGCAGAATAGGACTGGTTTTCCACCGGTCAACCCTGGCGGTCAACCCTGGCGTTTCCCACGCGGCCCCTGGCCGCATGTGATATACGACGTTTTATCGGATGGGATCATGAAGGAACTGCTTCGCACCACCGATATCGTCCACCTGTCCTTCTTGATCGCGCTTTTGAAGGACGGCGGGATCGAGGCGGTGATCCTGGACAATCACATGAGCATCCTGGAAGGCAGCGGCAACGCCATTCCCCGGCGGCTTGTGGTCAGCGCAGATGATCACGACGAGGCCCGCCGAATTCTCGAGGACGCCGGTGAGAAACTCGATATCCGCTGATACCGGTTCCACGCCCGAGACGACGCGGGACGCCTTGCTCGCGGGCAAAGTGACGCTATGGCAGCCTCGGGAGGGCTATCGCGCGGCGATCGACCCGGTGATGCTCGCCGCCGCCGTGGAGCCGAAAGCCGGCGCCCGGTTGTTGGATCTCGGTTGCGGCGTCGGCGCCGTCGCGCTGTGTCTGCTGGCGCGGAAGGCCGGTATTACCGTCACTGGGCTTGAGCTGGACGCGGACCTGGTCGCGCTGGCGCGCCGAAACGCGGCCGCGAACCATGTCGAGGATTGTCTGGAGATCCACCAGGGAAGCATCACCGCGCCGCCCGCCGATATCCCTCCCCAGAGTTTCGATCTGGTGGTTTGCAACCCGCCTTATCTGCAAGCCGGCACGGCCACCGCTTCTCCCGAGCCGGCGCGGCGGTCGGCGAATATCGAGGCACTCGGGGATCTCGCCGCCTGGATCGCCGCCGCCGCCCGCGCTCTCAAGGCAAAGGGGCGGGTCGCGATGATCCATCGCGCGGATCGGCTTGACCGGATTATCTCGGAACTCAGCGACGGGTTCGGCGAGATCACCATTCATCCGCTTTGGCCGAAACAGGGCAGACCCGCCAAACGGGTGATTGTTCAGGCCCGCAAGGGCGTTTCGTCACCGGCGCGCATGGAGGCCGGCACCGTGCTGCACACGGCGGATGGAGACTATACCGATACCGCCAAGGCCGTGCTGGAAGGCGCGGGTTTAAGGGCTTTGTCTATTTTATAAAGATTTTTCTTGATTTAATAATTCAACATGGCACTCTCTCACCCGAACAGAGGGAGGATGACCCGTGTCGCATGTCGAACAGCTTTCCCCACCCATCACCGGAAACACCGCTCCAAACGCCAATGCCGACACCGTTTCCAATTGGATCGAGGCGATGACGCTGGACGAGATCGAGATCGGCGCGCGCCGCATCCTGCGCGCCGCCGGCAAGCAGATCCTGCTGGTCCGCACCGAGGACGCGGTCCATGCCTGCAACAATCGTTGTCCGCATGAGGGATATCCGCTGATGGAGGGTTCCGTGGCGAGCGATACCGGCGCCTGCGTCCTCACCTGCAATTGGCATAACTGGAAGTTCGACCTGATCTCCGGCGAAACCCTGGTCGGCGGCGATGCGCTACGGCGCTATCCGGTGGAGATCCGCGACGGCGTGATCTGGCTCGATGTCGCCGATCCGCCGGCGGCGCGGCGGATCGAGGCGGCCTTGGAGAATCTCCACGACAGTTTCGAGGACCACGAATATGACCGCATGGCTCGCGAGATCGCGCGGCTGATCAAGGCCGGCGGCGATCCCCTGGACGCGGTCCGCCATGCCATCGACTGGACCCACCAGCGCTTCGAATACGGCACCACCCACGCCTTCGCGGCCGCGCCCGATTGGCTGGCCTTGCGCGACCGCCTGGCGGGCGGGGACCCGGCCCTGGAACTCGCGCCCTTGGTGGAGATCGTCGGCCATCTCTGTTGGGACAGCCTGCGCTGGCGGAGCTTTCCCTTCCCCGAGGGCACGCGCGATTTCGACCCCGACGCGCTGGTGCTGGCGATCGAGAACGAGGATGAGGCCGGCGCCATGGCCCTGGTCCGGGGTGCCTTGGCGTCGGACGCCGGCGCCGCGGCCCTGGACGGCCCGATGAGCCGGGCGGCGGCGGCCCACTACCAGGATTTCGGCCACGCGATGATCTACACCTATAAGGCGCGCCAGCTTGTCGACGCGCTGGGCGAGGAGGCCGCTCCCGCGATCTATCTCTGTCTCGCCCGCTCCCTGGTCTATGCCAGCCGCGAGGATCTGATCCCCGAGTTTCGCGCCTATGGCGAGACCCGCTCCGGTTGGGACGGCGGGGGTGGCGAAACGGTGGATGGCGAGGCCTTTTGCCATCTCGGCGTGAAGCAGGCCCTGGCGACGGCGGCGGCCGCGTCCGGTGATCCCGGCGCCCTGTTCGACGCCCTGGTCTCCGCCGCCGCCTGGCAGATGCTGCATTTCGACATGGGCTACATGCATCACGTTCATCTCTGCTTCCTGTGTTACGTTCAGGTAGACATTAACAGTTCGCGTTGGATGGGACTGTGACGCTACCGGCAGAAGGTTGAGGAAATTTTTGGAACATTGCTGATACTAAGTATGGCAGGATCAGCGTCATATTTCCGCAGGACCCGCTGCTTTTAAGCGTCCCCTCGAACACCTTTTTTTTCCATTGGTCCTCGATGTTAACGGTCACTGCTCGTTTAAATACCGTTTCGCTAACGGTTGATGTTCTAGTACCAACGACGTCATAGGTTGGTTGCGTATAGGATGTACCGTAGTAGCTACCATACCCACCACTATATGAACTTATGGTCCCCGAGTGCGTGGTAATTCCGCCGCCCGTTTGACCATACAC
>JAYOIK010000113.1:0-11166 GCA_038118725.1 Alphaproteobacteria bacterium | reverse complement strand
GATGATCCTTTCGGAGTTCGAGGTTTATCACCCGGTGGAAGCTTGCCGAGAAGATCCTGAAGCATTGGCCAGAAGAAGTGCTCACCCGGATAGCCCTCGTGTCCGTCGTCAGATTAAATGGGACAGGAACTGTGGTTCCGTAACGGAGGCTCTGGCTCCTGTTTGTTGATGCTATGCCGCTTGGCGCAGATGCGCCAAGCGTCGTTTTTTCATGGTGTCTTGCTTGATGCGTCTCCTTCTCTCGATGATGGCCTGATCTCGGCCGAAGTAGACGTCGGCCGGCGTGAGATTGCCGAGGCTCTCGTGGTACCGGTGGTTGTTGTAGTAGGTGATGAAGGCCTCGATCTGCCGCTCCAGATCGCCCGGCAAAAAGTAGTTCTCCAGCAGGATCCGGTTCTTCAAGGTCTGGTGCTAACGCTCGATCTTGCCCTGGGTCCGGGGATGGTTCGGTGCGCCCCGGACATGGCCCATGCCCCGCTCGCCCAGCCAGTCTGCGAGATCGCCGGCGATGTAACACGAGCCATTGTCGCTCAGCAGGCGGGGTTTGTGGATGACCTCGGCCTCCTCGCAGCCCGAGGCTTCCAGCGCCAGGCTCAACGTGTCGGTGACGTCACTCGCCCGCATGGTGGTGCAGAGCTTCCAGGCGATCACGTAGCGTGAGTAGTCATCCAGGATGGTCGACAGATAGAACCAGCCCCACCCGATCACCTTCAGGTAGGTGAAGTCGGTCTGCCACATCTGGTTCGGCGCCGTGGTCTTGCCCCGGAACTCATCCCCTGCCCGGCAGGCGAAGCGACGCTTCGCCGAGAGGGGGCCGCCTTGATGACCACGAAGGCCGGGCTGGTGATCAGGTCATGTGCCTTCAGCAGGCGATAGACCGACGCCACGGAGACGAAGTAGCCGCGCGTGTCGGTGATCCGCACCGCCAGTTCCCGGGGCGACAACTCCGGGCATTCCAGGGTCAGATCGACAATCTGGCGGCGCACCTCATCGGGGATGCGGTTCCACACCCGGCCAGGACCATTGGTGCGGCCCCCCGCGCCCTCGAAGCCAAAGACGAGGAACCGGTCGTACCACCGATAGAACGTCGTGCTTGTGATGCCCAGTGCCGCCAGGGTGCGGCGCACCGGAAGATGGGAGTGCTCGACCAATCGGATGATCTCGAGCTTCTCGGATGCCCCGTCTCGGCGAAGCAAGCTTCGCCTGCCGGGCAATGGGAGTACCTCATATGTCGTCGTCCCCAGCTCTCACCCGGCAGGTGATGCACGCATCACCGATAGGGCCCGATCATGCTTTTTTTGAGCAAACGGTTCTCCAGGCTCAGCTCCGCGACCAATTCCTTCAGGCTTCGCGTCTCGCCGCGCGGGCCTTCCAGTACGATCCGGATCTTCTCTTCCGACGAATACTGCCGACGTGTCCTGTGACGGATATCACGCACCGCCTTCTCGGCGGGCTCTTTGGACTTCATGGATTTCTGCCTCATCTGCGTTCCCTTCGGTCACTATGATGAGCCAGACCGTCCCCCGTTACGCAAAGCGCCCAATCTGTCCCACAGGCGCTGACGTCAGACACCACGAAGCGGCCAGCGCGTTCGCCGAAAAGCGCGCGCCTCGGCCTTTCAAGGGTAGATAAAGCAAGAAACGCGAGGCCCCAGAGGGCGGTTCGACGTTGGTTTCTAGATCACATGGTCCCGCGCCAGGGCCACTAGCTCGGCTTCGGACTTGCCCAGCAATGCGCCGTAAATCTCGTGATTATGCTGGCCCAGCCCTGGCCCGGCATGGGTGATGCGACCGGGCGTGGCGGTCATTTTCGGGATGACGCCGGGCATGGCCACTTCGCCGAGTTCGCTATCGGGAACATGGGCGATGTTCTCGCGCGCCGCGTAATGCGGATCATCCATGATATCCGCGACGGTATAGATGCCGCCGAAGGGAACGTTGCCGGCGACCATGCGGGTTTCGATCTCGGCGAAGTCATGCGCGCCGATCCATGCCGCGATCAGGCCTTCCAGTTCGTCGGCGTTCTCGATCCGCGCCGCGCTGGTGGCGAATTTCGGGTTTTCCAACAGCGCCGGCTGCTCCATCGCCTTGGTCAGCCGTTGAAACACCTTGTCGCCGCCCGCCGCGATCTGCACCAGTCGGCCATCGCGTGTCTCGAAGGTTGCCGCCGGCGCGAAGGTCGGGTTCCGGTTGCCGATGCGCTCGCGCACGATGCCCTTGGTGACATAGTCGTTGAGCATCTCCGAGGTGATGCGAAAGCTCGGCTCGTAGAGCGCCAGGTCGATCATCTGGCCTCCGCCCCGGCCGTCGGCTCCGCCTTGTAGGTCGCGTTGATACAGGGCCATCATCACGGACAGTGCTCCGAAGGCGCCGGTGCTGTAATCGGCGGTCGGAAAGGCCGGACGGACAGGATGTCGATCGGGAAAGCCGGTCGGGTACATATACCCGGAAAAACCGAGCGCGATCCGGTCGTAGCCGGACCGTTTCGAGTAGGGGCCGGTCTGCCCGTATCCGGAAACCCGGACCATGATCAGCCGGGGATTGATCGCGCGCAACTCCTCCCAGCCCAAGCCCCAGCGCTCCAGCGTGCCGGGGGTGAAATTCTCCATGAGCACGTCGGATATCGCCACCAGTTCACGTAGGACCGCTTGTCCCTCTGGAACCCGCAGATTCAATGTCACCGACTTTTTGTTTCTGCCCTCGACCAGCCAATGGGGCGAGCGCCCGGCCACGCCGTCAATTGGCGTGCCGCGCAAGGCATCGCCGCCGCCGGGTTGTTCGACCTTGATTATCTCGGCGCCGAAATCTCCAAGCATGGTGGCGCCGAATGGCCCGGCGATCAAAGAGCCGATATCGAGGACACGGATCCCCTCAAGTGGGAGACGGGCTGTTTGGTCGGCGGCGCTCATCAATCCGGTCACTCCGCCGCGACATTGGCGCGCAGGCCGGCGTCCCGCTTTATCTTCCAGGCGATCTCTTTTCCGGCGCGGAACTCGGCCCGCCGCCGCTCCAATTCTTCCTCGCTCAACAGATCCACGTTGCTGAAATCGAGTTTCCAATCGTGACTGTCGCTCCAACGCAGCGGCGATTGCATGGTGGTCCGAGGGCCGCTCGCCGTCTCGAGCAACCGTAAGGCGAGCTCGATCGTGGTCGCTTGTGATGCCACGTCGTGTGGCCGGCCCGCGGCATTGCCGAGGGGGAAATCACTGAAAAGCAAACGCGGCACGCCAACATGCTCCACGATATCCTTGGCGCAACCCATGACCACGGTCGGGATGCCGTTTGCTTCCAAGTGACGGGCAACCAGGCTTATCGATTGGTGGCAGACCGGGCAGTTGGCGACCAGAACCGCCACGTCGCTTCCGTCTTGCCGGACAATCTCCAGGATCTCGGCGCAATCCTGCTCGATGGTGGTCTTCTGGCTCCGGTTGGTGGGCACGCCGATGAAGCGCGGGGCGATCGAACCGATCCGTCCCTCGGACGCCAAACGCTTCAATTGCTTGAGCGGGAACCACGAATTCATGTCCTCGGCGGTGGTATTGATGCGGTCGATGCCAACATGCGAGATCCGAACATCCGGCTCGCCCGCGCTATCGCCGGTGTAGACTTTGTAAAACTTGGCCGCGTTGTTGTATGGAGCGCCCGGGCCTTGATCGCCCTTGGTCGGATCGTAGAGGGCCGCGGTGCTGGCCAAGGTCACGCGGCATTCGGCAAGCGGCTTGTCCAGATTTTGAAACGGCGCATCCTCGTATTGCGCCCAGCGATAGGGCGTCTCGTAGCCGAGCGCTAGATAGTAGGTTCGAATCCGGTGCAGATAGGGCAGGGGCAGGGCGCGGGGCGGCGCGAAGTCCAGGTTGTCCATCTTGTCGCTCATTGCTTTGGCTCCCTTGACCGTTTCCCACGGAACAGCGCCGCTCCGCCGATGTTCATGGAATCTAGCTCAACGCCGTCGTTCAAGTAATGGTCTCTTTCCCCCATACGCGATTTCACGCGAGAGGTCGCGCGGGTTATCCGGTTTTGACACCGACCAGCCGGGTCACTCATAAGGATTGCGTCCCCCGCGCGCGCCGGCGCGTTCATGGGGAGAAAGCCGATGGAGAAGAGACCCTTGAACACGAACCAACAATGGCTGCTCGCGCGCCAGCCGCCGGGCGGATTGCCGGTAGCCGACGATTTTCTCTGGAAAGAGGAGGCGCTCCCCGACCCGGGACCCGGCCAGCTTCTCTCACGTACCGTTTACCTCTCCCTGGACCCCTACCAATGGGGGCGACGGCGCCGGGGAGACGAGAAGCCTGGAGAGGTTTGTCATGGCCGGACGGTTAGTCAGGTTCTCAAGAGCAACATTCCGGACTTCGCCGAGGGCGACTTCATCTTCAACACCAACGGTTGGAGCAGTCACGGTTTGACCGGCGACGGCGTGTCCGTCTTCGGCTACATGTTTCCGCGCAAGCTGGACCCAGCGGTCGCGCCGATTTCCACGGCCGTGGGCGTGCTGGGAATGCTCGGGTTGACCGCGTATTCCGGCTTGGTGGTGCAATGCCGGCCGCGGGCCGGAGAAACCGTGGTGGTCTCCGCCGCGTCCGGTGGCGTGGGCCAGGTGGTCGGCCAAATCGCGAAAATTCTCGGATGCCGCGTGGTTGGGGTCGCCGGTCGGTCCGAGAAGCGCGATTTCGTGACCGCGGAATTGGGCTTCGATGCCTGCGTATCGCATTTGAGCGATGATCTCGCCGGTGATCTTCGCGCCGCTTGTCCGGACGGTATCGACATCTATTTCGAGAATGTCGGCGGCAAGACCTTCGAGGCGATATTGGCGCATCTCAATACCGGCGCGCGGATTACCCGATGTGGGCTGATTTCGCAGTACGGGAACACCGACGGTCGCGAACCGAGCGAGGTTTGGTACGAGACCGGCCAACCCGTCTTCGAGCGTCTCGGCTGTGGGGTCTTCCCATTGGCGGTTCGCGATTTCGTCGCCGATCACCAGGATACATTCCTCGCCCGCATGGGCGAGTGGCTGAAGGATGGTCGCGTGCGGTACCGAGAGGATATCCGTCCAGGTCTCGACGAGACCCCGAAGGTTTTCCGCGAGATGTTGGAAGGCGGAAATTTCGGAAAAACCTTGATCGAGGTTTCCCCCGATCCGACGCGAAGTTAGGGCGAACTTTACCGAGACTTGGGCTCGGGTACGATTTGAGAGGGGAGCGGGCTCGGCGCGAGTCGGGTTGTCGGACCTTGGTACGCGAATGTCGCGGCCATGTTCGACACGCTATCGGAAATGAAATGGCGTGCGATGTTCTCGGGTTTACGGCTTGACTTGGTTCGCGAGGCACCCGCAAGCTGACCGCTAAACACGCGTAACCGTTAACTACTTCACCGTTCGTCACGAACCATTTTGGGCATTGAAACCGATGTATGCCTATATCATCCGACGCATTGGCTTCGGAGCGCTAACGGTTCTTGGCGTGTCGATCCTGGTGTTTTTCATCATGCGGGTCATGCCGGGCGACCCCTTGACCGCGATCTTCGGTCCCGAGGGCATGACCAAGCTGACCGAGGAACAACGGCTCAGCTACATGAAGGAGCTGGGTCTCGCCGACCCGCTGATCGTGCAGTATTTTCGATGGGTTATGGATATCCTGAGCGGTGAGTTCGGGCGCTCGTTCTTCCGCGCCGAAAGCGTCGGCGAGATGGTGTTGCGCCGAGGACCGCTGACCGCGCAGATCGCGATCCTCTCGGTCATCCTTTCCTGGGTCGTCGGTATTCCCGTTGCCATTATCAGCGCGCTGCGCCCCAACAGCATCGCCGACAACGTGGTTCGCTTCGTTTCCA
This sequence comes from Alphaproteobacteria bacterium, assembly GCA_038118725.1. GTDB lineage: Bacteria > Pseudomonadota > Alphaproteobacteria > Thalassobaculales > Thalassobaculaceae > JADHLJ01. The sequence continues at coordinate 5,338 of JAYOIK010000113.1, read as the reverse complement.
TCATTTGCCTCGCGGTGCCCGGCTTCTGGCTCGGCATGCTGATCGTGCTGGGCCTGCTTTTCGGGTTCGGTTACCGCGCGCCCCTGACCGGCGCGGCGCTGTTCGAAAACCCCGGAACGACCCTGCAGATCGTCATAGGACCGGCCTTCGTGCTGGGGATCGGGCAGGCGGCCTATATCGCCCGCATGGCGCGATCCAGCCTGCTCGAGGTAATCCGCGAGGATTATGTCCGCACGGCGCGGGCCAAGGGCCTCAGCGGGCGTCTCGTGGTGCGCCTGCATGCCTTGCCGAACGCTTTGCTGCCGGTGATCACCCTGTCGGGCATCCTGCTCGGTTTCGTGCTCGCGGGCTCCATTCCGGTTGAGCGAGCATTCGGAACGCCGGGCCTTGGATACGCCATGTTCACCGCCGTGAATGAGCGCGACATCTTCGTCATGCAGAACTTGGTGTTTCTCTATGCCGTCGTCTTCGTGCTGCTGAACATCACGGTGGACATCATCATTGCCTGGCTTGACCCGAGGATCCGGTACCAATGACCGAGAATATCGCCGAAACCTCCGTCTCGAAAACCGAAGTTGCGCCGCCCTCGCTGATGGTCAGGGTTTGGCGTGGGGTCTCGACCTTCGCGCGGCGCTCGCCCATGTCGGCGTTTTGGGGCGTGGTCGCGATCGCCATCGTCGTCATGGCGGTGTCGGCGCCGCTCATCGCGCCCCATGATCCGTTGAAGTCAAACTTCCGGGCCATGCAGAAAGCGCCGAGCACGGACAACTTCTTCGGCACCGACCAGATCGGGCGCGACACGCTCAGCCGTACCATTCACGGAAGCCGGACCTCCTTGCTGGTGGCGATCTCGGCGGTCCTGATCGGCACCACGGGCGGCGCGATCTGGGGGCTGGCCAGCGGTTTTCTCGGCGGACGCTTCGATATCATCAGCCAGCGCATCATCGAGTTTCTCCAGGCTTTTCCCGACTTGATTCTGGCAATGGCGATCGCCATGGCGCTTGGATCGGGAACAACAACCGTGATCATAGCGATCGCCATTACACGCATACCGTTTGGAGGGCGCGTGATACGCTCGGTTGTGTTGTCCCTTAAGGAGATGGCGTTCGTCGAGGCGGCGCGCAGCCTCGGCGCCTCGAACCTGCGGATCATGGCGCTGCATATCCTGCCGCAATGCATCGCGCCCTATCTGATCCTGGCGACGACTCATCTGGGTGTCGCGATTATCATCGAGGCGTCCCTCGGCTTCCTCGGCGTCGGCATTCCGCCGCCCACGCCGACCTGGGGCAACATGCTCTCCGACGCGCTGAATGCCGGGCTGGTCCCGCCGTGGTGGCTGGTCTTCTTCCCGGGCGCGGCGATCACGATCACCGTGCTTGCCTTCAACCTGTTCGGTGACGGCATCCGCGACGTGCTCGACCCGAGGCTACGCGGCTCCGTCTAACGGAGTGGCATGGTTGGCGCGCGGTTGGAGGTCTAGCTTTCTAATCATGGTCATCCCGCCGGAGGGCGGGACCCATTCCGCCGCCTTGTCTATTGGAGCGACGGCATGATCCCCTTGATTGTAGAAAAGCTAGGCACGGTTTGGGGGTCGGAGGAGTGGGCCCCGCATTTTCCCCGCTTGCGCGAGCACAGGCCGAGGGGTGACGATAAAAGGAAGCTGGCCGCCGCTTTTTAGGTGATGTGGACGCCTGTAAGCGCCGCTCAATTCTCCGCTGGTTTCTCCAGCGGGAATTTCACGCCCTGATCGTGAATATGGCAGGCGGTCAGATGGCCGGGGGCGACTTCCCTGAGCTCTGGTTCCTGGGTGCGGCAGCGCGCGACGGCGAACGGACATCGGGTGTGGAAATGACAGCCCTTGGGCGGATTGATCGGGCTCGGCACGTCGCCTTCAAGGATGACCCGGCTTCGGTTCTTGGCGCCGGATTTCGGGATCGGCACCGCGTGCAACAGAGCCTGGGTGTAGGGATGCAGCGGCATGTCGAACAGGCTGGTCTTGTCCGTCGTTTCGACGATGCGGCCGAGATACATCACCGCGACCCGGTGGCTGATATGCTCGACGACGGCGAGATCATGGCTGATGAAGAGATAGGACAGCTTGAACTCGTCCTGCAGGTCCATCAGGAGATTGATGATCTGGGCTTGGATCGACACATCCAGGGCCGAAACCGGCTCGTCGCAGACGATCAGTTCCGGATTGATCGCGAGGGCCCGGGCGATGCCCAAGCGCTGGCGTTGCCCGCCCGAGAATTCGTGGGCGTAGGAGAACATCCGCTCCGGCCTGAGGCCGACCCGCTCAAACAGCCAGGCGACGCGATCCTTGCGTTCGGCCTCGTCACCAACGTTATGGATAATCAGAGGCTCTCCGACGATCGCGCCCGCGGTCATGCGGGGATTCAGCGAGGCGAAGGGATCCTGAAAGATCATCTGCATCTGCTGGCGATAGGGCAGCATCTCGACCGGGGGCAGGGCGGTGATATCGTCGCCCTTGATCTGGATCGACCCGTCCGTGGGCTCCAGGAGCTTTAGCACCGTGCGCCCGACCGTGGACTTGCCGCAACCGGATTCACCCACCAGGCCCAAGGTTTCACCCGGTTTGATTTCGAAGGAAACCCCGTCGACGGCATAGACTTGACCGACCACCCGCGAAAACACGCCCTTGTGAATGGGGAAATGCTTTTTCAGATTGTCAACGCGGATGAGCGGCGAGGGGCTGGTGTCGCGGGATCCCTGGGGATCCGCGGTCGTTGTGTCGATGGTCATGATCCGGCCTCTCCATCGAGTTCACCCGAGCGCCAGCAGGCAATCCAATGGCCCGGGCGCGCCTCTTCTAGCGGTGGGTATGCTTGATTGCATTTATCGACCGCGAAGCGGCAGCGCGGAGCGAAGGCGCAACCAACCGGCAGATCGGAAAGGGAAGGGACCATGCCGGTGATTTCCGTGAGCCGTCCGCGCTCCCCATCGTCGTGAGCGACTTCCTCGAGGTTCGGGATGGAGCCGAGGAGCCCGCGCGTATAGGGATGGCCGGGATTGTCGAACAGCTCGTCCACGTCGGCTTCCTCGACCTTGCGGCCGGCATACATGACCACGACCCGATCCGCGTTCTCCGCCACCACGCCCATGTCATGGGTGATCAGGATGATCGCCGTGCCGGTATCCTTTTGAAGGCCACGCATGAGATCGAGAATCTGGGCCTGGATCGTCACATCCAGGGCGGTGGTCGGCTCGTCTGCGATAAGGACCTTCGGATTGCAGCAAATCGCCATGGCGATCATCACCCGTTGCCGCATGCCGCCGGACAATTGGTGGGGATAGGAGTTGACCCGCGCCTCCGGCTCCGGGATCGAAACCCGACGAAGCATTTCCACCGCGTGATCCATTGCCTCGCGTCGGCTCATTCCCTGGTGCAGCATCAACGCCTCGCTGATTTGCTTGCCGACCGTATAGAGCGGGTTCAGGGAGGTCATCGGCTCCTGAAAGATCATGGATATGTCATTTCCACGGATCGCCTCAAGCTGATCCTCCGGGAGATCAAGCAGGCTTTTCCCCTGGAATTGGATGGTTCCACCGCTGATGCGGCCCGGCGGGTTGGGAATGAGCCGCAAGATCGAAAGCGCCGTTACGCTTTTCCCGCAGCCGGATTCCCCAACAACGCCAAGCGTTTCGCCCTCCCGCACGTAATAGGACATCCCGTCCACCGCCTTGACCAGACCGTCGGGGGATTTGAACTCAATGTGCAGGTCGTCGATCTCGAGAACCCGGTCCGCGCCAGGAGCGCGCTGCTCCCTTGGTTCTTGCGCGGCTTGCTGGATCTGGTTCAAGCTATCCCTCCTACCCGATTTGCCTGTCGGCGGCTCGTTTCTTGGGCGAGCTTAGCAAACGTGAAAATGTTTGGTGTCAAAATTACAAAGAAATCACAAGGGAGGACCCAGATGACTAGAAAAGGTTTCAAGCAACCGTGGCTGAACCGCCGGAGCTTCATGGCGGCGAGCGCGGCGGCGGCGGCCGGCGCGGCCGGTCTCGGCGCCGGACGCGCCAAGGCGGCGGTGCCCATGGAGATGGATGGCTCCAAGTTCAAGCTCAAGGCGCCGGAACCCAACGCCAAGCGCGGCGGCGTGATGCGTTACGGCATCACCATGCGCCCCCCGCATCTGGATTTTCATCAGTCCGGCACGATCAACAATCTCGGCAGCCAGGCTTGCATGTACGACAATCTGGTCCGCTGGAACCCGAACGACAGCGGTCAAACCATCATTCCCGACCTGGCGCATAGCTGGGAAATCGCCAAGGACGGTAAGACCTATACCTTCCATCTGCGTAAGGGGGTCGAGTTCTCCGACGGGGCCAAGATGACTTCGGCGGACGTGAAGGCGACCTTTGATCGGATCACCAAGCCGCCGGCGGGCATCAACATCCCGCGCAGCTCGCTGTTCAAGTCCGTTGAGTCGGTCGAGGCGCCGGACGACTACACGATCCAGTTCAAGCTGCACGAGCCGCGCCCGGCGGATTTCATCATGGGCGCCATCGCCAGTGGCTGGAACGGTATCGTCCGCAAGAAGACTCTCGAGGACAATAACTACAACCTGCGCAAGACCCTGGACGTTCCGGGGACCGGCCCGTTCCAGAGCGTGCGCCGGGTTGAGCAGGAAGTCTGGGAGATGAAGCGCAACGACAACTACTGGAACGAAGGCCTCCCGTATCTGGACGGCATCGAGTTCTATCACGCGCTTCCGTTCTCGCCGGAACTGGGCTCGGCCCTGTTGTCGGGTCGTATCGACTATGCGCGTCTGGTTGACCCGGTTACCCGCCGCGAGGTGGACAAGCGGAATGACGTGACCGGCGTCGACTATTACCAGAGTGTTATTCAGGCGACCTGGATGAACGCCAAGAAGGGCCCGCTCGCCGATCCGCGGGTGCGCCGGGCTTTCCATCTGGTGCTGGACCGCGAGGTTCTCGTCGACGTGGTCAAGGACGTGGCGCCGATGATGGTCGGCGGATTCATCTATCCGTTCTCCAGCGTCGCGACGCCGAAGGAGGAACTGAAGCAGCGTCTCGGCTATCAGAACGATCAGTCGGCGGCGGTTGCCGAGGCCAAGCAACTGATGGCGGCGGCGGGTCATGCCAACGGCATCGACGGCTTGGACTTCCTGGTCCGCGAGGTCGCCAGCTTCAAGCTCTGGTCGCAGGCGATCCAGGCGATGCTGCAGCAGACCCTCAACGTCAAATGCAACCTGCGCACGGTGGTTGAATCGGTATGGTTCGATGACGTGAACAACGGCAGCTACGACATGGCCATCGGCGCCATTGTCTCCACGCTGATCGATCCGTCGGACTATTT
>JAYOIK010000112.1:0-11295 GCA_038118725.1 Alphaproteobacteria bacterium | reverse complement strand
ATCAGTTGAAACCCGACGGTAAAAACCGGGTTCAGGGAGGTCATGGGATCTTGAAAGATGAACCCGATCTCGCCGCCCCGGACCTTGCGGAGCTCGCCGGGCGACAGGCTCAGAAGATCCCGCGCCGAGAACATCACCCGGCCCGAGGTGATTTCCGCCGGCGGCATCGGCACCAGCTTGAGCAGCGACATCATGGTCACGCTCTTGCCCGATCCGCTCTCTCCGACGATCCCCAACAGCTCGCCCTCGCGGAGGTGGAAGCTTACTCCGTTCACCGCGTGAACGGCGCCGTCGCGGGTGCCGAAGACCGTCTTCAGATCGGTCACTTCAAGGATTTTCGGGCCGGTGGTCGAGACAGAACGCATCGTCATCCATCATCCGCCGCGTGGCGCGGCATTGGTGGCTCGGGAAAAGTCTAGACCCAATACGATGCAAACATCCACACCGATTTGTCGGTGGCGGGTACGATTCAAGGGACTCGCGTCGAATTGATCGGGACCGACATCCTCAAACCGGAAGACCGCGAGGTCGACGGACCAACACTCCGACGAGTTGGTAACCACGACTTACAGGTTATGAGGATGCCGAGCCGCCGCGAAGGTGATCGCGGCGGAATAACTTGCCTCTCGACGTGATCGCGTGTCATGCGCGTTGCGCGGCGTGAGGTGGTGCGTCATGTCGGGACGCGCCCCGGCGACGGCCTCTCCGCCCTATTTGTGTCGATCGCGCTGACGATGCGGCTATAGTCGCCAGGCTCGGAAGCGATGATTGGGGAGGACGCCATGACGGATACGCGAGGCAAATATGCCGGTTGGGTGATCAGCACCGTCGCGGGAAACGGCGAAAGGGGATTTTCAGGCGATCACGGGCCAGCGGTTGATGCCTGCTTGAACAACCCGTTCGACGTGGTTTTCGATGCCGCTGGAAATCTGATTTTCACCGACACATTCAGCCACTGTATTCGCCGGGTCGACGCGGTGACCGGCGTTATCACGACGATCGCCGGCACCACGGAGCTCGGCTATTCGGGAGACGGTGGCGCGGCCACGGCGGCGTGTTTTAATGAACCCTACGGGATGGCGATCGACGGTTCGGGCGCGCTTTATGTCGCCGATCGGTTGAACGCCGTGGTCCGGCGCGTCGACATGGCGTCGGGGATCATCACGACATTCGCGGGCACTGGCGAGAAGGCCTTCGGCGGGGATGGCGGAGCGGCGGATAGGGCTTTGCTGGTGGAGCCGAACGGACTGGTTTTTTCCCAGGATTTTTCATGCCTTTACATCGCCGATGTCGCCGACAACAGGGTCCGGGTCGTGGATATGGCCAGCGGTGTCATCTCCACTTTCGCCGGCACCGGCGCCGCCGCGCATGACGGCGACGGCGGTCCCGCCACCCAGGCCGGTGTGTTCGGCGCCCGCGCGGTCGGTGTCAGGCCGACCGACGGATCGGTCTATGTGATGGAGCGTCAGGGAAGTTGCCTGCGGCTGGTCGATGCTGGAACCGGCGTGATCACCACCATCTCCAGCACCGGCGAGACCGGATACGGCGGTGACGGTGAGGGGATCGCGACGGCGATCTATGACCGCCCCAAGGAAATGACCGTCGATGGTGACGGCGACGTTCTGGTGGTTGATACCGAGAACCACGCGATCCGTCTGATCGACTGGTCCGCCGACCGCGTGACAACCATCGCCGGGACCGGCGCCAGCGGGTTTAACGGCGACGGAATTCCCGCGAGCCAGGCCACGCTCGGTAGGCCTCATGGCGTGGCGATCGGCCCGGATGGGGCATTCTATATCGGCGATACCGAGAACCACCGGATCCGCAGGGTGTCGCGCGCCTGATGGTGCCTCGCGAGACGCGGAATCGCTGTTGGACTTGGGTTTAGAAGGAAATTAAGACATTAAATTACTTAATGGCTAGATGAAATCACTTCGTTTGACCGGCGGCGGGTCCGAGCCAACTATCGGCCAACCGAAAGCCACGAACGAAGGGGACCAGACATGGCCATCACCGCCGCGCCGCTTACCATGAAGCCGCCGCGCCTTGACGGGTTCAGCGTGCCTCTGATGGAGAGCCACTATGAGAACAATTACGGCGGCGCGGTTCGCCGGTTGAACGCGATCGATGCCCGCTTGAAGACCATGGACTTCGCGAAAGCATCAGGGTTCGACATCAACGGCCTCAAACGCGAACAGTTGATCGCCGCGGGCTCCGTGATTCTGCACGAAATCTACTTTGATAGCCTCGGCGGACCGGGCGGCGACCCGGAAGACGAAGTCCTCGCCGCCGCCCTGATCCGGAACTTCGGCTCGCTTGAGGCGTGGCGCGGGGAATTCGTCGCCATGGCCGGGGCGCTGGGCGGCGGATCCGGCTGGGTGCTGCTGTGCTGGTCCGCGCGGCTTGGCCGGCTTGTGAATCAATCGGTGGGGGATCACGCCCAAGCTCTCGCCGGCGCGGTGCCCATCCTTGTCCTGGACATGTACGAGCACGCCTACCACATGAATTTCTGCGCGGATGCCGGTTCCTATATCGATGCCTTCATGAGGAATATTAATTGGACTGCCGTCGCGGCGCGATTTCATGGCGTGCTTGGAAAAGCGCCTCGGGAGTCCCCAGCGCGCGAGATGCAAGCCCTTCCGGCACTAAGCGTCGACAGGCTGAACGAGGCCCTGAACCATCCCGAAACCGCGCCCATGGTACTCGATGTTCGCCTACCCGCGGATCGGCTCCGCGATCGGCTGCCCGGCGCGGCGTGGCGAAACATGAGGGAGGTCGATGATTGGGCCGACCACTTGCCGCGGGACCGCCGGATCGTGGTCTATTGCATGCATGGGGCTTGGGTCAGCCAGGACACCGCCGCGGCTCTCCGCGGCAAGGGTTTGGACGCCCGTAATCTGGAGGGTGGAATTTCCGCCTGGTGCGCCATGGGACTGCCGACCGAGCCCTTGGACACGGTCGCGGAATAGGCGCGCGACCCAATCTCTCCGTCGTCTGGCCTTCGCCTGGGCGACGGTTATGGGAGGGTGGGACGGCACAGCGCGGTGGGGGTACCGGCGCCGCCGTCAACCACGCGGAACCCTCGTATGACTAGGCTCCGGCCCCCGTGATCACTTCGGTTTGATCGTCCGGCACGTAGAAATAAGAGCCGGGCCGGAAATCATACCCGAGATCACCCAACAACCGGCGTTGCCGAGGTGTCGCGCGCTGGGCGACGTCGGGTGTCTTGTCGAAATCGTAACAGCGCATGAACATCTGACAGTAGTTATAGAGCAGCGTCTTGCGCCCGTTGCCGGAGTTGTTCGGCGCCGGCCCGTGCCACAGCGCGTGCGAGAAGATGTAACAGTCGCCCGCCTTGCCGTTCAGCTGCACCGCCCCCGGCGTGTGCGGCCCCACCGGGGGATCGCGGTCAAACTGGATCGGTCGCATGTGGCTTCCCGGAAAGACCGTGAAATTGCCGCTGTCCGGCCCTTCCACGTCCGAGAGCAGATACATCGCCTTGACCGCGATCGGGCGGCTGGTTTCGGTCACCCGAACCTCGCGCTGGCCCTCGCCGCCATCGGTATGGGTGTAGCCCGGAAACCCGTCGCCCGAGCCTCGAACAATCGCCTGGGACATGCTGAACAGGATGTTCGGCCCCATGATGTCGACGATCAGATCGAACACGTTCGGCCTGTCGATTAGACCGATAAAGCATTGGTGATAGGGCAGTATATCCCGGCGATCCATGAAGGCGTCGGGGTTCTGGTCCGGACACTTGTCGACCCACCCGTAATGCCCGCGCGGCAGCATCCCGGACACCGGCTCCCAGCCGGGCCGGGCGCGCATCCGATCGATCTCTTCCGAGAACATCGCCACCTCGTCCGGCGAAAGCGCGTTTTCCACCACGATATAGCCGTCGATGGCCCAATCCGTGCGTTGTCTTTCGGTAAGCTTTTGCATCCGCCTGCCTCCCTGGCGCCTGGGTGGTTCCGATCCGCCGAGAGCCGGCGGCGCGAAACGCCCGTGTTCAAGCCACTCTTATCGCGCCAATGGTGTTCCAATCCGCCGATCCGTGCAATCAGCGGGCTGATATACGAGGCTTGGCGGTCGCCCAATTCCTCGTCGTCGGTAAATCCGCGATACCATGGGCTCGGATGGGACACGGCATTTGCCCGTGACCCGTGCTTGGCGGAGCAGGCGAACATGACACCCGAAAACATTCTCTCGCATCCCGCGCGGGTGCTTACCACGGACCAGCGCGAGGCCTATTTCCGGGACGGATTCGTAACCGTCGAGGGCGTGATCCCGGCGGATTGGCTGGAACGGCTGCAAGCGACCTCCGAGCGGCTGCTCGACGAGAGCCGCGGCGTCTCGGCCTCCAACGACGCTTTCGACATCGGCCCCGAACACAGCCCGGACCGGCCCCATGTCCGTCGCTTGAGAAAGCTTGTCGATCGCGACCCGGTGTTCTGGGAGTTCGCGTCTTCGGAAACCTCACCCTTGCCTGATATCGCCGCCGATCTGGTCGGCCCGGACGTGAAATTTCACAGCGCCAAGCTGAACTACAAATGGCCTGGCGCCGGCGAGATCGTGAAATGGCATCAGGACATCCCGGCCTGGCCGCACACCAATTACAGCCCGGTCACCCTGGGCGTGCATCTGGGCGAAGTGACCTCGGCGCATGGCCCGTTGATCTGTGTGCCGGGCAGTCATGACGGACCGCTCTTCTTTCATACCGACGGCAACGGCACCTGGACCGGAACGGTGTCCGACGCGGATCTCGAGACCGTGGATACCGCCGCCGGCGTCGAGGCGCTGGGCGGGCCCGGAAGCCTGGTGGCGATCAACTGCCGGACCCTGCACGGCTCGCGCGCCAACAGCTCGACCGAGGTCCGGCCCATGGCGCTCTATGTCTACAGTTCCGCCGATGCCTTCGCCTGGATGCCGCCGCCCTCGCCGACGACAAGAACCGGAGAGATCGTTCGCGGCGCCCCGGCGCGCTTCTCCCATGTCGACCCCCGACCCTGCCCGGTGCCGCCGAACTGGGAGGAAATCGGCTACGGCTCGATCTTCACCGCCCAGGGCGCCGACGGCGCGAAGGCGATGTGATTCCCCCCACGGGAGCGGTTTCGCGCCTCACCCCTTGCGGTCGCGCACGAAGGGATAGATCCGCATCTGGTCCTGAAGCGGATCGGCGGCGGCGAAGTCGGCGACGACCTCGAAGGCGCGCTTGATCGCGGCGTTCGGGGTGCCCTCGGTCTCGGAACCGGAGACGAACAGGCCAATATCCTTCTTGACGATATGCGCCTCGGCGCCGGAGCCGTCATAGTCACCGGTCGCGACGTATTTGGGGAAGATCGTCGAGGTCGCGAAATTCATGCCTGAACTGGCGTTCACCACCTCCAGCATGGTGTCGATGTCGAGGCCGCCGTTCTCGCCATAGGCCAGCGCTTCCGAGGTCGTGACATAGGCGGAGATGCATAGCGCGTTGTTCACCACCTTCATCCGCTGACCCTGCCCCGCGTCGTGGCCAACGTGATAGAGGACACGGGAATAGCCCTCGATCAGGGGCCGCGCGCGTTCCACCGCCTCGATGCTTCCGGCCGTCATGCTGGCCAAGGTGCCTTCCTCGGCCCGGAACTTGAGGCCGGAGATCGGACTGTCCACATAGTCGATACTGGCGGCCTTCAGGATCGCCGCGTTCTCCGCCGCTGCTTCTGGACCGATGGTGCAGGTATCAATAACGACCGAGCCCGCGTTGCCCGCCTCGGCGATCTCGTTGACCACCGCGCGGTTCGCCTCCACCGTCGGCAGGGAGAGCGCGATCACCCCGGCCCGGCGCGCTACCTCGCCATTCGATTGCGCGATCTCCGCTCCCTCCGGCGCCCGGTCGGCGGTGCCGGCGAGATCATGCACGATCATCGCGAGCCCCTTGGCCTTGGCGTTGCGCGCCATCGGCCGGCCCATGTTGCCGAGCCCGATGAAACCGTAAATCTCGTCCGTCATCACACGCTACCCCTGATTTCCATCCTAGACCTGAACGCTCATGCCGCCGTCGATGGACAGGATCTGTCCGTTAACGAAGGCGCCGGCCTCGGACATCAGGAAGACCGCGCCGCCGCCAAGCTCGCTCGGTTGGCCCCAACGGCCCGCCGGGGTCTTGGAGACGACCCAGTCCGAGAACTCCTTGTTGTCGAGCAGCGCCTGGTTCAACTCAGTCGCGATATAGCCCGGCGCGATGGCGTTCACCAGAATGCCTTGCGCGCCGACCTCGACCGCCAAGGCCCGGGTCATGGCGCGCAGCCCTTCCTTGGCGGCGATATAGGCCGGCACGGTCGGGCGCGCCTGGGGCCCGAGCATCGAGACGGTGTTGATGATCCGCCCGCCGCCATGCGGGGTCATCAGGCGGATGGCCTCGCGGCTATTGGTGAAGCAGGAGGTGAGGTTGATCGACACCACCCGCTCGAAATCGGCGGTGGTGAACTCCAGGATCGGGCTGCGATGCTGTACGCCGGCGTTATTGATCAAGCCGTAGAGCCGCCCGTGATCCCGGTCGATCCGCTCCAGCGCCTCGCGCGAGGCGTCGGCGTCGGTGACGTCGAAGGTCGCGATCTCGGCCTTTAGGCCTTGCGCGCGGATTGCTTCGGCCTTGGCTTCCAGGGCCTCCGGGTCGCGGGCGTTCAAGACTACCGCCGCACCGTGCTGGGCCAAGGTCTCCGCCATCGCGAAGCCGATCCCGCGGGACGCCCCGGTCACCAGAATGGCGCGCCCGGTCAGGTCGAAAAGTTTGCTCATGTCAGGCCTTTGATCAGAAGTTAGGAAAATACAATGCCGCCGTTCACATCCAGCACCGTCCCGACCATGCCGGAACAGGCCGGTGATAGAAGAAAGGTAATCGGCCAGGCGATATCGTCCGGCTCCAGCAGGCGTCCGAGCGGAAAACCCTCGGCGTCGATATCACGCCCCTCGGTCATCTGGGTCCGCGTCGGCCCCGGCGCCACGGCGTTCACCAACACGCCGGACCTGGCGTATTTCGCCGCCAGAAGACGGGTCATCGCGTGCACACCGCCCTTGCTGGCGACGTAGTGCGGCTGGGAGGTCACCCCGCCCATGCGACCCGCGATCGAGCCGACCAGAACCAGCCGGCCCCATCCCTGGGCCTGCATTCTCGGCAGGAAGGCGCGGGCGATATTGATCGGCCCGCGCATGTTGACGTTGAAGATCGCGTCGGTATCCGCGTCCCAGGATTCGGGATCGGCGTCGATCCAGTCGTTGTATCGGGTAATCCCGGCGGTCAGCGCGACCGCGTTTGGGGCGAGGCCCTCGGCGTCGAGTTCCGCCGCCAGGGCATCCACCGCCGCCCGATCGGCGATATCGCAAGCCTTGGTGACGATCGTGCCGCCATGCTTGCTCTCGATGATCCGCGCCGGACCGGAGGGCTCCTCGATATCCGCGAGGATAAGGGACGCGCCCTGGGCGGCGCAGGTTTCGGCGACCGCCCGCCCGATCCCCTGGCGCGCGCCAATGACCAGAACCTTGAGGCCCTCGAGGGTGAAGCCCGTTTGATTTTCCCGCGTGCTCATCTGATAACCTCCTGGCGATGACCTCCACGCGATGCCATCCGTTTCATGAAAAAACAGTATTGATGCCTCCGCCGTCCGGCGCAAGCGAACCGCGCGCCGACCCCCTCGGCCATGGGTTGATCACGCCTCCTTCAGGGCGCGATCAGACAGTCATCGGCGATCGACACCAGGGGCGTGAAATCCTGGAGAGCCAGGAAATCCGGGCGGGTCGGGCGCCGGATATGGTTTTCCACGCGATTGAGACTGGAGAACACCATCGCCCGCCCCCAGGGCGACATGTTGGGCGCCGAGCCGTGCACCGTGCAGCCGTGAAAAAAGATCGTCGAGCCCGCCGGTCCCTTCGGCGCGACGATGCCCTGCTTTTCGATCATGGCGTTGATGGTTTGCTTGGAATAGGGGCTGCCCACCGCGTCGGCGGAGAGTCGTCCATAGCCGGGCACGCGCTCGAATTCCACGTCCGAGTCGATCCGCCCGCCGGCATGAGAGCCGGGTATGAACATCATCGGCCCGTTGAACTCCGTCACGTCGTCGAGGAACACGGTGGCGTTGATCACATCCGGTTCCGGCATGCCGTCATCCTCGTACCAGGTGCGATAGTCCTGATGCCAATGCCAGATCTCTCCGTCCTGGGCTTCCTTGGCGTTGATCTTGAATTGATGCAGATAGACCTCGCCGCCGAGAATTTGACGCGCCGGTTCGACCAATCTCGGATGCAGGCTGAGACGCCGATAAATCTCGTCCCGAAGATGCGGGGCGATCGCCGATCGCACCGCGTCGCTGCCGCGTTCCCGTAGGATCTCCGGCCCGTCGCCGGCGACCACGGCCTTCATATGCTCCTTGAGGACGGCGATCTCGTCGCCGCGGAACAATCCGGGCAGGAACAGGAAACCATCCCGGTTGAAACCATCCAATTGTTCGGGCGTGAGGCGCATGATCCGTGGTTCCCCTTGGAGTGAGACATAGAGTGTTCGGTCGGGGACCGAGCATATCCTCGGCATTCACGGCTATCCAGTCGGCGAAGCCTGACAAATCCATCCAAGCCGCCTAAACTTCCCCGATCGTAGCTAGACCCGAGGACATTCTTGATGGCCACCGCCCTGGATATCAAACCCGTTACGCCACTGATCGGCGCCGAAATCTCCGGTGTCGATCTCTCGAAGCCGCTATCGGATAACGAGCTCGGCGTGGTCAAGCAGGCGCTGCGCGATCATCTCGTGATCTTCTTCCGCGATCAGGACATGACGGTCGACCAGCAAAAGGATTTCGGGCGCCAGTTCGGCGACCTGCACATCCACCCGGCGCGTGATCGCAACGGCTTGGAGGGGCATCCCGAGATTCTCTACATCAATAACGGGCCGCATTCCTCGCGGGTCAACGGCGACGAGTGGCACAGCGATGTCTCCTGCGACGCCGAACCGCCGATGGGCAGTATCCTACGCCTGTTCGAGATCCCGCCGAGCGGCGGCGGCGATACGCTTTTCGCCAGCATGTACGCGGCCTATGACGCCTTGTCCGAGCCGATGAAGGCCTTCCTGGGCGGCCTGACGGCGGTGCATGACGGCGGCCCGAACTATATCGACCGGGCCAAGCGGGCCGGTATCTATGATCCGACCAAGGTGTTTCCGGCCAACGAGCATCCGGTGATCCGCACCCATCCCGAAACCGGGAAGAAGGCGATCTACGTCAACAAGATCTTCACCCAGAACATTGTCGGCCTGCCCAAGGATGAAAGCCGGGCGATCCTCGACTTCCTGTTCCAGCACATCGCCAAGCCGAACTTTCAGTGCCGGTTCAAGTGGGAAAAGCATTCCGTCGCGTTCTGGGACAACCGATGCGCCTTGCATCACGCCATGTGGGACTACTATCCCGAGGTCCGCCGCGGTTATCGGGTCACAATCAAGGGCGACAAGCCGGTCTAGGCAAGGCGCGATCATGCCACCCAGCCACCCAATGCATCGCCTTCCAATACATGGTCCCCGAGCGTCGCCCTGGTGAACGGCAGGGCCTTGATACCGGCCACGTGCCTGAGTTTGTCCAGGCTAGCGTAACCGTCCAGAAGTCCTGCCTTGCGCCAGGACGACGGCACGAAGCGAGGCTTCCGCCCGGCTAGGCCTTCAGCGAGCTCGCGACGGTTTTCGCGGCGGCGATGGTTTCCTCGACCCCGGCCGCGTCCACGTCGAGATGGGTGACCGCGCGGATCAAGGTCGGCCCCATCGGACCGAACCGGATGTCGTGGTCGCGCGCCATCCGTCCCGCGAATTCCGCCGCCGTCGCGCCGAGGCCCGCGACATCGAAGAACACCATGTTGGTATCGATCTCGTTGGCATTGACCGCGATCCCCTCGATCTCGGCGAGACCCTGGGCCAACCGCCGGGCATTGGCGTGGTCCTCCGCGAGACGATCGACATGGTGCTCGAAGGCATAAACCCCGGCGGCGGCGATGATGCCCGCCTGGCGCATGGCGCCGCCATACATGTGTTTGAAGCTCCAGACCTTGTCGATAAAGGCTTCGGTTCCCGCCAGCACCGCGCCGATGGGACAGCCGAGCCCCTTGGAGAGATCGATCCAGACGCTGTCGACCTCGGCGGCGTATTCCGCCGCCGAGGTGCTCGACGCGACCACCGCGTTAGGCAGGCGCGCGCCGTCCATGTGCACGGGAATGCCCTGTTCGCGCGCCGCCGCCGCGACCTCCCGCAGCTGATCGATCGGCCAGACCGTGCCGCCACCCATGTTCGCGGTATTCTCGACGCTCACCAGCGCGGTGCGTTGGGTATGGTGGCCGTGTGGCGCCCGGATACCCTCGCGCACCTGATCGGCGGTAAACAGACCGCGCCTGCCCTCGATCGTCCGGGTCATCGCGCCCGCGTTCGCCGCCAGCCCACCGACCTCGAAATGTAGCGCGTGGGAAGATTTCTCGAGCAGGATCTCCTGTCCCGGCGCGCACCAGACACGATAGGCGATCTGATTGCACATGGTGCCGGAAGGCAGAAACACCGCCGCTTCCTTGCCCAAAAGTTCCGCCGTCATGGCGCAGAGCCGGTTGACCGTCGGATCCTCGCCGGCCTGCTCGTTGCCGACCTCGGCCTCGGCCATGGCCTGGCGCATCGCCTTGGTCGGGCGGGTGATCGTATCGCTGTAGAAGTCGATTTTCGGGATCGCCGGCGTGGCGGGGTTGCTTACCATGATGATCGCCCTGATGATTTGCGGGAACACGAAGGATTGAACGGCGGCGTGAGTATACCCACCTAGGAGCTGGAGAGAACAATGTCCAGGGAACCGATGACCACCGGCCAAGACATCGCCCATCGACGCGCGCTACCGTTCAAGCTCGGCCTCGCCGAAAACGACCGGCTCGCCTTTCACATCGTCTACGGCCTCTACGCCCTATCGCTGGTGACGGCGTTTCCATCTCTGCTCGGCGCGGTTCTGGCCTTTCTCAAGCGCGAGGATATTCGTGGCACCTGGCTGGAGAGTCACGCGACCTGGCAGATCCGTACCTTTTGCATCATGTTGATTGCCTCGATCATCTCGGCGGCCTTGGCGGCGACCATAATCCTGATCCCCTTCGCCGGTCTGCTGACGGGGGTGACATGGCTCTGGTTCGGCTACCGGACCATCAAGGGCTGGCTCAAGCTTTCCGACAACGCGCCAATCGACGCGCCCGAGCGGTTTTTCTAGATCCGAGTGATCGATTCTTATATTTCGTTTGGTTTTGTGATCGTCTAACGAC
>JAYOIK010000111.1:0-11468 GCA_038118725.1 Alphaproteobacteria bacterium | reverse complement strand
CAAGACGGAAACCGTATCGCCTAGGACAGCCCTCGGGAGGTGGTGACTCGCGCGAGGTGGTAGGTGGAACATGATTGTCCCACCGGCCATGCGTCGCCCTGGCGAACGGCAGGGCCTCTTGGCATTGGCCACGGAACGGAAACCTATCGCCTAGGGCGCCTATCGCGAGGTCCTGCCTTGCGCCAGGACGACGGAGTGAAGTGTGCAATGGAGCGACGTTTGGCGTTTCGACGTGGTATAAGTCGAGCCGACAACCAATCTTCCCGTGGGAGACGAGACGATGGCGGAGCGGTCCTTCGCGGCGGAAGTCGAGAAGCTCAGGATCGGCGAGGGCGAGGTGTTTCGTGGCGAGGGTATTCTCGCGATCACCAAGGCCTTGCTGGAATGCGGCGTCGGCTATGTCGGAGGCTATCAGGGCGCGCCGATCAGCCATCTCATGGACGTGCTCTCCGACGCCCAGCCGATCCTTTCCGAACTCGGCGTGCATTTCGAGTCGAGCGCGTCCGAGGCCACCGCGACCGCGATGCTGGCCGCCTCGGTCCATTATCCGATCCGGGGCGCCGCGACCTTCAAGGGCACGGTTGGGGTCAATGTCGCTTCCGACGCGCTGGCCAACCTCGCCTCGGGCGGCGTCACCGGCGGGGCGCTGATCATCATCGGCGAGGATTACGGCGAGGGCTCGTCGATCATGCAGGAGCGCAGCCATGCCTTCGCCATGAAAAGCCAAGTCTGGGTCCTGGACCCACGCCCGAACCTGCCCTCGATCGTGAAGGCGGTGAAGGACGGCTTCGAGCTTTCCGAAGCCTCGAACACACCGGTGATCTTGCTGGTCCGAATTCGTTGCTGCCACGTCCATGGCCGTTTCGTCGCGTCCGACAACCAGAAGCCGACGATGAGCGTCGCCGACGCCTTGGAGGCACCGCGCCGGGATACCGGACGGATCGTGCTGCCGCCGGCCTCCTACGCGCATGAGATGGAGAAGGTCACCGAGCGGATGCCGGCGGCCCAGGCCTTCGTGCGTGACAATAAGCTGAACGAGTTCTTCGGGCCGAAGGAGGGCAAGGTCGGGATCATTCTGCAAGGCGGGATGTATAATGCCGTGATCCGGGCGCTCCAGAGGCTGGGACTGGCGGATTTGCACGGGGATAGCGCCGTTCCGCTTTATGTGATGAACGTGACCTATCCGCTGATCGACGGCGAGATCCTTGATTTTTGTGGAGACAAGGACGCGGTCCTGATGGTGGAGGAGGGGCAGCCGAACTATCTCGAACAGGCAATCGGCGCCATCCTTTTCAAGGCCGGCGCCAAGGTCACCTTGACCGGCAAGGGGCCGTTGCCGCCGGCGGGGGAGTTGACCGGTTCGATCATGCTGGAGGGCTGTCGCGCGTTTCTCGCCGAGCACGCGCCGCATATGCTGGCCGACCAGGGGCGGGCGCCGAACGTGTCGACCGCGCCGCCGGTCGGCTCCAAGCTCGCCAAGACCGTGCCGATGCGCCCGCCGGGCTTCTGTACCGGCTGTCCCGAGCGTCCGATCTTCGCGGCGACGAAGTTGGTGCAGCAGGAACTGGGCGAGCATCACATAGCCTCCGATATCGGCTGTCACCTGTTCTCGATCATGCCGCCCTTCGAGCTTGGCGCGACGACGATGGGATTCGGCCTTGGGCCGGCCTCTGCCTCCGCCTTTAACACGCCCCACGCCAAGCGACGCTCGATCTCCTTCATCGGCGATGGTGGGTTTTGGCATAATGGGCTGACCTCCTCGATCGGAAACGCGGTCTATAACCGCAATGACGGCGTTATCGTCGTGGTCGACAACCACTATTCCGCCGCCACGGGCGGTCAGGACCTGATGTCCTCGCGGGCCGACAACGCCTCGAAATCGACCAATCATCCGATCGCCGAGGCGGTCAAGGGCATTGGGGTGAAATGGGTACGCGAGATCGACCGCACCTATGACGTGACCAAGATGGCCGCGACCCTGAAGGAGGCGCTGACGACGAAGGAGACCGGCCCCAAGGTCATCGTCGCCTCCTCGGAATGCATGCTGAACCGTCAGCGTCGGGAACGCCCCTTGCAGGCAAAGGCGATCAGCGGCGGCGCGCGCGTGGTCAAGCCCCGCTTCGGGGTCGATGAGGATATCTGCACCGGGGACCATGCCTGCATGAGGCTCTCTGGTTGCCCGTCCTTGTCGGTGAAGAAACTCAATGACCCGCTGCGGGACGATCCCGTCGCGTATATCGACCAAAGTTGTGTGGGATGCGGCAATTGCGGCGAGGTGGCGGTGGCGGCCAAGCTCTGCCCGTCCTTCTATCGCGCGGACCGGGTGCATAACCCGACCGGATTTGACCGGTTTCTCGCAAAGCTCCGCGGCCGGGTGATCGGCTGGATGCAGGCGCGCCGGGAAGCCCGGCGGTTGGTTTTCGAATGAGCGGTGTATCGGTGACGGATGGCCTGCCCATGGGTGGCGAGGATGCCACGCGGGGAATCCTCAAGCTCGCCATCCTGGCGGTTGGCGGTCAGGGCGGCGGCGTTCTGACCGACTGGATCACCGAACTCGCGGAGAGTAACGGCTATCGCGCGCAATCGACATCGGTGGCCGGCGTCGCGCAGCGGACCGGGGCGACGGTGTATTATATCGAGATGGCGCCGGATACGGGCCGCGAGCCGGTCTTCGCGCTCAGCGCGGGAGCCGGCGACGTGGATATCGTCATCGCCGCCGAACTGATGGAGGCGGGGCGCGCCGTATTGCGGGGATTTGTCACCCCGGACCGCACAACCTTGATCGCGTCCTCGCACCGGATTCTCGCGGTCTCCGAAAAGATCGTGCCGGGAGACGGTAGCGCCGATGCCTGGGAAGTCCTGAACGGCATCGCCGAGGCGGCCAAGCGTCTCGTCGCCTTCGACATGGAGAGGCTGGCGATTGATGCCGGCACCGTCATCTCGGCGTCGCTTTTCGGCGCCCTGTCGGGTTCGGGCGCCTTGCCGTTTCCAAGACAAGCCTTCGAGGATGTGATCCGCTCCGGGGGCAGGGGGATCGAGTCCAGCCTCGCGGCCTTCGGTGCTTGCCATGACCAGGCGGTGGCAGATGAAGGAATTGGTGAAAAGCCAGTCAAGACGTCGCCGCCGCGTCGGGCAATTCCCGAGGCTTCTGGCCCGCGTGGCTTGGTTGCGAGATGGGAAACGCTGGTCAGGCGGATCGACGACCTGCCCGAGCCGACCCGCGCGCTAACCCTCGCCGGCGCACGCAAGGTCGTGGACTTCCAGGATGTCGATTACGGGTTCGCGTATCTCGACCTCGTGGACCGGGCCGCCAAGCTGGACGAGGCGGCGCTTGGTTGGCGGCTGACCCTAGCGGCGGCCAAGCACGCGGCGAACGCCATGGCCTATGACGACGTGATCCGGGTGGCGGATCTCAAGACCCGGCGGGCTCGTGATGCGCGCATTCGCGACGAAATGGGCGCCGAGGCTGACGCGGTGCTTTCCGTCACCGAGTTTCTGCATCCCCGCATGCGGGAGATTTGCGGGATGATGCCCTGGCGTCTCGGTCGCTGGTTGGAGTCGCGTCCAGGCTTGTTCGGTTGGCTGGACCAGAGATTGTCCAAGGGGCGTTTCGTGCGCTCCGACACGGTGCTCGGGTATCTCTTGCTATGGGGCATGGCATCGTTGCGTCCGTGGCGGCGCGGGCTTCTGAGACACCGGATCGAAGAAGCACATCGGAACGAGTGGTTCGATCGCGCCCTGGCCGTCCGCGAGACCGACTACGCGCTCGCGGTTGAAATCCTGGAATGTCGTCGTCTCATAAAAGGATATTCGGACACCCATGACCGTGGGCTGTCCAAGTTCGATCGGGTGCTTGGCGGGTTGGCGCTTCTGGAGGGGCGTGATGACGCGGCGGATTGGCTCCGACGCCTGAGGGAGGCGGCGTTGTTGGACGAGAAGGGCGAGGCCTTGGACGGCGCGCTGCGGACCATTGAAACCGAGGTGCTGGACGCGGCGGCGGAATAGCCGGCGCGCGAGGGCCGGGAGGCGGCATGCATATCGTGATCTGCGGCGGTGGGGTGATTGGAACCTGTGTCGCCTTTTTTCTGGCCCGCCGGGGAGCCGAGGTCACGGTGATTGAGCGCGCGTCCGTGGCCTGCGCGGCGTCGGGCAAGTCCGGAGGCTTTCTGGCACTGGACTGGTGCGACGGTTCTCCGTTGGAACCCTTGGCGCGACGAAGTTTCGAGCTACACGCCGAGCTCGACGATACGCTTGACGCGGATTGGGGCTATCGCCGGCTTGATACCTTCGGCCTGTTGGCGAGCGACAGCCGGGATTTCTCGGGGTATCGCCAGCTGCCCACGCCAGATTGGCTTGGCGGGGAAACCGCGATCCACGGTCAATTGGGAACTCCGCGGTCAACGGCCCAGGTGCATCCCGGCGATTTCACCAAGGCGATGATGCGCGCCGCCGAGGATCATGGCGCGCGCCTGGTGCATGGCGCGGTGGACGGTCTGGTGATGGCCGACGCGGGCGCGCGGGTGGGCGGCGTATCCGTCGATGGCCAGGCCCTGGAAGCCGACGCCGTCGTTATCGCCATGGGACCCTGGTCGATATTGGCAAGCAACTGGCTGTCCTTGCCGATCGTCCATGGATTGAAGGGACACAGTTTCGTGTTCCGCTATCAGCCGCCGGATGATCCGAGCGCCCTTTTCGTCGAATACGAAGCCCGGCGCGGCGAGGTTGATAGCCCGGAGGTCTTTCCCAGAACCGACGGTACGACCTATGTCTGCGGCGCGCGTGGCCTGGACCCCTTGCCCGTCGATCCGAACGATATCGGCATCGAGGCGGAGCCTACGGACCGGCTTCTGCGCCAGATCCAGCGTTTCGCCCCGGAACTCGGTGCCTCCGAGATCATCGCCAGCCAAGCCTGCTACCGTCCGGTGACCGAGGACGGCCTGCCTCTGATCGGCGGTGTGTCTGGTGTCGCCGGCGCCTATGTCGCGACCGGACACAGTGTCTGGGGAATCCTGAACGCCCCGGCGACCGGAGAAGCCATGGCCGAACTGATCCTCGACGGCGAGGCGTCGTTGGATCTGTCGGCCTTCAGTCCGGATCGCCTCAAGCCATTGGATGGCGTGGAAGTCGGGTAGGCGGACGGAACCCCACGCGTCTCTACGACGTTTTCTCGAGGCGAAGACGCCGTTTCAAGTTTCGGATATGCGCCGCTCGGCCTTTCTCGGAGTTGTATTGCCAATTGGCGTTGACCAGAACCCACATTCCCTTTTCGCGCCCCAAATTTCCCGTCGCCCTGGCGAAGGCCAGGGCTTGTGGCGAGGACGAGCCAGCCGCCGCGTCGGGCCGAGACTTGGAACACGCGTTAAAGTCAATCCATTGAGGCAAAAGCCCTGGCCTTCGCCAGGGCGACAATAAGTAGGCATCATCGAGGCTTATCCAGCGGTTTGGTGACCGTGTTTCTCGAGGACCGGTGGCGAAATCAGGACCCAAAGGGTCAAAAGCCGGTAGATGATTGAGTGCCGGTGGGCTGGCTTGCTATGTCTAGGGGACACGCGCGCGTGGAAAGCGCATCAGTGGCCGGGGGATCCGATGGCTATCTACAGACTTGGCGACAAAACGCCGAACATTCATCCGAGCGTCTATATCGCCGAGACCGCCTCGGTCATCGGTGACGTGACCATCGGCGCCGGTTCCAGCGTCTGGTCGAGCGCGGTGATCCGCGCCGATAACGACAGTATCACCATTGGCGAGAATACCAATATCCAGGACGGCGCGGTGCTGCACGCGGATCCGGGAGAGCCGCTCAAGATCGGCTCGAACTGCACGATCGGCCATCAGGCGATGCTGCATGGCTGCACCATCGAGGATGGCGCTCTTATCGGCATTCAGGCCGTGGTGCTGAACGGCGCGATCATCGGGGCCAATGCCTTGCTCGGCGCCGGCGGCCTGGTGACGGAGCGCAAGGTATTCGAGGGCGGCAAGCTCATCGTCGGCGCGCCCGCTCGGGTGGTGCGCGCGGTCTCGGAAGAGATCCTGGCGATCATGAAACGAGACAACGCCGACTATGTGCGGCGCGCGAAAATGTTCCGCGAGGATCTGGAACGCATTGGCTGATCAAGGGAGCCGAATCATGGACGAGAGTAGAACGCCGATCCTGGTGGGATGTGGACAGGTCACCCAGCGCGAGCCCGATCCCTTGGCCGCGATGTCGCCGATGGATCTGACCGCGGCCGCGGTCAAGAAGGCCGCCGAGGATAGCGGGGCGGGGCAGGCCTTGCTGGGGGCGCTCGATACGATCGTGCTACTGCGGGCGTTCTCGGACACAAGCTGGCGTTTCGTCTGTCCGTTCGGCAAATACGTCAATCCGCCGAAGTCATTGGCGAACCGGCTCGGCGCCGACAGGGCCAAGCGACTGGTCTATACCCATCCCGGCGGAAACATGCCGCAATGGTCGATCAATCTCATGTTCGAGATGATCACCCGGGGTGAGCTGGAAGCCGCCGTGGTTTGTGGCGGCGAGGCTCTTTCTACCCAAAAGGCGGCCCAGCGCGCCGGGGTGGAGCTGGACTGGAGCGAGGATCCCGGCGGTTCCTTCGAGGAATGGGGCGTCGAGACCCGAGGCTGGAACGACATGGAGGACCGGCATCGCATGGCCGGCGCGATCTTCGCCTATCCGATGATCGAGAACGCCATTCGCGGTAACCGGGGCCGCACCATCGCCGAGCACAACATGGCGATGGGCCGGCTCTTCGCGGGATTCGCGGCGGTCGCCGCGGGCAACCCGCTCGCGGATCGCCGCGACGGCTACACCGCCGAGCAGATCGGCGAGGTCAGCGCGTCGAACCCCTATATCGGCTTTCCCTATACCAAGCTGATGAATTCCAACGCCTTCATTGATCAGTCCGCGGCCGTGATCCTGACCTCGGTGGCCAAGGCCAAGGAACTGGGTATCCCGCGCGACCGCTGGGTCTATCTGCATGGCTGCGCCGATGCCTATGACCATTGGTATCTGTCCGACCGGATCAATTTCCACTCCTCGCCGGCCATGCGTCTGGTGGCGCGCGAGGCTTTCGAGATGGCCGACTGCACTCTCGATGATATCGATGCCCTGGATCTCTACAGCTGCTTCCCCTCGGCGGTGCAGATCGCGTGTGAGGAGATGAAGATCCCCCTGGACGACCCGCGCGGCCTGACGGTCACCGGCGGCTTGCCGTATTTTGGCGGACCGGGGAACAACTATGTCACCCATTCGATCGCCGAGATGATGAACACGGTGCGCGCCAAGCCGGGCTCCAAGGGGTTCGTTTCCGGCAACGGCAACTATGTGACCAAGCAATCCGCCGGAATCTACTCGACCGAGCCGGCGGACAAGCCCTTCGCTCCCAAGGACCCGAAGATCTATCAGGCCGAGATCGATGCCGCCAAGGGGCCCGCTGTCACCGAGCATGCCGATGGCGCCGCGACGATCGAGACCTACACGGTCATGCATGACCGCAAGGGTCCGTCCTTCGGCATTCTCTTCGGACGCCTGGAAGACGGCAGCCGTTTCATCGCCAATACCCCAGACGACAAGGGGCTTTTGGCCGAAATGTCCGAAAAGGATTATCTCGGGGCGAGCGGACGGGTGAGGAACGCGGAGGGGTTGAACCTGTTCACACCGGATTAAGGCCGGCGCTAGGAAGTACCGTCGCGGTGGGCGTCAACGCCCCACCTTCGTCGCCCTGGCGAACGGCAGGGCCTTATTCGGCGCGCGTAACGTATCCGCCAGTCTGGAAAGGCCGCGCCGGGTAACGCGAGGTCCTGCCTTGCGCCAGGACGACGGTAGGGGGCGACGTCACCGCATCGCGTTCATCGTCCTGCCGCGAGACGGAGCCTCGATCCGTATGCGCGATGCGGCCGTCCTCACGCCTCCGCCGCGCGGCGGGAATGCTTCTTGCGCTCGTGGGTGTCGAGAAAGCGTTTGCGAAGACGGATGGTTTTCGGCGTGACCTCGACCAACTCATCATCGGCGATATAGGCGATGGCTTTTTCCAGGGTCATCTTCATCGGTGTGGTGAGCACCGTGGCGTCATCCTTGCCCGAGGCGCGGAAGTTGGTGAGCTGTTTCGCCTTTAGCGGATTGACCTCGAGATCATTGCTGCGCGTGTGCTCGCCGATGATCATGCCGGGGTAAACTTCCTCGTTGGCGCCGATCATCATGATGCCGCGATCCTCGAGGTTGAACAGGGCGTAGCCCGCCGCCTTGCCGCGCTCCAGCGAGATCAAGACGCCGACACGCCGGGCAGGGATCGGTCCCTTGTAGGGCGCGTAGGAGTGGAACAGGCGGTTCATGATGCCGGTGCCCCGGGTCTGGGTCATGAACTCGCCATGATATCCGATCAGGCCGCGCGCGGGACAAAGAAAGCCGAGACGCTGCTTGCCGCCGCCGGAGGGGCGCATCTCCTGCAGCTCGCCCTTGCGGATCGACATGGCCTCGACGACCGGGCCGGAAAACTCCTCGTCGACATCGATAACCACTTCCTCGATCGGCTCCAGGCGTTGACCGCTGACCGGGTCGGTCCGGAACAGCACCCGGGGGCGGCTGATCGACATCTCGAAGCCCTCGCGGCGCATCTGCTCGATCAAAACCGCGAGTTGCAGCTCGCCACGACCGGAAACCTCGAAGGAGTCCTTGCCGGCGGCTTCCTCGACCCGGATCGCCACATTGCCCTCGGCCTCGCGCATCAAACGATCCCGCAGCATCCGCGAGGTTACCTTGTCGCCCTCGCGACCCGCGAGCGGGCTGTCATTGATCGAGAAGGTCACGGCGATGGTCGAGGGGTCAATGGGCTGAGCTTCGAGTGGTTCGGTGACGGCGGGGTCGCAGATCGTGTCCGCGACGGTCGTCGCCGACAGGCCGGCGAGCGCAACGATGTCACCGGCCTCGGCGCTCTCCAGCGCGGTTCGTTCAAGCCCGCGAAAGGAGAGTACCTTGGTCACGCGCGCCTGCTCCAGCACCTTGCCGTCGCGCGACAGGGCCTTGACGGTCATGTTCGGGCGCACCGACCCGGTCTCAATCCGTCCCGTTAGAATCCGTCCGAGATACGGGTCGGCCTCCAGGGTGGTGACCAACATCTTGAACGGCTGGTCCGCCTCGATCTCGGGCGGCGAGACGTGCTCGACGATCCGCTCGAACAGGGGCGCCATGTCCTCGCCGGTCTCGTCCGGCGTGGTCGAGGCCCAGCCGTTCTTGGCCGAGGCGAATAGGGTCGGGAAGTCGAGCTGTGCCTCGTTCGCGTCGAGCGCGGCGAATAGGTCGAACATCTCGTCCTGCACCTCATAGGCGCGCTGCTCGGGCTTATCGACCTTGTTGACGACGACGATCGGTCGAAGACCCAGCTTGAGGGCCTTGGCCAGGACGAACTTGGTCTGCGGCATCGGCCCCTCGGAGGCATCGACCAGCACCAGCACGCCGTCGACCATCGAGAGGATACGCTCGACCTCGCCGCCGAAATCGGCGTGGCCGGGGGTGTCGACGATATTGATCCGGGTATCGCCCCAGGTCACGGACGTGCATTTCGCCAGGATGGTGATCCCGCGCTCCCGCTCCAGATCATTGGAGTCCATCGCGCGTTCCTGGATGCGCTGGTTCTCGCGGAAAGTTCCGGACTGCCGAAGCAGGACATCGACGAGCGTTGTCTTGCCATGATCGACATGAGCGATAATGGCGATATTGCGCAGATTCATAGAGCCGCCGATGTTTGGATGATGATGCGGCGCACAATACAGACGAATTTCCCAAACGCAAGGATTTGGCGCGCCGGAGCGGAATTTGAGGCATCCACGCGCGGGTTGGGTCTCGACCGCCCTTCTATTCACCGCCTAGGGGAAGCGATTCCGTCCCGTTCCTCATCTCGGTGGGTCAAGGAACTTTCTTCGTGACTTCTTGGAACAAAGTCATGTCGACTCGGTCGAGCCCGCCGCCTGGCCGTCGTCGAGCCTCGATCATCGCGGGTAGATGCGGGAGAGCGAGAACGCAACTGATCGGCAGGCTCAGGGCGATCTGGGCCGCGCGCCACGGCGCGGCGCAGGGGGGTGACGGCATGAATGATCTTGGATCCCATGCCTTCCGGCAACGCGCGCAGGACGCTTTCCGTCAAGTACGTGCCCGCCATCGCCGTATGTCCAATTCCGAAATCCGACAAGCTCTCATAATGACATAGATTGAAATTCTCCACGCTTCAAACACTCCGCTCGATCAAGGGATGATCCGCTGGTCAGGCAAATTTTGGAGGGATCATCCAATTGTCATCATACTATTGAAATATAGAGATTTTTTGGGGGTTTAAATAATTTTATTAAAAATGCCGAAATATTCTTCGCCATAACGGGATAAGGTGTCAGCTTTTCAAGGAGAATGGAAGTGTTGTCTAGAAAAATTATTCAATTGTCGGGTAAATAATTTAGTAAAGGAAAATATTTTCTAAGTATGTTTGAATTTTTTCGGAATAATTACCAGATAAAGATTTTTATATGACGGCATTAGCGTTCATTGACTCGTGAGAATTTTATTATGTGTCAAGATTGATACAATGGACTGGGTAATCGGTAGATTTTTTTTAAGGCCTATGATGCCACCATACTTTATCGAGACCGAGGCCACCTACCCGGCGATGATGCACGGCCGGCTTACGACGGTTTCACGGAATTTTCCGATACTCCTGCTTCTGTTGGACGGCGTGCTCGTGGCGAGCATGATCATGCTTGCCTACGTACTGCGTGTCGGTTGGCCGGTAGTCACGCCAAGTTTGGTGCTAAACGCCATGGTTCCGGGGTTGGTGATCTTTCTGGTTCTTTACACGATCAACGGATACGCTCGGGATAGGTCATTTGATGGTGGTGGCTATGCCATTGAGCATTTGGCGGCGATAGCGGTTGCTTATCTGCTTTCGCTTGCCATCAATGGCTTTTTTAACATTGAAGCGCTAGGCGCCGTCGAAAGTCGGGCCGCTGGGATCTTGGGATTTGTTATGGCCGGTGGCGCCACGCTGTTCGCGCGCCGGTCCTTGGGACGGATTGTTAGAGACCAGCTCCGGTCGAAAACCCTTTGTGTCCTGGGCGACGCTCAACAGGTTCGACAACTGCTCGAAAGCTTAAGTGACGCTTGCGAAACCCGAAAGGTGGTCGCGCTTGTCTTGAACCAATCCGACGGAGTTTTTCCCGACGGATTTGATGTTCGATTTATGAGCGACCCGACAGAGGCGATCGCGGAACTGCCGGCATCGTGTGATGAAATCGTGGTCGCGGAAGATTATCGACGGTTCGATCAGGCTTTCGTGGATTTACTGGTTTCCCGATATCTGCGAGGGATGACCGTGTTCGCGATTGATCGTTTTTATGAGCATCGATTCAATAGGGTTTGGCTGTCATCGGTTACCCATTCCTGGCTATTGGACGGCGAGCTAGTTCTGCGTCGGGGAATCGCCTGGGCG
>JAYOIK010000110.1:0-11615 GCA_038118725.1 Alphaproteobacteria bacterium | reverse complement strand
TTCGAACGTCCGGTTAGCATGCAAAAGGGCGATGGTTCCACCTCAACGGGATACATCGATCTCTACAAAAAGGGCTGTTTCGTTTGCGAGGCTAAGCAGGGCTCGGACAAGAAAACCAAGGGCTATGGTGGCCAGGAAGTCGCGTTAGGGCTGGAGACAAAGCCACGGATTAAAAGCGGTACCGCGATAAGGGGCCAAGGGTTGGGCCAAGGCGATGACCAAGGCCAAGAATCAGGCCGATGGCTATGCCCGCGCGTTGAATGACGAGGGCGACGGCTGGCCTCCGTTCCTGATCATCACCGATATCGGCTATTCAATCGAACTTTGGGCGGAGTTCACACGTTCAGGTCGGAGTTACCAGCAGTTTCCGGACGCCGCTCGGTTCCGCATCGAGCTTGAGGACCTACGCGACCCCCAAGTACGGGAGCTTCTTGCCGCTGTCTGGACAAACCCACTTTCCCTGGACCCCGCCGCACGCTCCGCGAGGGTGACGAGGGGGATCGCTAGACGCTTGGCGTCGGTCGCGCGTCTTTTGGAAGAGCCCGTGGAAAAGGGCGGCGGCGGGCTGGCGCCGGAGACCGTGGCGGCGTTTTTGATGCGCTGTCTGTTCACCATGTTCGCGGAAGACGTGGAACTGCTGCCCAGGGAATCCTTCAAGACCCTTTTGATCGAGCACAAGGACAATCCGACGGCGCTGAAAGGAATGATCGCGGACCTCTGGACCAAAATGAACACCAGCGGATTTTTCCCCGCCATCGTGTTGCGTCCCAGACCAATGACGTGCCGATATAAAGCGGTCCCATCGGCGGATCGATGCGGTCATTGAGTAGTTCCGGGGATGGCGGCCTGATCAGGCACACGCGCATGCGACTTTTCCTTGGCGGTTATCACCTTATGTCCCTGCGGTGCATCGCGCGATCGAGCGAAAGGAGAGGCTGATCTATTGGGTTACCTCGGTCAGTCAATGATATTCCTCCGTGGGACTAGCGCCCGGTCTGTCCCAAGGGGGCCGACCTCAGGCATCAAATCATCAAGGAAATCTGGTGCCGCTTGGCGTGTGGCACGCTAACATGCCGCCCGAAAGCCCGAGCGGCGGTCGCGTGGCATGGCTGTGAAACCCGGTTTCATGGCTAAAGCAGAAGGTGCAAAGGGCGTGCACAGGCGATTTCCGCCTTCTCGGGAATGTGTACAAGTAACTGAATTGAAAAGAGAAAGTGAAACCATGGCCCCCATCGAGCTTTATACGTGGAAGACCTCCAACGGTAAGAAGGCGACGATCATGCTGGAGGAGTGCGGGTTGCCGTACAACATCCATCCGATCGACATCTCCACCGATATTCAGTTCTCCGAGGAGTTCGTGAAGATCAACCCGAACTCCAAGATCCCGGCGATGGTCGATCCGGACGGGCCGGGGGGCAAGCCGTACACGCTGTTCGAGTCCGGCGCCATGCTGATGTATCTGGCCGAGAAGACCGGCAAGTTTATGCCCCAGGAAATGGGCGCGCGCTATCAGGTGATTCAGTGGGTGATGTTCCAGATGGGCGGCATCGGGCCGATCTTCGGACAAGTGCATCACTTCAAGCGCGCCGCCAAGGAGAAGGTGCCCTACGCGATCAACCGCTACTACAACGAATGCCGGCGGCTCTACGGGGTGCTCGACGGGCATCTGGCGGATAACGAATATCTCGCGAATAACGAGGTCTCGATCGCTGATTTCTGCGCCTTGCCCTGGGTGTTCCGGCATACCTGGCAGGAGGTCGATCTGGCCGATTTCCCCAATGTCAATCGCTGGTACGAGACCCTGATGGCGCGCCCGGCGCTTACCCGAGGCATGAACCTGCCGGAATAGGGTACGCGCGTCTGATCCGATCCCATCAAGGACCGCCGGGCGGAGGGTAGCTTCTCGCCCGGATTTCCGCGTTTAACCCGCCCCATTTCTTCATGAGGATCACGCCCATGTCCGGCGAGACGACGCTCAGCAATGCCCCGGAGATTGACGGCGAGGAGATTCTCGCCGGAATTCTGGATTGGGTCGAGGAGGAGACGCCGTCGGACGACGCGGCGGCGGTGAACCTGCTGGCCGACCAGGTGCAATCGCTCTACCAGGGGCTCGGCATGGAGGTGGAGCGCACGCCCGGCCGCGACGGCTTCGGTGATCACTTGCGGGTGCGCGCGCCGGGGCACGATCCCGACGAGCCCGGCATTCTGGTGCTCTCGCACATGGATACGGTGCATCCCCACGGCACCAAGGACGCGGCGCTGGAGATCCGCCGCGAGGGCGACGTGATGTATGGGCCCGGCATCTATGACATGAAGTCGGGGGCCTATCTGGCCTATTACGCCTATCGGCACATGCTGCGCTCGGGCACCCGGCCCAGGCTGCCGGTGACCTTCATGCTGGTCTCCGAGGAAGAGGTCGGCAGCCCGACCAGCCAGGCGCTGATCGAGGAGGAGGCGCGCAAGGCGAAATACGTGCTGGTCACCGAGCCGGCGCGCGACGGCGGCAAGGTGGTGACCGCCCGCAAGGGCGTGGCGCGGTTCGAACTCAAGATCACCGGGCGCCCCAGCCATTCCGGCGTCAATCACGAAGCCGGGCGCAGCGCGATCCGCGAGTTGGCGCGCCAGATCCTCGATATCGAGGCGATGACCGACTTCGCGCGCGGCGTGACCACCAATGTCGGGCTGATCAGTGGCGGCACCGGCGTCAATGTCGTTCCCCGCGACGCGACGGCGGAGATCGACATGCGGGTCGCCACCGCCGAGGATGGCGAGCGGTTCTGCGAGAAGATGCTGTCGATCAAGCCCCATGACCCGGATGTGACCCTGGGGATCACCGGCGGCATGAACCGCCCGCCCTTCGAGACGAGCGAGGGCACGATGGCGCTGTTCGAGCACGCGCGGGCCTGCGCGGCGGATGTCGGCTTCGCGCTCGATACCGTGCCGATGACCGGCGGCGGCAGCGACGGCAATTTCACCACGGCCCTGGGCGAGCCGACCCTGGACGGGCTCGGCGCGGACGGCAAGGGGACGCATACGCTCGAGGAGCAGATCTATGTCTCTTCCCTGGAGCCGCGGGCGCGGATGTGGGTCCGGCTCTTCGAGACCCTGGAGTAACCGGCGCGGAGTGATCGAGAGATCGGTCACGCGGTCGTGATTGATCCGGCCACTGTTCCAAGTCGTATCGAGATTAGGTGTTCGTCGCGGCGCGGCAGGGGAGACGGCAATGAGATTTTCAGGACTATGCATCGCCTTACTGGCGTTGGTCATCGGTTTCACCGGCGGTTCGGCCAAGGCTCAGTCGGTCGCGGATTTTCCGACGGGTTGGGAGAACTGGCCGGTGCATCACACCGGGGTCATTCCGCCCAAGGGCGCGGTCATTCCCAAGGACCTGCACGAGGCGTTTCAGTCAACCTTCCGCGCCTATAACTGGCTCAATGACGGCAAGGGCGCCGGTTATGTGATCCGCATGGCGCCGCCGATCATCGGTGTCGACCGCGCGGCGCTTCCGGACGGGCCGACCGGGGTGCTGGAGATCCCGGCCTTGAAGTTCCTGCTGGTGACCGAGCATCGCGGCGGCAAGCCGGTTTACGGCGCCTATACCTTCGACGGGGCGGATATCTCAACCGCGCATCCGACGGTCTCGGCCAAGTTCTGCAATGCCTGCCACGGCTCCTATCCGGATGTCTGCGTGAACGGCGTTTGCAACCTGAACCGCCGCTAGGCGCGCCTTCGCGGCTGGTCTGGATCCCGGGTCCCGCTGGATCTTTGCTCGGCAAGGGCGCATGCTGAGCCGGCTATCCCGCGAACCGATAGATCGCGTTGCGCAGATGTCGACGCCAATGCCTTCCATCATGGTAGGTAAAGAAGCATGCTCAACAGCATCAAAAGTTTTTTCTCCCGCCGGCTTTTCGGCGTGGTGGGCGCGGCGCTGGGTGCCGAGCGGTTTCGGGATTGGGGCGCGCGCGAGCGATCCCGTCGGGGCCGTCTGGCGATTTCGCGTGGGGCGGATCTCGCCAATGCCGGCAAGTATCTGGCGGCCTCGGCGGCGTTTCTGGCGGCGATAGAGCTCGCGCCGGAGAATGCCGAGGCTTATCACGGCCATGGTGTCTGTCAGCACGGCCTCGGCGATTTCGAGGCGGCGCGAGACAGTTTTCGCAAGGCCAGCGACCTGGCGCCGATGCGCGATGATATCCGCAACCGTCTCGGCCTGGTGCTGCGCAAACTGAACCAGCTCGAGGGAACCACGGATAGCTTCAAGCGGGCCTTGATATTGACACCGACATCCGGCGAGACGTTGAACAATCTGGCCGATGTTCTGCAGGCCCGGGATCAGGAGCGAGCGGCCTTCGTCGGATTCGAGCGGGCCTTGACCGTGATGCCCAACTCCCCCGGTGTGCACAGTAATCTCGGAGGGGCTTATCGCGACGCCGGGCTGCTCAAGCAAGCCGGCGATAGTTTCGCCCGGGCGCTGGCCTTGGATCCTGGCCATGCCGGCGCGAATTTCAGTCGTGGCACCTTGGCCCTGCTGCAAGGCGATTTCGAGACCGGTTGGGCTGGTTATGAATGGCGCAATCGGGCGGACGGTTTCAAGCCGAGCGCGGCCTACGACGCCAGCCAGTGGCGGGGCGAGGATATCTCCGGGCGATCGATCTATGTGCATTCCGAGCAGGGCCTCGGCGATGTTCTGCAGTTCGTGCGCTACATCCCGGCGCTGGCCGCGCGATGCGACCGGGTAATCCTGAAGGTTCCGGACGCCTTGCGGCGTACCGTGGCGGAGCTCGCCAGCCACGCGACCATCATTGGCGGCGGCGAGCCGGTGCCGCGCTGTGACGTGCACTCGCCACTCCTCAGCCTGCCGCAAGCCTTCAAGACCGACGCGACGTCGATACCCTTTCCTGGCGCCTATTTGCATGCCGAGGCGCGCCTAAGAGAGAAATGGCGAGCCGCGCTTGTCAGTACTAGTCAGTTGCGGGTCGGTCTGATCTGGGCGGCCGGTGCCCGCTCTTCGACGAGTTTCAGGCGTTCCATCGATCTTTCCCATCTGGCGCCGATGCTGGCGGAAAAGCGCGTGCGCTGGGTGAACCTACAATTGCCGCCACAATCCGTTCAGGCGACGGCGCTGCCCGAGGACACTTTCCTCGACCTTTCGGCACTGCAACCGAACATGGCCGAAACGGCGGCGATCATCATGGAGCTTGACCTGGTGATCACCGTGGACACCTCGATCGCGCATCTCGCCGGCGCGCTGGGCCGGCCGGTCTGGGTGATGCTACCGCATGTGCCGGACTGGCGTTGGCAACTGGGGCGCTCGGATTCGCCCTGGTATGATTCCATGCGTCTATTCCGCCAAGCCAGGACCGGTGACTGGCAAAGCGTGGTGGTCGCCTTGCGGAAGGCCTTGGATGCGTGGTTGAGCGAGCCCGCGCGCGAAGTCTAGCCGCCGCGCCCCAAAACCGTTCCAAGCCTTCTCCCGTCGACCGAGTTCGCCTCGCGGTCTGGCCTTCGCTCGTCAATGAAGTATCCTCGGCCAATGATCTATGCCGATTACAACGCGACGACACCGTTGAGGGACGAGGCCCGCGAGGCCATGCTGGCGGCGATGGCCGCGCCTGGAAACCCGTCCTCGGTCCACCGCGCGGGGCGCGCGGCGCGGGCGGTTCTGGAGAGCGCCCGGCGAAGCCTCGCGGCTCTGCTCGGCGCGACGCCGGAGGCGGTTATTTTCACCAGCGGCGGGACCGAGGCGGATTTGATGGCGCTTGGTGGCTCCGGGCGAAAGCGCGTCCTCGTCTCGGCGATCGAGCATGACGCGGTTCTGGCCGTGCCGGGGGTGGAGCGAGTTCCGGTTCTGAGCAACGGATTGATCGATCTCGCCGCCCTCGAGGCCAGGCTCGTGGCCGAGACGGAGCCGGCGCTGGTCTCGGTCATGTGGGCGAACAATGAAACCGGGGCGATCCAGCCGCTGGCCGATATTGTCGCGCTGGCGCGCGCGCATGGCGCCTTGGTGCATTCCGACGCCGTCCAGGCGGTCGGCAAACTGCCGGTTGATTTCACCGCCAGTGGCCTCGATCTGATGTCGGTTTCCGCCCACAAGATCGGCGGTCCGCCGGGCGTCGGCGCCTTGCTGGTCCGCGAGGGTTTGACCCTTGATCCGCTGATCACCGGCGGCGGTCAGGAGCGGGGGCGACGTTCCGGCACGGAGAACCTGGTCGGGATCGCCGGGTTTGGAGCCGCCGCCGACACCGTCTCCAGGGAGCGGGCCTCGACCCTGGGCGAGGGCATGATCGACCGTGTCGCGGCGCTGCGAGACCGTCTGGAAAGCCGGATATTGGACGCCGCCCCCGCCGCTCGCGTGCTTTGCCGGGACGTGCCGCGGCTGGGCAACACCTCCTGTATCGTCATGCCCGGCATGCCGGCCGAAACCCAGGTGATGGCCCTGGATCTCGAGGGGATCGCGGTCAGCGCCGGTTCCGCCTGTTCCTCCGGCAAGGTCAAGCGCAGCCACGTGGTCGAGGCCATGGAGCCCGACGGCGCGGCAGCGGAGACGACAATCCGCGTCAGTCTCGGATGGCTGAGCACCGAGGCCGAGGTTGACCGGCTTGCCGATGCCTGGATCAAGTTGTACAAGCGCGCCGACGCGCAAAACCGGGCTCTGGACTAAGTAAAGGGGGAGGGCGCATGCCGCGCATGACCTTCATCGCCCGGGACGGGAGCGCCCGGGACGTCGAGGCGCCGGAGGGCTGGACCTTGCTCCAGATCTCGCGGGCGAACGACATAGACATCGAAGGGGCCTGCGAGGGCAACATGGCCTGCGCCACCTGTCATGTGGTCGTGCAAGACCCGTGGTATGATCGCCTGGCGGCGCCCTCGGATGACGAGGAGGACATGCTCGACCTGGCCTACGGGTTGACGGAGACGTCAAGGCTCGGCTGCCAAATCGCCTTGACCGCCGAACTTGATGGCTTGGTGGTCAAACTGCCGGATACCGGGGAGAATTACTGAGCTCATGACCAACACGGCAAACACCCTGGTCCCCGCCGATAGCCTGATGGGGCGCCTCTGTCTCGCCTCGGCCGAGGAGTGGACGGATTACACCGACCACGCCTTCGTGCGCGGCCTCGCCGACGGCACCCTGCCCGAGGCGGCGTTCCGGCATTATCTGGCCCAGGATTACCTTTTCCTGATCCATTTCGCGCGCGCCTATGGTCTCGCGGTCTACAAGTCCGAGACCCTGGAGGATATGCGCGCCGCCGCCGGCGCGATCTCGGCCATCGTCGATGTCGAAATGGACCTGCACGTGAAGTACTGCGCCGATTGGGGGCTGAGCGAGGCGGAAATGGCCGCCGTGCCCGAGGATCCGGCCTGCATGGCCTATACCCGCTTCGTGCTGGAGCGCGGCATGGCCGGCGATATTCTTGATCTGCACACCGCGCTTTCGCCTTGCGCTGTCGGCTATGGGGTGATCGGCAAGAAGCTCGCCGATGATCCGGCGACGAAGCGCGAGGGCAATCCCTATCTCTCGTGGATCGAGATGTATTCCGGCGCCGAGTATCTGGAACTGGTCGCCGGCGCCATCGCGCAGCTCGATCGGCTGTCCGAAAGCCGGGGCGGCGAGGCGCGTTTCGAGGGGTTGGCCAGGGATTTTCGCGCGGCGACGGTTCTCGAGGCCGGTTTCTGGCAAATGGGTCTGGACGCCGCCAAGGGTTCAAACGGCGGGTGAGGGCGCGATGAGTGGACCGACGCTTGATCTGGGGCTCGACCCGTCGGTCCCGCGTTCCGAAACCCGGGTCGTGGTGGCGATGTCCGGCGGTGTCGACAGCTCGGTGACCGCGGCCCTGGTGGCCGAGGCCGGATATGACGTGGTCGGTATCACCCTGCAACTTTATGATCACGGCGAGGCCCTGCGCCGCAAGGGGGCATGCTGCGCCGGTGTCGATATTCACGACGCGCGCGATGTCGCCGACCGGATCGGCATTCCCCATTATGTGCTGGATTATGAAAGCCGGTTCCGCGAACAGGTGATGGACGATTTCGCGGACGGTTATCTGCGCGGCGAGACGCCGATCCCCTGCGTGCGCTGCAATCAGACCGTCAAGTTCCAGGATCTGCTCGGCACCGCGCGGGATCTCGGTGGGGCGGCCCTGTGTACCGGTCATTATGTGCGCCGGGTGGCGGGCGCGGGCGGGGTGGAGCTGCATCGCGGCGCCGATCCGGCCAAGGACCAAAGCTATTTCCTGTTCGCCACCACGCCGGAGCAACTGGACTATCTGCGGTTTCCCCTGGGCGGGATGAGCAAGGAGGAGACCCGCGAGCACGCGCGGCGGTTCGGCCTCGATATCGCCGATAAGCCGGACAGTCAGGATATCTGCTTCGTCCCCAGTGGCCGCTATGGCGACGTGGTCCGCAAACTACGCCCGGGAGCGGTCGAGCCGGGCGAAATCGTGCATCTGGACGGACGGGTTCTGGGAAGCCACGAGGGTGTGATCGATTTCACCATCGGCCAGCGCAAGGGTCTCGGCATCGGAGGCCGGGGCGACGCCGGGCGCGATGGCGATTCCGAGCCCCTCTACGTGATCCGTGTCGAGCCCGAGAGCCGCCGGGTCATCGTCGGCCCGAGAGCGGCGCTGGGACGCGATATCGTGCAAGTCGCCGATGTAAACTGGCTTGGCGCGGGGCTCGAGCGAGCGACCGGGGGTGGAGAAGAAGTCGATATTCTGGTCAGGCTTCGTTCAACCCAGGAGCCGGTGCCGGCGATACTTCATCTCGACGGCGCGCGGGGCGCCGGACGAATCCATCTGCGGGTGCCGGAGATGGGGGTCTCGCCCGGCCAGGCGGCCGTGTTTTACGCCGCCGATAACCATGCCCATGTGCTCGGCGGTGGTTGGATCACCGGGGCCGCGAATAGCGCTGGGATGGGGCAAGCGCGGCGGTGGTCCGAAGCGCCGGCACTCGCCTGATCACGGGTTCGTTGCTCGAACCTCGCAAACCGGCGCTCTCTCGGTTGACAGCCGGCCCCAGCTTGCCTATATCCCGCCACGCACCTTTTTGGGGCGGAGTAGCTCAGCTGGTTAGAGCAGCGGAATCATAATCCGCGTGTCGGGGGTTCAAGTCCCTCCTCCGCTACCAATTTTCTAGATAAAATCAAATGGCTGTGGGTTTGTAACGGCTCCCGGACCGGCGTCCGGGGGACTGATTTCCGTTCAGGCGCCCCTGGGAACGGACGGCGATTCTCGGTCGATTGTCGGAATAGGCGAGGAAACGAAGCGATCGCCCGGAATGATTCTTCTCCCGAGGAACAGGCAATACACGCCCTCCCAGATCAAATGTAACGGGCTTAAGCCTCGAATGAGTAATTGAAGTCCGCGACGATTGAGACTCTTTTCCGAGATAGTTTCGTCGGCATCGCCCGATGGTAAAAATACGAAGGAATAAAGAGAAACCGTCCCGGCCTTGCTTCGAACTCCAATACATCCGCCGGGTCCATTTCGATATTGAGATCCGACCGAAGTGCCTCGAACCACCCTGATCTTGGGTTTTCCGGATCCTCGATATCCTCCGGCTCGTGGGCATAGTAGATGGCCGAGGCAAACGTCTCCTCGCCGTGACGATGAGTGTAAACCTCATCGCAGTTTCGAATGACCAGACCCCAGAACAACGCCATGGGCGCCGGTACGTCTTTGTATTTCAGAAACGGGTGATGCGGATTGTCCGGCAGTGCCTGTCGGTATTTTTGGAGTAAAATTTCAAAATACCGCCTTAGGTCGACCAGTTCCGGCGCTTGGTCCTCCAATAGGCTTCCCGGCCCCTTGTCACCCGTCTGCCTCATGTCTCCTTGCCCACCATCGCTTCCGGCCTTCAGGCTCGGGTGGTTCGTGACAAGGCGACGCAGCGCCGCGTTGAAGGTTTGAACGTCGAGGTCTGGTACAATATCGGACAGCTCAAAACTTCTAATGAAACGCCGGTCGACCAATTGGTCGTATTCACCACGATTCCCGGCTTGATAGTGATAGCTCGCCCAATCGGCCAGGAGATAACTCGATGGCTCGTTCGGGCGAAATCGCTCGAGTGATTGGAGATTCGCGAAAGCGCCGGGAATGTCTCCCGCCTCGATCTGACAACGCGCGAGCTCCCTGGTCATGCTCCGCCAGGAGACCTGATCCAGGGACGGGTTCGCTCGCTCCTTTTCGAACCTTGGGATCAAGGGACCCGTATCACCGTTCGCGCGTTCCAGTTCCGCGAAACGGCGGAGCAGGTGTTCAGTACCGGCTCCGTTTGCCTTCCGGTACAGCACACACCACGCGTGCCGCAGGAATGAACGCGCGCCCTCGATCGTGTCTCGGTTGCGGCTCAGGAAGAACATCGTGAAGTAGGCGATGTTTCGCGTGGGATTATAGAGGATACTTCGCTTAAGATACGTGGCCGCGATCTCGTAGCGCTCCGTTTCACGGGCGTAGTGGCCGACGGTCCGCAAGGTATTCGCGTCAACCGCCCCTAAACGCAGTAGACGCAAACGAAAGACCTGCCTCAAGTCACGGGAGGCGGGAGAAACACGTTCATCGCCAAGAAGTCTGTAAAGGCTTTCGTTGTTTGGATTTTCCAGGAGCGCGGAACGCAACACGCGAATCCCAAAAGCGGATTTGAGATCTCCGGATACCACCATCAGATCAATGAAGGTTCTGAACATCGTCTGGTCCGAGGAACGATAAACCCGCCGCCACCAGTCCGACAACCAACCGGCCGGCGCGTTTCCAACCCTACGGAGCAAGGTAATCAAATCCCGCAAAATCCGATCGCGCCCTGGATCGCAGCAATATGCTCTGCGCCATTGATGCGCGGCGCCGGCTTCATCTCTTGACCGGCCGAGCAATCGGCCAAGTTGAAACCAGTGCTCGGCCGTGCCTGGGTCGGAAACGAGGCCGGCGCGAAACTCATCGACAGCCGCGTCGTGCTCACCAACAGCCATCCGAACCGTCCCTACCGAAAATGAACAGAGCCCACGGGTTCCCTCGTGTCCAATGGGAGCCTGATCCAAGGGTATCCTCGTTGTTCGACCGGGTGAAGCGCGCCGTGATTGAAGACCCGGGATTGCTCAAGTGAGCGGTGAAGGGCGGGCGTGAGCCCGCCCAGGGCTGAGTGGGGTCTGGTATTGTTGTAATCGTGACGCCATAGCGCGAGCTTGCGCCGGGCGTCGGGCAGGTTCTCGACCACCTCCTCGTTCAACAGTTCGTCCCGCGGCCGGCCATTGAAGGACTCGATGAAGGCGTTCTGCGTTGGCTTGCCGGATTGGATGTAGTGCCATTCAACACCGGTCGCGTTCTGCGATTCCAGCATGACCCGGGAGGTTAGCTCCGTGCCATTGTCGCTGAAGATCTTCTTCGGCCGGCCGTATCCGGGGCCGATGCCTGTTCCCTAAACCCGGCTCCGCGCTCTTCGCGCTTTTTATCTTCACCAAGAAAACCGCCGAGATCTTCCGGCTTGGTTCTTCCCGTAAACCACAGGCCCTATCGGAACCACTTGAACACACTCGTCCAGGCTCTCGCCAGTTCCGTGATGCTGAATGATCCCCCAACCAGGATGGCCGCGATTATCGACGCCAGCGTCAGACCGGGCAAACCGAA
>JAYOIK010000109.1:0-12254 GCA_038118725.1 Alphaproteobacteria bacterium | reverse complement strand
CGTGCCCACGCGCGCCGCCCATCATGTCTTCGCCGGCGACCGCGCCGCCATCCGCTTGGCGACGATCCAAGAGGCTCTTGCCATGATCCGGGCCATGACCCAGGCCACGACCCACGCGCGCCGCGACGCGTAACCCTTCGCCGAACGAGACGTCAATGCGCCCGAGCGAGCATATCGACAGCTATTACAGCCGCACCCGCACCGCCGCGCGCGACCGTTCGGCGTTGGAGGGCCGGGTGGAGACCGAGACCTGTGTCATCGGCGGCGGCCTGGCGGGGATCGCGACGGCGCTCGGCCTCGCGGAACGGGGGCGCCGGGCGGTGCTTTTGGAGGCCCACCGCCTCGGCTGGGGCGCATCGGGGCGCAATGGTGGCTTTCTCTCCGCCGGTTTCGCACTCGGCGCGCGTGATCTGGAGGCCCGCGTCGGCCTCGAGAGCGCCCAGGAACTCTACCGGATGTCCGAGGACGCGGTGGATCTGATCCGTCGCCGGGTCGAGCGGTACCAGATCGATTGCGGCGACGCGCCCGCCGGCGTGGTGCGCAACTCCTGGCACCACGACCCGGACGCGGTGAAGGCCGGAATCGGCTATATGAACCAGCGCTTCGGCGGGACCCTGGAATACTGGCCGCGCGAGAAAGTCGCCGAGAGCTATCTCAGTCCGCGCTATCACGACGCGGTTTTCAACCCCCGCGCCCATCAGCTTCACGCCCTCAACTACGCCAATGGCGCGGCGATCGCGGCGGAAGGCCTCGGCGCGGTTATTCACGAGCAATCGCCGGTCCGCTCCATCGCCAAGCAAGGCGACCGACATCGGGTGCGCACGGATACCGGCGAGGTGCTGGCGGACAATGTCGTGTTCTGCTGTTCCGGCGAGATCGGTTGGCTGAACCAGCGGCTGTCCTGGTCGATCCTGCCGATCGGGACCTATGTGTTGCTGACCGAGCCTCTGGGAGAGCGCTTGGAGACCGCGATCCGCGCGCCCCATGCCGCCGCCGACAACCGGCGGATCGAGAACTACTACCGTGCCCTGCCCGACACGCGCCTGCTCTGGGGCGGCGGGATGAGCATCTCGCGCCGGCCGGCCAACCTGGAAGAGCGGATGCTGGAGGATCTGTTCGGTGTCTACCCACAACTGCGCGGCATCCGGGCCGAGACCGCCTGGGCCGGCACCATGGGCTATGCCCGCCACCGCATGCCGCAGATCGGCCAATTGAGCCCCGGCCTCTGGTACAATCAGGGCTATGGCGGGCACGGCCTCAACACCACCACCATGGGCGGAGAGCTGATCGCCCGCGCCATCGCCGAGGACGACCGCGCCTACCAGGCCTTCGCCCCCTTCGGCCTCGATTTCGCGGGCGGCCCCGCCGGCCTGGTCGCGGCGCAACTGGTCTATTGGAGCTGGAAACTCCGCGACGCCTGGGACGCCCGGCGGAGTGGGGCCGGTTCGGGGGCGTGAAAGCGAGGCAGGAAACTGGATTTTCTCGTCGTCCTCGCGCAAGCGGGGACCTCTGAAAACCGGAAATCAAGGTGCGTTCTTCAAGCATCACGGAGGCCCCCGCGTCCGCGAGGGCGACGGTGAGTGAGTGAACCACCTTGTTCCGGTCCTCGTCGCGTCTTTTTTCCAATGTCATCCCCGCCCGATCCCCTTTAACCGTCGCCCGCCCTCCTTCGATCGTCATCCCGCTGAAGAGCGGGATCCATTCCTCCGGCCTTTCAACGCCTTCGTTGTTTCAAACCGAGCAGCTTCTGGCGCGGTCCTCGCGTGGAAACGTAGGCGGAATGGGTCCCGCGGCCTGCCCTCGTGAAAACGGGGGCGGGATGACAAACTTTGGCGAGCGGCGTGACCGGCCCCTCGACCGTCAATCCGCGTCAATCTCCGCCGCCATCACCGGGGTGATGGACAAGGCGCGGTGATCGCGCGTAAGCAGGATACCGCTGGAGCGGGGAGAAGACCGGATGGTGGACGCGGAGATCGGGGTTTTGGGGCTCGGGGTGATGGGGCGCAATCTGGCGCTCAACATCGCCGATCGCGGCGTCACCGTCGCGGGATACGAGCGTGACCCGGAACTCCTGAAACTGGCGCGGCGCGAGGCGGTGGCGGTCGGCGCCCATGACGATCTCGCCGAGTTTGTCGCGAGCCTGCGGGCGCCGAGAGCGGTGCTGCTGATGATCACGGCGGGGCCGGCGGTTGATCAGGCGATCGAGGCCCTTCTCCCCCTGCTCTCGCCGGGAGACGTGATCGCCGA
Organism: Alphaproteobacteria bacterium; assembly: GCA_038118725.1. Lineage (GTDB taxonomy): Bacteria > Pseudomonadota > Alphaproteobacteria > Thalassobaculales > Thalassobaculaceae > JADHLJ01. Next base: position 10,007 of record JAYOIK010000109.1, on the reverse strand, counting down.
TGGCGGGAACTCGGACTACCAGGACACGGTCCGGCGCGAGGCGGGGGCGCGCGAGGCGGGGATCGGCTATCTCGGTCTTGGCGTTTCCGGCGGCGAGGAAGGCGCGCGGCATGGCCCGGCGCTGATGGCGGGGGGCGCGGACGAGACCTACAAGCGCCTGGAACCTGTCCTGCTGGCGATCGCCGCCAAGGCCGATGACGGCGCGCCCTGCGCCGAGCGGCTCGGCAACGCGGCGGCGGTCGGGCATTTCGTCAAGATGATGCACAACGGCATCGAATACGCCGACATGCAGCTGATCGCCGAGATTTACGATCTGCTGGCCAGGGGCCAGGGCTTCGGCGCGGGCGAAATCGCCGAGATCTTCGAGGCCTGGCGTGACGGACCCCTCGCCTCCTTCCTGATCGATGTAACCGCCACGGTTTTGCGCAAGCTCGACGAGGAGACCGGGCGGCCGCTGGTTGATCTGGTGCTCGATTCCGCCGGGCAAAAGGGCACCGGGCGCTGGGCCTCGATCGCGGCGCTGGAACTGGGCGTCGCCGCGCCCAGCATCGCCGAGGCTGTGTCCGCGCGGGTGGTCTCTTCCCTTGTCGAGGAGCGCGCCGCCGCCGCCGAGCGTTTCCCCCGACCCGCGGCGGGCGCCGAGACCGTAACGACGGAACAATTGGCCGAGGCCCTGCTGGCGGGAAAGATCTGCGCCTATGCCCAGGGTTTCGCGGTCCTTGCCGCCGCCAGCGAGGCGAACGGCTGGGAATTGGCCCTGGACAAGGTGGCACGCAACTGGCGGGCCGGTTGCATCATCCGGGCTGGGTTTCTCGACGACGTGGCGAGCGCGTTTTCCAACAATTCCGGTATCGCCAACCTCCTCATGGCCCCGGCTTTCTCCGATATTCTAGAGCGGACGGTCCCGGCGCTGCGGGCCGTGGTGGCGGCGGCGGTCGGCGGGGGTATTCCGGTCCCGGCGCTGTCCGCGTCGCTGGCCTATTTCGACGGCTATGTGAGCGCCCGCCTGCCGGCCAATCTGATCCAGGCCCAGCGCGACTTCTTCGGCGCCCACCAATTCAAGCGTATCGACCGACCCGGTGAGTTTCACGAGGATTGGTACGCGGATCGGAGCGCGTCGTCATGATCGTGCTGATCATGGGGGTCAGCGGGTCCGGCAAGACCACTGTCGGCGAGCATCTAGCGGAGCGGCTGCGTTGTTCCTTCGCCGAGGGCGACGATTTTCACCCGCCCGAGAATGTCGCCAAAATGCAAGGCGGCACGCCGCTTGACGATTCAGACCGCTGGCCCTGGTTGTTGCTGATCGCCGAGCAGATCGACGCTTATATCGAGCGCGGCCAGCATCTGGTCGTCGCCTGCTCGGCCCTCAAAGCCTCCTATCGAGAACTGTTGATCGGCGATCGCGAGAATACCCATCTGGTTTATCTCGAGGGCACCAAGGACCTGATCCGCGCGCGCATGGAGGCTCGTTCCCATTTCATGCCCGCCGCGCTATTGGACAGCCAGTTCGCGACCCTGGAGGACCCGAGCCAGGCCGAGCACCCAATCCGCGTCGACGTGCGCCGCAGTCCCACCGACTGCGCCGCCCTTGTTCTGAAGGAGCTCAAGCGCCGCCACGACGCGAAGAACAAGATCATCGTCAGAAACAGAAGTTAGTCGCTAACTCGGATCTTCCACCTTTCCTTGGAGCATCTCCATGTCTTCCACGATGCGATCCGCCGTTCTGGTACTCATCGGCGCCTGTCTGATCGTCGGGCTGGCCTTCGGCGTGCGCCAGAGTTTTGGGCTGTTGATGCGTCCCGTCACAATGGAGCTGGGTTGGTCGCGCGAGACCCTGTCCCTGGTCTTCGCCATTCAGGCGGTGCTGAACGGCTTCATGGCTCCCTTCGCGGGAGCGGTATCGGACAAGTGGGGGGTCGGGCGGACCATCGCCATCGGGTGCGGTTTCTATGGCGCCGGGCTCGTCATCATGGCGTTCTCGGCGACACCGACGGTAATGATCCTCGGCGGCGGGGTGCTCGTCGGCATGGGGGTCAGCGCCTGTGGCATGCCGGTTTTGCTGGGCGCGGTCGGCAAGGTGGCGCCGGAGGAGAAGCGGTCCACCTGGCTCGGCCTGGTCGCGGTCGGCGCGACGGCGGGTCAGCTCGCGATCATTCCCGTGACCCAATTCCTGATCGCGAACCAGGGGTGGAGCAATGCCCTGCTGGTCCTGGCGGTATGCTTCGTCGTGGGGCTACCGATCGCCTACTGGATGGGCAAGGCCGCGGATCGAACCGCCGCGGCAAACGCCAAGTCCGGTGGGGCGAACCAAAATCTTAGCCAGGCGCTGGTCGAGGCGCGGGGACATTCCGGCTTTATCTTGCTGACCATCGGATTTTTCGTCTGCGGCTTTCAGGTGCAGTTCGTCGCGACGCACCTTCCGGCCTTCATCGAGGACCAGGGTTTTGGCGCCGGTTTCGCGTCGCGCGCGCTGGTGACCATCGCCGGGTTCAACATGGTCGGCGCCTGGTTCGCGGGTTATCTGGGTGGGCGGTTTCGCAAGAAGTACCTGTTGACCGGCATCTATCTCCTGCGCGCCGCGGCGATCACCGTCTTCATGCTCACGCCGATCAGCGAGACAACGATCCTGATCTTCTGCGGGACCATCGGGCTGATCTGGCTCGGCACGGTGCCGCTGACCAGCGGTATCGTCGCCCAGGTCTTCGGCCCGCCCTTCATGTCTACCCTGTTCGGGATCGTGTTTCTCAGCCATCAGCTCGGCAATTTCGCCGGCGCTTGGGTCGGCGGCGTGGTCTTTGATGCCACCGGGAGCTATGAGGCGGTCTGGTGGATCGCCGCCGGGCTCGGCGTGCTGGCCGCGATGTTCCATGTTCCCATCGACGACCGCCCCGTCGCCCGACTTTCGGCGGCGGAGTAGTATCGCGGTGACCGAGAAACGCGAGACACCCCTTGGGAGACAACCATGAGTAAACCCGAGACGAGTGAAATCCTGTGCGAATGCCGCGATGGCGCCGCGACGATCACGCTGAATCGGCCCGAGGTGATGAATGCCTTCTCCGACGCGATGCGTCCGGCCCTGCGGGACGCCATCGGTGAGATGGGGGCGCGGGAAGATGTCGGCTGTATCGTCACCACCGGGGCGGGCAAGGCGTTCTGCGCCGGCGGGGACATCGCCTCGATGACGGCGCTGCAGGACGCGGACGACACGGCGGTGATCGAGCGACGGATCACCGAGTCCGGTCAGGTTCTGCAAGCCATTCGGGAAGCCCCACGGCCGGTCATTGCCGCGATCAACGGCGCCGCCGCCGGGGCGGGAATCAATCTCGCGCTCGCCTGCGATATGCGGCTCGCCTCCAGCGCGGCGATTTTCTCGGAAAGCTTCGTGAAGATCGGCCTAGTGCCCGATTGGGGCGGCTTCGCGAGCCTGATCCGGCTGGTCGGCGCCGCCAAGGCGATGGAACTGATGATGACCGGCGACCGCTTCGACGCCGCCGAGGCCGATCGCCTGGGATTGCTCAACCGGCTGATCCCGGCGGAAAGTTTCGCCGAGGAAGTCGACGCTTTCGCCCGACGTCTGGCGAGCGGGCCCAGGGCGGCGCTGGAGGTCATTAAGCGGGGTGTCCAGCTCGGCGAAACAGGAAGCGCGGATGATATCCTGGCCTTCGAGGCACGGGAGCAGACCGCCCTCTTCCTTTCCGACGACGCCCGCGAGGGAATGCGCGCCTTCATGGAAAAGCGCGCGCCCCGGTTCAACGACTCCGGCGATTGACCGCGGCCCTTAGGGAACTTCCCCCTCATGCCCCGTCGCCCTGACGGAGAACAATGGACGCGGCGGCTGGGCGCTTTTAAAGACTTGCCGGCGCGTCGAAGCTGTCCAGGACATGTCCGGGCCCCTTGGCGAGATCGACATAGCCGTCGCCGTCGAAGACCTTGGCGCCATTGACCCAGACCCCGTGAATCCCGGTGGGAGAGCGCACCGTGCGGGTTCCGCCGCCCGGAAGGTCGTTGACTCGGGTCGGGCCGGACATGCCGACGGTGTCGGGATCAAACATCAACAAATCCGCGTGGGCGCCCACCGCGATGCGGCCCCGGTCCTGGATACCGTAAAGCGCCGCCGGATGACTGGTGAGCCTGCGAATACCCTCTACCAGATCGAAGGCCCCCTGCTCCCTCACCCAATGGCCGAGGAAGTAGGTCGCGAAACCGGCGTCGCACATGAAGATCAGATGCGCCCCGGCATCGGAGAGCGAGACCACGCCGGAGGGGTGCTTTAGAATACCGGCGACCCCCTCGTCGGCGGCGTTCAGGAAACGGCCGACAATCGTGGTCTCCAGGTTCTCGTCGAGGGCCAGATCGCAATAGGCATCGACCGGGTCGCCCCCCTTGGCCGCCGCGATCTGAGCGACGGTTTGGCCCGACAGTCCCATGTTGCGTTCATCTGCAGGAAGCGTGATCTCGACCTTGTTCCAGTCGCCGTAAAAGATCCCGCCGGGCTTGGGCGCGGCCAGATTGGCGCGGAACTTCTCGCGGAAGGACGGATCGGCATAGGCCTTGGCCAGCACCTCCGGCGGAGCGGCCTTGATATCGGCGAAAGCGTCGTGACTGTAGAACGGATAGGGGTTGGCCGGGGTAAAATCCATCGAGAATGGCTGACAGGTCACCTGGGCATAGACATTGTTCCCGCGCCCGCGCGCCGCGGCGCAGGCGTCGAGGATCTCATGCGCCCGCCCCGGCAGCGCCTCGTTGAACATGGTGAGCGCCGTCGTCATGAAGACCGAGCCACCGCTGGCCTCGGCGATGCTTTCCATGACCTCGACGGTTCCCCGCGCGCCAGAGGCGATCTGAAAGACGCCGCGGCCCCGCCCCTTCATCAGCCCGGCCAGCGCGCGCACCTCGTCATCGCTGGCGATGGTCGAGGGCATGGGCACGCCTTGCCAACCCATGTGGTTCGGCGAGAAGGACGAGGCGAAACCGATCGCGCCCGCGTCCAGCGCCTCCTTCACGGCGTTTTTCATCGCCGCCATCTCGGCATCGGTCGGCTCCGCCCGCTCGGAGGCCTCCTTGCCCATGATCGCGGTTCGGGTCACGGAATGCCCGGCCAGCACCGCGGTGTTGGGGTAAACACCCTTGGCGCGTAGAAAATCCATGTATTCCGGGAAGGTCTCGAACCCCCAGTCGATCCCGGTAACCAGGGCGTTCAGATCCATGCCCTCGACCACCGAGAGGTTGGAGGCGACGGTCTCGCGCAGATGCGGCGGACAGGGCGCGATGCCGAAGCCGCAATTGCCCATGACCACCGTGGTCACCCCGAGCGACGGCGATGGCGAGGCCGTCGAGTCCCAGGTCATCTGGGCATCGTAATGGGTGTGGGTATCGATCACGCCGGGCGCGAGGACCCGACCGTCGGCGTCGACGGTCTCGCTGGCGCTTTCCGTGATCTCTCCAATCTCGGCGATCCGTCCGTCGCGCACCGCGACCGAGACCTGCCGTTCCGGATTACCTAGCCCGTCGATCACCCGGGCACCCTTGATCACCAAATCATGCATCGCCGCCTCTCTCGTCGAAAACACGCCATTTTGACGAGAGGATAACGAATACGGCGCCGACAAAGAAGCCGCGACAATGGCATATCAGCCAGGCGATCACATACCGATCCCAAGCCGATGACTGGATGAAGTGCTGAAGTAGTCAGGCAACCATGTTCTTGGAGATATACCGTCCGTCCTCGGGGCCCGAGAACATCGCGCCGATCTGAGGATGGCCGACCGGGCCGTTATCGCTGTCCTCGACCAGGTTTTGCTCGGAGACATAGGCGACGTAATAGCTCTCCGGGTTCTCGGCGAACAGATGATAGAACGGCTGATCGCGCCGTGGACGCTTTTCCGCCGGGATTGACTGATACCACTCCTCGGTATTGCCGAATTCCGGATCCACGTCGAACACGACACCGCGAAAATCATAGATTCGGTGCCGCACGATCGCGCCCAGGGCGAATTTGGATTCAACGATTTTCATAATCGTGTCATTGGGTTGTCGTTTCATCATCTCGGGAATATTGGCCCAAAGCGTCGCCACGTCCAGTGAAATCCCCCAAATTAATCGTCGGACGGGTTACCTTTGTCACATCGAACGCCGATCATCGTGGCCGGCGCGATCATCCGAGGGACGACGATGCTGGACGACGCACTACTTTCCATTAACCAGGTCACCACGCGCGAACAATGGTCGTTGCGCGAGGCGGTGGAGGGATACGCCAGGCAGGGCGTGCACGGGATCGCCGTCTGGCGCGACAAGATGGCCGAGGGCGGCGGCGTGTCGGAGGCGGTCCGCCTGCTCGAGGACAACGCCATGCAGGTCTCCGGGCTCTGTATCGGCGGCTTGCTCAGTACGTCCGATGAAACGGAGTTCCAAGCGCGCCTTGACGATAACCGCCGCGCGATCGAGGAAGCCGCGGCCATCAAATCCCGGGCAATCGTCTTCGTCGCCGGAGGCTTGCCCGAGGGTTCCACCGATCTCGATCGCGCTTATGGTCAGGTGTTGAAGGGGTTGTCGATCCTCCTACCCGAGGCCAAGGCCGCCGGTGTCACTCTGGCGCTGGAACCCCTACACCCGATGATCGCCGCCAGCCGGTCGGTTCTGACCACTCTGAAACAGGCCAATGACTGGTGCGATCAGCTCGGCGACGGCCCGGAACTCGGGATCGCCATCGATACCTATCATCTCTGGTGGGACCCCGAGTTGGAGCGTGAGATCGCGAGGGCCGGCAACCGGATCGCGGCTTTCCATATCAATGACTGGTTGATGGATACCCAGGACCTCCGGCTCGACCGGGGCATGATGGGCGACGGCGTGATCGACATCCCCAAGATCCGCGGTTGGGTCGAGGCCGCCGGCTTCACCGGTCATCGGGAGGTCGAAATCTTTTCCGAGCGCAATTGGTGGCGTAAATCCGGCGACGAGGTGGTCCGAGTCATCAAGGAGCGCTATCAGACGGCGGTATAAAAGGAGGCTTGCCATGTACTCCATCATCCGCGGCGGGCGGTTGCTCGATATCGACAACCATTCCGCCGCCGAAAGCGACATTCTGATCAAGGACGGCGTCATTCGGGAGATCGGACCGCCGGGCCTCGCCGCGCCGGAGGAAGCCGAGACCCACGACGCGACGGATCGGTTGCTGATGCCCGGCCTTATCAACGCTCACACCCATGGACATGGAAGCCTTGGGCGAGGATTGGGGGACCGTTGGTCACTGGAACTGCTGCTGAACGCCGGCCCGTGGCTTTCGGGCGGACGCGTGCTGGAGGACAAATATCTTTCCGCTCTGCTGAACGCCGCGGAACTGCTGAAAAAGGGCTGCACGGCCTGTTATGATCTCTATACCGAGCTGCCTCTGCCAAGCTCGGAGGGAATGGACGCGGTGGGTCGGGCCTATAGCGACGTGGGCATGCGGGCGGTGATCGCGCCGATGATGGCGGACGCAACCTTCTTTCAAGCGATCCCCGGTCTTATGGAGGCTCTGCCGGCGGATCTGCGCGCCCGGGTCTCGACCGTCTCGTTACCGGATCACGAAGCAAGCCTCGATGCCTGCGCCAGGGCGCTCAAGGACTGGAACCATGACCGGGACCGGGTGCGCCTCGCCCTGGCGCCGACCATCCCCCTGCATTGCAGCGACGCCTTCATCCAGGCCGCGGGTCGGATGGCCGAGGAATATGACGTCGGCCTGCACATGCATCTCGGCGAAAGCCGTGCCCAGGCGGTAAGCGGGATGCGCCGCTACGGCAAGACCCTGACCGCGCATCTGGACGATCTCGGTTTTCTGTCACCGCGCTTCACCGGCGCGCATTGTGTCTGGCTTGACCCGGATGACATCGCCCGCATGGCGGATAGTGGCGCTCGGGTCGCGCATAACCCCGGGAGCAATCTGCGGCTCGGCTCGGGCATCGCGCCGGCGCCGGCGATGCGGGCGCGTGGGGTGACGGTGGGAATCGGGACCGACGGCTCGCAATGCTCCGACAATCAGAACATGTTCGAGGCGATGCGGCTCGCCTCCTTCGTATCCAGGGTCGAGAAACCCGATCCCGAACAATGGCTAGCCACCGATCAGGTTCTCTCGATGGCGACCGCCGGAAGCGCCCATGTTTTGGGAATGGGCGCGCAAATCGGCCAAATCGCGCCGGGTTATCGCGCCGACATCGTGATGCTCGATTTGGCCTCGATTGCCTTCATCCCTCTCAACGACCCCGTGAACCAGATTGTCCACGCCGAGGACTCAACAGGCGTCTCGGAGGTGATGGTCGACGGCGAAATCGTGGTCAAGGACCGCAAGTTGGTTACGATCGACGAGGCCAAGTTGCGCCGCGATGTCGAATCCGCGGTTGAACGTCTGGCTCACGTCAATGCGGAGGCCCGAGCCTTCGCCGCCCTGCTGGAGCCGGTCGTCGGGAAATTCTGCGTCGGTCTCGCGGGCGAGCCCTATCACATTCACCGACACATCGCCGGATAGGCCTGGACACGTCGTTTCCCACGTCAGGCCTTACAACAAGATCGAGGGGGCACCCAAAGGTAAGGAACTCTCCCCAGGCACGGTCCAACCGACGCAATGTCATCGTGGCATCGGCGATTTCAGCGGCAAGGCCGTCTTCGGCGCCCACATAGTCGGCATGCCTCGAATTGAGCAGCAGAAGATGATCCGCGATCCGTTTTCCGGAGCGCGTGAGGCGCAGCCGCATTGTCCTGCGATCATGCGCGGCACGTGCCTGCTCGAGATAGCCGTATTCCACGAGTTTCTTGATCATGTAGGTCGCGGTCGAGGCGGTGTAGCCACCACGCTGCATGATATCCCGAAGCGGTACGTCACCCTCGGAGACCATGGTTAGCAGAAGCGCCCGCGACGGATTGACGTCACGGATGCCGATACCCTCCAACTCAAGACGGACCACGTCCAGATAGCGGCGGTGCAAGCGGTCGAGGATCGAAGTGAGTTCACAGTAGCATTTACCAATATCCGGCGCGCGGAGATCTTCCTCGCCAACCGTTTCCGAAGGGACACCCAACGCGCGCAGCCGCGGGGGCAATGCCTGGGGAAATGTCTGAACCGCCATCTCACGTCTCCTAACTGTGTTGCATCACAATCAAAAGGTATAAATAGTTTATGGTTTAAAAATGAAAATTCTAGAACTTTTTCGCGTTTAATTTTTGTTAACTTTTCCGATATGGCTTTTCGCACACGGTAAACTCAGCGAGCTGACGCCCCCAGTGCTGTTCGGAAAGTTCGCCAAGGTCTTCCATGGCGACTATTCACCGTCGCCTCGGTCTAGCGGCGCGGCTGTTCTAGAGAATTTCGGCGCGCGCGATGGTTGCGCTCGGCGGGGGGCGAATCATATGGTCGACGCGTATCCTCTGCCTGATCTTCGGCGGCGCTGGCCGGAAATCGATTTCCTCCGGGAAAGCGGACAGGGCACAGTGGGTATCACGACCGTTCAAAATCCGGAGCCCGACATGCCGAGCCATATCAGTGAATCCCTCCTCTATGGCGCCGCCTTCTCGACGCCCGATTTCTTGGCGATCTTCAATGACGAGAACCGGGTCCAAACCTGGTTCGATGTCGAGGTGGCGCTGGCCGAGGCGCAGGCGGAACTGGGGATGATCCCGTCGGAGGCCGCCGTCGAGATCCGGGCCAAGGCCAAGGTCGCGAATGTCGATGTCGCCGAGATCGGCCGGGGCATCGCCGCGACGGCGCATCCGATCGTGCCGGCGCTCAGGGCGTTGGAGCATGTCTGCGAGAACGGCGCCGGCGAGTTTATCCACTACGGCGCGACCACCCAGGACATCATGGATACCGGCTTGGTGCTGCAGCTGAAACAGGCCTGGCCGCTGATCCTGCGGGATCTGGAGGCGAGCCGGACGGCGCTGGCCAAACTGGCGCGCGAGCACCGCTCCACCGTGATGGTCGGACGCACCCACGGCCAGCACGCGCGGCCGCTTACCTTCGGCGATCAGTGCGCGGT
>JAYOIK010000108.1:0-12549 GCA_038118725.1 Alphaproteobacteria bacterium | reverse complement strand
ACCGCCGTCCCCTGGGCGACGAGTCTTTCTTCCCCGTCCCGGATCTCGGCCTCGGCGAAACCGATGGAGCGGCCATGTCTTGAGAAACGCGCCTCGCAAACCGCCGGGCCCGTAAGCAAGGGCTGCAAGAACTCCGTGTTCAGGGTAATCGTCGCCCCGGCATGGCCGTTCAAATGCTTACAGAGATGCGCCATCGCGACGTCCATCACCGTCGCCAGAAGGCCTCCGGGATAAGCTCCCTCGGGATCGCGTAGGAAGTCGTCAACCGGAAAGCGAACAACGCAGGCATCGTCACGATAGCTGATCTCCAGCGCCAGCAACTCGATTAGAAAAAACGAGCGGTGATATGTGGTGAAAGCGGTTTCAACCCGCCCACGCGCGTCGTCGTGGCTCATCGGCGCCCCCTATAAGTCGGCACCGGTCAATCCGCCTCGGGAGATTGTCCCCGGTCGTTCTTGACCACGCGACGAAGGATCCAGGCGCCGATCGCGCGCAGCCAGCGCAGGACGGTCTTTCCACGGGCATAGGTATCGGATCGCGCGGCGGCGTTCGCTTCTCTCAGCGTCTGGTACAGCGTGACGTCATCGCGATGGTCCATGTCCTTGCGCCTCGCTTATCCCTTGGCCCCGATCGCTGTGTCTTCATCGATAAGGGTCGGTTTTCCCCAACGGGTTATCTTCTCGATGCGTAGCGCGATCATGGGGCTCTGGTCCAGATCCATCGAGAGATATTGGGGATAGCGACCGCGCAAGGCCCGCAAGGCCGCCGCGTGTTCCTCGCCTGGCTCGACGATCTCAGCTTGGCCACGCGCCATCACCCAGCCGAGCCGGGACCAGTCCGCGTCCTCGTAGTGATCGACGACCAACGCGGCCCTGGGATTGGCCAGGATATTGCGGACCCGCTTCAGCGCGCGTGCCGCCACACGCTTGGGTTTCTCGTCCAGAACCACATAGAGCGTCCGGTCGACCAGCGCGTAGCACACCGGCACCACATGGGGCATCCCGTCCGCGTCGACGGTGGCGAGGCGCCCGACCCGTTGGGTCTCGAGAAGGGCGCGCTCGGCCGCGTTGGGTAGGGACGACGACGGTGGCGCTTGCATGACCTATTCACCCATCTGCAGCAGGCGTCCGTGTTCCCGCGCCGAGGCGAAGGACCAAGCGAACAGCCCCGCGCCGATGGCGAGATAGACCAGGTTCACGCCGATCGCGCCCATCAGCAGGTCGGTTCGGAAGACCCCGTCAATGAACACCGCCCGCATACCCTCGAAGACATAGGCGGACGGCGTGCACCAGGCGACGACCTGAAGCCATTCCGGCAAGGTGGCGACGGGATAGTAAACCGCGCTGATCGGCGCGAAGGCGAAGATCGCCACCCAGGCCAGGCTCTCGGCGCCAAGACCGAAACGCAGCACCAGGGCGATGACCGCCATGCCGAGGCCCCAGCCCATGACGAAGAGACAGGAGAAGAACGCCACGATCCCCGGCCCGTAGGAGAACACCGAGAACTCGAAGAACACATAGGCCAGTATCCAGGACGGCATAAGGCCGATGATCCCGCGCAGCAGGCTCATGGTCATCATGGCGATCACGAACTCGCTCGGCTTGAGCGGGCTGACGAATAGATGTCCGAGGTTGCGCGACCACATCTCCTCCAGGAAACACATGGAGAAGCCGATCTGGCTACGGAACAGCAGATCCCAGAGCAGCACGGCGCCGATCAGGACTCCCGCGGCGTTGGCGACCCAACTGGAATGACCCATGAAAAACTGGGTCACGAAACCCCAGATCACCATCTGCACGGTCGGCCAATAGGCCATCTCCAGAATGCGCGGGATCGAGCCACGGAGCAGGTAGTAGTGCCGGCGCACCATGGCCATGATCCGGCGGCTTGAAACTCCCGAAGGCAGCGCTTGTTCCCGGATCCGGCCGCTCATGTTGCCGCCACCGTCGAAACCCGGTCACGGGCGATGTCGAGGAACACCTCCTCCAGATCCGAACGCCCATATCGCGCCAACAGATCCGCCGGCGAGCCACGATCGACGATGCCGCCGCCGCGCATCATCAGAACATGGTCGCAGAGTCTCTCCACCTCCCCCATATGGTGCGAGGCTAGAAGGATCGTCGCGCCTTCCTCGCGCGCGTAATCCTCCAGATAAGTGCGTATCCAATCGGCCGTATCCGGGTCGAGCGAGGCCGTGGGCTCGTCCAGCAGAAGCACCCTCGGCCGGTTGATAAGGGCCTTGGCGAGCGCCACCCGGGTTTTCTGACCGGCGGAAAGCTGGCCCGTGCGCCGGTCGAGCAGCGTGGCCACGTCGAGACGTTCGGCGAGCTCGTCGATACGCGTCTCCGGCCGCTCGACGGAATAAAGCTCGCCATAGACCCTGAGGTTCTCGCGCACGGTCAACCGATGCGGCAGATCCACATAGGGGGAGGAGAAATTCATAAGCGGCAGCGCCCGATAACGCTCTCGGACCATATCGCATCCGAGAATCCGCACCTCTCCGCCACTGGGCAGCAAAAGGCCGAGCAGGATCGAGATCGTCGTGGTCTTGCCCGCCCCGTTGCCGCCGAGCAATCCGGTGATCCCGCCGTCCTCGACCGAGAAGGACACGTCCTGGATCGCGGTGATCTCGCCGAATTTCTTGGTCAGGTTTCGCGCCTCGATCGCGGGCGTGGACATGCGCATTCCAAGCGTGAGGTTGTGGGGGGCCGAAGATATGACCTACCCACGGTTCCAGCAACCCGGCGCGTTCAGGTCCGGCGCCCTCAGGTCCAGCGTGCCGTGTCCTCGGCATCGTCGGCGGTCAACAGAGTGGTGGTGCAAACTGCGGTCCAATCGCAGAGGTCGTAGCGGCGGCTCAAGGTTTCGCGGACCTTGGCCTCGGCTGGGCCGCGCGGCAGTTTCGAGCGTTCCCACATCGCGAGGTCGGGACGGCGGGTGAACAACAAGCTTCGAATGCCCGTCGACACACCCACGCCGGACGCTTCGTCCGGCGCTCCGCTCGTGCGCTCCTCGCTCATGCGCCAAAGCCCGATCACTTGGGAATCATAGGCGCTCTCGAAACCCGGCCAAGCATCGGCGCACAGCGCCAGCAGCTCATCCCAGTTCTCGGCCGGCGTGGACATCCAACGAAACGCGTAGTTCCCCTGACGCCTGGGTGGATTCGCGTCCGTCGGACGAAGGGTGGGGCTCATGAGTTCCGTCGAGACGCGGGTCACCGAACCGACATCCGCCATCACCGCCGTCTCGGCCGCGTCGGCGGTGATTCCAGCGGCCCAATAGGTGATCACGCTCAACTCATCGCGCGGTCGCCCGATCTGACTACGCCAGACGCCGTAAACACTTCCTCCAGCCGACGATAGAGAAACCGCGCCGACAATCCCGTCCGCGACGGAGCGCCATTCAAGCGGCGGCGCGTTTACGCGGTGATAGGCGTATTGATGCACCTTTACGCTCCCAAATTCCAACCTTCGACTTCTGCTCGCGGCGGGCGCGCGAACGACTCGACTCGCCCGGCACTATATCAACCGTGCCGGGAACCGAGAAACAGGCTAGCATGGTTGCAATCGGATCAATCGAGGCGGGAGCGCCGGCCTCCGCCACATCGGGAACCAGCGACGTGATCAGCGACGCCGACGCAACGCCTTCACCTCATATCGGTCAAACCGACCATCGCCGCGCGGCGATGCGGGGGGACGGCACCTTGCCCGCCGGCGCGGTGAGCGCGCGCACTCTGATCACCATCCGCTGGGTCGCCCTGGCGGGCCAGGCCGTCGCCATTTTGGTGGTTCGATTCGGTCTAGAATTCCCGTTGGCTTTTTCGTTGTGTTTCGGAGTTATCGCGGCATCCGCGATCGTCAACCTCGCCATGCAGGCGCGGGCCCGATCAAACCAGCGTTTGAGCGATCGTGCCGCCGCGATCTCCCTCGGGTTCGATATCGTACAATCGGCGGCGCTTCTTTACGTCACGGGTGGGATGGAGAACCCGTTCGCGCTCCTGTTGCTGGCGCCGGTCACGATCTCGGCGACGATCCTCTCTCTGCGGGCGACGATATGGCTCTGTCTGCTGGCGATGGCGACGGCGACACTGCTGATGCTAAAGCACGAGCCCTTACCCTGGGGCGAAGCCGGCTTACAACTCCCCGAGCTGTATATCTTCGGAATCTGGAGCGCGCTGATGATCGCGATCCTTTTCAGCGCCGCCTATACCTGGCGGGTGGCGGACGAGGCGAGGCGAATGTCGGACGCGCTCGCCGCTACACAGATGGCGCTGGCGCGGGAGCAGCAGCTGTCAGCCCTGGGAGGTCTCGCGGCGGCGGCGGCCCATGAACTCGGAAGCCCGCTCAGCACCATCGCGGTGATTGCCGCCGATCTTTCCAGAGACGTTCCGGCGGAAAGCGAGTTCTCCGAGGATATCGAACTGCTGAGAAGCGAGAGCGCGCGGTGCCGCGCCATCCTCGCCGGGCTTTCCAATCAACCGGAAATCGGCGGCGGCGCGCCTTACGTCCAAGTCGCGATGAGCACATTGATCGATCTCGCCGCCAGTCCACATCAGCGCGATGGGATCGAGATCATCGTCGAACGCCATGGACCGGAAGAGACCGACGATGTCACCGACGCGACGGGCGACCCCCTGGTGATAAGAAGCCCGGAAATCTTGCATGGGCTCGGCACGCTAATCCAGAACGCCGTCCAATTCGCCGTCACGACCGTCGAGGTTACGGTCGCCTGGGATCAGTATGATCTGGCGGTGATCATCGAGGATGATGGTCCTGGATTCCCGCTGACGATGCTGGACAGATTGGGAGAACCGTATCTGTCGACCCGACGGGGCAGCTCGGGACATATGGGCCTCGGGATCTTCATTGCCAACACACTACTTGAACGCACTGGCGGCCAAGTCTCGTTCGGCAACCGACCCGAGGGCGGCGCGCGCGCCGAGGCGCGTTGGCCGCGCGCCCGACTGGAGCCCGCGGCATAGGTTGCTTGACCACCGAGGCACGGAAACTTATCACGCTCACAAATAGGCTTCCGACATGTTATGGTGGGTGCCTATCCATGAGATCTCGCCAACGCCCGGAGTGGCGCGCCAATGTTGGACAACGCCCCGAGTTCCGTCGAAACCAGCCAAAGCGGCGAGGATCGCCGGCTTTTAATCGTCGACGATGACGAACCCTTTCGCAAACGCCTGGCCAGGGCGATGGAGAAGCGTGGTTTCGAGGTCAATACCGTGGCGACAGTCGCCGAGGGCGTGGAGCTGGCCCGCCGCGACCAGCCACCCTACGCGGTTTTCGATCTTCGTCTGACCGATGGTAGTGGCCTGGATATCGTCGGGGAACTGCGCGAGGCCAGGCCGGACGCGCGGATCATTGTCCTGACAGGCTACGGCAATATCGCCACCGCCGTCGCGGCGGTCAAAGCCGGCGCGATCGACTATCTGCCCAAACCCTCGGACGCGGACGCCGTGGCCGCGGCCCTGCTCGACCATGAGGACGCGCTTCCCCCGCCACCGGAAAACCCGATGTCGGCGGATCGCGTGAAATGGGAGCATATTCAACGCGTGTTCGAGCAATGCGGGCGCAATGTGTCCGAGACCGCGCGCCGGCTGCGCATGCATCGACGCACGCTTCAACGCATCCTGAACAAGCACGCGCCCCGAGGGTAGTCTCGGTAGAGTTTCGGATCGCTAGTCGAGACGGCTTTCATTGGCCAGCAATCGATCGACGTATCTACCCTGGTACATGGTGATGCCGAGGCTCTGGCCGAACCGGACCGCTTCGTCGGAATCACAACGCGACAGGATAATCCGCGCGCGACCGCAACGATCAACATGCTCCTTGAGTTCCGTCGCCCTGGTTCCGGTAACGTCATCGGCCATGTCCGGCGTCCAGATCAACTTCAGTAGATCCAGGCCGAGGCGATCTCGGTCGATGAACTGCAAGGTCAGGTGATTCAACCCGTCCAGGCAGATCCGATAGCCACGCTCGCGCATGAAATCCCGGGCGAACATATAGGCGCCCATTTCGCCGAAGATATCGATCGCCTGCAATTCGATGACCACCGTGCCTCGCGCAACCGCCTTCAAGCTTGAATCGAAGTTGAGGAACGGCGGCGAGAGAATGGTCTGAACGTTCAAGTTGATGCTGAACGACGACGCAATGGAGGAATCATCGTTTCGAATCAGCATCGACAGCATCCGTGAATCGAGGGTCTGTGTCAGATGCTGGAATAGCCAGAGATTCGAAGACAAGTCGAATTCCGGCAGGACTGTTTGCTGCAGATCCGCGATAGAAATGTACAGTTCGCGGAACACGGGTTGGGGATTCGGGTTCGTCGGCGTGATCGCGCAAACCGGCTGGCGGCGCATCAGATTGGAAAGGTCGGCCCGGATCAAAAACGACTCGAGCTTGCCCAGTTGCTCCGGATCAAGAGACTTCTTGCCGCTTCGCGTGCGGGTATTGGAGCGATCCTGGGTGACCGCGAGACGGTTCTTGCGCTCCCGCTCCCGATGCATCTGTTTGACGAGATCCAGCAAATCCTCGTGCTGGGTCGTGACGTTGTACCAGGTGCAGAACCGGGCCAGATCTTCCTCGTCGTCGCCCTGGGAGAGTGGGTCCTCGCTGAACAGATAGCGGACCTTCATGATCGCGGCGTCGATATCCTCGATCGCGGCGTCCTTACAAATGAAGAACAGGTCGGAATTGCTGAGGGTGAAGATCTGTCCCTCGTAATTCTGCACCATGCCCTCGAAGGTCGCGGCGGCGATTCGGATGTGATGGTCCTGCCGATTCTGCGGGCGCAGACGCGACAAATGAATATGCACCGCCATGCGGCCATCAATGTTGCGGCCAAGGCGTTGCATATAGTCGAGGAGCAGATACTCCTGACTCGGACCTCTGGTGCGATTTTGTATCTGGCTAAGCGCCATGCTTACCCTCCACTAGGGACGGGGTGCGAAAATCCTTTGATGTCATTGTTTTATCATGCCAGTTGCGCGACGGAAGCGTAATTTCCCACAAACCGGTCTATACCAACGCGACAAATTTTGAAACAATTTTCCTAAAATTTAATCTCAAAACCCCCCACTTTACACGCTCCGTACGGACGCATTGCCGATCGCGAAACGCAATGCTCCAAAAAATCCTTTTCTGTCAATTGGTAAACATGGTAATTTCAGAAACAACGTTAGCTTGGTGAGTTCTTGCTGGGTACATATGACGAACCTCAGTCCCCGCTGGCATCCGACGCGCTGGCCGCAAGTCACCTTTCGGCGCCGCGGTTTTCCATCGATCATTTTCTTGGCTATCCTCGTCACGATCCTGCCTGGCGGGCCGGTTTTCGGGCAAACCGCGGTCGATGAATCCGTCCGCTCCCGACCACGCCTGGATTTCGAAAGCTACGGCTTCTCCTTCCGCGCGTTCTTGGGAGACAAGGAACGCAGTGGCCCACGCAAGCCCGCGGATCAAGTGACCGTCTATACCCGAGTGGAAGCCGGGGCCGGGTATAACTCAAACGTCCTTCGCACGGCCGACAACGAAAAGGCATCCGCGTTCACCAGCGTCACGCCGCGCATGGCGATTCATACCGACTGGGACAAACACGGGATGAACCTGGTGCTCAAGGCGGATGCACGTGTCTTCGCGTCCGAATCGAGTGAGAATAAGCTGGATATCACCGCTCGCGTGGGTGGGCACTACGACCTCGTCAACGATGATATCGTGCAATGGGATGTCGAGGCCGCGCGGGTCCAATCGCCAAGAGGCTCCTCGGACGACGCGGGACCAAGTTTCGAGCCACAGGTCGTCCACCGCTACACTTTGGGAACTCAGTTCAGTCGCGGTCAGGAAAACGACGTCAAGTTCCGGGTCAACGCCAGAGCGATTCGCTACGACTATCAAAAAGTCGACACGCTTTCCCGGAACGAGTTGGACAGTAACGAGTATTTCTTGGACGCTATTGCCGCCCTCGCAACGAGCGGCGCCATCGATTGGTTCGCGGTGCCCGGCGTGTCCGTGACGACCTACGACCAGAACGTCAATTCGGATTCAACCGTCTACAATCTTGCCCTGGGTTGGCGTGTCGACGCCAGCGCGCTTACGGCGGCGGTCGGTAAAATCGGCATTACCCATCGAGATTTCGAGAGGGCCAACGATGCCGACATCACCTCTCTCCTGTTGGAAAGCAAGTTGTGGTGGAACGCAACGCCATTGATCACGGTTCGTAACGACGCGCTTGTTCGAACCGATGACGCGCAGAGCGAAACGGGGGGCGGCAAGATCACCGCCAGTGTCGATCTGAGCCTGGATTATGAATTGTTTGAACACCTGATCTTTACCTCGACGGTGGGATATCGAAGCGACCAATTCGAAGGCATCAATAGAGACGACGATACGGTTCATTCCTCGGTGGGAGCGATGTATCTTATTGGAGATCGCTACTTCATTCGTGGAGACCTAGGATTGGAATCCCGCGATTCGACCATTGCCAGCGAGAGCTACGACGAAACCACCCTATTTCTTCGATTTGGGGTCAAGAACTGTTGTTTAGGCGACAAGGGGCTCGTCAACGCCTTTGCCGAGGGGGTCAGGGATGTCTTCCGTTAAGCGTGCGCGCTCGCAAATCGCGCGCGCGGCCTTGGTCGCCCTCGTCGCTCTCGGCTGGACCGGTTGCTCTTTCAAGGATGAAGCGCCCAAGCCGCGTCCAGTGGCGGCGCCGGTGCATGCCGCCGATCTTTCGAGCTATGAATTCGCGCCAGGGGATCAGCTTCGGATCGACACGCTAGGGCACCCTGATCTGTCCCTCGAAACCGCGGTCGCGGATGATGGAACAATCGAGATGCCCCTGATTGGGCGCATCAAGGTCACCGGCCTTACCACCTCTCGCCTTCGCGACGTGGTGACACAAGCCCTGGACAAGGACTTCATCGTCAATCCCAAGGTAAATGCCGAAATCCTGAAATACCGCCCGTTCTACGTTTCCGGAGAAGTGAAATCGCCCGGAAGTTTTGAGTACAAAGCCGGCATGGACGTTCGCAAGGCCGTCGCCCTCGCCGGCGGCTATACACGGCGGGCTTCCCAGGAAGCGATAGAGATCACACGCCCGATACTCGGGAAAAAGCGAACATTTCCCGGACGCAAGGACACCCGCATCCTGCCCGGCGACGTCGTCGAGATTCAGCGGCGGTGGTTCTAGGATGGAAGGGATCGACACATGACCGACGTCATGCAGTTCCCCAAGCCTCGCGGGGAGACCGCGCCGATGGCCGAACAGGCCCAGGTCATCCGTCCGCAGCGGGCCACCACCGATCGACAGATCGACCTTAGATGGCTTCTGGGCGTCCTGCGGCGCCGCAAGGTCATCGTGATGTTCTGCATGGCCGTCATTCCGGTCATCGTCACCTTCGCGGTGTTTAACCTCACTCCGCGATATCAAGCGGCGGCGAGGATCCTGATCGAGGGCAACCGGGAGCAGATCGTCGATATCAAGTCGGTTCAGAAGGACATCTCCTTCGACTTGAGCACGGTGGAGACGGAAGCCGAGGTAATCAGATCGCGCGAAGTCGCCATCAAGGCGGTGGAGCGCCTCAATCTTCTGGACACTCCTGAGTTCAACCCGACGCTGGCCCCCAAGAAACCGCCTTCCGCCGTCGAGAAAGCACGCGCCAAATACCTGGACCCAGCGATTTCCTGGGTGCGCGACAAGCTCAACCTGCCGTTTCTCGACAAGCTTTTGGTTGTCAAGCCCAAGGCGCCCGCCGTGCCGAAAACCCGAGCGGAGTTGCTTGAGGGCGCGGTGGACAAATTCCTGGGTGGTACCTTTGTGATCCCCGCTCCACTCGCGCGGGTGATTACGATCCAATATTTTTCAACCGACCCGGCCCTCGCGGCCCGCGCCGCCAATATGCTGACGGAGATCTATATCGAAGGACAGCAGGATCAGAAAGTCGAGTCGACCGAGAGGGCATCGGTCTGGTTGTCCGAAAGGGTCGACGAAATGCGCCGCCTCGTCGTCGACTCACAACGTAAGCTTGAGGAGTATCGCAACACCGCCGGTATCGTCGAAATCGGCGACGCCACGTTGCTGCGCCAGCAACTTTCGCAGATCTCCCAGACATTGCTGCAAGCCGAGACCGAGCGCGCCGACCTTCGGGCTCGCTACGAACGCGTGCGCGATCTGGTGGACAAGCCCGGCGGCATAGATAGCGCGGCCAACGTGCTGGACTCCTCGCTGATCCATACCCTGCGTCTTCAGGAAACCCAGCTGCGCAATAAACTGACGGAGTTGCGGGCCCGCTATCGCGATGGACATCCGACCGTCGCGCAAACCATCAGCCAGCTGGGCGATCTTCGCGCCACAATCGCCGCCGAGATCAAGAAGATCCTCGGCCGCCTGGAAACCGAGGCCCGCATCGCCGACGCCAAGGTCGCCAAGATCAAGTCATTGGTCGCGGAACTGGAGGTTCAATTCGATTTCGAACGAGAGGCCGAGGTAACCATTCGCGCCCTCGCGACCGAGGTCAACGCCAACAAACAGCTCTACGAGGTTCTGCTGGAACGCCTGAAGGAAACCGACGTCCAGGACGGAACCCTCCAGCAAGCCGAAGCTCGGGTTATCTCGCGCGCGATCACGCCGCGGACCCCGGTCTTTCCACGCAAGCGGATCATGATTTTCGCGTCGGTTCTGGTCTCAATCGTTCTCGGGGTGCTTCTGGGTATCGGTCTTGAATATCTGATCCCGGGCTATCGCACGCTGCATGAGTTGGAACAGGATACCGGCCTGCCCGTGCTGACGATGGTGCCGTCGGAACGCGAGATCCGGAACCGAACCCGCCCCCTGTTCAGATTCGTCTCCGAACGCCCCCACGCCCGGCTCGCCGAATCCGTTCGCAAGCTCAGAACCGCGCTATCAATCGCGGCGGGCGACCGCCCGACCAGGCATATCGCGGTGACCTCCTCGATCCGAGGCGAGGGCAAGACGTCGATGACGCTCGGATTGGCCGCCGTTTCGATTCGCGCGGGTCGCCGGGTCCTGGTCATGGATTGCGATATGCACTTGCCGAACGTGCATACTCAGCTCGGCGTCGACAATCTCGTCGGGATGTCGGATCTGCTCACCGGCCAGGCGATGTTTGACGATGTCATGGAATTTGACATGCTGTCGGGCATCCACTACATCACGGCCGGCGGGCCAATCGAAAGCGCCGGCGATCTCTTGGCCTCGGATATCATGGCGCAGGTCGTGGCGCGCGCCAGCCGACAGTTTGATCTAATCCTCTTCGACACGCCCCCCGTGCTGTCGGTGCCGGACGCGCTGGTCTTGCTGCCCAGAGTCGATCAATCCGTGTTTTGCGTGCGCTGGGAGAAGACACCGCGTGAATCCGTTAACCGAGCGATCCGCGAGATCGTGGAAACCGGCGCGCGGCTCCCCGGCACCGCCTTGACCCATGTGGATCTGAACATCCAACGGATGGTCTATGGCCAGGATTACACCTACTACTATTACTACAGCTCTCAAGCCGAGACCTGAGACCGGAAAGACGGGACTGTCGTGATACCGCGAAACGACGCGCCGGAACCGGATCGCGTCCTGATCTACCGGCTCGGCAGCATCGGCGATACCGCCGTCGCCCTGCCTTGTTTCAAGTTTCTTCGCGAACACTTCGCCAAGGCTCGGATTAGCCTTCTAACCAATCATCCAAGACAGGGCGAGGCGCCGGTCATGTCGGTGATCGGCCCGATGAATCTGGTCGACGCCGTGATCCCGTATAATGTGGGCGAACGCGATCCACGCGCACTGCTGAACCTGTCGCGGCGCATTCGAGCCGAACGGCTCGACCTTCTGATTTATCTATCGGAGTACCGCGGCACGCCAAGCCTCGCGCGGGATGTCCTGTTCTTCAGGGCCTCGGGCGCCCGGCGGATCCTTGGCGCGCCTTTTTCAGCGGATCTACGCGCGCCCCGACCGATCGGACCCGACGGAATGGTCGAGAGCGAGGCGGCCCGTCTCGCCCGATGCCTGGCGCCTCTGGGCCAAGTGGACATCGACGGCGCCGACGCGCGGGATCTTCGTTTCACCAGCGAGGAACGTCACTTCGCGCGCGACAAGATCACGGCGGCCTTTTCGGGTCGGCGTTTCGTGGCCGCCGCCGTCGGCGCCAAGATCCCCGCCAAGGATTGGGGCGAGCAAGCTTGGGAGGTCGCGTTGCGGGCGCTCTGTGAAGCACTTCCCGACTTCGGCCTGGTGATGATTGGCGGGCCGGATGACCAAGAGCGCTCCGAACGGCTGGCCCGCGCGTGGCGGGGCCCGACCCTTGACCTATGCGGCGCGGCCTCGCCGAGACAAAGCGCCGCCGTCATGGCCGAGGCGGAGATGTTTCTGGGCACCGACGGCGGGCCGATGCATCTCGCCGCCGCTTCGAACACGCCCTGCTGCGTTGTCTTCGGTCCCTATAACGATCCTGGCCATTGGTATCCCCTCGGAACGCCGCATCATGTAACGCGTGTCCCAGCCCTGGCGGATGCCGATCCCAGGGAATTCGCGGGGGACGCC
>JAYOIK010000107.1:0-12733 GCA_038118725.1 Alphaproteobacteria bacterium | reverse complement strand
CGATCGGGTTATCTATCGGAGCCTGTTGTTGCCATGCCTGGATGAAGGGATCGTCGTTTCAAAATTGATCTTGGAGTACTGCACCACAGGGCATCACCGCCTTAGGCGATCAATCCTTGACGCGCCGCGGCGCGCACCATCCAGGACCGCCGGCTAGAAACTACCGCTCAATAAAGTGCCGACCGATGAATTGGCGGTGGATCTGGTTGGTGCCCTCCCAGATCTGGGTGATCTTGGCATCCCGCATCAGGCGTTCGGCGCGGAAGTCCTGGATATAGCCGTAGCCGCCATGCAGCTGTACCGCCTCGGTGGCGATCTTCATGGCGATGTCGGACGCCCGCATCTTCAGCATCGAGGCCTCGACACCGAAATCCGTGGACCCGCCGTCTACCATCCGGGCGACGCGCCAGAGCCACTCCTCGGTCAGCGCCAGATCGGTCGCGAGATCCGCGAGCATGAACTGAATGCCCTGGAATTCGACGATGCGGCGGCCGGACTGACGGCGCTCGTTGATATAGCCAACCGCGTCCTCGAAGGCACCGCGTGCGATGCCGAGGGCGTGGGCGGCAACACTGGGCCGTGACTTGTTGAGCGAGGTCAGCAGGATACCCAGCCCGTCCCCCGGCTCGCCCAGCAGGTTGGTCATCGGCACCCGGCAACCGTCAAAGGCCAAGCCGCAGGTCGGCGCGGCCCGGTGTCCCATCTTGCGTTCCTTGGCCAGGGCCTCGAACCCGGGCGTGCCTTTCTCCAGCACCAGCGCGGAAATCGCCTTCTTGTCGTCGTCGATCCCGTCCCACTTGCCGAAAACCAGCAGAAAGTCCGCGATATCGCCGTTGGAGATGAAGGTCTTGCCACCATCGATGACGATCTCATTGCCGTCGGCGCGGAACCGTGTCTTCATCCCCGTGGCGTCGGAGCCCGCCGTCGGCTCGGTAATGCAGAGCGCGCCGATCGCGCCCTCGGCGACCCGGCCCATGACCCGGGCCTTCAGATCATCGGAGCCGAAATCCAGCACCGGCTTCATGCCATGAAACGTGGTCGCCCAGATGATCCCGGTCGACGCGCAGGCCTTGGAAATCTCGCGCACACAGGCAAGATACACCGCGTAGGATAGCCCCAGGCCGCCCAGCGCCTCGGGCACGAACATGGCGTTCATGCCGAGCGCGTTCATGTCGGCGATGTTATCCGCGGGATAGGTGCCGGCCGCGTCATGGCCGGCTGCCCGGCGCGCGATCTTTTCGACCGCGAGCTGGCGCACCTGCTCCAGAACCATCGCCTCGTCCTGGGGCAGATCCAGCGAGGCGTCGAGGCGATCTAGGACCCGCATGCTATCGATCCTTGAAGCTGGGCTTGCGTTTCTCGAGGAAGGCGGTCAGTCCCTCGACCGCGTCCTCGGTCTGGAACGCGATGGTGTTCAGATCCGCCTCGATCTTGAGGCCCTCGGAAACCGGCGTGTCCATCGCCCGCTGCACCGCTTCGCGGGCAAGACCGATGGCCGGCAGACCGAACTGGGTGATCTCCGAGAGATAGGCCATGCCGGCCTCAAGCGGATCGGCGCCGTCCTGGCCGACAATGCGGTTCACCAGGCCGATCCGCTCGGCTTCCTCGGCGCCGACGGCGCGGCCGCTCAGTACGATATCCATCGCCCTGCCCTCGCCGACCAGCCGCGGTAGCCTCTGGGTTCCGCCATAGCCGGGGATCACCCCGAGCTTGATCTCCGGCAGCCCCATCTTGGCGTTCGGCGTCGCGACCCGCAGGTTGCACGCCGTCGCCAGTTCCAAGCCGCCACCAAAGGCGAAGCCGTTGATCACCGCCAGGGTCGGCATCTTAAAGGTCGACAGCCGATCGAAGGTCCGCTGGCCGCGTTCCATATCCGCCTTGTGGTCCACCAGCGAGCGCCCCATCAACTCGGCGATATCCGCGCCGGCGCAGAAGGCACGATCTCCCGCTCCAATGAATATCAGCCCGCGGGCATCCATGCCCTCTACTTCATCCAATCTATCCGAAATATCTCGTACTAGACTGAAACTAAGCGCATTTAATGCTTCTGGACGGTTGATGGTGATAACGGCGAAATCACCGTTGCGGCTGAGGTCGATGGACATGAAGGGGCCTTTTGGGTTGCGGTTCTTCGCTGAAATCTCGCGGAGTGGAGCGCGAGTTAGGTTTGCCGGATGTTTCTATATTCCACGCCCCGGGGTTTCCACGGGAAATCCGGTGAACCCTCGCGTTCGCGGCTAGAGGGACCATGGACGAGGCGCATCTCGGGGCGAAACATCTCTCGTCATCCCAGCGCATGCTCACTTCTGTCCGGGAAAACTCCAGGCGCGCGGCATAAGATACCGATATTGCCTGGTTTTGTTCCTTGGCCGCCGCCTCGGACTTGATTTCACGGTCGGCCATTCCGCGCGACCATCGCCCTCGCGGCCCTCTGAACGGTTGAGATGGGGCGCCTGTCCAACCGCCGAGAGGTTCCCGCCTGAGCGAAGACGACGAGAAAGGCCGGTTCTCCAGGATCCACCGCATATCCGCCGCGCTCCCGTGTTCTCCATCGCGCCGGGGACAAGCCGGGGGGTTTTTAGCATGCGGATTTGCGCCCCAGCTTTCACTGAGGTAACGGGTTCGGAAAGTCACGCGCGGCGTTGAGTTGTTTCCCGGACAGCTGTGTGGTTGCGCTGGGATGACGAGGGTAAAACAATGCCACACGCGCGTCTGATTAGCCGGTGACCGCGTCGAAGATCCGGGCGGCGTCTTCCGCCGTATCCAAGGCAAGGCATGCCTCCAGGGCTTGCTTGGCGCGTTCCTCGCCAAGTACCGGGACCACAAGGGCCATGAACTTTTCGGACAAACGACGCTCCTGCTCGTCGATATCCGCCGAGGGCACCCCGGCATCCGCCTTGCCGACGAGACTGCGGCCATCGGCGAGATCGACCACGACCTCGGCCTGCATGCGGCTCTCCAGCGGCTTGGCGACGATTTCCACCTTGCGGCGCAGATCCACCAGATCATTGCGGTTCGCGGCCTCGTCGGTATAGCTGCCCATGGCGCCGGTATCGATTCCGGAGAGTACCATGGCGGCGGTGTGGCGCATGGAGAACTTGATCTCCAGCCCGGTTTCCGGCTCGGGAATGTTGCAGACCGTGAAGTGGGTCTCCGGCACATGCTCGCGCACGGCGACCACGTCGGCGGGCTTGATGCCGGCCTCGTCGCGCAGCTTGCGCAGGGCATCGATCCCGGCATGAGTCAGGTAACAGGCGGCGTGGAACTTGAAGAGGTTCTCCTCGACCGCGAAGCGACCGTTTGACTTGGGATAGACCGGCAACGGCACGAAGCCCTCGGCCTGGGTCGCGGCGAAACCGTTCTCGCCCTCGATCGCGTTCTCCCGGCTGGTAAAGCCCTTGCCCGCCAGACGCGCGGCGAGCAGACCGTTGGCCGACGCCTTGCCGGCGTGAAACGGCTTGCACTCGGTGCCGAACATGATGCGCAGACCCGCCGCCTGGGTCGCGGCGATGCCGAGCGCGGCGGTGGCTTGATCGGCGTCCAACCCCATGGCGCTCGCGGCGGCGGCGGCCGAGCCGAAGGTTCCGATCGTGCCGGTCGAATGCCAGCCATTGTCGATATGCGCCACGCCGGTCATGTCGCTAAGCCGCGCCTCTACCTCATAGCCGCCGACAAAAGCGGTGATCATTTGCATGCCGGTCATCGTGGACTCGTCGGCGAGTGCCATCAGCGCCGGCACCATCGGCACCGTCGGATGACCGAGCATTCGCCCGTTCACATCGTCATAGTCGAGCGCGTGCGACGCGGCGCCGTTGATCAAGGCGGCCTGGGAGCCGACAACCTTCTCCGGATGGCCGATGACCCGAGCGGGACCACCGCCCCCTTCGGCGACCGCGACCTCAAGTAGCTTCTCGGTCAGCGGCTCCCTGCAGCCACCAACGGTCACGGCGATCCAATCGAGGATGCAGTGCTTGGCCCAGCGCCGGGCGCTTTCTGGAATGTCCTCGGCCTTGATGGCCGTGACCATGGCTCCGAGGTCACGGGTCGGGGTAAGCGATTGGCTATCCTGTTCCTTGGCTTCAACGCTGGCCATCGGCTGCATCCTTCCTGATCAACAATCGTTGACCGAAAGGATAGACCTTCCATCCCTCGCGGCCTAGCCCAAGGAGTTACATGTTTGCGATATCGCCAATCTCAATCGCCGGCCCTAGCGGTCGCGACGGCGGGCCCTGGCCGTGATCAAGGCGCCGGCGCCGATCGCCAGCACCACGGCCGCGACGACCACTAAGTCGGTCAAGGCATGCTGGAACGCATGCGCGCCGCCCGGCGCCGGAACATGACCGGAATGCGCGAAGGCTTGAGCCGAGGAAGCGGCAAGCGCGGCAAGGGCGAGGACGGATGCTTTCACGGAAATCTCCTGTGTGACGATCTGGGCCACCACGCGGTGGAGTCAAGTAGAGACTACTACGCCGAGACGTGCGCGTCACCCTTGGCGCGGCGAAAAATGTCCAGCTTTCTCCACCGGATCACAAGGCACTTCGGACCCGCTCGCGATGCCAGGCATAGAGCCCGCTGATCACGATTATGCCCGCGCCGATGACGGTGAAATGATCCGGCAAGTCGTCGAAAACCAGAAAGCCGATCAAGGTAGCCCATACCAGCATCGTGTAGTTGAAGGGCTGAAGCGCGCTCGCCTCGGAAAGGGACAAGGCCTTGATGACGCTGACATGGGCGCCGATGCCGAGTAGGCTCGCCAACAGCAGGAACCCCCATTCCTCGGGGCTTGGCGCTTGCCAATCCAGTGGCGCGACCAAACTGAGAACCACAAGGCCGACAATCCCGGTATAGAGGGTCGAGGTGCCGACCGAATCGTGCCGCGCCGCCATGCGCGTGAGCACCAGATAGAGGGCGAAGCACCCGGCGGCGGCCAAGGGGACTATCTGTATCGGCGCGATCGCCGCCATCCCCGGACGCAGGATCACAAGCACGCCGAGAAAGCCGACGCTGACCGCCAGCCAGCGTCGAATGCCGACTTTCTCGCCCAGCATCGGCACCGCCAACGCCATGACCATGAGCGGGGTCATCGCCGCCATGACATGCGCGTCGACCAGCTTTAGATAGCGAAAAGCGTAGGTGAACAGGCCGATCTCGGTAACCAGGGCGAGCCCTCGGGTAATCTGAAGGATCGGCGCGTTGGTCTTGAAGGCGGACCAACCCTCGAGCCGCAGCGCCAGCGCCAAACCGAACAGAAAGAAAAATACGTAACGCACCCAAAGGATCTCAACCACCGGCAAGCCGACCGCTAGATGCTTGGAGACCGCGTCCATCGAGGCGAACAGCACCATCCCCGCGACATGCCAGGCGATCCCCGCAGATGTCGAGCCTTCAGCCGGGGTGGGCGCGCCGGTTTTAGCGGTCACGCGTCGGAGCCGGGAACCGGAAAATCGTAGCCGAACAGCTTGGCGATAATCGTCACCTGATGATCGAACATGGGACGGCCATAGTGGATCCGGCAACCCTTTGCCTGGGCCGCCTTGAGGATCGGCGTGTCGACAGGGTTCATGATGATCTCGGCCATCAGTTGGGACGGGTCCAGCAGGTCGGGGTCAACCGGCAGCGCGTCGTCTTCTCGCAGACCGAGCGAGGTGGTGTTCACAACAATATCAAAGCCGCGCGGGTCGGGCTCCGACACCTCGACGGGGACATCTGGATAACCGGACGAGACGGCGGCGGCGAGTTCCTCGGCCTTCGCGCGTGTTCGGTTGGAAATCCCGAGCCGGGCAACCCCGCTATCGGCGAGGGAGAACCCGATCGCCCGGGCCGCGCCGCCCGAGCCGACCATGAGCACCTGCTTGCCCTTGACCGGATAGCCCGCCGCCAGCATGCCGTTCACGAAACCCGTGCCGTCGCAATTGTCGCCGATCAGCCGGCGATCCTCATCGAAGGCGGCGAAGTTCACCGCGCCGACCAACTGGCCCTGACGGCCGATCTCGTCACAATGCGCCATGATCGGTAGCTTGTGCGGCAAGGTGACCGACAGCCCCATGAAATTCGGCATCGCGCGCAGCCCGGCGATCGCCGCGTCGAGACCCTCCGGCGGTATATGCAGCGGCACCATGACCGCGTCGACCCCATGCTTCTCGAAGAGCGGGTTGAACACCGACGGCGCGCGTACATGGCCGATCGGATCGGCCATGCAGCCATAGACCTTGGTCTTCCCGGAGATGTTAAGCGTGGCTTGCATGACGGATCTCTCTTCACGACTGAACTTCAAGGGTTTTCCCTACACCGTCGATGCATCGCGCGCAACGCGCCGATCACGCCGCGCCGGACCAACCGGATGATCTGTCGACAGAAGCCCCACCGGCGGGGCACCATGCGCGGAATGAGTCTCTTTTGACGGTATGTTTTCATGCATGACGGGATCCGGGTCGGCGCGGCGTTTCTGGCGTTCCTTCTATTGACCGGCTGCGAGGGGCAAACGATCCAGGAAAGGGTCGGCGAAACCATCGCCGCGCTGAAGGTTGATAATACCGCGATCGACGAGCAGGGCCGGCCGCGCGCCGTTCCCGAACCCGAGCCCGCGAAGCGCCCCAAGGCTGAACCGCCATCGCCCGAGCAAATCCGTTTCGACGGCTATATCGCCTCGGACGGCTTCGCGCGCCGCCTGGTCGAGGCGGCCATCACCAATGACGCCTATCTCGGTCGCGATTGCCCAAAGCCCTACGTCGTGAAACCCCTCGCGGTGTTGCAACAGCCGGAGCCCGCGTTCGCCATGCCGACGGACGCCGCGCATCCATCGGCGGGGATCTGGCGGGTCCGCTACGAGGTGACGCGATGCGATGCCACGCTGACCTATAACGCGATATTCGGCGCGCGAAAGGACGCCCCGCCCAACATGCGGATCAGCACTCCCGGTACCACCAGCGCCGGCAGCGAACTGGCCCGTGAGATGCGTTCCGATATCCGGGATACCGCGCTGGAGCACGCCGAGATGGAGCGTTGCAGCGATCAGCGGATCGTCGATAGCGTCGCCAAACCGTTACGGCGTGAAGTCGAAAGCGACGGTTCGATCTGGAGCGAGTTCACCCAAGAGATCTGGACCATGGATGTCTGTGGCCGCTTGGTCGAGATCGCCCTGCATCACGGCTTCCGCGACGGGGTCGGCTATCCGCAATACATCATCGAGGACACGAACGAACCTGATTGGCGGCCATCCGGGCGTTCGGTTCCGAAGGATATCGACCTTGCTCGCCTGCAATCCGCGCTGGTCGAGGTCGCCTCCGGCAAGACCGGCGCGTCGCTGGACTATCTCTGGGCCGAGGCGCGTCGCGAGGTGCCCTTCGCGCAGACCGTGATCGCCGGTCTGTTGCGTGCCGGCACCGCCATGCCGCAGGACATGGATCGCGCCGCGTTCTGGGCGCTCAGGGCCTCGTACGGTGGCTATCCCGGCGCGATGGAGATGGTCGGCGATATCTACGCCACCGGAGAATGGGTCGTCACGGACCGGCGCCTGGCGGCGGCCTGGTATCGCCGCGCGGTCGAACATGGCGGCGCGAGCGCGGGTGAAAAACTAAGGAAACTTATCGGCGCGACCAAGAAGTAACCGCGCTCGCCCATGTAGCTATCAGGCTTCGCGCTTCAAGCCGCGCTTAGCCAAGTACTCGGCTCGCCGGCAACAATAGTGTCGCGACCGTCCCCTCGCCCAACGTACTTTCGATCTCCAAGCGGCCTTGATGCAGGACAACGAAGGATCGCGCGATGTTCAGGCCCAGGCCGACGCCCTGTTGGTTGGTGCGCGTGTTCGGGTTCCCCTTGTGAAACGGCTCGAAAACATGCGGCAAATCCTCGGGATCGATACCCTCGCCATTATCCCGGACCCGGAGGATGACGCCATCGTCCTCGCCACCATATCGCAGTTCCACCGTCACCACGCCCCCGTCACCGGTGAACTTCATTGCGTTGGAAACCAGGTTGGTGACCGCCTGTCGAAGCTTCAGCGCATCGCCGTGCATCATCAATGCCCGCCGGTCGAAATCACGTCTAAGTACCGGTCCCTGGCCGCGCGCGTTCTGGGCGCCGAACTCGGCGAGACACGCCTCGAGCAGCTTAACGAAATCGAACTCCTCCTCGATCAGTTCGAGCTTGGCCGCCTCGACCCGTGAAAGATCCAGCAGATCGTTCACGAGCGCGAGAAGCGATCGTCCGGAATCCTGGATATGGCCGGCATAGCGTTTGTATTGCGGCGAGACTTCCGGTCCCGCCATCTCCTCGGCGATCATTTCGGAATAGCCGATGATCGCGTTCAAGGGCGTTCGCAGCTCATGACTCATCTTCGCGAGAAACTCGGACTTCGCCCGGTTGGCGCGATTGGCCTCTTCCAGGCTTTGCGCCAGTCTCTCCTCGCCGATCCTGCGCTCCGTGATGTCCTCGGATATGCCAAGCAGATATCGCGGCGTGCCGTCGGAATCCCGAATGGCGATCTTCTTCGTCCGGAGAAACCGCCGCCCCCTGGAGGGAGAAGTCATTTGCTCTTCTTGGATATCCAAGGATTCTTCCCGCGCCAATGATTCGCGATCAATCCGGGTAAAGTTGTCCGCTTCCGCCTTGGAGAAGAGGTCATAGTCACTGCGACCGACAAAGTCTTCCCGCCGCACGCCGAGCATATCCTCGCCCGCCCGATTCAACAGGGTGAATTAAAGGTCGCTGGCCCGCTTAACGAACACCATCGCCGGGATGTTCTCGATAATCGAGCTGAGAAACATCGCCTGTTGCCGGCGTTCATCCTCGGCTTCGACCAGGCTCGTGATATTGCGCCTGACGCCACGATAGCCTTGAAAGGCGCCACTATCATCGAAGACCGGGACACCGCTTATCGACAATGAGACGACACTCCCATCGGCGCGAATATGCTGGAAACTGAAATCCCGAAACGGCCGCCTTTGTCGAAAATCCTAGAGATGCGCGCGCCAAGCCGCGGGATCGACCGTGGACGGGACGACCTCCCCACGCTCCCTGCCAAGCAACCGCTCCGCCGGAATGTCCGTTATGCGTTCGAATTCCTCCGACAAATAGGAAACGCGGAGCTGTTCATCCGTCGCCCAGAAATAGTCCGAGCTGGCTTCGGCGTATGCTTGGAACTCCGCTTGACGGGCCCCGAGCTCTTGGTTGGCACGATCGAATGCTCGCAACAACGGCCCTATCCACAAAACGCCGGCAAGCATGAGCACCGAGATCGACAATGCCACCAGTTCCGCGACCAGATCAGGCGCGAAAGCATTTTCATCCGCGATCACCCTATAGAAGGTAATCGATCGCCGAACCGTCATTAGGAAGAGGGCCGAGGAAATCAGAGCCCAAGCCACGCGAAACCGCGTGACCACCACCAGTCTCAACGCCGCGAAGGCGACCAAGGCCTGAACCACAACCGAGAGGCCCAGAACCATCGTTGACATGTCAATTCCCCCCTTCGGCCCGCGCGCGCCAGGGCCACGCCAATCGGCGTCATGAGGCGCATTGTAACCGTAGCATTGTTTTAGCCGGAAACACGAATAGCGGCGACGTGGCAGAGCCTTGATCACTTGCTCATCACGCTGCGGCCCGCGCGAATTGCCGCACTAGCGAAAAGCGTTTGACTTGGACCGCGCGATACATAGGGTCCCGGGCGGGCCACCGCTCCCCAACGAGCGGTAACGACATGAAGGATGAAGACCATGAAGCCAACGGCATTGCCGGCGGTTCCCCTGTTCTCGTCCGGACCGTGTGCAAAGCGACCCGGATGGGGCCCCGCTGTTCTCACCAACGCCGCTCTCGGGCGTTCTCACCGGGCAGAGCCCGCCAAATCAAAACTCGCCGAAGTCTGCTCGCGCACCAGCGCGCTGCTCGGCCTGCCCGAAGGCTGGCGGGTCGGCATCGTGCCCGCCTCGGATACCGGCGCCTTCGAGATGGCGATGTGGTCACTGCTCGGCGCCCGCGGCGTGGATCTGCTCGCATGGGAGAGTTTCGGCGCCGGCTGGGTCACCGACGCGGTCAAGCAACTCAAGCTCAAGGACACGCGGATTCTGGAAGCCGACTACGGCGCCCTTCCCGACCTTCGCCAGGTGGATTTCTCGCGCGACGTGATCTTCACCTGGAACGGCACCACGTCCGGCGTGCGGGTACCGAACGGCGACTGGATCGCCGACGACCGCGAGGGTCTGACCCTGTGCGACGCCACCAGCGCCGTGCTGGCCCAGGATATTCCCTGGGAGAAGATCGATGTCGCGACATTCTCGTGGCAGAAGGTTCTCGGCGGCGAAGCGGCGCACGGGATGCTGGTGCTCGGTCCCCGCGCGGTCGAGCGCCTGGAGAGCTATACCCCGCCCTGGCCGTTGCCCAAGATCTTCCGGCTGACCAAGGGCGGCAAGTTGATCGAGGGTGTGTTCCGTGGTGAAACCCTGAACACCCCGTCAATGCTCTGTGTCGAGGACGTGCTCGATGCCCTGCGATGGGCCGAGGAGATCGGCGGACTACCGGAGCTCCAGGCTCGGGCCGACGCCAATCTCGCCGCCGTCTCGCGCTGGATCGAAACCAGCGACTGGGCCGATTTCCTGGCGGCGGAGCCGGCGATCCGATCGAACACCTCGATCTGCGTGTCGATAACGGATCCATGGTTCACCAGCCTGCCCGACAGCGAAAAAGCCAGCGTGCCCAAGAAGATGGCCGCGCTGCTTGAAGCCGAGGGCGCGGGTTTCGACGTGAACGGCTATCGCGACGCGCCACCGGGTCTTCGGATCTGGGGCGGCGCGACCGTGGAGACCGCCGATATCGAGGCGCTCCTACCCTGGCTCGACTGGGCCTTCGCCTCGGTCAAGGCCGGCGCGTCGCGAGCGGCCTGAGCCCCGCTCCCAGCCATTGAATCGCGGGACCTTCCCGCCACGAATCCCATGAGACATGGAGGGCGAAATGCCCAAGGTATTGATTTCAGACGATCTAAGCCCCCGCGCCACCGAGATCTTCGAGGAACGCGGCATCGAGGTCGACCGCAAGGTCGGCATGAAACCCGAGGAACTGCTGGCCTGTATCGACGCCTATGACGGTCTGGCGATCCGTTCGGCCACCAAGGCGACACGGGAGGTTCTGGCGGCGGCAAGCAACCTCAAGGTGATCGGGCGCGCCGGGATCGGTGTCGACAATGTCGACGTGGACGCGGCGACCGAGGCCGGCGTGGTGGTGATGAATACCCCCTTCGGCAACGCCGTGACCACGGCGGAGCACGCCATCGCCATGATCTGCGCGCTGGCTCGCGAAATCCCGATGGCGAATGCGTCGACCCAGGCCGGCAAGTGGGAGAAGTCCCGCTTCATGGGCACCGAGATCACCGGCAAGCGACTCGGCCTGATCGGCTGCGGCAATATCGGCTCCATCGTCGCCGACCGGGCCTGCGGGCTGAAGATGCGGGTGAGCGCCTATGATCCGTATCTAAGCGATGAGCGGGCGGTGGATCTCGGCGTGCGCAAGGTTGATCTCGACACTTTGCTTGAAGAGGCGGATTTCATCTCGCTGCACACGCCGCTTACCGACGCGACCCGCGATATCCTCGACGCCGAGGCGCTGGCCAAGACCAAGAAGGGCGTCCGGATCGTCAATTGCGCGCGCGGTGGCCTCGTCGTCGAAAGCGCGCTTCGCGCGGCGCTCGATTCGGGGCATGTCGCCGGCGCCGGGGTGGATGTGTTTTCCAGCGAACCGGCTAGGGAGAACGTTCTGTTCGGCGCGCCGGGCCTGATCGCCACCCCGCATCTCGGGGCCGCCACCATGGAGGCTCAGGAGAAAGTCGCCCTCCAGGTCGCCGAACAGATGGCCGACTATCTCCTCACCGGCGCCATCACCAACGCGGTCAACATGCCCTCGGTTACCGCCGAGGAAGCCCCTGTGCTGCGCCCCTATATGAAGCTCGCCGAATTGCTCGGCAGCTTCGCCGGCCAGGTAGCCGAGGAGCCGGTCAAGGCGGTGCGCATCGAGTTCGAGGGCCTCGCCACCGCGATCAATACCGCGCCGGTCGTTTCCGCCGCGCTCGCCGGCGTGATGAAGCCGAGCATGGACGCGGTCAACATGGTCAGCGCGCCCAAGATCGCCCAGAGCCGCGGCATCGCGGTCTCGACGGTCCGGCACGACAGACCGTGCGATTATCAAACCCTGCTCCGCTTGACGGTGGAGGGAGAGACCCGGAGCCGGGTGATGGCCGGCACCCTGTTCGCCGGCGATCGCCCGCGCCTGATCGATATCCAAGGCATCAAGGTCGAGGCCGAATTCGCGCCGAGAATGCTCTATGTGCGAAACTATGACCGTCCCGGGTTCATCGGTGGGCTCGGCACCGTGCTCGGCGATGAAGGACTTAACATCGCGACCTTCCATCTAGGGCGGCGCGACAATACCGGCGAGGCCCTTGCCCTGGTGGAAGTCGACGGCGAAATCGACGATGATCTCCTGGCGAAGGTCAGAACGTTGCCACAGGTTGTGAGGGTGAATGCGCTTCGGTTCTAGGTTTTCAAGCATCTGCGCCATTGTCGGGATGGTCATGGCGACCAGCGCGACGGCGCTGGCCGAGCCCAAAGTCCGCGAGATCACTGACTTCCCCGCGGTAAAACCGGCGGAGGGCACGACGCTCACCAACGGCATTCCGCATGGTCGGGCGGACCATGGAGCTATAGTTGAATCTTGGTGATGGAGGATGAGGGTGGCGTACCCTGGCGAT
>JAYOIK010000106.1:0-12813 GCA_038118725.1 Alphaproteobacteria bacterium | reverse complement strand
AAGCGTGGGGGCAGGCCAACGACGTTATCCTTGAGCCAATCCTCGATGTTGGCGCAAACAGCCTTGCCTCTCAAATTCGCCGCGTGGGTTTTTACCGCTGCTTCGTCATTGTCCAATGAAAGGACGATTTCGAAACCTCCACAGAAACGTGGATCTTCAAAACCAAGAGACATTCCCCCGGCACCGCTGAAAAGATCTATCACCCGCAACATCATCTCTTTCCTCTACATCGATTCGGCCTATCCTTGATGGATACATCGTACACATTGAAACGGAACAAATAAAGAACAAAAACAATCGGTGGTTGAATTAATCGTCAAAAGTCGGCTCAAATCTAATAGGAGGGCTTTCGTCCCAACACCTCACCCCCCATCCGCCACCTTCAGCATCGGTCGCACGACCTTTCCCATTAGATCGATCCCAACCCCGCATTTGCACCCCGCGCATTCCTTGCAGGTGTCGAGGCCGAGGTCCCTCGCATGCGCTAGGGCCTGCTCGCGGCCGGCCTCGGTGTTCAGCGGGTCCAGTCTCTGGAGCTGGAGTTTCAGAAGCGAGAAGGGGCTGCCGTATCTGTAACCGTTTGTGTCCCCGTCCGGCGCGCCGGGCTCCGCGTCGGCGGTCAGGTTTCGCGCGTGCATCGGGCAGTCCTGGAGACAGGCGTAACACTCAATACAGGCGGTCAGCTCGTGATAATCCTCGGGCGGGTCCTGGTTGAAATCGTTGGCGGGAGCGGCTCCGGTCAGGCGGCCGCGGAGTTGCCGGGCGACGCCGTCGCGGCCGACGACCAGATCGGCGAGGACGGGCAGGGTGTTGACCGGGCTGATCCGGTCGCCCTCGCGGATGCGGGCGCGGCAGGCGACCCTGGGCTTGCCGTTGAGATCCACGGTGCAGACGCCGCAATTGCGCGCGCGGCAGCCATAGCGGAACGCAAGGTCCGGCATCGTCGTCGCCTGGGCCTGGAGCAGCACGTCCAGGATCATCGGCTTCTCGTTCGGCTCCCGCCGCTCGTAGCGGTACTCGACGATGGCGCTCTCGCCGTCCCGGTGGGTCTCGATCTCTACCTTCATACGGCTTTCTTCTCGGCGATGGCGGCGTCGTCGGAGCCGGGTTCCACTTCCGGCGCCGCGCCTGTCGGTGCCCCCATGATCGCCCGGTACCGGGCCTCCAGCTTGCGGTCCTTGACCGAGGCGGGCAGATAGCGGAACCACTTCGATTGAAGGCGCCGCCAATCCTCCTTGACCTTGTAGGCGATCAGTTTCTTGAAGGGCGTGCGCGCCCGCATCTCCCGGCGCGCGATGTAGGCGCCGTCCGCGCCGCGATGCACCACGGTGGAGTAGGGGGTAGAGAAGAGCGAGATCTCGCCGCGATCAAGGCGAACATGGCCACCGAGACTGCCGTCGCGTTCCCGCGCCGCCGCCGCCACCGCCTTGGCGGCTTCCAGCAGATTGCGCAGTTCCTCGAACTCGATGAAGGATTGGTTCCACGTCGCGTATCCCGGGATCGCCACCTCATCGAGACGATCGGTCAAGCTGGAGAGCAGGCCGGCGATCCCCACGATCCCGGCCTCGGTGCGCGCCGGGCCGATGGCGTCCCAGGCCTGTTTTTGCAGCTCCAGCTTGAGGCTGGCCGCCGCGACCGTGCCGGACTGCCCGAAACGCGCTTGGGTCGCCTCAATGAGGGGCGCGAAAGCCGTGTCCTCAATCCCTGTCCGGTCGGTTTTCGCCAATCTCGTCGCGGCCCGCCCGGCGCGGGCGCCGAATACCGATACCTCGGTCAGCGAGGTGGAACCCAGACGGTTGGCGCCGAATAGCCCGCCCATGGCCTGGCCCGCCGCGAACAGCCCCTTGATACCCAACCCACGCTCGCCGTCGCCCGGCCCCCTGACCGCCGCGCCGTCGGCATCGGCGCGCAGACCGCCCATGTGGTAATGCGCGCTCGGCCGCACCTCCCATGGCTCCTCGCATTTCGCGACCGGCTTGCTGAAAGCCTGGCGCGCGTTGCGATAGGCGCCGGGTAGGCAGGTCTCCAGATAGCGCATGAAATAGGCGCCCGAGCGCGGCAGCACCTTGTTGCCGGTCATGTCGAGATAGGCCCCGCCATTGGGGCTTCCCCGGCCATCGGCCACGGCCCGCATGATCGCGGCGGAACATTCGGCGCGGGTGCGCTGATAGACGCTGTCGAGAATGACCTTACCGTTTCTGTCCCTCAGCACGCCGAGATAACTGGCGCTCGCCGGCTCGCCCACCAGCAGCCCTTCATAGGACGGCGGCGAGGCGATGCAGAAGGGCAGGAACTGACACTGCTCCATGTCAACGAGATCGGCGCCGGCGCGCGCCGCGATGGCATAGCTGTCGCCGGTATTGCCGCGCATGGTGTCGGTCTTGGGAAAGAACAGGGTCGAGAGCCCGCCCGCCGCGATCACCACCGCCGAGGCCCGAACCGCGATCAGCTTGCCCGCCGAGGCGTGATAAATCAGGCCGCCGACGATCCGTGTCCCTCCGCCATCGTCGGGAGCCGTCACCAGATCCAGGAACCAGGCATCCTCGAGATAGTCGACGCCGTTGCCTTGCACGACCGCGTTCCAGCTGGCGTGGCCGAAGGCGATGCCGTGGTTGGGCAGCCCGACCGAACGTCGCTGGTTGTGGCCGCCAAAAGCCATCGGCGCGGCTTTCGGGCCATCGCGCTCGTGATCGATGGCAGGGCGCAGGCCCTGGGCGCGAAACAGATCAAAGGCCGATTGGCTGTCCTTGGCGAAGGCGTCGGTGATCGATTGGACCGGCAGGTTGCCGCCGGCCATGCGGAGATTTTCGGAGAGGGTTTCCTCGGTGTCGGCATCCGTCGCGACGGCGCGGACCGTGGCGTTACCCTCGGAAATCTTTGTGTCCGAGCAACCGACCGGGTCCTTGGAGACCACCAGGACCCGCCCGCCATCATCCGCCGCCGCGCGCGCCGCGATCCCGCCGGCGCCGCCGGAACCGACGACGATCACGTCATAATCCCGCCATTCAACCTCGATCGTCATGCAACGCCTCCCACGCGTTCGCCCCAATGCGGAATGGCATATGCGGATCGAGGGATCAAGGGCGCGGCTTGACGATCCGCTCGGGCCCGCACAAGACTGAGTGCTGGCCGCGCGGTTCCACGGGCGGCGTTTCACCGGAGCATTCAGGAGGGGGATTTAATTATGGCGGATAGAGTCGCGGGTAAGGTCGCGCTGGTGACGGGCGGCGGTTCGGGCATCGGACGGGCCTCCTCTCTCACCCTGGCGCGCGAGGGCGCGAGCCTTGTCGTCACCGACTTGAGCGCGGATAGCGCCGCCGAGACCGCCGCGCTGATCGTCGAGGCCGGCGGCAAGGCCCGCTCCATGGCGCAGGACACCACCGATGAAGAGGTCTGGAAGACGGTCATCGCCTCGATCCGAGAGACCGAGGGACGCCTTGACATCGTGCTCAACAATGCCGGCGTTAGCAATGGCGGCGTGCTGTTGAAGGACACCACGCTGGAGCATTGGCGCTTTGTGAACGGCGCGAATGTCGAGGGCGTCTATCTCGGCACGAAATACGGGATCGAACTGATGGAAGAGGCCGGAAACGGCGGCTCGATCGTCAATATCTCCTCGATTTACGGCAAGGTCGGGGCCATCGGCTCGGTGCCCTACAACGCCGCCAAGGGCGCGGTTTGCGTGATGTCCAAGGGCGCGGCGCTGGAATGCGGCAATGCCGGCAACGGCGTGCGCGTCAACACGATCCATCCGGGCTTTATCCTCACCGGCATGACCGAGGATCGGCTGATGCGGAACGAGTTTCGCGACTGGGCCCTGAAGCGCACCCCCATCGGCCGGATCGGTGACCCTCAGGACATCGCCAACGGCGTGCTCTACCTCGCCAGCGACGAGAGCAGCTTCGTCACGGGCAGCGAACTGCATATCGACGGGGGCTTCCTGGCGGTTTGAGCGGGGTGCGAGGCCGGCCGAGGGGAAGGGGTGACCTGCCGTGGAAAAAGTGCTCCATGCCATCGCGGGCGCGATCCTAGAGGAAACGGAATTGCTATTGGGGCCGATTGTGCTTGCGCCGGCTTTGGTTTTCGCGATTGTCTGTTCGATCGCCATCCGCGCTCGGGTCGAGAATGTTCGAGTCAGGTGATTTGAAACAGGGGGACACCGTGATTCGCATCCTATATCTAGTCGCCGCATGCATGTTTGCTTGGCCCGCCGTCGTCGCGGCCAATCCAGTTGGATCATACAGCGTGGCCGGAGAGAACCCAGAAGACAGCACGAGATATGACGGTACGGTTTCGATCGAGCGTTAT
Source organism: Alphaproteobacteria bacterium (assembly GCA_038118725.1). Lineage (GTDB taxonomy): Bacteria > Pseudomonadota > Alphaproteobacteria > Thalassobaculales > Thalassobaculaceae > JADHLJ01. Next base: position 8,505 of record JAYOIK010000106.1, on the reverse strand, counting down.
GGTCAAGTCTATAACGTTTTCTGGAACATTGGGGGTGAAGAGTTCAGGGGAACGGGGATCGGCGCGGCAACAGTCAACGGGGAGATGATGTTCAGCTCCGCCACGAGCAATGACACTGCCATCTCCATCTCATTCGTATCCGAGAAAAAGATAGGCGTTGCGCTGTTCATCAAACAGGAGAACGGCCAATGGAAGGGCATCTGGAATTACGGCGAATCCCAGTTGATTGGTGCGGAAACGTGGTCACCGCGCTGACCGGCACGTGCTCCGGGGCATGGCGCGAGGACCGGGCCACGAGCATTGCGCTATAGGCAAGACCATTGGATTGTCGTGATACAGCAGCCGCCAACGCTGGCTGGAGTGCGGTTCGGTGATGAAAACCATTTGCTCACGTTTCTAGACCCCAACATGGCGATTTTCCATTCTCTTGAACGGGTATTGATATGAATGAGCCCGATTCAAATGGAACGAAAACGGATACCGGAGAGGCCAAACCCCAACGCTCCGAAGCCGTATTCAGGGGGCTGAGCGTTTTGGCGCTCTGCATTGCCGCTACGTTTCTGTTTTATGAGACTGGATTGAACGACTTCGTGAGTTTTCGCGGTCATCCTCATGGCTTGCCAGCGGGTCCTTTTCTGGGTTGGTTGATCGCCTGGGCCGCTGGTTGGGGTTTCATACGGATTCTAGTGTTGGTTGCCGCCAATCAACCGTGCGGTGGCTTGAAACGCGGTCCTGTGTGGGTGGTCTCGTCCATGATCGTCCTGGGCTTAATCCTCGCGTCCGGTTTCTGAGCAGAGCCTATCTTCGTCGAATTGGCCCATGCGAACGAGCCCGCGACCGTTGTCCATGGTGCGCTGATACCAAAGGGTACGGACAGTATCCGTACCCTCAGGTTAAACATGAGGTTGGTTACGGCGGCGGATTGAAACCCTGTGAATTGTCTAGGGTATGGGCATGATATCCATGATGTACATGTTGGCCAACGCCGGTTGCACGCCGGTTGCTTTCGCGCGGCTCCTCCGTCGATAGGTTTAGTTTTGGCATTATGGCAATTTCGGCGCGTCCTCTAGAAAGATAGCCAAGCTCAGGAATAGCAACGGCTAGCAACGGACTGCTATTGAGGGAGAATTGATTTCATTGGGAAATTCAGACGAATAGCGGAAATAGCAACTTCCAGGGGCATGGATTTTTGAGATGGGTGAGTCGCAAATCGGTCGATATCGGCGAAAAGTTCAAGATTTTTGCGGGGGTTGAGTGCGTCGTGCCTGGTATTGTCAGCCCTAAAAGGGGGAGCATTTGGCGCAAACCATACCCTTTTGGCCAAAGAGCTTGCCAAAAGTACTTCAATGTTTTCAAAAGATTAAGGGCTTTTGGGCTTTTGGAGCTTTTGGCCCATGGAAAAATAACTGGTAGAGCAGTCCTGAAGAGTGCGGAGTGCCCCATTGCGGTAGTTTCTTCAGTCCACCACGCGGGAGGTGGAATCGGACACCCTATCAACGCGGTCGAGATGTTGAAGAATATTGAAGCCCTGATGGGCGGGGTGTTGGATATTCGGTGTGGTACTCAAAGTGGTACCAAATATTTTGTCTTTGAAAATTGTAATCTATATCAACGCTATAGGCGATAGAGTTGGCGGAGGGGAAGGGATTCGAACCCTCGATACCAGTTTCCCAGTATAACGGTTTAGCAAACCGCCGCCTTCAGCCGCTCGGCCACCCCTCCGCCGGATCGGCATGTGGACGGGATCGCTCCCATGCCGCACGGCGTATGTCGGGTGTTTCTAGGCGTGGTCGCGGGGTGTGTCAACGGGCTCTCGACGGCAATCGCGCGCAATTGGACAACCGCCCGAAAACCGGTCAATACCCACGCTTCAAAAGCGCGTTCAGGGCCTCTGTCACGATGAGGTTGCGGGAGTCGACCCGGCGATAGGTTTCGCCCGTGTCCGCCGAGGCGTCCTGCTGCCAGTCGTCGAGCTCTCGGGCCGCGGCGTCCAAGCTCATCGCGCGCTTCAGCACCTTGTCGGCGAGCATTCGGGCTTGCCATTGGATATCCGGGGCGACGGCTTTCATGGCGCCAAGGTTAGCACGAAGCCGAGAGGATGCGCGCCGGTTGCCAAACCCGCGCCGGGAAACGACAATCGCTCGAGTTTTCACGAACCACGTCTCAACCTATCACGCGAGGAACCAATGGCCGAGAGCAAGGCGTCACCGCAGGCATTGGGGGCCCGCCTCGCGGCCCCGGAGATCGTCGTCGCGCCCGGTGTATATGACGCACTGTCGGCTCTGTTGGTGCAGCAGGCCGGGTTCGAGACCGCGTATCTCTCCGGCGCCTCGCTGGCCTATACCCGGTTCGGGCGTCCGGATATCGGCCTGATCGGCATGCGCGAGGTCGCCGATACCGTCACCGCGATCCGCGAGCGCATCGATATCGATCTCGTTGTCGACGCCGATACCGGCTACGGCAACGCGCTCAACGTGATCCGTACGGTGTGCGAGTTCGAGCGAGCCGGGGCGACAGCGATCCAGCTCGAGGATCAGGACCTGCCGAAGCGCTGCGGCCACCTCGCCGGAAAATCCTTGGTCAGCGCCGACGAGATGGTCGGCAAGCTGAAAGCCGCCGTCGACACGCGGCGTGACGGCGACACGGTGATTCTGGCTCGCACCGACGCCATCGCGGTCGAGGGCTACGAGGCCGCGATCGAGCGGGCCGAGCGCTATCTGGAGGCGGGCGCGGATGTTCTGTTCATCGAGGCGCCGGAGAACCGCGAGCAGATGGTTGACATGAACCGCCGCTTCGCCGGACGCGCGCCCTTGCTGGCCAATATGGTAGAGGGCGGCAAGACCCCCGTCAGCGGCGCCGACGATCTGCAATCCCTCGGCTATTCCATCGTGATCTTTCCCGGGGGCACGGTGCGTGCGGTATCTTTCGTGATGCAGGAGTACATGGCGCATCTGCGCGAGACCGGCTCCACCGCCCAATGGCGCAACCGGATGTTTGACTTCAACGGCTTCAACGCCCTGATCGGAACACCCGAAATGCTGGCGAAGGGACAGGCCTATGACGCGACCAGCATGGCTGAACAAGCGCGGGACGCTTAAGTGGAATGATCGACCCGGTTACCCTCGCGGTGCTGAACGGCCGTCTGGAGCAGATCGCCGACGAAATGGACGCGACCCTGTTCCGCAGCGCCTTCAACCCGATCATCGCCGAGGCTCATGACGCCAGTCACGGTCTCTATGATCCCGAGACCGGCGACACCCTGGTCCAGGGCAAGTCCGGGCTGCCGATTTTCGTCGGCGCCATGTCCTTCGCGGTCAAGGCGGTGATCGCCAAGGCCGCCCGGGACGGCGACATGGCGGAGGGCGACGTCTATATCTTCAACGATCCCTATGACGGCGGCACGCATCTCTCGGATTTCAGGCTGGTGCGCCCAGTCTACCGCGACGGCGCGGTGTTCTGTTACCTGGCCTCCGTCGGGCACTATCACGATGTCGGCGGCAACGTGCCGGGTAACTACAATCCCGTCGCCACCGAGAGCTTTCAGGAAGGCTTCTTGATGCCACCGGTCAAGCTGTTTGAGCGGGGCCGGATGCGTCAGGACATCGTCGACATCATGCAGGCCAATTCCAGGCTGCCGGGGAGTCTCTACGGCGATCTCAACGGCCAGATCAACGCGCTCGACCTCGGCGTCGCGCGGCTCGGTGAATTGCTGGACGAGTATGGCGATGTGACGGTCCGGTCCGCCATGAGCGAGTTGAAGGCTCGGGCCGCGACCTTAATGCGGGCCCATATCGCCGAGCTTCCCGACGGTGTCCATGCCGCCGAGGACTGGCTAGACAATGACGGTATCGTGGACGAGCCGCTCAAGATCGCGCTGTCGATCCGTGTCGAGGGCGAGGCGATGACCCTGGACTTCACCGGCACCTCGCCGGCCTGCCTCGGCCCGGTGAATATCTCGCGCTCGACCACCGTCGCGGCCTGCTATGTCGCGATGAAGCATATGTTCGTCGAAGTGCCGGCTAATTCCGGCGTGCTGGATCCCATCGACTTCGTCATCCCCGAGGGTTCGCTCCTGGCGGTCACCGCGCCGAAACCCGTGGGCGGCTACACCGAAACCATCCTAAGGCTGATCGACCTGGTGTTCATCGCTCTTGCCCAGGCGACGCCGGAGCGGGTGAACGCCGCGGCCTACGGCACCATCAACGCGTTGTCGCTCGCAGGCTATCGCGAGGATGGGCGGCGCTGGGTGATGTTCTCGTTCTTCGGCGGTGGTCACGGGGGGCATCCCGAGGGCGACGGCCTTAACCATGGCAACGCGCCGATCTCCACCGCGACGATCCCGCCGTTGGAGATCCTGGAGGCGGCCTATCCGGTGATGTTCCGGCAAAGGGCGCTGCGCGCGGATAGCGGCGGGCCGGGGCGGCATCGCGGCGGTCTCGGCGCGGTCTACGAGATCGAGCTGCTGGAGAAACAGGCCGACGCCTTTCTTTTCGGCGAGCGGGGTCGTTTCGCGCCCCCCGGCGTGCTGGGTGGCGAGGCCGGCGCTCTCAACCGGTTCCGTTACGAGACGGAAGACGGCGAGGAGGCGCCGCCGATGGCCTCCAAGATGGTCGGCATCTCCCTTGATCGCGGCCAGGCCGTGCGCCTGGAAAGCCCGGGGGGTGGCGGATACGGCTCGGCGCTGGAGCGAGATCCCGCCTTGGTGGCCGAGGATGTGCGCCTCGGCTATGTCGGCGCGGAGGCGGCGCGCGAGCGCTACGGCGTGGCGTTGGACGGCTCGGGCAAGGTTGACGAGGGCGCGACGAAGGCGCTTCGAGGAGGCGGGGCATGAGCGCCGCCGGGGAGGGCATGCGCCAGCGTTATGTCATCGGCGTCGATGTCGGCGGCACCTTCACAGATGTCTTCGTGCTGGACGAGGCGGCGGGCAAGGCGGAGATCGCCAAGGTGCCGACAACACCGGCGGATCAATCCAAGGGTTTTCTCGAAGGCATCCGCGCGCGTGTCGCGGATCTCGGCGAGGTGACGACCGTCGTGCACGGAACCACGGTGGCGACCAATGCCTTGTTGGAGCGTAAGGGCGCGCGGACCGGCGTGATCACGACATCAGGTTTTCGCGACGTGCTGGAGATGCGCCGACGTGATCGTCCCAGAACCTGGGGGCTCTGGGGCACGTTTGATCCGATCGTCCCGCGTGACCGGCGCCTGGAAGTCGAGGAGCGCGTGCTGGCCGATGGGACGGTTCGCCAGGCGGTGGATGCCGACGCGGTGCGCGCCGTCGCGCGAGATCTGCTGGAGATGGGCTGCGAGGCGTTGTCGATCGTCTTCATCAACGCCTATGCCAACGCCGAGAACGAACAGGCGGCCAAGCTAGCGGCGATGGAGATCTGGCCGAACGAGCACATCACGGTTTCCAGCGAGATCCTTCCGGAAATTCGTGAGTTCGAACGGGCCTCGACCGCGACGTTGAACGCCACCTTGCAGCCGACCGTGGGCCGGTATCTGGCGGCCCTGGAGAACGCCCTGCGCGAGGATGGTTTCAGCGGCGAGGTGCTGATTGTTCAGTCAAACGGCGGTGTGATGTCGGTCGACACCGCGCGGGCGCGTCCGGTGCGAACCGCCCTGTCCGGGCCGGCGGCGGGGGTGATCGCGGCGGCCTATATCGGCGAGGCGGCGGGGTTTCCGAATCTCGTTACCTGCGACATGGGCGGCACCAGTTTCGACGTTTCCCTGATCGCCGACGGGCGCGCCTCGCTGGCGCCGCAGACCTCCATCGGTTTCGGCATGATCGTGCGCTCGCCGATGATCGAGACCATCACCATCGGCGCCGGCGGCGGGTCGATCGCGCGGGTTGATGCGGGTGGCTTGCTGCAAGTCGGGCCGGAATCGGCGGGCTCGGACCCGGGGCCGGTCTGCTATGGCCTCGGCAACGAGCGTCCGACCGTAACCGACGCCAATGTCGTGCTCGGGCGGATCAACGCCGAGCGTCCCATCGGCGGGCGCCTGGATCGCCTCGACGTGGCGGCCGCCGTTACCGCCATCCGCGAGAATATCGCCGATCCCCTGGGCCTGGACGTGATTCAGGCGGCGGACGCGATCCTCAGGGTCGCCAACGCCAAGATGGCCAGCGCCATTCGTTTGGTCTCCATTGAGCGCGGCCATGACCCCAAGAGTTTCGCCGCCATGCCCTTCGGCGGCGGCGGCGCGCTGCATGCAGGCGCGCTGATCCGCGATGTCGGCCTGTCGCGGGCGGTTGTGCCACGCTTTCCCGGCGTGACAAGCGCGCTTGGATGCGTGATCGCCGATATGCGTCATGACCATGTCCATACCATCAACCGACTTCTGGACGATCTCGATACGGCCGCGCTGGACGCCGAGATGTTGGAACAGACACGCGAAGGGCACGGGGTGCTCGATCGGGCAGGCGTGGCGTTTGAAAGCCGGAGCGAGGAGTTCGAGCTAGACATGCTCTACCTCGGTCAAACTCACACCGTTTCCGCGCGCCTGCCGGTAATCGTCGGCAAGGAAACAACAGGGGTCGACCGCGCGATCATCCATACGGCCTTCGAGGAGAGTTATCGCGCCGCCTATGGACGCCTGCTCGACGGTATTCCGACGAGGGTGATGAACCTGCGAACCTCGGTCATCGGGAGGCGGCCACGTTTCGATCTTTCGCTGCTCGCGCCCGCCGCCGACGCGACCTTGGAAGGGGCGGCGCGCGGCACCCGCCGCGTCCATACCGGCACCGACTGGGTGGAGGCGGCGATCCATGATCGCATGGCTCTACCGGTCGGCGCGAAAATCGCGGGTCCCGCCATTCTCGAACAGCCGGACGCCACCATCTATATCGAGCCAGGCTTGATGGGCGAGGTCGACCGTTTCGGCAATGTCCTGATCGCGGAGGCGTCATGAGCGTCGATCTGAAAAGCTTGGACCTGACGCGGACAGCGTTGATCCTGGGTGACCTGCAAAACGACTTCATCCATCCCGATGGGGCCTATGGTCGAAGTGGTACCAGCGACCCAGATATCGCCGCCCTGCCGGGGCGGGTCGCGCCGGTCGCCCAGGCGGTTCGCGCCGCCGGTGGTTGGGTGGTCTCGACCCATTTCACCCTGGTGCCAGGGCGCGATGGAGAACCTTTCATCTCGCCGGATCTGAAGTCCGTGCGCCCGTTTCTGGAAAAGGGAGATTTTCTTCCCGGCGGCTGGGGACAGGATCTTGTCGATGAGCTGAAACCCGCCGACATGAGGGTGGAAAAAGTTGCTTTTTCAGCATTTTATATGAGTAGGTTGGAGTGGATTCTTAAGAAAGCCGATATCGAAAATCTGGTCTTCACCGGTATCGTCACGAATGGTGGCGTTGCGTCGACATTGCGCGACGCCCATGTCCGGGATTTCAAGACGGTCCTTTTGAGCGACGGTTGCGCGGCCTTTGGCGCCGATGTGCACCAGACCGCCGTCGACGCGCTGAGACCGGTCGCCACCGTCGTCACATGCGCCGAGTTTCTGGCGGCGATCAGCTATCACACCCGAGAGGCGCCGGCCAATACGATTGCCTAGGGCGTCGTGCCGGATGGCGAGGGCTCGGGATAGTTGGTTTTCCTACCGTTTGAACCGTATCGCCTGTCCCTCTGCATCTCTCGTGGCCCAAGACAGCAGGCCAAGTCCAACCTCGCCGATCTCCACGTTAATCACCGAGTCGGCGCCAAGTTTCGCCGCCTCCTCGCGGAGGCGTTGAGCGGCTTGCTCACGCGTCGGGTCGGGATGAAAAATAGTTAGTTTGTTCAGCGACACGGAAACCTTGCCGAGCACCTCATAGGGACGGCCCTGGAGATCGCCTTCGACCAGTTCGATCCTAGACGGATTGACCGCGTACGCGGTTTGCGTGCTGGAATCCGACACCGTGGTTGGTTGCGGCGCCTGGCCGGTCGGGGTGACTTGGGCCGTGGACCAATTCTGAGTTGCACAAGCACCCAACAGGGTAACGAGAAGGAAAACAAGGAATATACGAGCGAAGGGCATTGGCCTCTCCTGAATGCGAGCCATTTCCTATCTTAGTACCGTTACAGTGAATTTTTCACTCATAAAAATAAAAATACCACCTCAATCCAATTGGGTTAAAATTCAGCCGGCCACGCACTGGATTTAATAAAATAATACTCAATGGTTGGTTGCTGTTTTCGTCGAACCCCTCTGCTCCGCTTCGTCGATCCCAAAGGGGACATCGCCCTTGATTGTCAGGCGGTGCATGACCCGGCGGTACCCCGGATAGTCGTTCAACGCCATGTGCAGCACCTGTCGGTTGTCCCAGATGCCGAGGCTCCCGACCTCCCAGCGCACGCGACAGGTGAATTCCGGGCGGGTTGCGTGACGAAGGAGAAAGCTCATGATTGGAGCGCTCTCCTCCTCGGTCATGCCGTCCAGGCGAGGCGTGTTCTCGCGGTCGTTGATATAAACCCGGATTTCCCAGATGACCATCTGGTTTACGCGCTGCGAAGCTTCGATAAAG
>JAYOIK010000105.1:0-13078 GCA_038118725.1 Alphaproteobacteria bacterium | reverse complement strand
CCAATTGCGTCGCCGCGTCGGGCGGGATCAACCGGATCGGCGCCAAAGGCGAATACCGCGGCAATTATGATTTTTACAACACCCGGCCGACCTATACCCCCGGCGCTTTTATCGCGTTCAGTAGTTTCCTCGCGGGAACCTCGAAGATGTACCGCCGTTTTCTTTACGCGGCCTATGGACTGACCTTCGCCTATCGCCGGGAGATGTTGAGCCGGCTCGGCGGGTTTCATCGGGATACCGATAACTCAATCCTATATGGCTATCTCCCTTTCGGCCTGGTCGGGATTGATCCGTCGACCCGGTTCAACTGGCGGGTCCACGAGGAACAGCTCAGCAACCGCATGGGCGGCGAGGGGCATGTCGGGCTAAGGAACAGCATCGATTTCTGGCGCCATCGGGATCCGGTGGCGCGTATGAGGATCTTCGGCGAGCGGTTCGCGGCGCGGTTCGACGAGGCGACCCGTGGTTACATCGCCGAGGTCGCGCTCGGCGCGGCGATCTCCGATGGCCCTGGCGGCTATGGGACCTTGGCCGCCTTGCGCGCGGCGGCGTTGGAACTCGCGCCGGCACTCTGGGGTGGTGAGGCGTTGCGAGCCTTTGACGAGGCGGTTGATCGGGCCGAGGATAAGGGTGGATGAAGGTGGCGTTCCGGCTCAAGACGTGATGAGCTAGGGTTTCGAACGACGATTTCGATGGGGAAGCGAGCAGTGAGCGATTTTGATCTGGTGATCCGGGGCGGCACCGTCGTCAACGCGGCGGAAATCTCGAAATGCGATGTCGGCGTCAAGGACGGCCGCATCGTCGCGCTCGGAGAGAATCTCGGTCCTGGCGCGCGCGAGGTGGACGCGGCGGGCAAATACGTCATGCCCGGCGGTATCGACAGCCATTGCCACATCGATCAGCAGTCCAGCACCGGTGGGCGCAACGCGGAGAGCTTCGAGGGCGGCACCCGCTCGGCGGCCTGCGGCGGGACCACCACGATCATCTGCTTCGCCGCCCAGGAACGCGGCGAGGAGTTCATGCCGATCGTGCGCGACTATCACGAGCGCGCCAAACAATCCTGCATCGACTACACCTTCCACCTGATCATCAGCGATCCCAACGACAAGGTGATCAACGAGGAGGTGCCGCAACTGATCGACGAGGGGCACCGCTCGCTCAAGATCTTCATGACCTATCCGAAGAACCGTTTGAACGACGCCGAGATCCTCCGCGTGCTGGACGTCGCCAAGCGCAAGCAGGCGCTGGTCTGCGTGCATGCCGAGAACCATGACGCGATCATGTACATGACCGAAAAGCTGCTCCAGGCCGAGAAGAACAGCACCAAGCACCATGCCTGGTGCAAGCCGCCGCTGGTGGAGCGCGAGGCGACGCACCGGATGATCATGCTGGCCGAACTGGTCGACACGCCGATCCAGATCTTCCATGTCAGCTGCGAGGAAGCCGCCGAGGAGGTGCACCGGGCGCGCCGGCGGGGGCTCAAGATCTTCTCCGAGACCTGCCCACAATATTTCGTGCTGACGGCCCGTGATCTCGACCGCGATCAGCGCGAGGGCGCCAAATTCGTCTGCTCTCCCGCGCCGCGCACCGAGGGGGACCAGGAATCGCTCTGGGAGCACATCAATCTCGGGACCATCGGCAACGTCACCTCGGACCACGCGCCGTACAATATCGATGAGCTTGAGGGCAAGTTCTGGGCCGGCGACAACGCCCCGTTCAGCCAGATCGCCAACGGCGTGCCGGGGCTTGAGACGCGGATGCCGATCACCTTCTCCGAGGGCGTCGCCAAGGGGCGGATCGATCTGCAGACCTTCGTCGCGCTGACCTCGACCAACGCCGCCAAGCTGTTCGGTCTCTACCCCAAGAAGGGCACGATCGCGGTCGGCGCCGACGCGGATATCTGCGTCTGGGACGCCGAGCGCGAGGTCACCATCACCCAGGACATCCTGCACCACGACACCGACTACACCCCCTATGAGGGTCTCGAGGTGACAGGCTGGCCGGCGGTCACCATCAGCCGCGGCAAAGTGGTCTGGAACGACGGCGACGTCCACTGCGAGCCCGGCTGGGGCCGCTTCCTGGCCCGCGAGCCGTATGACTACATCAAGCCGCGTGGCGTCCTGCCGACCCCGTTCGACCCGGTCAGCCTGACGACGGCGGAGGAGTGAAGGAGGCGAAGCGGCGCTTCCCGTGGACGGCTTCAAGCTAATCGGTCCTTCGGGGCCGCGGCACCTCACGGCCCCCCGAGCAGGTCCAGTCGCCCTTGGAGCCAGATAAGCGAGGGATAGGTCGCAGCCCAGACCCAGACGAAGCGGTTGAAACCGAACATGACGAAATTGGCCAGGTGGAACGACATGGCGAGCGCCAGCGCCGCGAGGAGCGCGGTCGAGGAAAGCAGGGCCAGGGGAAACAGCAACTCCAGCAATATGACCGCCCAGGACATGGCGAACAACAGCCGAGGCCATTGGACCCAACCGCGCGTCGCCTCGCTGATCGGGTAGACCGAGAACGAGAAAACGTCCTGGAGAGCTTGGCCGGATCGCCAGTCCGGGTTCACCACCTTGGACCATCCGGATTTGAAGTAGGAGAAGATCGCCTGCAGCGCCAGGTAACCGAAGGCGTATTCCCGCCAGGTCTCGTTCGGCGACAGATGCGCCGCGCAGAGGCACATGATCAACAGCATGCTCAGGAGATCGCTGCCGCCGTTATACGGTCCTTGAAAGCGTCTCAATATGAACAGCATGTTGATGAAAAGGGCGACGCAGACCCACGGGGTCTGTACCCCGAGAAGCAACGGAATGCTCAGCGCCAACCGGATCAGGTACTGCCGGCGTTCGTTGGGTAGCCCGAAAACATGCTCCAAACTCTGTTGGATAAGCGCGACCGCCAGCAGGATCTCGGTCAACCGGATCGCGTCGTCGAGGCTCATTGATCAACGGCGAGAGAAGTTTCGTATACCGGAGAGACAAAGCCGACATCCCGCCGCAATCCATCGCCGTCACGGCTGATGAATACCAGTCTGAAGCGGAAGAACCTCGGGAGCGCCTCGCCGGAGCCGCCGCGCGATAGATCACCCATGAGGCGGTCGCGGATCTCGTTGCTGCAATGCTCGACCTGGCCCTGGATGATCCGTTCCGAACAGTTCGCCAGATAAAGGGTCTCGTTCCATTTCGGGTTCCAGAAAAACGCCTTCACCCGGTCCCGAAACCCGAGACTGGCCGGTCTTGGCCGGCATTCCCGCCAATCGCCGGGATCCTCATCGGGCGCGTCGAAAAGGCACAGCTCGACGCGTGGGGACGGCCCGACCACGTCGAAGAACCGCCAGGACGGAAACAACGCCGGCAAGAGCAGCTTGAAAAGTTCCAGTACGCTCACCGGCCTCGCCCGGCGCCCATAGCCAGCATCATTCCTGGCAAATCTGGGAGGCCTTCAGGTTCAACTATGAAACGACGTTCAGATATAGTCGCCATCCCACCTAATCCCGCATCCACAACATCCATAGCGCCAGGAGCGGGGCGTCGTCGCCGGCGCGCATGGCGTGCCAGATGTTGGGGATGTTGTGGACGGTCTCGCCGGGCTCGCGGCGGAACCAGGCGGTGTCGTTCTGGCGCCAGTCGCCGCCACTCATCACCAGATAGCCTTCCTCGGGCGGGTGGTTGTGGCGCGGATAGGTATAGCCCGGGGCGATCAGGCTGACGCCGAGGCGGACATTGTCGTGATACTCGACCCCGTCATTGCCGATTAAGGTCGCGTTGGCGTGGTTGTCGGGAAAGCGCGGGTCATCGGGCTGGTCGCGGTCGGTGGGCTTCCAGTTCAGCATGGGCGCGAGCGCGCCGAAGGCGTCGGCGAGGCGGGCAAGGCCGGGAGAGCCCTCGGCGGTCACCCGCAGGGCCTCCGGAATATGGTCGCAGACGGCGGGCTGGGCGCCCTGGTGCTCGGGCCGCGGCTTGCCTTCCGTCTCCAGCGCCGCGTGGCAGCGATCGAAGAAGCGTTTCGTCTCGCCGTCCGGCAATTCCGCGCAGAGCGCCTTGTGGGCCTCGAGAACGGCGGTGAGTTCGGCGGGGCGGGCGGCGGTTTGCATGGTCGGTCTCCCTGTCTGACTCTGGCGGCGGCGCTGGGGCGGCGGCGCTAACGCAGCTTCCCAGCCGTTCCGGCTTGGGGTCAAGTCCTCTCGCGCCCATCCGTCCAATGTGACATCAGGATCCGGTCATGCGCCTCGAAGCCAATATCCTCGTAGAGCCGCTTGGCGCGGGCGTTGTGGCGCTCTACTTCCAGGCTGAGCCGACGGATGCCGAGGGACGGACAGGCGGCTATGGCGAATTCAACCGCCTGCCGGCCGATGCCCCGGCCGCGGAACGCCTTGCGCAGGTAGAGCTCATCGAGAAAGCCGTCATTGCCGCCGGCCTCGATGGTGAAGCCGATGGCGACGGCCATGTAGCCGGCGGCCTCGCCGTCGACCTCGATGACCCAGATCCGGATGTGGTGGTTCGGCGCGAGCGCCCCGTCCAGCGCGGCGGCGATGATCGTGTCATCCGCCGGGTGGCGGTCATAGGCGTAATACTCACGAATCATCGTGTCGAGGACCGCCCGATCCTCGGGCGCGGCTAGACGAAAGCTCGGTGGGGGGCGATTGGGTGACATGACGGGTTGCTTTAACGGGTTTTCTCGTGGACCGACAAGGCTGTTGTCGATTTTTGCCCGCCGCCCCTGCTAGTCTGCGGTCAAATCAGGTGAACCGCTGAAAGGACTTTATCATGAGCCGTATCGTTACCCTTGGCGCCGCCCAGATGGGGCCGATCGCGCCCGACGAGAGCCGCGAGAGCTGCGTCAAGCGGATGGTGGATCTGATACGCCAGGCCAAGTCGCGCGGCGTCAACTACGTAGTGTTCCCGGAACTCGCGCTGACCACCTTCTTCCCGCGCTATTATGAGGAAGATATCAGCCGGATGGACCACTGGTACGAGACCGAGATGCCGGGCCCGGCGACGCGCCCGCTGTTCGAGGCGGCCTCGGAGGCCGGGATCGGCTTCTATCTCGGCTATGCCGAACTGACGCCGGACGGTCACCGCTACAACACCGCCGTTCTGGTGGACGGCACCGGAAAGATCAACGGCAAGTACCGCAAGGTGCATCTGCCCGGCCACTCGGAATACGAGGCGCAAAGGCCGTTTCAGCACCTGGAGAAGCGCTATTTCGAGCCCGGCGATCTCGGCTTCGGGGTCTGGCGCCAGCATGGCGGGATCTTCGGCATGGCGATCTGCAACGATCGACGCTGGGCCGAGACCTACCGGGTGATGGGGCTGAAGGGCGCGGAGGTGATCTCGCTCGGCTACAACACGCCGGATCTCAACACCTCCGGCGACGAGCCCAATCACCGCCGGATGTTTCATAACCATCTGGTGATGCAGGCCAATGCCTATATGAACGCGACATGGGTGATCGGCGTGGCCAAGGCCGGCGTCGAGGATGGCTGCATGCTGATCGGCGGGTCCTGCATCATCCAGCCCTCGGGCGAGATGACGGCGCTGGCCACGACCCTCGATGACGAGTTGATCACCACGACCGCGGATCTGGATCTCTGCAATATGCCGAAGGAGACGATCTTCAACTTCGCGCGGCATCGCCGGATCGAGCATTACGGGATCATCGCCAACCAGACCGGCGCCGAATTGCCGGCGGAATTGTCCGAGGCGGCGGAGTAGCTCGCGCAAACGCGATTTGCGCGGCGCGGACCCCGGCCCTACATCGATAGGCGGGCGCGGCATGGGGGACGGCGCCCATGGGAGACTACTGCCCTGGGAGAGTACTGAATGAGAAATGTTTTCAAGCAATTCGCGATCGCCCTGATGCTGACCGTCGGGGTGGCGTTGACACTCGGGGCGGCGACGGCGACGGCCCAGGCCGCGACGCCCGAGACCAAGCAGGTATCGGTCACCGGCGAGATCGTCGATACCTGGTGCAATGTCACCATGATCATGTTCGCCGAGGGGTCCGGCCACTATCAATGCGCGGTATGGTGCGCGGCCGGCGGCATCCCGGTCTCGATCAAGGACGAGGACGAGAATGTCTATGTCGTGCTCAAGGTCGAGGGCGAGGAAAGCAATGTCGCAGCCCCGAGTATCCTTCGGATCCAAGCCCATCAGGTGACCGTCGAAGGCGATCTGATTGAACGCGACGGCGTGAAATATCTGCTGGTCAGCCAAGTCGCCAATGACGACGGCATCGTCAACCTGTCCCACGAGGACGTCGGCATTCAACCGTTTGGGAAGTAACGCCATGAAAGCTGTATTGATCACGCTGGCGACGGTCCTGGCGCTTGTCGCGGGACCGGCCCAGGCGGCCAAGGAATGGGGCATCGACGGCGAGGAAGTCGCTCAGTTCGAGGCCAAGGCGGTGGATGTGTTGTGCGAGCTTACCGGCGATTGCCCGCCGAATTGCGGCGACGGCAAGCGCCAGATGGGCCTGCTGACCGATGACGGAAAGCTGCGCCTGGCGATGAAGAGCAACACGGCCTTCGCGGGCGCGGTTCTGGATCTGCTGCCCTGGTGCGGCAAGCGGGTCGAGGTGGATGGCTTGTTGATTAAGGCCGACCCGATGACCTTC
The DNA here is from genome assembly GCA_038118725.1 of Alphaproteobacteria bacterium. Classification (GTDB taxonomy): domain Bacteria; phylum Pseudomonadota; class Alphaproteobacteria; order Thalassobaculales; family Thalassobaculaceae; genus JADHLJ01. The sequence goes on along the minus strand of JAYOIK010000105.1, from coordinate 6,475 downwards.
TACATGGTTCAGCGGCTCCGCGCGCCGGGCGCCGAGAAATGGACCAATGCCCTCGCCTTCTCCAAGGCCTGGGCCAAGGCGAACAAGCAGGAGAACGCCGCCCGTTGGTTTCGCAAGGACCCGACGATCAAGGCCCTGATCGACGAGTTCGGGCCGGTGGGTATCCCCGGCGCTGAAATTCCCAAGCCGTAGCCTCGCCATGCGCTGGTTGGGAACGGCGTTCGCCGTCATCGTCCTGGTCGCGGCCTGCGTCTTGGCGACGCCCGCCTCGGCCCGGAGCTTGCCGTCGCTTTTCGGAGGGCCGTTCGCACTCGTCGACCATGACGGGCGGACGGTCACCGAGCGGGATTTCGCCGGGCGGCACATGCTGGTCTATTTCGGCTATACCTATTGTCCAGATATCTGCCCGACGGATCTCGGTAATCTGGCGGTGGCCCTGGACGATATCGGGACCCTGACCGACAAGCTGCAACCACTGTTCATCACGGTCGACCCGGATCGCGATACCAAGGCGGTGCTGCGCGATTACGCGGGCGCGTTTCATCCGACGTTGTTGGGCCTGACGGGGACGCAAGAGCAGATCTCCGTCGCGGCCAAGGCCTACCGCGTGCATCGCCGAGTATACCGCCTGGAGGGGGCGGGGCCGGAGGAGTATCTGGTGGATCATTCCTCGCTCGCCTATCTCATGGGGCCCGACGGCAAGTTCGTGACCATGTTCCCGCATGGAACCCCGCCGGAGCGGATCGCCGAAATCCTGCGCAAGTATCTGGCGGGTTAGCCGATGGATCCTTCCGACGGCACGCCCGAGGCCGAGTACATGCGTTCACGCGCGACGATGGTGGCGACGCCGGAATCCGATCACGTGCGCGCGCGCTTGCGGGCGCTAAGGGCCGGCGAGACCCTTATCATCCACGATCTCGAATACACCGCCTGGGAGGGCTCGCTTGCCCGGCGTTGGAGCGGCGAGGGTGAGTATCGCGAGCTTGTGCAGATCGGAGCGGTCAAGCTTGCGTGTGACGGCGCATGGACGGAGGTCGCCACGTTTGAGCGTTTCAGCTTGCCCGAATTCAATCCCATCCTTTCGGACTATTTCACCGCTCTTACCGGGATCACCAATGACGACCTTGCGCGCGAGGGACGGCCGTTCCCCCATGTGGTCGCTGAGTTCGCGGCGTTCGCCGGGGACAGCCCGCTCGTCGCGGCCAATGGCGATGACGCGCGCTGTCTGCTCGAGAATTGTGGTTGGCGCGGCGTGGAAATGCCGATCGCGGCGGGACGCATGCTCAACTTAAGGCCGCTGTTCATGGCGGCGCTGAACAGGCCTCGGGCCGAGACCGTCAGCTCCGATCTCCCGAGACTGTTCGGTCTCGAGATGGAAGGGCCGGCCCACACCGCGCTCGCCGACGCCCGGGCGATCGCCCAGGCCTTGCGTGAGTTGGACCGGCGCGGAGGGCTGGACTAGCGGCGCCCGCCCTGGGCTCGAACCAGGGTCTCCAAGGGTTTCTCACACGCCTATATCCGTCAGTCTCCGCCGCCTGAATAACCGTCCAAGCGATCAGTCTCAATCGCCTCGGCGTCGCGCTCCGCCGGATCGCCGTAGCCGCCGCCGCCGGAAGTCCTGAGCCGCAGCACGTCACCGCGCTGGACGGAAAGGCCGGAAACCTTGGAGCCGATATCGACCTCCTCCGTCGCGCCCGCGCGGGTGACGGTCATGCGCCCGAGAGCGCCGGGCGCGCCGCCCGCGAGACCATAGGGCGGTGTGCGAAAACGATCGAAGTTGCAGGTAAAGGTGCCCTCCGGCGCGTCGACGCGGAACGCGCGCTCCAGGCCGAGACCACCGCGTGTTCGTCCCGCGCCACCTGATCCCGGGACTAGGCCATAGCGTTGGAAGGTCACGGGATAATCGTTCTCGATCAGTTCCATCGGCGCGTTGGCGATGTTGTGAAAGCCGCAGGAGAACCCGCTCGCGCCGTCCTCCTCCGGATGCGCGCCCCAGCCACCGCATTCCAGGTCGAAATAGACCGAGCGCCCGCCATCCTCCTTGAAGGCATTGAAGGCGTAGACGTAACTGACGCCGTAATAGGCCGCCGGCACCCGGCCGGGCAGGGCGACGGCAAAGGCACCCATCACGGTGTTGACGATGCGATGACCCACGGCCATCCGGTTGGCCACCGGGGCGGGCGAGCGGGCATTGACGCAAAGCCCCTCCGGCGCGGTGATCCGGATCGGGCGATAGCAGCCGGCATTGGCGGGGATGTCCGTGCCGACCGACATCATCACCCCGCAGACCACGGCGGAATCCATCATGTTGTAGGTACAGTTCACCGGTCCGCGCGCCTGGGGGCTGGAGCCGGAAAGATCAATCTCGATCTCCTCTCCGCGCACCCTCAAACGGGCATGGACGCGCAGCGGCTTGTCTCGGTCTATGCCGTCATCGTCGACGAAATCCTCGAATTCATAGTCGCCGTCGGGCATGGCCGCGATGGCGGCGCGCATGGCTTGCTCGGACTGATCCTGAATCATCCGGCTGGCCTCGGCGAGCCGATCGATGCCGTAGCGCCGCCCCATGGCCTTCAGACTTTCGACGCCGATATCCAAGGCGGCGAGTTGCGAGGCGAAGTCGCCCCCGACCTTTTCCGGCTCGCGGCTGTTGCGCAGCAGCAACTTGACCACCGCCTGGTTGCGCACCCCCGCTTCGTCGATCTTGAGCGGCGGAATGCGAAAGCCTTCCTGAAAGATCTCCGTCGCCTCGGCGTGATAGCTCCCGGGCGCGCCGCCGCCGACATCGAGATGATGAACCAGCACCCCGGCAATGGCGATCCGCCTTCCGTCCAGGAAAACCGGCTTGAAGGTGAGAATGTCCGGCAGATGCTGGCCGCCGCTATAGGGATCGTTGGTGATGATGATGTCGCCCTCGTTCCATTCCTCGATCGGGATATGATCGGCGAGAATGTCCAGTAGACAGCGGGCCATGGAGTTTAGATGCACCGGCATCCGCGCCGCCTGGGCGGTGCTGTTGCCGTCGGCGTCAAAGACGGCGGTGGAGTAGTCGAGAATATCGCGCACGACCGGCGACCGGCTGGTGCGCCAGACGGTGACGCTCATCTCCTCGGCGGCGGCGACAAGAGCGTTGCGGATGATTTCAAGCTCGACGGCGTTGATCGTGCTCATGAGCTTTCTCCCTCGGAGTCGCGTTTGGCCAATAGATCGCCGGACGACGCGGCGGTTAGGCGCCATTCCGGCGGTAGATACAGCGTCGAATGCGCTTCCTCGATGATCGCGGGGCCTTGGATCGCGTCGCCGGGCGCGATCCCGCCGCGATCATGGGCCGGCACGTCGACGCGGACGCCGTCAATGGCGATCGATCGGACCGCCTTGGCTCCGCCGGCTACATCGGTCTCGTAGGGCCGGGCGAGGGGCTTGGCCAATTTGCCGGTGGCGGCGCAGCGGATGGTGACGATCTCGGGTGTGACGTCGGGCTCGCCATGAGCGAATTGCGCGTGATGGGCATCGTGAAAATGAGCGGCGGCTTGCTCGATCGAGGCGGCATCCACCAAAGGAACGCCGATCTCGTAACCTTGTCCTGGATAGCGCATATCGACGGTCAACGGCAGGGCGCGGTTTTCATCCGCGACGCCGTCGGTTTCGAGAGCGGCGTCTCCCTGCTCCAGAAGCGATTGCGTGACTGTCTCCAGTGTCGGGATCGAAGCCGCGCTCGCCGGCATCAAGCTGGAGCGGGCGAAGTCGTGCACCAGATCCGAGGACAGCATGCCCCAGGCGCTGAGCGTGCCCGGATCGCGGGGAAAGATCACCCGGTCGGCGCCGAGGGCGTCGGCGGTATCGCAGGCATGCAGGCCGCCGGCGCCGCCGAAGGAGACCAGCGCGAAATCCCTCGGGTCCAGGCCCTTCTCGAACAGGCTGAGCCGGATCGCCGCCGCCATCGCGGAAACCGCGACCCTGACGATGCCCTCGGCGGCTTCGTCCAGCGAGAGAGCCAATGGCCCGGCGATACGCTCTTGCAAGGCCGCGCGGGCGCCGTCGATATCCAGTTTCATGCCGCCGCCAAGAAAATACGTGGGATCGATGCGGCCCAGCACCAGATTGGCGTCGGTTACGGTCGGCTCGACCCCGCCTCGGCCATAGCAAACCGGTCCAGGCTCGGCGCCGGCGCTGTCCGGACCGACCCGCAGCCGACCACCGGCCTCGACGCGGGCGATGGAGCCACCACCGGCGCCGATCGTGCGGATCTCAACCATCGGCAATCGAACCGGGCAGCCGTCGACGGCCCCTTCGGTGATCTGACGGACCTTGCCGTTGACGACCAGCGAGACGTCATAGCTGGTCCCGCCCATGTCGACGCCGATGAGATTGGGCTCATCCAGGTTTCGCGACAGCACCTCGCCCGCGAGCGCGCCGCCGCTTGGGCCGGACAGCAACAGCCGAGCGGGTTGCTCGGCGGCGGTCTCGGGCAGGGCGGCGCCGCCATTGGACTGCACCAGATAGACCGGCGCCGCGAGACCGAGGTCGCGGAGAGACCGGCGAAGATTATTCAGATAGCGCTGGATTACCGGTACCAGCATGGCGTTGAGCACCGTGGTCGAGGTTCGCTCGAACTCCCGCACCTCGGGGCAGATAACGTGCGACAAGGACAACGGCACATCCGGAAAGGCCTCGGAAAGCGCCTCGGCCAGACGTTCCTCATGGGCCGGATTGGCGTAGGCGTGCAGAAGACAAACCGCGATGGCCTCGGGTGCCGCGTTCTTGAGTTGGGCGATGACCCGTTCGATCGCCGGCCCGTCCGGAGCGATCTCCACCGAACCGTCGGCGCGCATCCGCTCGCGCAGACCAAACCGATGACGCCTCGGGATCAGCAGAACCCGCTCCTCGGCCCTGTTGGCGTAGACTTCCTTGCGGACATGTCGGCCAATCTCGAGCACGTCCTCGAAACCAGCCGTTGTCACCAGCGCGGTTTTGGCGAAGCGGCGTTGCAGCACCGCGTTGGTGGCGATCGTCGTGCCATGCATCAAGGCGCTCACCTGGGCGAGGGAGAATCCAAGGCTTTCGGCAGCGCTTCGCAACCCCTCGGCGAGACCCTTGGAGGGATCGGCGGGCGTGGTCGGTGTTTTCAAGGCATGGGTAACGCCGGAGTTCTCGTCGAGGACTTGCAGATCCGTGAAGGTGCCGCCGATATCGACGGCGATGCGGACGGGGCCGGAGATGGGCATGACGATGTAATCCAGACGAGTTTCAAGCCCTCGGAACAAAGCGTTTCGGCCCACCGAGGTCAATCGTATTGAGGCGCTGGGACACGGGTTTCATCGGCATGCTAGTCTGGCGGGGTCGAAAGCAAGCGCGCTTCAACCTCAACGGACCCGTCTCATGATCATGGCCAATACTTTCCGCGCGGCACTGGATGCCGGCAAGCCCACGCTGGGCACCCATTTCCTGTTCGCCGACCCTGATATCGCCGAGCTCATCGGGGATGTCGGGCTGTTCGACTACGGCGAGTTCGCGGCGGAATATTCGGTGCTGGATATGCAGCTGATGTATCACATGGCGCGGGCGGCCCAGTGCGCGAACCTGCCGTTGATGATCAAACTCGACCAGGAAGGCCAAGGCTTCTGGGCCCAGGCGGCCCTGGGGGCGGGATTCAAGTCGGTGCTGTTCACCGATATCCGGACACCGGCCGATATCGCCGAGTGCCATCGGGTTATCCGCGCCGACATGCCCGGCATCGGTGGGGCCATGGGGGTGAAGATCAGACGCCCGGCGTTGTCCGGTTATGCGCCGGACGGCTTTCTCGAGGATCTCGCCTCCGTCGTCTTCACGATCATGCTTGAGAAGAACGCCGCGGTCGAAGACCTTGACGCGGTCCTGGAGGCGGCGCGGGACAAGGGCGTGGACATGGCGCAATGGGGGCCGGCGGATTACGGGCTTTCCCGGGGTAATCCCCGGTTGATGTATGAAGACGAGATCCGGCCGATCGAGGAAAAGGTGATCGCCAAATGCATCGAATACGGCGTGCCTCCCCGGATCGAGATCGGCGAGGTTGAACAAGCCAAGCGTTATATCGATCTCGGCGTCCGGCATTTCTGCATCGGCTGGGATCGTTTCATCCTGCAAGCGGGCCTGAAGAACCTGGGCGAGGGGATGCGAAAACTGACCGAGGGGATCTGACCGGGCGCGTGGGGGCTGGCAACCGCGATTGCTCTGCCGTGGATGGCGGCATTTCCCCTGATGGGCAGTCCGGGACCGGCGACGCTGAGCCTCGCGGCAATCGGGGCGGCCTTTGGGGCGCGGCGAGGGCTCGGGTATCTAGCCGGGATCATCGCGGGAACGAGCGGTGTCCTTGAGATCATGCGCGCGGCGCCGTCACGATGGGGAGAATGCCATGCCAGGCTCGGAAACCAACCGCCAAACCGACGCCGATCGCCGGATAGACTATATCGAGTTCAACGTATCGGACATGGCGCGG
>JAYOIK010000104.1:0-13408 GCA_038118725.1 Alphaproteobacteria bacterium | reverse complement strand
ACGGTCACCCCTCCACCCCCACCATGGACAGCCCCGGAAACTTGGGCTAATCAGCCGCTGACGGAACGGCGCGATGGGGCGCCGCGTGCCGGAGGGAACCCGCCATGACCGCTTATTCCGCGCCGCTCGCCGATATGCGCTTTGTCCTGAAGCACGTGGTCGGTCTGCAAAGTGTCGCCCAGCTTCCGGGGATGGAGCCGCTGGACGAGGAACTGCTCGACCAGATCCTCGACGAGGCGGGCAAGTTCTCGGGCAATGTGCTGGCCCCGCTGAACCACAAGGGCGACATCGAGGGCGCGCGGATCGAGAACGGCGTGGTTCGTCCGGTGGACGGCTTCGGCGAGGCTTATACCCAATGGGCCGAGGCGGGCTGGAACTCGGTCCCCTTCGATCCCGAGCATGGCGGCCAGGGCCTGCCCTGGACCCTGTCGACGGCGCTGTGGGAGATGTGGGACGCGGCGAACATGTCCTTCACGCTCTGCCCGCTCTTGACCCAGGCGGCGATCGACGCGCTGGAGCGGCACGGCAATGACGAGCAGAAGGCGACCTATCTCGGGAAGCTGGTCTCGGGCGAGTGGACCGGCACCATGAATCTGACGGAGCCGCAATCCGGCACCGATCTCGGCGCGATCCGCACCCGCTCGACCCGCGAGGGCGATCACTATCTTCTGAAGGGGCAGAAGATCTTCATCACCTGGGGCGACCATGACATGACGGACAATATCGTCCATCTTGTCCTCGCCCGCTCGCCCGAGGGGCCTCCGGGCACCAAGGGGCTGTCGCTGTTCATCGTGCCGAAATTCCTGGTCAACGAAGACGGCTCTCTCGGCCGGCGCAACGACGTGCGTCCGGTCTCGCTGGAGCACAAGATCGGCATCCATGCCAGCCCGACCTGCGTGATGGCCTATGGCGAGGACGAGGGCGCGGTCGGCTATCTCGTCGGCGAGGAAAACCGCGGCATCGAATATATGTTCGTGATGATGAACAACGCCCGTCTCGGCGTCGGGCTCCAGGGTCTGGCGATCGCCGAGCGCGCCTATCAGCAGGCCGTGGCCTTCGCCAGGGAGCGGGTCCAGGGCCGACCGATCCAGGGTGGCGAGGCCGGAGCGCCGATCATCAATCACCCGGATGTGCGGCGCATGCTGCTGGACATGAAATCCCAGGTCGAGGCGATGCGCGGCCTTTGTTACGAGGTTTCCGCCGAGCTTGACCGGGCCAACCGGATCGAGGACGTAGAGGCGCGCGGGGCGGCGCAATCGATGCTCGATCTGATGATCCCGGTGGTCAAGGCCTGGTGCACCGATGTCGGTCTTGCCATCACCTCGACCAATATCCAGGTTCATGGCGGCATGGGCTTCATGGAGGAGACCGGCGCCGGCCAGCATTACCGCGACGCCCGGATCACCACGATCTACGAGGGCACCAACGGGGTCCAGGCGATGGATCTGCTGGGCCGCAAGGTGGCGCGCGACGGCGGCGCGGCGGCGCGGCGCTTCACCGAGGCGGTCCGGGAAACCGTCGCGGCGTTGGACACGACCAAGGGGCCGGAGGCGGCGCTGGCCAAGCATCTCGGCGCCGGCGTGGCGGCGGTGGATGACGCGGTCTCCTGGCTGGTCGAGTCCTTCCCCGCCGATCCGGCCCGGGCGGCGGCGGGCGCGGTGCCGTTCCTCGAGATGATGGGCCTTGTCGCCGGTGGCTGGATGCTGGCGCGGGGCGCGATCGAAGCACGACGGCAGCTCGCGGACGGCGCGGCGGACGCGGCTTTTCTCGGAGGCAAGTTGATCACCGCGCAATTCTTCGCCGAGACCCATCTTTCCCGCGCGCCGTCCCTGCTCGACCCGATCATCGGCGGCGGTGCCCTGGTCATGACACTCGACGAGGCGGCGTTTTAAGAAGCCGGTTTTCCCATGGAACGCTCGGCGCGCGGCAGAATGATCACATATTAATCGTCCGACGTATCGGCGGTGACGCCACGCGCCTTGTTGTCCAAATTAGTGTATGAGACTGCGGGTCACTCCTTCCCGGGACTTCCGCCTTGCATCGCATTCAGCTTCTCGTCGCGCGCCGACTGTCGTTCTTCTACGGTTGGGTGGTGCTGGCCTGCGCCGCCTGCGCGGCCTTCGCGCGCCAGGGGCCGGCGGTGGCGACCTTGACGATTTTCATGGCGCCCATGACCATGGAATTCGGCTGGTCGTCCTCCGAGATGTCCGGAGCGGTGGCGCTGGGCGGGATCCTGGCGGCGATCACCACGCCGATGTTGGGACCCCTTGTCGACCGGCACGGCGCCCGGGCGATGCTCTGCGCGGCGGTGCTGGTTACCGGCGTCGCGGCGCTGTTGCTCTCGCAAACCAGTTCGCTGTTGATGTTTTATCTGTTTTTCTGTGTCGCGCGGATGAACTTCGCCGGGCCCTTCGATCTCGGGATCTATGGCGCGGTGAACAACTGGTTCGTGCGCCGCCGGCCGATCGCCAACTCCATGGTCTCCGCGGCCCTGATGATCGGCCTGACCTCGATGCCGTTGATCGCGCATTTCGCCATGCTGAGCGGCGGCTGGCGGGCCGGCTGGATCGCCGTCGGCCTGACGGTCCTGATCGTCGGCTTCCTTCCGAGTTTCATCCTGATGGCGCGCCGCCCCGAGGATATGGGCCTGCGCCCGGACGGCGACGCGGCCCCCGCCGAGGGCGCCTCGGGCGGGGCGGTGGAGGAGCCGGTCTTCACCCGGGCCGAGGCGATGCGCAGCCCGGCCTTCTGGACATTGCTCGCCTTCACGGCGCTGGCCTATCCGGTACAGGCCGGCGTCAGCCTGCATCAGGCGCCGCATCTCTTGGAGCGCGGCCTCGATCCGACCATCGCCGCGACGGTGGTCAGTCTGTTCTCCGCCGTGACCGGGGTTTCCGGTTTTCTCTACGGAATGTTCACCCGGCGGTTCGGCGTGCGGGCGATGTTGAACCTGTCCGGCGTGTCGATGGCGGCGGGTTGCGTGCTGATCATGTCGGTGGACAGCGCCGCCAGCGCCTATCTTTCGGTGGTGGTGTTCGGTATCGGTCTCGGCGGTCTGCTGACCATTCCGCCGCTCGCCTGGGCGGACTATTTCGGACGCCGCAGCTATGGCGCGATCCGGGGCGTCGCCCTGTCGGTTCAGGTCAGCGCCCAGGCCTGCGGGCCGATGATCTCGGCGGTGCTGCGGGATTGGACCGGCGACTATGTCGCCTCGCTGGAGGTTTTCGCCGGTCTGTCCGTGGCCGCCGCGCTGGTGATCTGGATGGCGCGTCCGCCGGGCAATGTCTGATAGACGTGCCCTCACTCATGCAGTGACGGCTCGAAGGGGCGGAATTTGGTGGTCGACCAGCCGCCGTCGATGGCGAGGGTGTGGCCGGTGATGAAACCGGCTTCGTCCGAGCATAGGAACGCGATGCCGTTGGCGATGTCCTCTGGCGCGCCGACCCGCCCCAGCGGGGTTGAGTCGATCATCAAGTCCCGGAAATAGGCGCTCTTCTCAATGTTGTCGCGGCTCATCGGGGTCAGGATCAGGCCCGGCGCTACGGCGTTCACGCGGATGCCGTAGGGGCCGTAATCCGCCGCCATGTTCCGGGTCAGGCCGACGACCGCGGCCTTGCTCGCCGCGTAGGCCGCGCTCGCCCGTACCCCCACGATCCCGAAGATAGAGGCAAGCTGGACGATGCTTCCGCCGGCGTCGCCGGTCCGGATCGCGGGAACCGCTTCCCGCGCCATGCGAAACAGTGCTCGCAGGTTGACGTCGAGGACGCGGTCCAGGTCCTCGTCCTCGGTCTTGTGTGCCGCGGCCGCGTCGCCGATGCCGGCGTTGTTCACCAGAATACGCAAGCCGCCGAAAGTCTCGAGGCAGGCGGCGACGATCGCCTCGGGCGCGTCATCCCCGGTGATGTCGCGGGTCAGGGTCACACAGCGGCCCGACAGATCCCGCGCCTGTTCCTCGGTTTCGGCCAGACCCTCGGCGTTGATATCGACCGCCAGCACATCGGCGCCGTCGGCCATCAGACGCTTCGTCGTCGCCCGACCGATGCCGGAACCGGCGCCGGTGACGATCGCGGCCCGACCCTTGAGCTTGTCGGTCACGGATGTCTCCCTCGCCGCTGATTCAGTCATGTGGATCGCTCGGGAAGGGACGGAATTTCGTGGTCACCCAGCCACCGTCGACGGCCAAGGTCTGGCCGGTTACGAAACGGGCGTCGTCGGAACACAGAAAGGCGATACAGGCCGCGACCTCCTCCGGCTCGCCGGCGCGGCCGAGCGGGGTCTGGCTGATCAGACCGTCCTCGACGAAATAGTCGTCCCCGGTCTCGAAGGCGAGCTTGGTCATGCCCGTGCGGATCAATCCGGGGGCGATCGCGTTAATCCTGATTCCATGGGGGCCGTAATCCGCGGCCATGTTCTGGGTCAGGCCGATCACCGCCGCCTTGGAGGCCGAGTAGATCGAGTTGCCGGGAAAGCCCCGCATCCCGAAGACCGAGGCGATATTGACGATGGATCCGGGCGTTTCGGTCTCGCGCATCGCCCGGATGGTCTCGCGGCCAAGCCGGAGCAGCGCGCCGATATTGGTCTTGATGACGCCGTCCAGATGCCGGTCCAGGGTCCCGTGCACCGGGCGGGCATGACCCATGCCGGCATTGTTCACGAGGATGCGGGGCGGGCCGAAGGCCTCGCGGCATTGCTCCACGAGATCGCTGGGCGCGGATTTCTCGGTGATGTCACGTCCCTCGGCGATGACCTTGCCCGGTCCGTTGCCCGCCATGCGGGCGGTCTCCTCGACGCCTTCGGGCCGGAGATCAACCGCGAGCACATGCGCGCCCTCCGAGGCCAGCCGCAGGACCGTGGCACGACCGATGCCGGAGCCGCCACCGGTGACGATGGCGGGCCGTCCCTCGAAGCGATCGGTCATGGTGATGCTCCCAATCCGGAGGCTCCCGATCCCGGCCCCGGTCCCGGCTCGCTAACCCGCCGTCCAGCCACCGTCGACGGGCAGGGCCACGCCGGTGATGAATTCGGCTTCGTCGGAGAGGAAGAACATGACGCCCGCCGCGATATCCTTGGGCTGGCCGAGCCGACCGAGCGGGATACCCGCCTCCATCGCCGCGATCCGGCTGCCGTCGTCGTTCTCGAACATGCCGGTCAGCATCGGCGTCATCGAGGCCACCGGCAGGATCGTGTTGACCCGGATGTTCTGGCGCGCGAGTTCCAGGGCGCTTGACTTGGTGAAGGCGATGGCGGCGGCCTTGCTGGTCGCGTAGACCGTGTTTCCGGCCCTGGGGCGCACGCCGGATGTCGAGGCGATATTGACGATCGCGCCGCCACCGCGCTTGTCGAGCTCCGGCACGCCGTGCTTGGTGAAAAGAAAGATCGACTTCACATTAGCGTTGAAGACCCGGTCATAGAGATCATCCTCCATGTCGGCGACCTTAACCGGCGGGTAGGACAGCCCGGCGTTGTTGATGATGATATCGACGCCGCCGAATGCCTTGACCGTGTCGGCGATGACTTTTTGGACCGGTCCGGCCTTGCCGATATCCGCCTCCAGCGCGATCGCCGCCGCGCCGATCTCGTCCGCGACGCGCTTGGCGTTCTCGGCGACGATATCGACCACCGCGACCTTGGCCCCCTTGGCCGCGAGCTGTTTCGAGATCTCGGTGCCGAAGCCTCCGCCACCGCCGGTGACGATCGCGACTTTTCCCTGATGGCTCATCCAACGCCTCCCTAAATGCGTCATCCGCGCTAACCGCGTTCCAGTCAGTATAGCCAAGGCATGGCCCGACTCCGATCGCGAGAGTGATGATCCGGAACCCGAAATCACCTACCCGCGCAGACTGTCACTATATTCCGCCGCGCAATGCGTGTTACCGTTCACCGGAGAGGTTTCGCCGTTCGTCACGGACGGCGCGCGTGAACCGGGCGCGTGTATCCGCGCATATCGAGAATTGGAGGGTCGTCATGACGAAAGCATCGGATCTGTTTATCGAATGCCTGGAAGCGGAAGGTTGTGAGTACATTTTCGGCATTCCCGGCGAGGAGAACCTGGATTTTCTGGACTCCCTATCGCGTTCCAAAAAGATCCGGCTGATCCTCACCCGGCATGAGCAAGGCGCGGGCTTCATGGCCTCGGTCTATGGCCGTCTGACCGGCAAGACCGGAGTTTGCGTCTCGACGCTGGGTCCCGGCGCCACCAACTTCACCACCGCCGCCGCCTATGCCCAGCTCGGCGGCATGCCGATGCTGATGATCACCGGCCAGAAACCAGTGAAGAAGTCCAAGCAGGGCCGTTTCCAGATTCTCGACGTGGTCGACATGATGGGGCCGATCACCAAATACGCGGTGCAGATCGTCGCCGGCGACAATATCCCCAGCCGGGTCCGCGAGGCCTATCGGATCGCCGAGGAGGAAAAGCCCGGCGCGGTCCATATCGAACTGCCCGAGGATATCGCCGACGAGGAAACCGACGAGCGGCCGATGACGCCGAACCCGGTGCGCCGTCCGATCCCCGAGGACAAGGCGATCATCCGCGCGCTGGAGAAGATCCACGCGGCCAAATCGCCGATCCTGGTCATCGGCGCCGGCGGAAACCGCAAGATGACCTCGAAGATGCTGACCAAGTTCATCGAGAAAACCGGTATCCCGTTCGTGACCACCCAGCTCGGCAAGGGTGTCATCGACGAGCGGCATCCGCTGTTCATGGGCTGCGCCGCGCTGTCGGCGGGTGATTATGTGCATCGCGCCGTCGAGGCCGCCGATCTGATCATCAATGTCGGCCATGACGTGATCGAGAAGCCGCCGTTCTTCATGGAGAAGGGCGGCACCGAGGTAATCCATGTCTCGATGAACACCGCCGAGGTCGACCCGGTTTACTTCCCGCAGCTCGAGGTCATCGGCGATATCGGCAACGCGATCTGGCAGCTCAAGAACGGCGTGCGCAAGAAAGAGGAGGCCGGTTGGGACTTCAGCCGCATGATGGAGGTCAAGCTGCACGGTGACGCGCAAATCGCCGAGGGCAAGGACGACATGCGCTTCCCGATCTATCCGCAGCATCTCGTGGCCAAGATCCGCGAGGCAATGCCGGATGACGGGATGATCTGCCTCGATAACGGTGTCTACAAGATCTGGTTCGCGCGCAATTATCCGGCGCATGAGCCGAACACCGTGCTGCTGGATAACGCGCTCGCGACCATGGGAGCGGGTCTGCCGTCGGCGATGGCCGCGCGGCTGGTCTATCCGGACCGCAAGGTCATGGCGATTTGCGGCGACGGCGGCTTCATGATGAACAGTCAGGAGCTGGAGACCGCGGTTCGCGAGAAGATGAACATCGCGGTGCTGATCTTGAACGACAGCGCCTACGGCATGATCCGCTGGAAGCAGGCCAATATGGGCCTCAAGGACTGGGGCCTGGAATACGGCAATCCGGATTTCGTGAAGTACGTCGAGTCCTATGGCGGCATCGGCCATCGGGTCGGCTCGGCGGCGGAATTGCCCGGTATCCTGAAGCGGGCCCTGACCGAGCCCGGCGTGCATCTGATCGACTGTCCGGTGGACTACGCCGAGAACGACCAGATCCTGAACATTGACATCAAGAACCGGTCCGCGGCGATCTGATCGCCGGGACCGACTTTTCGATCGAAAGAGAGACGGCCGTGCCACACGCTTCCATCAACGGCATTCAGCTTTACTACGAAGTCGCGGGCCCCGGCGACGGGACTCCGATCCTGTTGTCCAACTCGCTGGCCTCCAACCTGACCATGTGGGACCTCCAGGTCGAGCCGCTGGAGATGGAGGGCTTCAGGGTGATCCGCTATGACAGCCGCGGCCACGGCCAGTCGGACGCCCCGGCGGGGGATTACAGCATCGAGATGCTGGCCGATGACGCCGCCGGGCTACTCGATCATCTCGGCATCGCCTCGGCGCATTATTGCGGCCTTTCCAAGGGCGGCATGGTCGGCCAGATGCTAGGTGTGCGGCATCCCGACCGGGTCAAGACCCTGGCGCTCGCCGATACCGCCGCCTTCATGCCGGCCAAGGATGTCTGGGCGCAGCGGATCGAGACGGTTCGTCACGGCGGCATGGAAGCCGTGGTTGACGGCACCATCGACCGCTGGTTCACCCATCCCGGTCAGCAGCGCATCCCCGACGAGGTCGAGAAGGTGCGCGGCATGATCCTCTCGACCCCGGTCGACGGCTTCATCGGCTGCGGCAAGGCGATCATGGCCATGGACATGCGCCCGACCAACCCGTCGATCAACAAACCCACCGTGGTGATCTGCGGCGAGGAGGATACCGGCACGACCCCGGAGCAGGCCAAGGAGATCGCCGACGCGATCCCCGGCGCGACATTGGAGCTGATTCCCCATGCCGCGCATCTGGCCAATATCGAGCAACCCGTCGCCTTTACCAACGCCTTGCTCAAACTGGTGATGGATAACCGCTAGGCGGTCGAGAGTTTAAACGGCGGCTGGCCTCTTGAGGCCGGTCGCCGCTTCCTCCGCGCTACTTGGTCAGCGTCAATCGGGCGACGCCGAGCGGCACGGAGAACTTCTTGCACCATAGAAAGACTTCCAGATAGTCGCCGACATCCAGGCCCGCCGGCACCGGGTAGACCTGGGCGCCCTTGTTTCGTCTTAGCTTGGCGAAGTTCGTGCCCTTGGCGAATCTCCCCTTGTTGCCGAAGGCGACATAGGGATCCGGCGCGCCGTCGAAGGTAAAGTCGGAGCCGAGGCTGACCGCCCAGGTATTGCCGCTTCGAATGATGCTGGCGGTGCCGGTCGTCACGTGATTGCTCAATCCCTTGAAGCTCCCGGTCGCGGTCTCGTGTCCCTTGATCGCGTGAGAGACCTGGTGCTTGCCGGTCGCGGCCCTGGCCTCGCCTTGCGAGGAACTGGACCAGGGCGAGCAGGCGCCGAGGGCCAGGGTGGCGGCGACCAGAACGGCGAATGTGGTTGGCGTTTTCACGAGATGTCCCCAATCAAAAGCGTTGTCGTCAACGCCATTTGGGGTCGCGCCGGCCCACGCGCACATGACCTCGGTTCACGGTGCCGTGGGGTTCACGATGCCGTGGAGGCCTCGAGGTTGTGGCGCGTGGTTACGCGGTATCGCTTCAGCCGTTATAGAACCGGGGACCACGCTCGCGTAGCCAGACCCGCAACAGATGGCGCTTGCGGGCCGGGTCCGGCCAATCGGTGAACTTGGTGCGTTTGTGCCCCATGATCCGGTTGTTCACGAATTGGATCTGTCCCGGCTCGAAGAAGAATTCCTTGTACATGGCGGGGTCGTCGACGATCGAGAACCAGGCCGCCAAGGCATCCTCGCTCCGCTGGTCGACGGGTTTTCCGGCGAGCCTGTAGCCCTGGTACATCAGGTTGCGCGATACCCGAACCCTGAGGCGGCCCTCCTCGGCGGCGAGTACCGGGCGATGGATGGTCATCGCGTCGCCCTCCGCGTGCTCGCGCTGGCGATCGAAGAAGAACGGTTGGTACAGCCGGTCGATCAGATCCGGGAACTCGGCGTCCATGCGGTTATGTACGGCGGTCATGCTGACCACCCGGCTGATACCACCCTCCATCGCCGGGTGCAGACAGAGCAGGCCCACATGGTCCGGCGGACAGAGGTTGTAGGAATTGTCGGTGTGAAAGCTCTGGTCCTCGTTGGTCACGTCAGGGCGGACCCCGTTACCCGACGGTCTGCCGAGATCGGTGACCGAGTAGAGCATCCGGCCATCCATCCATTTCTGCGCCACCGGCCGGCCGGTCATGCGCGCCAGCAGCCAATAAATCGCCATCACTTCCTCGGTGCTCATTTCGTCCAGCGGCAGGCGGTCGATGATGGCGAAGCCGAGACCCTCGTCAAGTTCCCGCCGCGCCGTCGCCATCACCGCCGCGCAAGCCGGCATCTCCACGTCGTCCGGCCCCAGCGTCAGGACGGGGAGGGGATTGGCCCGCAGCACGGAGAGGGTGTCGCGAATTTCCAAGAGACATTCCGGTGACAGCGTGATCGTGCCCTCATCCGCTCGCAGCAACGCGCCGGTCCAGGCATCGCGCCCGGTGAAGCGACCGAAGATGCTGGGCGTGTCGACGGTCAGATCCTCGGCGACGGACATGATCGAACTCCGGATATCCTTGAGAGCCCGCAGTTTCCACCGCGTGGCGCATGGTTGCAAGCGGCTGGTGATTTCGGTCAGCATGGGCGCGCGACAAACCCTCGCGCAACCCATCAGCCGAACCGGAAGCAACCATGGCCGACATCACCTCCAACAGGCTTTCCACCACTCTCCTGGATATTCACTATCTCCGCGCCGGGGCCGGCGATCCACTTGTTCTGCTGCATGGTTGGCCCGAGTTTTCCGGGGTCTGGCGCAAGAACATCCCGGTCCTGGCCGAAGGCTTCGACGTGATCGCGCCGGATCTTCGAAAATTCGGCAAGACCCGGCTCCGCGATCCCGAGGACAAGACCCCGACGACGCCGGATGTCCTGGCCGAGGATCTCGCGGCGCTAATGGACGGGCTGGGGCTGACGCGGGCCGGTATCGTCTGTCATGACGTCGGCGCCTATGCGGCCCAGGCCTTCGCGAGACGCTGGCCTGAGCGCGTGTCGGGTCTGTTGTTCTTTGACTGCCCCTATCCCGGCATCGGTGGACGTTGGGCCGAACCAGGGCATCTGAAGGAGATCTGGTATCAGTCCTTTCATCAGAAGGCCTTCGCCGCCGATCTGGTCGGTTACAACCGCGATACCCGCCGGATCTATTTCAAGTATTTTCTCTCCCATTGGGCCCATGACCCCAATGCCTTCGACGAGGATCTCGAGGCCTGGGTCGATAACTTCATGTTGCCCGGCAATGTCCAGGGCGGTTTCGACTGGTATATCGGCTTCAACGACATTCGAATCCGCGTGATGACCGAGATGGCGGCGGGAACCGCTCCCACGCCCGAGCCTCTCGACATACCGACGCGCGTCCTTTGGGGCGCCAGCGACCCGGTCCTGAAGGCGGAGTGGAGCGACCGGCTTCCGGAATATTTCAACGAGATCGACGTTACCGTGGTGCCCGAGGCCGGCCACTTCGTGCCCTATGAACGCCCGGATTTCGCCAATGCCGAGATCGTCCGGTTTTTCGAACGGGTTTTCGCGGGATAGGGATAACTTTCTAGAGATTTCGTTCGATTCTCGGGCGAACTTTGGTTTTTCGCGGTTAAGCGGTCGCGTGTTAGGGTGTCCGAACTTAAATCACTTGGCGGTGGGCCGGACGACGACCGAGCCCATGCGCCATTGCCATTGCGAGGCCTCTTGCCGCTGCTTCATCTCGCCATTCTCGCGGTGATCCAGGGATTGACCGAATTCCTGCCGGTTTCCTCCTCCGGCCATCTGGCCCTGGTTCCCCATGTCATGGATTGGCCGGATCAAGGCTTACTGATCGATATCGCCGTCCATGTGGGAACCCTGGGCGCGGTCATGGTCTATTGCTGGCGCGATATCGGCCGGATGCTGGTGGGGCTTCTTCGGATGTTCCAAGGGCGGCGCGAGCCGGGCTTGCGTCTGGTTACGCTGATCATCGTCGGCTCGGTGCCGGTGGTGATCGCCGGGTATCTGGTGTCGCGCTATCTCGGCGACGCGCTCCGGACCATGGAGGTCATCGCCTGGTCGACCATCGGATTTGGCGTGCTATTGGGGATCGCAGATCGGATCGGCATGACCATCCGGCGGATCGAGCATATGGACCACGGCACGGCGCTGTTTATCGGCGTGGCGCAGGTCCTGGCCCTGATTCCCGGCGCCAGCCGCTCCGGCGTGACCATGACGGCGGCGCGATTCCTCGGCTTCGAGCGCGCCGACGCGGCCCGTTTCTCGCTGCTGCTCGGCATTCCGGCGATCCTCGGGGCGGGTACCCTCGGCGGCCTGAAGCTATACGAGGCCGGCGACATATCGCTTGGTCTGGACGCTGCCTTCGCCGCCGGGGTGGCATTCGTCGCGGCCCTGATCTCGATCAGCGTGATGATGGCCTGGTTGCGCCGGGCCGGCTTCATGCCATTCGTGATCTATCGGATCCTGCTCGGCGGCGCGTTGCTCGCCTGGATATACCTCGCCTAACGCTGGATCACCCTCAGGCGGTGACCCGCGAGCGATTATAGCGACCTCCGGGCCGGAACCGGTCGAGATAGGTCGGCAGCACGATCTCGCAGGGTGTGGGCTCGATACCCAGATCCGCCAGTCCCGGCGTATCCTCGGCCACGACATTGTCGGATTTCAGCAACTCGACCTGATCGCGGGTCAATAGCGGCTTCGGCAGCAGCTCCAGGAACCCGGCCTTGATCCGCGCGGCCCAGAACGGCACCGGGATCAAGGGACGCGGCCGCTTGGTATGCGCCATCATCAGTTCCATCAGCTGGCGGAAGCTGTAAACCGTCGGCCCGCCCAGCTCATAGGTCTTGCCCGCCGCGTCGCTCCGCTCCAGCGCCGCCAGCGCCGCCGCCGCGACATCCTGAACGCAAACCGGCTGAAATCTGGTATGGCCGCCGCCGATCAGCGGCAGGGCCGGGGCCAGACCCGCGAGGCCGGCGAATTTGTTGAAGAAGCCGTCATCCGGGCCAAAGATGATGCTTGGCCGCAAGATAGTCGCGTTCGGGAAAGCCTCGCGAACCGCCGCCTCGCCGATCGCCTTGGAACTGGCATAGCTTGACTTGGAGTCGGCGTCGGCGCCGATCGCCGAAACATGCACCATTTGCTTCGCGCCGGCTTCGGTCGCCGCCGCGGCGATCAGGCCGGGGCCGCTTGCTTGGACCGCGTCGAAGGTGTTTCCGCCGTACTGATAAAGAATGCCGACGAGCGAGATGACGATCTCGGCGCCCTCCACGGCCTTGGCGACCTGTCCGGCGTTGGTGACATCGGCCTTCACCGGGGTGATCTGGCCGACCGCCCCCATGGGTTTCAGGAATTTCGCGCGCTCCACGTCGCGGCACCCGACGGTGACCCGCGCGCCGCGCCGCGCCAATTCTCGAACGATCGTGCGCCCGACGAAACCCGCTCCGCCGAACACCGTGACCCGCTTGCCATCCATCCGTCTCTACTCCCCTCGGGACCGATAGGCGCTTATAGCACAAGCGCGGCCCGGAATGTCAGCGGTGGATTTACTGGATTAATTTTCATCTCCGTGACGACAAGGCTTGATAAATCCGCGCGCGTCGCTAAAAGAGGGGCTCGTCGCGCGTTCCCAAGCCCTCGCGGGCCCGGTGGAACGGGATGACGGCCCAAATGGTGCGCCCAGGTGGCGGAATTGGTAGACGCGCTGGCTTCAGGTGCCAGTGATCGCAAGGTCGTGGAAGTTCGAGTCTTCTCCTGGGCACCATTTTTCCAACTAACACACTGATTCATCTGCACTTTGTCTGGATTAGACAGAGAGGGTAGA
>JAYOIK010000103.1:0-13469 GCA_038118725.1 Alphaproteobacteria bacterium | reverse complement strand
GTGTCAGTGACATCACTCGCCCGCATGGTGGTGCAGAGCTTCCAGGCGATCACGTCAAGATCGGCAAGATCGGGGACAGCCACCGAACCCCAGCCGCGCTTCCTGCCTGGCAATATGACGGAAACACCGAGCACGTTGAAATTTCAATGGCATGGATCCCAGCTTTCGCTGGGACGACGAAGGTGGGGAGTTTAGGGACAGGTTGTGAAACTCTCCGCTCGCTCCCCCTCTCTCCGTCCCTGCACTACCCCACCGTATTCCGCGGCACGTCCTTGAACGGTTTATCCGCGTCGAACCGCGTCTCCTTGGGCATTTGCAGGACCCGTTCGGAGATGATGTTGCGCTGGATCTCGTCGGTGCCGCCGGCGATGGAGGCGGCGGGGAAGGAGATCAGGATTTCGGCGATGGTGCCGTCCATCTCGCCGTCCGAGCCCGAGAGCATGGCGTCGGCGCCGGAGAGCATGGTGTGGACCCTGGCCGAGGCGCGGGCGACGTTGCTGGAGGCGAGCTTGCCCAGCGAGCCCTCGGGGCCCTGGGGCCGGCCCTGCAACTGGGCGGCGCGGGCGCGGCGCGCGGTCCATTCGGCGGATTTGTGCAGCACCATCAGCTTGGCGATCTCCTGACGGATCACCGGGTCGTTGATGGCGCCGCTCTCGCGGGCCCGCTTCATGATCAGGTCGACCCGGCCGGCCCGCTGGGGATACCAGCTATAGGGGGCGAGCGTGGTTTTCACCTCCTCGCGCTCCTCGTCATAGATCCGGCCCTCCAGATCCGGCACCTGGCCCCAGGCGCGGAGCGAGTCGGCGGCGCGGCGCTCATGCATCAGGGTGGTGGTGGCCACGGACCAGCCGTCGCCCAGCTCGGCCACCTGGAAATCCGGGAGCACCTCGGCATCGGTGAGGAAGACCTGGTTGAAGGAGGCGTGGTGGTTCATCTGCTTCAGCGGCACCGCCTCGACGCCTTCCTGATGCATGTCGATGATGAAGTAGGAGAGGCCCTTATGCTTGGGCACGTCCATGTCGGTGCGGGCGAGTAGCAGGCCCCAATGGGCCTTGTGGGCGCTGGTGGTCCAGACCTTCTGGCCGTTGACGACCCATTTATTGCCGACCATCACCGCCCGGGTGGTGGCACCGGCGAGGTCGGAGCCGCTGCCCGGCTCGCTGAACAGCTGGCACCAGACATCCTCGCCGGTGATGATGCGGCGCAGGAACTTCTCCTTATGCATGTCGGTGCCGTGGGCCAGGATGGTGGCGGCGGCGAGCATGCGGATGCCGGATTTCGGGATCGGCAGGGCGCCGACGCGCTTGAACTCCTCCTCGACCACCGGCACCAGGCCGACGGGCAGGTCCTTGCCGTACCACTCGGTCGGCCAGTTCGGCATGCCCCAGCCGGAATCGGCGAGCATGCCGCGCCATTCGGCGAGCGAGCGGTTCGGGTCCCAATTGGCTTCCAGCCAGGCGGCGGCCTCGGCGCGGACGGCGGCTTCGTTGTGTTCCACCATGATCTCGTTCTCCCTCACTCGGCCCAGTTCTGGATCATCACCTCGCGGTGATGATTGGCGTCGCCGAGGAAGACCTCGGAGCTTTTGGCGCGCTTGAACCAGAGATGGGTATCGTTGTCCCAGGTAAAGCCGATGCCGCCATGCATCTGCACCGCGTGGATCGCGGTCTGCATATAGGCCTCGGAGGCCGCGGCCTTGGCCAGCGCGGCCACCGAGACGATGTCGTCATCGCCCTCGTCCAGCGCGGCGGCGGCGTAATAGGCGGCTGATTTGGCAAGCTCCACATCGGCCAACATGTCGGCGGCCTTGTGCTTGGTCACCTGGAAGGAGGCGATGGAGCGGCCGAACTGCATGCGCATCTGGACGTATTCCAGCGCGTCCTCGCGCAGCCGCTCGGCGCCGCCGACCATCTCGTTGGCGAGGCAGATCGCGGCCCGGGTCAGGGTCGCGGCCATCGGGGCGGCGGCTGCGCCCTCGGCGCCGAGCAACTCGCCAGCGACATCACTGAAATCAAGCCGGGCCAGCTTGCGGGTCTCGTCCACCGTGGTCAGCGGGGTTCGGGTCAGCCCGGCGGCATCGCCCGGGACGGTGAAGAGCGACAGGCCCTCGTCCCCGGAACTTCCCGGCGCGCGGGCCAGCACCACGATCAGATCGGCGGTGTGGCCATCGAGCACATAGCTCTTCGAGCCCGAGAGGGTGAAGCCGGAACCCGACTTCGTGGCCACCGTCTCGACCCCGGAATTGTCCCAGCGGCCATTGCCCTCGGTGAAGGCCAGGGTGGCCACGGTCTCGCCGGACGCGATCTTGGGCAGCAGGCTCTTCTTCTGCTCCTCGGTCCCGGCATTCAGGATCGCGCCCGCCGCCAGAACCGTGGAGGAGAAATACGGCGCGCAGAGCAGGGCCCGGCCCATCTCCTCGAGAACGATGCACTGCTCCGAGGCGCCGAAGCCATGGCCGCCATAGGCCTCGGGGATCGCCACGGCGGTCAGCTCGAGCTCGGCGTTGATCTCGGACCAGCGGTCACGCTCCCAGCCCTCCGGCGTCGCCATCAGCCGGCGCACCTCGGTGCTCGGCGAGCGGTCCTCCAGAAAGCGGCGAAGGACGGTGCGGAACTCGTCCTGTTCGTCGGTGAAGCTGAATTTCATGCACTATATCTCCTATTGACCTGAAAAATGTGCACTATAGTGCAGTTTTTACAGGGTTGCCTTGGTCCTTGTGTCAAAGCCGGTGAAGCGGTCCTTGATTGCCTGGATATCCTGAATCAGGTCCGGTGGGAAATCCTCGTTGAGGCCGGTAGAGAACACATCCGAGACTCCGCCGAAGCGGGCCTCGATGCCCTTGACGATCTCGTCATGGCGGCCGATCACGCAGAACAGTTCCAGCACCTCGTCCGAGATCTCGCCGGCCAGCTTGTCCCACTCCCCCGCCTTGGTCATGGCATTGAGTTTACGGCCTAAATCGCCGTGGCCATGGGTCTCGAAGACCGGCCAATAGGCGGGGGTGGAGCCGTAGAACCCGACCCGATAGCGGATCACCTCGGCGGCCTTGGCGACACTCTCGTCATCGGGACCGGTGGCGATGAAGCCGCCGCCGGAAATCTCGAAATTCTCCCGCTTTCGCCCGGACGCCGCGAGGCCCTGCTCGATCCTCGGCATGATGGTCTGGTCGATATAGGCCCGGGTGCAGAAACCGTGCAGCCGCACCCCGTCGGCCACCTCGGCGGCGACCCGGATCATCACCGGCCCCACCGCCGCCAAGGTCACCGGCGGCGGCGCCAGATCCGAGGCCTCGGGGACGAATTCCGGGGTCATCAGGGTGAAGGTGTAGTGCTCGCCCTTGAAGTCGAGTTTCTCGCCATCCTTCCAGCATCGCCAGATCGCCTTAAGCGCCTGAATATACTCGCGCATTCTGGGGCCCGGCGGCGACCACGGGGCGCTGAAGCGCTTCTCGTTATGGGCCCGGATCTGGGTTCCGAGACCGAGGGTGAAACGGCCACCCGAAGCCTCGTTCAGATCCCAGGCAAGATTGGCCACGGCCATCGGACTGCGCAGGAAGGAAACCGCGATCCCGGTCGCAAGCTGGACCTTGGTAGTGCTGGTGCTGGCCACCGCGAGCGGCAGGAACGGGTCATGTTTGAGCTCGGTGGTCAACAACCCGTCATAGCCGGCGCTCTCAAGATCCGGCGCGACCCTGGGGATATCACGCAGGCTCCAATCGGTGATGTTGCGATAGACTTGCATCGAAAGATGTCCCCGCTGGGTTCTAGTCTAGAGTGCCGATGGCGCCGGCCTCGCGCAACGCCGTGATCTCGGCATCGGAAAAGCCAATCTCATCAAGCACTTGCTCGGTGCTCTGGCCAAGCTTCTCGGCATGCCGATAGAGCCCGCCCGGGGTTTTCGAGAGGCTGACCGGCACCTTGATATGACGCATCCGCCCCTCGGTCGGATGCTCGACCTCGGGGAACATGCCGACGGCCTTCAAATGCGGGCAGTCGAACAGATCCTCCGGCGAATTCATCGGCCCGACCGGCACGTCGGCCTCGGTCAGATCCTTGAGCCATTCCGCCGTGCTCCGGGTCTTCACCACGTCGACGACAATGGCGTAGAGCGCGTCGATGTTCTCGGTCCGCGCGGTCTGGGTCGAGAACCTGGGATCCTCGATCAGGCCCGGCTGCCCGGCCAGCTTGAAGAAACTGGTCCAGTGCCGCTGGGTATAGGGGACCACGCAGACATGGCCGTCAGAGGTTTCGTAGGGCCGGCGGTGCGGCGTCATAAGCCGGGAGTAGCCTGCTGGACCGCTTGGCGGCACGAAGGTCTGACCCTGCATATGCTCGTTGATCATGAAGGCGGAGAACGCCTCGTACATCGGCACGTGCAGCTTCTGGCCCTCGCCGGTCCGCTCGCGGTGGAACAGCGCCATCATGATGTAATTGCAGAGATAAAGCCCGGTGGTCTTGTCCGCCATCACGCTCGGGGCATAACGGGGCTCGCCGGTCACCGCGCCGAACAGGGCGGCGATGCCCGAGGCACCCTGGATCAGATCGTCATAGGCGGGCTTGTCGACAAACGGGCCGTCCTCGCCGAAACCGGTCGCGGCGGCATAGACGATGGAAGGATTGAGAACCTCGATGGTCGCGTAATCGATCCCCAGCCGCGCCGCCGCCTTGGGCCGGATGTTGTGGACAAAGACATCGGCGGATCGGATCAGCCGCTCGAACGGCTCGCGCGCCTCGGTTTGCTTGAGATCGAGCAGGATCGCCCGCTTGTTGCGACCCTTGATTAGCTGACCGGTGGACATGCCCGGGGACCGCGCCGAGCCGGTCCAGCGGTTCACATCCCCGCCCGGCGCCTCGATCTTGATCACGTCGGCGCCCATCTCGCCCAGCAATTGGGTGCAGAACGGCCCCAGCATCACGGTGGTCAGGTCGACGACCCGGATCCCTTGCAAGGGTCCGCGTGGCGCGGCGGAGGTGGATGAGGTTTCCACGGAATCGGCGGACATGGACGAAGGCTCCCCAGGAACAACGATGGCGAAGGTTTATCGCCTTGACGCGGAATGCCAAGGACCCGCGAGACATCGATCACGCCTTCGATGGTAAATCCGGCTAAACCGGAATAGATTGCGCCGCCTTGACGCGGAAATCATAGGATTTGGAGACACGCATGCCCACCGATCAGGAATTTATCGACTCGGTCGAAGCCTTGGCGCCGTATGTCGGGACCAAGCGGGTGGTCGAGGACGAGATCGGCCTGTCCCAGGTTCGACGGATCGCCGGAATGCTCGACGAGGACCCGGACACATATCGCGACGGGACGTCCCTGCCGTCGAACTGGTTCTTAATGTTCTTTCCGAACATCACGCGCCAATCCGATATCGGACCCGACGGCCATCCCAATCCCGGCGTGGTGCTGCCGCCGATCCCACTGCCCCGGCGCATGGGCGCGGGCCGCCGGGTCGTGGTCATGGGGCAATTGCGGGCCGGGGTGCCGGCCAGCCGCACCACTGAGGTCGTCGCCATCACGCCGAAGATCGCCCGCACCGGGCGCATCGTCATCCTGACCCTGCGCGATGTCATCGAATGCGAGGGCGCGACCATCGCCGTCGACGAATATGACGCGGTCTATCGCGAGATGCCGCCGCCGGGCGAGAAAAGCAAGGTGACCCCCTCGGTCCCGGCGCCAGACAACGCCGCCTGGGCCGACGAGATCCATCTCACCGAAGCCCTGGTTTTCCGCTATTCGGCGATCACCTGGAACGCCCACCGGATTCACTACGACGCCGACTACTCCCGTGATGTCGAGGGCTATCCGGCCACGGTCCAGAATGGCGGGCTGTCGATGACCCTGCTCTCCAGCGCCGCCCTGAAACGCGCGCCGGGCGCCCTCAAGGGTTTCACCGTGCGCCTGACCAAGCCGATCCATGTCGGCGAGACGGTCAAGTTCTGCGGCGCCGATCCGGTGGACGGCGTGATGAACTGCTGGATCGCCAATGCCGACGGCGCGCAGTGCGGGATCATGGATATGAGGTTCGCGTAATGGCGGGCGGACCGCTCGACGGCGTCAAGGTCGTCGATCAGACAACCATCGTTGTCGGCCCGATCTGCTCGCGCACCCTGGCGGATCACGGCGCCGACGTGATCAAGGTCGAGGCGCCCGGCGGTGACTTGCTACGGACCATGGCGCATGGCAGTCGCAATCCCGGGATGTCCGGCAAGTTCCTCAACTTCAACCGCAACAAACGCTCGATCTGCCTCGACCTGAAAAATCCCGAGGGTCTGGCGGCGATGAAGCGGTTGATCGAAAACGCCGATGTTTTCGTCTCCAATGTTCGCCCGCAAGGCCTGGAGCGCGCCGGGCTGGATTTCGAGAGTTTGCGCAAGACCAATCCCAGGCTGATCTATTGTTCGATCGTCGGTTTCGGCAAGGGCGGCAGATACTATAACCGCCCGGCCTATGACCCGATCATCCAGAGTGTTTCCGGCGTCGCCGCGACCCTGCATCGCGCCACTGGAGAGCCGCGCTTCGTGCCGATGGTGATGACCGATCACGCCTCCGGGCTGATCGCCGCCCAGGCCATCGGGTTCGCGCTGTTCCGCCGCGAGAAGACCGGTATCGGCGAGGCTATCGAAGTGCCGATGTTCGAGAACATGGCCTCCTTCGTCACCTCGGAGCATATGGGCGCCGCGACCTTCGAGCCTCCGGTCGGCCCCACCGGCGACGGTCGGCTGTTGAGCCCGCATTACCGGCCCCTGCCGACCAAGGACGGCTATATCACCGTCGGACCCAATACCGACGCCCAGGCCTTCGCCTTTTTCGAGGCGATCGGCGAGCCTGAATTGAAGGACGACCCCCGCTTCGACAGCGCCGCGACGCGTACCGCCCACGCCGAGGAGTATTTCCAGGTCCGCATGCGTGGCCTGGCCCGGCGGACAACCGCGGAATGGCTGGAAATCTTCGAAAAGGCCGATGTACCGGCGCAGCGTTACAACACCATCGAGGATTTGCTCGAGGATCCGCATCTCGATGATGTCGGATTTTACTCCCACGAGACTCATCCGAGCGAAGGCGAGATCCGCCGCACCCGACCGGCCAATTCCTTCAGCGGCGGCATGCGCGAGGATCTTCGCCACGCTCCACTGTTGGGCGAGGATACGCGGGGCGTTCTGGCCGAGGCGGGCTATTCAGAGGCCGAGATCGAGGCGATGCTGGAAAGCGGCGCGGCCAAGGCCCCTTGAAGAAGACCCCTTGAGGGAAGCGGCGGCAATGGATTTCTCGATCCAGCGCCGCTACAGCGGATCTTGATTGAGTGTGGACAATTTTGTCCACGCGAGATCGAGTGAATCCGCTGTAACTTCAACCAGATCGAGCAGATTCACCGGTTCGTGGAATCATTGTAAATGATTCCACTCAACCCGGATCTGCTCTAGATTTCGAGGGAAAGATCCGCGAGTGACGGGTCGCACGGGATTGATCAACGGAGGAAAACATCATGGCAAGCCACGCAACGGGAGACGGCGGCATTCCACCACGCGACGCCGGAAAGCGCGGATTGACCCGGATCATGACCCTGGGCGGCGCCTATGGGACACGCAACTACACGGTCAAGGATCTGCGCGACGCCAAGGGCAAGCGGGTGCTGTGCGAGACCCTGCCTTTCTCGGTCGAGGAGGCGGCGGCGGCCGAGGAAGCCGGGATCGACACCATGAAGGTGCGCTTCGATCCCAAGAACCCCGACAGCGCCAAGGCGATCCGCGCCGCCGCGCCGAACACCTTCATGGCGTTTTCCGTCCCCTTGCTGGCGGCGGCGACGGCGGACGAGGCGGTCCGGCTCGGCTATGACGCCATGGCCATCGGCGCCGACGCGATCATGTGTCAGTGGAGCCCGCGTTTCATAGAGGCGGCGCGCGAGGCGGGAATCCCCGTGCAAGGCCATGCCGGCCTGGTACCTCGGCGCAGCACTTGGACCGGCGGGTTGCGCGCGGTCGGCAAGACCCTGGACGAAGCGGTCTGGGTCTACAACGAGATCAAGGCGCTGGAAAACGCCGGGGCCTACGCGGTCGAGGTCGAGGTGATCCCAGAGGCGCTGCTGGTCGAGATCACCAAGCGGACCAGCCTGTTGACCTCGTCGATCGGCGGCGGCGCCGGCGGTGACATCCAGTTCCTGTTCGCCGATGACATTCTCGGCAACAATCCGCCGCCCTATCCGCGTCACTCCAAGCAATATCGGAACATCCATAAGATGAAGCAGGAGATGCAGGCCGAGCGAGTCGGTGGCTTCAAGGACTTTATCGAGGATGTCCGAAGCGGTGGGTTCCCGGCGAAGGAGCACGTGATCAAGGCCTCCGACACCCTGGTCGACGACTTCCTGGCGGCGGTTGAGAAGAGCTAGGGAACGGGTTTTGACTCAAGGTTTTTGCCGCCGCTGAAGAGGAGAACATCGATGTCCGAGAGTTTCACCGGCGGCTGCGCTTGCGGGGCGGTTCGATACGAGAGCAAGGGCGCGCCGAGATACATGGGCAATTGCCATTGCACGGACTGTCAGAAGGCGACCGGCGGGCCGTATCTGCCGGCGGTCATGGTGCGGCTCTTGGATTTCGCCGTCACCAAGGGCGAGCCCCGGATGTTCGAAAGCCCCGCCGATGCCGGGCACCCGATGCATCGGGCGTTCTGCGGCGATTGCGGCTCGCCGGTGTTCCTGATCAACGAGGCCAATCCCAAGGTCCGGGTACTCTATGCCGGGAGTCTGGATGATCCGAGCTGGTACACACCGAGCCGCGATATCTACACGGCCAGTGCCCAACCCTGGGACCTAATGCACCCGGACCTTCCGAAGAACGAGGGCATGCCCCAGCGCTAGACCGTTTCTGGTTTTTACTGAAGCGGTCTAGCCCAGGCGAACTCGCTTCCGGCGACGGAGAAGCCGCGACGGTTCGAGCCCACTTGCGCTATCGCCTTGCGCATCGCCATCGATCGCGCTTCCACGACCGTCGCCCTGACGACGGTCAGGGCTCTTGCCGCGACGGTTGAGACGAGCGAAACGATCACCAGTTCGTCACCGGACCGGTCGGCGGCATAAGCCCTCGCCTTCACCGGGCGACGTTATGAGAATGAGGCGGGCGATCGAATTCCCTCGGGCTCCCATTCCCTCGCGTTCCCATTCCCGTCACCCCGCGGAAGCGCGGGGGCCATTCCTCCGGCGGTGCCGCATCTCGAGGTTGGGGATGATGCGAGGATTGATACACCTGTCAGGTTGATGGGATCGCGGAATGGGTCCCGACCTTCGCCTGCCCTCGTGCAAACGGGGGGCGGGATGACGACCGCAAAATCAAGAACATGACGGCCTAAAAGCTCGGGTTCTGATCCCAGTCCGGGTCATCGCTGGGCGAGAGCGGCTTGTCGCCGACCAGCAGGCCCTTGCCCGGCACGAAGTTAATCTCCAGGCGGATGCCGTCCGGGTCCTCGAAGACGATGTAGTAGTAGCCGGGGGCGAAATCACCCTCCAGCGGCCCCCGGTCGATATGCGCGCCCATCGCCCGCAGCTTTTCCGCCGCCGCGTCGACATCCTCGCGCGAGCGGGCGCGCAGGCAGAGGTGATGCAGGCCCACCCGGTTCATCTCGAAGCGTTCATCCTCGCGGCCCTCGGCGCAGCGCTGAATGCCGATCGCCGTGCGGCCGCCCACGTGATAGAGAAAATTGTTGCCGTCATAGACCTTGGTCAAACCCAGGAAAGGCAGCAGTTCCGCGTAAAAGGCCCGGGCTTTTTCCCACTGGCTGACCGTAAGGATCACATGCGCCATGCCGTTGACTTGGATCATTGTGTAGCTCCGCCTTTCATCCTTGTTTCGAGAACCGTTCTAGCGACAAAACAACCCCGCGTCACCGCCCCCCGAATGGCCCCCGAATGGACAAGCTCGGCGGCGCCGCGCATCATGGAGCATCGATGGATTTTGCCGTGCTTCCGGGGAAGGACCTGTCATGAACAAGGATGATTTCAAGGCCAGTCTCACAGCCGACGGGCCACCCGAAGGCCTCTCCGCGGCCCTGGCGGCGCTGTGGTGGCAGCGCAAGGGGGACTGGCATAGGGCGCATGAAGCGGCGCAGTCGGATGACGGGGCCGAGGCGGCCTGGGTTCACGCGCTACTGCACCGCGAGGAGGGTGATCTGGCCAATGCCAGCTATTGGTATCGCCGGGCCGGCAAGGACGCCCGCGATGATGCGCTGGAGGCGGAATGGGAGGATATCGTCGCGGCGCTCGCGTCCTGAGGGATTGACGGTCATGTATCTGACGGCGAGCGGAACGCCCTATTACGTCGAGGACCGGGTCGATGAACAGCGGCCGACCCTGGTGTTCCTGCACGGTGTGCTGATGGATCACCGAAGCTGGGCCCGACAGGTCGAGGCCTTGGCCGGGGAATACCGGATCGTCCGGCTCGACATGTGGGGCCACGGCGCCTGTCCCGACCGCCCGGGCGCGCGCCGGCTGGAGGATTTCGTCGACCAGGCCCATGAGGTGATCGAGGCGACATGTGCCGGCACGCCGCCGGTTCTGATCGGGTTTTCCATGGGCGGCCTGATCGCCCAGGCCCACGCGATCCGGCATTCGACGGGGTTGCGGGGGCTGGTGCTGATGAACGCGGTCTACAATCGCACGGCGGAAGAGCTGAGATCCGTGGCTGCCCGGCTCGATACCCTGGAGCGCGACGGCATCGCCTCGGTGATCGAGGCGGCCCGCGCGCGCTGGTTCCGGCCCGACGAGATCGCCGAGCAAGGCGCGGAGATCGAGGAAATACTCTCCTGGATGGCGGAGGGGGATATCGCCGCCAAAACCAAGGCCTATCGGGTTTTCACGTCGGAGGATCACAAGACCGCCGGGCGGCTTGGCGAGATCACCTGCCCGACCTTGGTAATGACAGGGGACGGGGACAAGGGCTCACCCCCGCACATGTCCGATGCGATGGCGGCGGCGATCCCAAACGCGCGCCTTCGCGTTCTCGAGCGCCAGCAACACATGATGCCGGTCCTCGCCGCCGACCGGGTCAACGCGGAACTGCGCGGGTTTCTGGGGGATTTGTCGTAGTGGCTACAGACCCTTCGAGACGCCGCCTTGGGGCGGCTCCTCAGGGTGCGTGCCAGATGGAAAACTCATTTACACACTTACCCTGAGGAGCGCGGAGCGCGTCTCGAAGGGTCCTGATATCGGGGATTCGAAGGGCCATCCCACCTCATTTCCGATGGATCGCCGAGCCGGGCATTTTCGCGTTGCCGCGGCGGGCGGGGCTGTCCCACCCTCTGGGCCGACGAGGCGAGGGGTGATCGAGACCCTCGCGTGAATTTTGGAGGTTCCCGATGGATTTCGGCACTTTTCTTCTGCTTCAGTCGCCGTCGGCGCGAAGTCACGAGGAGATATTCGGGCGTGGGGTCACATTGGCCCAGCACGCGGACAAGCTCGGTTTCGAGAGCGTCTGGTGCGCCGAGCATCACTTCTCCACCTATGGCTATCTCTCGCGCCCGTTGATGTTCGCCAGTCATCTGGCCAGTAAGACCGAGCGCATTCGCGTCGGCTCGGCGGTGGTCGTACTGCCACTGCACCATCCGCTGATCGTCGCCGAGGAGATCGCCACCGCCGATCTGTTGAGCGGCGGGCGCCTCGATGTCGGGCTCGGGCGCGGCTATCAGACCTATGAATTCGAGCGCCTTGGCTTCACCCTCGGCGAAAGCCGCGAGCGTTTCGACGAGGCCGTCGACGTGCTGCTCGAGGCCTTCAAGGGCGAGTCGTTCAGCTATCACGGCAAGCACTATGACTTCGAGGAAACCACGGTCTTTCCGATCCCCGTGCAGAAGCCGAGGCCGCCGATCTGGGTGGTGGGACAGAGCCAGGAATCCATCGTCGCCATCGCCAAGCGCGGCTTTAACCTTGTCTCCGGCGGTTTCGGTGTCTCGCTCGACCGGCTGCGCGAGTTTCGCCAGGGCTTCGACGAGATGATCACCGATCCGGTGATGAAGTCCCAGATCCGGGTCAGCACCCAGCGTCCGGTCTATGTCACCAATGATGAGTCCGAATTGCCGGCCATGGTCGAGCAAGCACGCTGGAACATGCGGGTAACCCTTAGCCTGCGCCAGGGATTGGAGCGGGTCGAGAAGGGCCATGCCCAGGCGATCCCCTTTGAGAACGAGCCTTGCGACCAGGAACTTCTGGATCGCTATTTCGTCATGGGCACGCCCGACACCTGTATTCAGCGCCTGAAGGAGCTTGAGGAGGCCATGGGGATCGACCACTTCAACGCCAATTTCTGGTTCGGCGATCTGGAGGAACCCAAGGTCCTGCGCTCCATGGAAATGTTCGCCAAGGAGGTGATCCCGGCGTTTCAGTGACGGATGGTGGACCCCCTTGCCGTCGGCGCCAATTCAGCCCGGCGGCGGCCATCCATCAAATTCGCGATCGAGCCGCCTCGCGGTCCCGGCTATAGTCTCGGGCGAACCATCAAAGAGGGCGAGACGGACATGGCACTAGATCTTAGCGGCAAGCGGGCGATCATCACGGCGGCGGGCGGCGGCATCGGGCGGCAGACGGTGAAGCTGTTCACCGAGGCCGGCGCCAAGGTTTTTATCTGCGACATCGACGAGGCGGGGCTCGAGGCCACCATCGCGGAACACGACAATGTCGACGGCATGGTCGCGGATGTCTCGGATCCCGATGCCATCGACACCCTGTTCGAGCGCGCCGACGGGTATCTCGGCGGCCTTGATTTCATGATCAACAACGCCGGGACCGCCGGGCCGACCTCGCCGATCGAGGAGATCAGCCTGGAGGACTGGAACGCTTGCGTCACCGTGAACCTCACCAGCGCCTTCCTGTGCACCCAGCGCGCGATCCCGCGCATCAAGGAGGCCGGCGGCGGCGGCATCGTCAATCTCTCCTCGGCGGCGGGGAAGTTCGGCTTTGCCCTGCGCAGCCCCTATGTCGCCTCGAAATGGGCGATCGTCGGCCTGACCCGGACCACCGCGCTGGAGGCCGGCCCCTTCGGCATCCGCTGCAACTGCATCCAGCCGGGCCCGGTCGAGGGCGACCGCATCACCCGGGTGATTCAGGCCAAGGCCAAGGCCGAGGGGGTCTCGGAAAACCAGACCCGGGACGAGATGGTCTCGATCACCTCGCTCCGCTCCTTCGTGCCGCCGACCCATATCTCCGGCATGATCCTCTATCTCTGCTCGGATCTCGGCGCCACCATCACCGGCCAGGCCATCAGCGTCGATAGCGGGTTGGAGGGGTTGCTGAATTAGGGAAGCGGCGCGCGCGGAAACGGGTCCGTTGCATTGCTGGTTGCCGTCGCCCTGGCGAACGGCAGGCCCCATCAACGACGCCGACCCCGCGCTCAGTTCGACTTCAATCCGTCACGCCGCCCCTTCGGAGACAGGCCCCGCCTTTCGCCAGGGCGACGGGTTGGATTATCTCGCGCCCCCATCACACC
>JAYOIK010000102.1:0-13480 GCA_038118725.1 Alphaproteobacteria bacterium | reverse complement strand
ACAATATCCCCCTCCAGATAAGCTATCCCAAGTGTATATTTGGGAAGGCCGCTATCAATTGCCGCAGCGTATTCAAGGTGACGCAGAGATTCCTCTATACGCTCCTTATAAATATGCCCTTCAATTTCATATAACGCACGATTATATATATAACGCGAAATGACCGGAGGATTCATTGTGGGAAAGTATTATTTTAGGCCACTCTAGCGCCTTTTGAAGATTGCGACTCACATAAAACCCGGCAATATAAACCGATGCCAAGCGATCCTGTGATGGCCAGTGTCCCGAATTCGCAAGCACGGTAAGGCTTTCAATAGCCTCCCTTACCGAAGCCAGCGATCTAGGGTCGTCCTCGAATCTTGCTCGGGCAAGTTCCGTCAGGGCGTCAAGATAGATCGCGTGTCGATAGCCAAGACCAATCGACTGGGAGAAGTGATGGAAGCTCCAGCCAGGCTCTCCCATATGCGAATAGATCATAGACAATATGAAATGAAGGCGCCCGCTTTCTGGGTGCTTGTCCACCGCGTTCTTGCATGCCGCCAAGGCTTCTGGAGCCGCCATCTCCCATTCATTCGTCGGCGCATGCAACGCATCCGGATCTCTTGGGTAAGAAGCCAGTTCGTCGCAACGCGTAACGGGTGCTTCGACTCCACCGATTTTCACCGATGAGTGGAATAGAATCTGCCTTTGCACGGACATCGCGTCATCATGTAAAGGTGGAAGTTTCGACGCCGCAGCATTGTCTTGAAAATAAAGCATCCCGCATGCAAAAAATACGGACACAGTACTTATAAAAGGCCGCCCCCATAATATAAATGATGTTCTCATTGTCATCACACAATTTATCTTATATATGATTCTGCGCATTCAATTTCCTATATTGGATACATATATATAGAAATGTAATCATAATGGCAATCAAAAATTGCCAAATTACGTAATTTTCCTGCGTAAAAATGTCAATAAATTCAATTTAATATCATTTCGATCCACTACGGTAGCAAAATGCGAGTTCGGGGACAGCCACCTAATTGATATCCGCGCTAATCCACAGTTGCCGACACAAACGGGGACGCCCTCATTGATACCACAACTCCGCTACTCGGTAGGCGCGTTCTGCAGTGCGTTGCGAATATCGACGATCAGAATGCGATCCCCGAGCAGGCGGTAGTAGACGTGATGGCTCCGGTAAATATAGCGGCGGCGGTGTTGGTCGAACCGGCGTCCCATTCGCGGGTTGTCGGCGAGAATGTCGAAGCTGTGGTAGAGACCGTCCACATACTCGCTGGTCTGATGCTCGCCAAAATTCTCATCGGTATAACGGATAATCTCTTCGATCTGCCGTAGCGCCTTGCGGCTCAGGTCGTAGTTCATCCGGCGTTCTGTAATTCCGCCCGCATGCGACGGATAACGGCCTCGGCGGTCTCCGGTTTCGCGATGCCGCTTGCTTCCGCCTCGTCAAGATCGCGGCGGATGACAGCGCGTTGTTCTTCCGGCGTAAGGCTGTTCCAGAGCGTCATATCCTCCTCGGTCGGAAACACCGTCGAGGTGAAGCGGATTTGAGATACGTCCATCGATTTCACGTCGGCCATGTCTTCACCATATCATTGCCTGGCAGGATTCCAAAGCGCATGCCCGGGGGGCTTAAAACTCCAACTCAAAAACCTGGCCGCATTCGCCGTTTAGATACTCGACCTCCCCGGTCTGACGCCACCCTTGTGATAGAAGCGCATCCCGCATGTAGGGGAGTGCCGTGCTTGTGTGGATGCGAGGGTAGCCGATGGTTTTCGCCAAGCCCGCCGCGGCCCGTAGAAGTCCGGTAGCAATTCCCTCGCCTCGCCGGCCCGGGCGAACCAGCAATCCGACGATCGAAGGCTCCAGTTGCGTGGTTGGGTCTCTGTCGATCGCCACCGTGCCCATGATCTCGCGTTCGTCGATAGCCACGAGCCCAATTGGGATTGTGTCGCGGCGGCATCGGGATTGAAGATCCGCGACGGCGTTCCCGGGGCCGTCCGGACCGTAATATGGCTCCCACTCCGCCACAAACATTGCCGCGAGTTGGGGCAGGGCATCCGGATGATCGGCGAGGAGCTCGACTCTCATGGTCGTTCCAGATTTGCTCTAGGTCACGAATGGGACAACAGGTGACATTCCTTGAACCATACATGGATTTCCCCTCCTCTTGCGCCTAGGCTTCGATGAACAACAAAGTGATCCGCGCGAATCCACACCCCAACCCCAGAGGAGCACCCCCATGACCCTTACCCTCGAGGAAGCCAACCGCATCGCCCAGGGCGCCATCGACAAGGCCGAGGCGCTGGGGATTTTGATCAATGTGGCGGTCTGTGACGCCGGCGGGCGGCTGGTGGCGTTTCAGCGGATGGACGGGGCGATCTGGGCCGGGGCCTATGGGAGCCAGGGCAAGGCGGTGGCCTCGGCGGGGTTCGGGCGGCCGAGCGGGGCGCTGACCGAGCGGGCCGATCACCCGACGTTCCGCGGCATCGTCGCCGCCGAGGGCGGGCACATGTTTCTCGGACAGGGCGGTGTGACGATCATGCGAGACGGAGCCGTCATTGGCGGCTGCGGTGTCGGCGGCGGCACCGGCCAGGAGGACGAGGACTGCGCCCAGGCGGGGGTCGAGACGCTTTAGGGCGGGGCGGATGGGGCATCTGTTTTGATTAGAGTCACGTATACCCGACGAAGGTCGGGGCCGACGCCCGGGATTTTTCAGCGCGACGGATAATGGATCACGATGGCTAATCCACGAAAGTGCTCCATTTGCCTGCGTTTGCCGACGCTTCAGGCGTCGACCCCGACCTTCGTCGGGGATACGGTTTGGGTGGAACCCGCCGTCTTCCCGCCGAAGGGAGGGACCCACTCCGCCGGAATATCAATCAAACCGGTGGATGAGTCATAGCATTATCGCCGCCACGGAGGCGTGTCACCGCCCGAGGAATGGGCCCCGCGCTTCCGCGGGGTGACGACTGTTGTTTA
Organism: Alphaproteobacteria bacterium; assembly: GCA_038118725.1. Lineage (GTDB taxonomy): Bacteria > Pseudomonadota > Alphaproteobacteria > Thalassobaculales > Thalassobaculaceae > JADHLJ01. The sequence continues at coordinate 10,486 of JAYOIK010000102.1, read as the reverse complement.
CGGCTCGTCGGCGCGGCCTACCGCCCCTCCAACGCCCTCAAAAGAACACGTAGGACCGCACCACCACGTTTTTGCGGAACGGTGCGCCCTCGGGGGCGGTGGGGTCGTAGCAGGCGCTGTGGAAGGACCAGCGAGAAACCGAGCCGTCGGTGACCGAGTCATAGCATTTCAGCATCGAGACCTCGGTCGAGGTCTGTTGCGGGAACCAGTACCACTCATGGGTCTCCCGGTGGGTGAAGCGCGTGGTCTCGCCGACCCGGTCGTCATAGATCCGGTAGTTGTTGATATAGGGCTGATCGGCGAAGGACGGCCAGGCGCAGAGCACGAAGGGCCATTGCTGGACCGTCTCCATGGGCTTGGCCAGATTGATCGACATGAAGCGGCGCGACATCTTCGCGTCGGCCTCGGCCTCGGTATAGTTCTGGGTACGTCCGAAATTGCGCAGGTTGCGGGTCAATAGCTCGCGGCAGCGGACCCGGCCGCTATTATCGTTCAGGTCGTTATGCACAAGGTTGACGTAGTTCTCGTTGATGCCCGGGTTCTTGGCGTCCTGATCCTCGGTGCGGTCGCCGGTGTATTCCTTGTCGAAGACGTCGTGGTTGTAGACCAGGGCGTCCGTCGCTCCCGGGAAGAAGTCGAGCAGCAGCTTCTCGATCTCCGGATAGAAGACCCGTTCGACCTCGGCGGAATCGTAGAAATTCTCGCACTTGGACTCGAGATGCGCGAGCGAAACGCCAAGCTTGTCCATGCTTTCCGGCGAATTGGGAGAGAGGCCGGGATAGACCTCGCCGATCCGCCGCGCGTCGCGGAGCAGCTTCGGAAAATACAGCGCCCGGTTCTTGTTGTCGGTCTCGTATTTGCGCAGCGCGTCGGCGTCGGCCTTGCGCGCCGGGTCTTGCCAGAGCGCGTTGGACGGCACCACGGAATAGGACGGGTGCCGGTTGATCGAATAGCGCAGCGGCAGAACCACGCCGCCCTCGGGCGCGGTCATGTTGTTCTCGCGGATATAGGCGACACACTCGTCATATTCGCGAAAGCCGGTGCCCCATTCGGTTTCGATCGGCCCTGGAGGCGCGGTGTCGAGCAGTTCCAGGATATCATCGCCGACGTTGTCCGCGATCTGCTTGAAGACCGCGTCCATCGCCGCCGCCGTGCCGCCGTCGCCGTCCCGGTCGAAGGACATGTAGGACAGCCCGCCATTGGCCGCGATCGGCGGTTCCTGGCCCTTGGTCAGCTGCAGGGGCGGGACGTAGGGCACCGCCTCGTCCGTCCGGGTCTCGTGGGTGTCGGTAACCTTGGCCTGGCTCATGACCGCCTCCGCGCTTGCATGGATATCCGTTCCATATGGGGCGGAGTGTTCCACAATCCAGCGCCGAATGTCACCGGGTGGATTTGAAACGGGTCTCTTTCCAATCTGGAATGCTCGGTCAGTCAGGGCTCAAGACATAGACGGTCTGGGAATAGGCCGGGCCGGTATCCACGCCGATCCTGGTGAAGCCGAGCCGCTGGATCAGCGCGTGTGAGCGCTCGTTCGGATCATCGACGATGGCGATGACCCTGGGCAGCCCGAGATCCTCGAACCCGTGCTGGAGCAGCCGCTCCGAGGCGCGGCGCGCGAGACCGGTGCCCCAGGCGGGCGGTCCGACGGCGATCGTGAGTTGAACCGCGCCCACGAGATCGGCGTGGCTCGTCCCGCTCTCGCCCAGCGGTCGTAGACCGGCCATGCCAAGGAAGGCGCCGTCCGGCGCCTCGATCGCCCAGAGACCGAGGCCGCGAGGATCAAGCACGTCACTCCGCTCCAGGGTCTCGAGGAACCAATCGTCCGGAAGGATCTCATCGTCGCAAAGAAACCGGCGCACCTCGGTGTCATGCAGAAGCGCCCGCAACGCGGGAAGGTCTCGGCCCGTCATCCCGCGAAGGGTCGCGTCTTCGAGATCAAGGCGTTTCTTCAAATCAATCCCCGTCGATCAGCCGCCCTTGACGCCCTGGGTGTTCACGTAGAGCGCGTAGAGCGACTGGCTCGCGGCCATGAACAGCCGGTTACGCATCGGCCCGCCGAAACAGACATTGGCGCAGCGTTCCGGAAGCGCGATGCGTCCGATCTGGTCGCCGTTCGGCGCGTAGACATTGACGCCGTCGAGCTCGGCGCTGCCCATGCCCCAGCCGCACCAGAGATTGCCGTCCACGTCACAACGCATCCCGTCCGGTGTTCCGCCGGGCCCCGCGTCGATATGCACGCGCTTGTTGGAAAGGGTCTTGCCGTCCGATTCCACGTCATAGGCGAGGATCTTACGGTTCGGCTCGCCCCGGGATTCGACGATATAGAGGATCGACTCATCCGGGTTGAAGCAGAGCCCGTTCGGTCCGAGCACGCCTTCCGCCACGACGCTCATCTCGCCACTGTCGCCGTCGATACGGAAAACGTACTGGTCCAGTTCCGGCTCGTTCCTGACGCCCTCGTAATTGCCGAGGATGCCGAAAACCGGATCGGTGAACCAGATGGAGCCGTCGGATTTTACCACCACGTCGTTGGGTGAATTTAGCTTCTTGCCTTGCCAGCTGTCGGCCAGAACGGTGATCGACCCGTCGATCTCGGTGCGGGTCACGCGCCGGCCATGCTCGCAGGTTACCAGCCGTCCCTGGCGGTCCCGGGTGTTACCGTTGCCGAAATTCGAGGGCTTGCGATAGACGCTGACCGTCCCGGTCTCTTCTTCCCACTTCAGGATCCTCTGATTGGGAATATCGGACCACAGCAGATACCGGCCATCGGCGAAATAGACCGGCCCCTCGGACCAGCGACACCCGGTATACAGACGCTCCACCGCCGCGCTGAAAATCCGGTACTGGTCGAAACGGGGATCGAGGCTCTGGATCGCCGGGTCGGGATAGCGGGGATGCTCGCGCCAGCCGGCGGTTTTCGGGGTCTCGGTGCTCATGGCGTTTCTCCGGATTTGCCGCTTCACGAAACCCAGCCTAGCGCGGGTTGGGGCCTGACCCAAGGGGATCGGAATAGTCGATGCCCGCCTTCCCGCGAAGCGCTTGCGATGGCCGGCTCGTCGGTTAAGCTGGATCGACGACAAGGCGACGGGAGCACGCGCGATGTACAGTCATATAACGGTCGGAACCAATGACATTACTCGTGCCAAGAATTTCTACGGCCCGGTCATGGCAACCCTGGGTAAGATAAGTTTTTCCGAGGGCAAGCATCATACCGGCTATGGCGAGGCGGGCGGCGCTCAGTTCTGGGTCCTCTCTCCGTTCAATCGAGAACCCGCGAGCGTCGGCAATGGAAGCCATGTGGCCTTCCTCGCGGCGGATCGGGCGATGGTCGACGCCTTTCACGCAGTGGCCTTGGCGCATGGCGGAACGGACGAGGGCGTGCCGGGTCTCAGGCCGCAATACCATCCCAACTATTACGGCGCCTATGTTCGCGACCCCGACGGCAACAAGCTCCAGGCCGTCTGTCACCGGGCCGAGGGGTGACCTTGGCGGTTGAGGCCATGATCCGGGATGCGCGGGATGGAGACCAACGCCGTCTCGCCGAGATCATGAACGCCACTTGGGCGGAGATCTGGGCACCACATATGCCGGACGAAGCCGACAAGGCCTGGCGAGACAATGCCATCGCCGAGTACTTCGTGGACCAACTCTGGTCGGATTGTCTGGTCGCCGTCGTCCAGGACGCGATAGCCGGGTTCGCGCTCTTGTCCGATGACGAGGTTTCGACACTGCATGTCGATCCCGCCTTCAGGCGTCGCGGGATAGGTGGGGCGATGATGTGCGCGGCGGAAGCCCGCGCCGGTGCTCTCGGGTATCGACATCTCAGGATCGAGACCGAGGCCTTCAACACGGACGCGCATGCCTTCTATTCCGCGCTAGGCTATGCCGAGACGCGACGCTTTACCGGAAACGTGGTCGGTTTCCCGACTCCGTGCCTCGAGTTGGTGAGGCCGCTCTAGGATTTTCCGGACGGCCCGTCAGGCAGCCGGGCCGGACCATTCGCTGACCACGTCGCCGAAATCGGGGCGGCTGCGGGGCTTGGGTTCCTGGGTCGGCGTGCCGATATAGATGAAGCCGATGATGTCGACCGACGGTTCATGGCCGAGCATCTTTTTGACCTCGTCATTGAAGGCCGGCCACTCGGTCAACCATTGCGCGCCGTATCCCAGCGCATGAGCGGCGTTCAGGATATTCATGCAAAGCGCGCCGCCGGACAGGCGCTGTTCCAATTCCGGAATATTGTGCGGAACCTCCAGCCGCGCGGTGACGGCCAACAGGACCGGCGCGCGCGACGGTCGTTCGCGTTCGAACTCGATCATCTTGTCATTCGCGCGCTCGCCATGTTCCTCGGCATAGAGCTTGGCGCATAACTCTCCCAGGGCGGCTTGTCCCGCCTTGTTGATGACTTGGATGCGCCAGGGCCCGATCTTGCCGTGGTCCGGAACCCGCATACCCGCCTCCAGAATACGGTTCAGGTCGTCCTGGCTCGGCCCGGGTTCGCTCAGATGGCGTACCAGCACCGAGCGGCGGGTGGTCAACAGATCAATGGCCTCCACGGCGGCCTCCCTCGTGTACATATTGCATATCGTGAGTGAATTTAGGGGCTCGCGCCAAAAGATAAAATCGAAAACCGCGACGGGCGCGTCAAAGACCTAGCCGCATTTCGAAAACCCGCAGTTTGTGCAGAGATCGCAGCCTTCCTGGCGTAGCAGACCGGCGGTGCCGCATTTCGGGCATTGCCCGAGACCGTTACCCCCGGCGCCGCCTTCCCTAAGCCCGACAACTTTTTTCTCGGCGTTGAAGTTCAGCTCCAGGGTGTTCGGGTCCTTGAGGAAACCGATATCGATCATGTGTTCCTCGATCACGCCGCCGATCGCCGCCAATAGCGACGGGACGTAGCGCTTATCCATCCAGGCGCCGCCACGTGGATCGAAGACCGCCTTCAATTCCTCGACCACGAAGGAGACATCGCCGCCGCGGCGGAACACGGCGCTGATCATCCGGGTCAGCGCCACCGTCCAGGCGTAATGCTCCATGTTCTTGGAGTTGATGAAGATCTCGAAAGGCCGCCGCCGGCCGTCCTGGACGATATCGTTCAGGGTGATGTAGATCGCGTGATCGTTTTCCGGCCATTTGATCTTGTAGGTCTTGCCCGGCAATTCCGATGGTCGATCCAAGGGCGCGGCCATGTGTACGACATTGCCGTCATCGGTCGTGCCGAGATTCGCGATCTCGGGTGTCGCGCCCTCCTTTGTCTCCGGCGCATCGGCCTTGACCGAGAGCACCGCGCCGGTCACCGGATTCGGGCGATAGGTCGTGCAACCCTTGCAGCCCGAATCATAGGCCGCGAGGTAGACATCCTTGAAGGCCTCGAAATCGATATCCTCGGGACAATTGATGGTCTTGGAGATCGAGCTGTCGACGTATTTCTGTACCGCCGCCTGCATCACCACATGATCCTCGGGGCGCAGGGTCTGGGCATCGACGAAGGCATCCGTCAGCGGCGCGTCCTCGCCTTTCAGAATGCGATAAAGACGATAGGCATGGTCGCTCACTTCCTCGGTCCTTTTGGAGCCGTCGGGTTGCAGCACCGCGCGCTCGTAGCTGAAAGCGAAAACCGGCTCCAGGCCAGAGGAAACGTTATCGGCCAGCAGCGAGATCGTTCCGGTCGGCGCGATCGAGGTCAGTAGGGCGTTGCGAATCCCGTGTTCGGCGATTCCCGCGCGGATATCCTCGGGCAATTCCTTGATGCATTCCCCTTCCAGATAGGGATCGCGGTCGAACAGCGGAAACGGACCTTTCTCGCGCGCCAGATCAACGGAGGCGCGGTAGGCGTTGTCGCGCACCGCCCGCATCCAGGTCTCGGTCAGCCGCACCGCCTCCGCCGATCCGTATCGCGCGCCGCACATGATCAGGGCATCGGCGAGCCCGGTGACGCCGAGCCCGATCCGCCGCTTGGCCCGCGCTTCGGCGGCCTGCTCGGGCAGCGGAAATCGCGAGACATCGACGACATTGTCCATCATCCGGACCGCCACCGGAACCAGGTCCGCGAGTGCTTCCATGTCCAGCGCCGCGTCGCTTTCGAAGGGCTTGTTGACTAGGCGCGCCAGATTGATCGACCCCAGCAGGCACGCGCCGTAGGGCGGCAGAGGCTGTTCGCCGCAAGGATTGGTCGCCGAGATCGCCTCGCAATAGGCGAGGTTGTTTCTCTGGTTGATGCGGTCGATGAAGATCACCCCGGGCTCCGCGCCGAGATAGGTTGATCGCATGATCCGATCCCACAGATCCCGGGCCTGGACCGTGCGAAACACGGTGCCATCGAAGACGAGGTCCCAAGGCCCTCCGGCTCGCACCGCTTCCATGAAGGCATCGGTGACAAGAACCGATAGATTGAACATGCGAAGCCGCGCCGGGTCTTGCTTGGCGTCAATGAAAGCCTCGATATCGGGATGATCGCAGCGCAGGGTCGCCATCATCGCGCCGCGCCTGGAGCCGGCGCTCATGATGGTGCGGCACATCGCGTCCCAGACATCCATGAAGGAGAGGGGCCCCGAGGCGTTGGCGCCGACGCCGCGCACCGGCGCGCCCTTGGGACGCAGTGTCGAGAAGTCGTAGCCGATCCCGCCGCCCTGCTGCATGGTCAAGGCCGCCTCGCGCAGGGCCGAAAAGATGCCGGACATGTCGTCCTCGATCGTGCCCATGACGAAACAATTGAAAAGCGTTACCGAACGTTCGGTTCCGGCGCCGGCGAGAATGCGGCCCGCCGGCAGAAAGTGGAAATCGTCCATGGCCGCGTGAAAGCGGTTTTCCCAGTGGTTGGGTTCCGCCTCCACCGCCGCGAGCGCGCGCGCCACCCGACGCCAGGAATCCGATAGCGAGCGGTCCCGGGGCCGTCCGTCGGCATCCTTGAAGCGATATTTCTGATCCCAAATGCGACCGGAAATCGGCGCTATTCCCTTCATGGGGATGAACCTTTTGTTCTTAATTTGTTCCAAATCAGGATACCCAGTTTTCGCCCCAAGAGCAAGGCCTCGTGGGATCGCCGGGGCGAACCCCGGTTCGGTCTATCCCTTCGTTTCCGCTTCCTTAGGCCTCGAAAATCGTCCGAAGGCCGGCCCAGAGAAATTTATGATACTCGCCGGCAAGCAATAGCAGCGAACTGGGCCAACGCCACAGGTCTCCCAGCATGACGGTTCGGGCGATAACCGCGTGTCGATACATCTGGACCTCGGGCAACGCGGCGCGCAGTTCAAGAAAAGCACGCTGCATGTGGTAGTTGCTGGTCACCATGATCAGGGATTTGAGGTTTTTCTCCCGCGCCCAAGCGGCGATTTCCTTGGCGTTGCCCTTGGTGTCCTGCGCCTCGGTACCGAACTCCACGCAACAGCGCGGGAGATCCTTCTCCTCGGCCGTCTCGTGCAGGACCGCCAAGGCATGCAGGTCACTCGCCCTCACATCACCATGGACGCCAGAAACAAACAGGCTGGCGCCGCGGCCCTCTCGCAGCAGCTGAAACCCGGCCCCCAACCGTTGCGCGCCACCGGTCAGGACGACAATCGCATCCGCCTTGACCGCGTCACTGGGCGCGACCCGAGGGACCGCCTCGATAAACCGTGTGAACCCGACACCCCAGATAAAAATCACCAGCAGGCCGATACAAGCCGCCAATCGCAGGGAGGCCTGATGCTTTGATGCTTTTGTCTGATTGGGGGATACCACCATGGTCATTGCCGTTGTCCGCCCACTACACCAAACGTCGTAAGGCAACCAGTGCCGCCAAGCGCGCCGTAACGAGGGTAAAGCCCGCGAAAACCAGGGGAATGGCGCAGATTATGATCCAGTCCATCGGTCGAAATCCGCCGATGCGACCAAACCGTAGCATCGCCTCCGTGCCATCCGGCTCGGGTTGTGCTATCGCGCCGATCGCCACTATCGTGGCCACCGCCAGGCAGCCCGCGATCGCGCTGGCCGGCAACGCGGCCATTAGCACATAACCTTGAAACCGCTTGGCCACATAACCGTCCCGCGCGCCCATCAGATGTAACAGTTCCACGACCTCGCGGTTCACCGACAGTCCGGACAGTACCGCGAAAATGACCGAGATCGTCGCGACGCCGCCAACGAGAAGCACAATCAGCCATCCGCCCCTTTCGACGGCCCTGGTGACCGCCGCGACACGCGTAAGCCAGGCGCCGTGATCATCGATTACCACGCCCGGGACGCGCCGGCTTAACCGGTCACGCAGGGCGGTGACGTCGACGGCTCTCTCATCCATCAACCGAAGATCCACGAGGACCGGCGGTTCGATTTGTCCAACGAGATCCGCACCCAGCCATGGAGCGAGGAGTGCCCGCGCCCTGTCCCGATCCAGGATCGTCAAATGGCCGATCCCGGGTGTTGCTCGCAAGATCTCCAAGGTAGCGGCCAGGCGCGAGATTCCGTCGCCGCCGTCCTGGCTGGCGGTTCCACTAGGATCGACGGGCCGTTCGGCGTCGGGGATCTGAACCGTAATCACGCCGCTGAGCGACAGAGCCCAGCGTTCCGACACCGATTGGGCGAATAGCGCCCCGGCCGCGGCCAGGACCGCGACGTAGACCATGGCGCCGACGACCCAGCCGAGATAGCTCGCCGAGCCGCCCCGACTGATGGCGATTTCGGTTGATGTCGAACCCGCCATGCCCCCTCCTCACGCCTCGGCTTGATCGCGCGTGAAGGGCACGACCCGACCGGAGTTGATCGTGGGTTTGTTCGTCGCGGGCGGGCCTATCCGATTCAATATACCGCCTGAGATATGCAAGCGGGGATGCGCGAATTCATCGCAAAGGGCATCGTTATGGGTGGCGACCAGAACCGTTGTGCCGGCGCGGTGAAGTTCCTCGAACAGGTATAGCAGCCGAAACGCAATCCGATCATCGACATTGCCGGTGGGTTCGTCCGCCAACAGGATCGCGGGGCGGGCGATCACCGCTCGGGCGATCGCGACACGTTGTTGTTGGCCACCGGAAAGGGTTTTCGGCAGGGCGTCCATGTGGTCCGAGAGGCCCACCCATTCCAAGAGTTCGGGCACGTGACGTCGGATCACGGCCTCGCGGGTGCCGGCGATCCTCAGCGGCAGCGCCACGTTTTCGCGGGCGCTAAGATGCTCGATCAGACGAAAATCCTGGAACACAATTCCAAGCCGTCGCCGAAAATCCGCGATCTCGACGCGGGACAAGGTCCGGGTGTCACGGTCAAACAGGGTTACCCGGCCAAGCGTAGGAACCAGGGCAAGATAGATCATCTTCAGCAAGGACGACTTACCGGCGCCGCTCTTGCCGGTCAGGAAATGAAAGCTGTTGGACTCCAGCTCGAAATTGACGTCCCGCAAAATGGGCGGCCCGACGGCGTAACGCATCTCGACATTTTGGAAGCGGACCACCGGGCTCGACCTTTCGCGTTGAAGTAACGCTCGTGTTATCGACCGCGACGCGGTTCTGGACCAACGTCGTTTAGTCCTCGAATCATTCCAGATATGACCCGGAATGCAAGGCTTAAGGGTCCGCGTGGCGTTGGCGCGCGGCTCCAGAGTGGCTATTGTATCATGAAGCGCGCGGCTATACTTCCACCGGATGGATCGACAGGGTTTCCGATGCGAATCACATGTCCAGAATGCGAGTCCGGCTTCGATGTTCCGGATAACGCGATCCCCGAGAAGGGCCGCAAGCTGAAATGCAGCCAATGCCAGCATAAATGGCATCAGATGCCGGTCGCCGAAGAGCCCGCGCCCAAACCCGCGAAACCGGCGCCGAAGGAAACGGAGGACAGGGTCGAGGGGCCCGCGCCGCCGCCTGAACCCGATGGTGATGATGAGGCCGAGATCGACTTCGGCGATGGCGCCGACGAAACGGCTCCCGACGATGGCGAGAACGTTGATTTCTCGATGTTCGGCGGCGGCGAGCTTGATCCCGACGCGGAGGACGATTTCGACGCGCCGCCGATACCGCGTCGCCGTCCGCTGGGACCGGAGCCGAAACCGTCGCGACGGGGCCGCTATATCGCGATCGCGGCGGCCGTTGTGTTTCTGCTGATCATCCCCGGTGGCTTGGTCGGCGCCCGAGCACCCCTGGTTTCGGCGGTGCCGGCGATTTCGCCACTATTCGACGCGATCGGCCTGCATGTGCCGGTGCCGGGAGAGGAACTGATCATCCAGAATGTAGGGGCTTGGCGAAAGACCGAAGGCGGGGTCGAGCGGATGTTGATCCAGGGAGAGATCCGCAATGACACCGACCGCATGCAGTCGGTGCCGGTGCTGCGGGCGGTGATCAAGGACGCGGCCGGCGTGGAGCTGCAAAGCGCCCCCTACACGCCCGAGGCGGCGTTGCTCGTTCCCGGCGACATTCTGTCTTTCGCATACGAGATTCCCAATCCCGGTCCCAACGCGGTGCGCGTGACCGTCAGCTTCTCCGAAGAGGCGCGCCAGGGTGGGTTCGGATACTAAGTGGGTTAG
>JAYOIK010000101.1:0-13677 GCA_038118725.1 Alphaproteobacteria bacterium | reverse complement strand
CAACACAAACGCCGCCCGCGCATCCCTTCCGATCTATCAACAATGTCAAAGAACGTCCCGGCGCCTCGGCGCCTCGCCCGGCGCGTCTTGGCGACGGGATGCGGTGTATACGTCCGCCCCCCGGACGGTGTCAAACCCTTTGTGAAAGGTTTTTTACGGTATTTCGCTTTGGCAGCTTTCTGTCTTCCGATCACGCCCGCACGAAAATCAATTACGTGCAGTCGTCCGTGATTGGAATTTCCTGTCCCCAAGCCTCGTCGTGTCTCCGAGGAGGCGGCATCCCGTGTTTTCGCCGGGGCACAAGCCATCAGTAAGTCGCCGCAATTCCGCCTCGGCAAAACCTTGATTCCCAACTGATAATCCGTTGACAACCCCAGGTAATGCGGCAAGTATCCGGCGCATTAACCATATATGGTGGTCCGGCGGAGCGAATCATGCGGAAACCGATCTTCGTGACGGCTGTTCTCGGTGCCGCCGCCCTTGTCGGCGTCACAACGTTGCGGGCGCCCGATCCGGCGCGCGAGAAGCCCACCACCGAGGTGTCGAGCCAGGAAACCCGCCTGGTTTCCACCGCCCACGCCAATACCCCAACCGCGATTCCGACCGTGGTTCCGGCCACGGAGTCCGACCCGGTTCCGACCACCGCCAAGGATCCGTCCGCCTCGACCGAAATGGCGCGGCCCAGCGCGAACGATGAAAACGACGAGACCAATCGCGCCGTGCCGAAACCCGTGCGGGTCACGAAGGACCTGAGTGTCGAGCGCGGCGATACGCTCATGAAGTTGCTCACCCGCGGCGATGTTCCCCGCGAACAGGCCCATGCCGTGGTTTCCGCGCTCGAACCGGTCTACGACTTACGCCGGATGGCGATTGGGCAAACCTTCACCCTGGTCATGGCCCCAGAGGCGCAAGGATCGGCGGAGACAAGCGATCAATCCAAGGCCGGTCTGGTTCGCTTGGCGTTTAGACCGGACGTGGACCGGGACATTGTGGTGAGTCGCGACGAGACCAGCACATTCAAGGCCGAGGTGGTGGAACGCCTCTTGGAGCGTCACGACACCCATGCCGAGGGACGGATCAGCACCAGCCTCTATGATTCGGCGATCGAGGCGGACCTGCCGATCGATGTGCTGATGCGGCTTATCCAGGTTTTCAGTTTCGACGTCGACTTCCAGCGCGAGGTCCAGCCCGGCGACGGCTTCGAATTGCTGTACGATACCTATAGGGACGAGTTCGGCGCGGCGGCCCGAACCGGCGACATCGTCTGGGCCTCGATGACCTTGAGCGGCAAGAAACTGGAATACGCGCGCTTCAAACCCAAGGGCGGCTTCGCTGACTACTACAATCGCGAGGGCAAAAGCGTGAAGAAGACCTTGATGCGCACGCCGATCAACGGCGCGCGGCTCAGCTCGCGCTTCGGCAAACGGCGGCATCCGATCCTCGGTTATACCAAGATACACCGGGGCGTCGATTTCGCCGCGCCCAAGGGCGTGCCGATCATGGCCGCCGGAGATGGCGTGATTGAGATGCTCGGCCGCAACGGCGGTTATGGGAAATATATCCGGATCCGCCACAACTCGACCTACAAGACCGCCTACGCGCACATGTCCGGTTATAAACGCGGTCTCCGCAAGGGCTCCCGCGTCCGCCAAGGCAGCATCATCGGCTATGTCGGCTCCACCGGTCGGTCGACCGGCCCCCACCTGCATTACGAGGTGATCAAGAACGGCCGACAGACCAACCCGATGAGCGTGCGCCTTCCCGCCGGCGACAAACTCAAGGGCAAGGCCTTGAAGACATTCCTCGCCGCCTGGCCCGGCATTGACAGCCGCGTCGCCCGAGCCAAGGGCGGAGACGCGGTGGCGGGCGCCACCGCGACCCCGGACGACAAGACCTCGGAATAATCCTTTTCGCTCGATCGCGCGCTAAACCCGCCGCCCCTTCTCGTCATAGCGATACCAACCCCGGCCCGATTTGCGCCCGGCCCGCCCGGCGGCGACGATCTGCTTCAGCATCGGGCGTGGATGGAAACGGTCGCCATAGGCGTCGGTAAGAATCTCGGCCACCTGAAGGTTAAGCGTGTTGCTGGTCAGGTCCATGAGCTCGAACGGCCCGACTGGATGACCAAGACCCAGCTTGCAGCCGATATCGACATCCTCCGGCGAGCACGCCCCCTCCTCCACCAGGCGAAGCGCCTCGTTCCACATGGCGAAGAGAATGCGGTTCACCGCGAAACCGACCACGTCCTTGACCTGGATCGGAACCTTGCCGGCATCGGTGCAGGCCTCGGTCGCCAGCGCCACCGCCTCGGCGCCGGAATCCATGGCGCTGATCACCTCGACCAGCTTCATCCGATGTACCGGCGAGAAGAAATGCAGTCCGAGGAAGTACGGCTGACGCGCGTCGGAGAGACTGGCCGAAAGCACGGTGATGGAAATACTGGAGGTATTGGAGGCGATCACGCAATCCGCCGGCAGAATTCCATCCAGCTTCTTGAACACCTCGGCCTTCACGTCGACATCCTCGAACACAGCCTCGATGACCATGTCGCGGTCCGAGAAATCCGCCAAATCCGTGGTGGTGGTGATATTGGCGAGCGCCCTGGGTTTATCCTCTTCCGCCCAAAACCCCCGACCAATACCGGAATCGAGAACCCCCTCCAGCTTGCCCATGGCGCGCGCGAGACCGTCCTCCGTCGTGTCGTTGAGCAAGACCTGCTTTCCCGCGAGCGCGAAAATCAACGCGATCTCCGAGCCCATCATGCCGGCGCCGACCACGCCGAGCTTAGCGATTGCCATCAAGTATCTCCCGTTCGAATGGCTTTGTTTCGAGCGGTATTGAAACGGAATGGCGCGAGGCTGTCACGAGATTGCGTGAACCCGCGCCGATGCATCGATCCGCCATCGGATAGCCTTGCCGCTTTCACCCTGTCGTCTAGCCGCTAGACTAAAGCCAGGATGAGAGGACAAATGGGGGAGAGTGTCATGCGAATGGAAGGCAAGATCGGTCTGGTGACGGCGGCGGGCTCGGGCATGGGCCGGGCCGGCGCGATCCGCTTCGCCAAGGAAGGCGCCTCGGTGGGTGTCGTGGATATCGACGCGGACGCGGTAGCCGCCGTCGTCGCCGAGATCGAGGCGGCGGGCGGTAGGGCGCTGGGCATCACGGCGGATCTCACCAAGGACGAGGATTCCCGACGGATCGTTCGCGAGACCGCCAACCATTTCAACGGCCTTGATTTCGTCTGGAACCATGTCGGTCATCCCGGGCCGGCCGCCGTCGAGGATCTCGACATGAAGGATTGGGACCAGGCAATAGATCTCAATCTCAGGACGGTGTTCATTACCACCGAGACCGCATTGCCGGAACTTCGCGCCCGAGGCGGCGGTAGCATGCTGTTCACCGCCTCGACCTCGGGGCTTACCGGGTCGATGTTCAGTCCGGTCTATTCCATGGCGAAATTCGGTGTCGTCGGCTTTGTTCGGGCCATGGCCAAGCGCTACGCCAAGGACAATATTCGGATCAACGCGATCTGCCCCGGCCCCATCGACACGCCGATGCTCCGGGTATTCGTCGCCCGACCGGATCAGCAAAGCACCCAGGGCATGGACAAGGAGGAACTGGTGCGCACGCGCGGCGGCATGGGTCCGGCGGGGCGGCCCGGCAAACCGGACGAGATCGCCAATGCCGCGCTTTTCCTGCTTTCGGACGAAGCCTCCTTCGTCAACGGCGCCGCCCTGCCGGTTGACGGCGGCATGACCGCGTAAACCTTGGAAGGACCGGCATGGCGATCCCAATGACCACCGACGAAACCGAGAGCGTGGAACCGGCCCGCGCGGTCGAGGCGCTCGCCGAGACGATCTCCGAGCACGCCGCCGAGAGTGAACGGCTTGGGCGGATCGCCCCGCCGGTCCAGGACGCGCTTTTGAAGGCCGGCCTGTTTCGGATGCTCTTGCCGCGTGCCCACGGCGGGCTCGAAACCCCACCTCCGGCCTTCGCGCGGGCGATCGAGGCGGCCGCGAAGATCGATGCCAGCACCGCGTGGTGTCTCTGCCAGGGCAACGGCTGCGCCATGGCGGCGGCCTATGTCGCGCCCGAAGTCGCCAAGACCATGTTCGGCGACGATCCGCGGGCCGTGCTCGCCTGGGGGCCCGGCAAGGCCGAGGCCCATGTGGTCGAGGGCGGCTATCGGGTCACCGCGCGGATCGCGTTCGCCAGCGGCGGCAGGCACGCGACCTGGCTCGGCTGCCATGTCCCGGTTTTCGAGGCCGACGGCTCGCGGCGCATGGCGCCGGACGGCGCCCCGGAACTTCGCACCATGCTATTCCCGGCGAGCGCGGTTCGCTGGATCGACACCTGGGACGTCATCGGCCTGCGGGCCACCGGCAGTGATGATTTCGAGATCGATGATTTGTTCGTGCCGGAGGCCTATACGGCGCTTCGCGACGTCGATCGCGGACGCCACCACGCAACGACGCTCTACGCCATGCCGTCGATGAGCATGTATGCCATGGGCTTTTCGATGACGGCACAGGGCATCGCCCGCGCCATGCTGGAAGCCTTCATGGATCTGGCGACGGATAAAACCCCGCGCATGGCCAAGTCGAAAATGATGGATAACCCGGTCATCCAGAACGACGTGGCGCTCTGCGAAGCCCGTCTCAAGGCGGCGCGTGCGTATCTGTTCGACGAGGTCGAGGATATCTGGGCCGAGGTGCTGGAGACCGGCGCGCTTTCCGTCGCCAACCGCATCCGTATCCGCCTCGCGGCGACCCACGGCATTCACGAGGCCAAGGCGGTGGCGGAAACCGTCTACGACCTCTCCGGCGTCTCGGCGATCCGCGCGGAAAGTCCGTTTCAAAGGCGCTACAGGGACATCAGAAGCGTGACCCAGCAACTTCAGGGGCGTCGGTCACATTATCAGACGGTGGGCGCCTATATGTTCGGCCACCCGGCGGATCTTGGCGTGGCGTGAGGAAATCGAAATTGAGGGCCGAAACGAAAGCATGGGCCGACGAAGCGCCGGCCCATGCGATCTTGCCATTCATGACCACCGCCGAGGCGGCGGCGCTGAATTAGAGCAGGCGGAGATTGGCCGCGGCGTCCTTGCCGTTGCGGCCGGTCTCGAGATCGTAGCTCACCTTGGCGCCCTCATTCAGGCTGTGGATGCCCGCGGCCTCCACGGCGGTGATGTGAACGAACGCGTCGGGTCCGCCGGCATCGGGCTGAATGAAGCCATAGCCCTTGGTCGCGTTGAACCACTTTACGGTACCGGTTGCCATTGATGGTCTCCTTGCACGGGTCGTGTGTCAGGTCCGCGTTCCCGCGGGCCTGGATGTCGCGTTCTCAATGTCAGGGAAGGAGGCTGGTGAGCCCAAATCTGGGGCCATACTGAATTCTCAAGACACTCACGCTAGAGATTTGTAAATGTGCCTTGTGAGGCCGAAGGTCAAGTGATTTATCGCGTTTCTGCTAAGGTTGGGGAAAATCTCGAAAATCACACCTTCCGAGCGCGCCGCCACGACGTATTCTTGATATGCGGAGCCGGCTCGCGAAAAGGACGAAACGATTGGGCTGGGCGCGCCGCGCCGACTTGTGGGCTGGGCGCGCCGCGCCGACTTGGGCGGAGGGATAGAACATCAATGAAGGCCGCCGCTTTCGACTACACCAGGGCCGAGAGCTTGGACGATGTCCTCGACCTGCTCCGGCGCGACGGAGACGAGGCCAGGGTTATCGCCGGTGGTCAATCCCTTGTCGCGATGATGGCTATGCGCCTCGCCCGCCCCACGCATCTTATCGATATCAACCATGTCGACGCGCTTGCCGGCGTTGCCCCCGTGGGTCACCACGTCATCATCAAGGCCTGCACGCGCCAGACCGCCGCTATGGCGTCCGATAGCGTCAGGCGCGACGCGCCCCTTTTGGCCGCCGCCCTCCCGCATGTAGGGCATATCCAGACCCGGAACCGGGGAACCATCGGCGGCAGTCTCGCCCACGGTGATCCGACGGCGGAGATCCTGTTGACCGCCATCGCGCTGGGCGCGCGGGTAACCTTGGCCTCGACGGCGGGGGCCAGAGAACTGGACATTACGGATTTTTCGATTGGCGCGATGGAGACCTCCATCCGAGAGGACGAGTGTCTCGCCGAGGTGCATTTTCCAAAACCACCGGCTGGGCTGTCCGTTGGCGCCGCGGTCGACGAGATCAGTCCGCGCGCCGGCGACTATGCCGTCATCGGCGCCGCCGCCGAGATCGGCCTGACCGAGGATGGAACCTGCAAGCATATCCGCCTCGGCGTTTCCGGCGCCGCGCCCGTTCCAGTGCTCTGCGCGCCAACAATGGAGGCCTTGATGGGTACTCGCCTCGCGGATAGCGACATTGACGAAGCCGCCCACCTCATTACTCCCCTACTAAGTCCGGAGAGCGATGTTCAAGCCAGCGCCGCCTATCGGCTGCGCGTGGCGCCTGGCATGCTCGCGCGGGCAACAAAGGCGGCGCGAGACCGGGCAAAGACGCATCAAGAGCGCGGAGCCGGGAGCGGCGCCACATGACCCATTCGATTTCCGTTACCGTCAACGGCGCGACGCGCCAAGCCGAGGTGGAACCGCGACAGACCCTCGTGGACTTTCTGAGGGAGCAGCTCGGCCTCACGGGTACTCATGTGGGGTGCGAGCACGGTGTCTGCGGCGCGTGTTCGGTCTTGCTGGACGGGGAGCCGATCCGGTCCTGCCTGATGTTCGCGGTTCAGACCGACGGACACGAGATCACCACGGTCGAGGGGTTGCGGGAGGAGGACGGCGCGCTCGGTATCCTCCAGGATTCCTTTTGGGAGACTCACGCGCTGCAATGCGGCTATTGCACGCCCGGCATGCTGATCGCCGGACAGGACCTGCTGACCCGCAACCCGAACCCCAGCGACGAGGAGATCCGCGAGGCGATCGCCGGTAACCTGTGCCGATGCACCGGATACGTGCAGATTGTAGACGCGATCCGCCTCGCCGGAGCCCGCATGCGTCAAGCGCCGGAAGCCTTGGGAACGGAGGCCGGCGATGTCTGAGACGCCCCCCCGCCGCTTTGTCTCGGCCAAGCGCCGCCCCAAGGAAGACGGACGCTTCATCACCGGCGCCGGTCACTTCGTCGCCGATATCGGTCGGCCCGGCATGCTCCACGTAGCTCTGGTCACCAGCCCCCATCCCGCCGCGCGCATCGCCTCGGTCAACACATCAGAGGCCCTGGCCATGCCGGGCGTGGTGGATGTCCTGACCGGTGATGTTCTCGCCGCCGCCACGAACCCCCTGGCCAACGCCGTCGATACGCCCGGCGTCAAATGCTATCCGCTGGCCAACGGCGTCGCTCGCTACGCGGGCGAATGGATCGCCGCCGTGGTCGCCGAATCCAGGGCCCTGGCGGAAGACGCCGCCGAACTGGTGGACGTCGAGTACAAGTCCCTGGATCACGTGATCGACGCCGAGGAGGCGCTGGAGCCGACCTCTCCTCCGGTTCACGAGGATCACGGATCCAACATTCTCTATCGTCGCACCTTCACCTGGGGGCCGGTCGCCGAGGACTTTGCCGGCCAACCCCACGAATTGCCCTTCAAACTGCGCTGGGGCCGAAGCGCGCCGGTACCGGTGGAAACCTTCGGGGTGGTGGCGGAGTGGGACATGGGCACGGAGATCCTCGATGTTTGGGCTTCGATCCAGATGCCTTCCTACGCCGAACAGATCGCGACGGCGCTACGTATCCCGGTCAATCAGGTCCGCGCCCATTACGATGTCGATGTCGGCGGCTCCTACGGGGTTAAGCGCGGGATCAAGCACACGGTGCTCACGGGTTTCCTGGCGCGCCGGTTGGGGCGTCCGATCCGGCTGATCGAGGACCGGCTGGAGAACATGATCGGCGGAGACATGCACGGCCCGGATCGGCATTTCGACGTCGCCGTCGCCTTCGACGATGACGGCCTGATCAAGTCGATGAAGCTTAGGGTGATCGAGGATGTCGGCGGCCAGACTGGGCGGGCGCCTTTTCAACTCGGCAAGCCCGTCAGCGCTATCGTCGGCGCCTACCAGATCAACAGCGTGGAATACGAGGCGATCGCGGTCTCGACAAATAAGACCGGACAGGCCGCCGTGCGCGGCTTCGGCATGTCGCCGACCAATGTCGCGATTGAGTCGGCGGTCGACAAGGTCGCCCGTCATCTTGGGCTATCTCGGCTCGAGGTTCGCCGCCGCAACTTCATCCGCGCCGATCAGTTCCCTTACCTGATCCCCAGCGGCTCGGAATACGATAGCGGCGACTACCACACCGTGTTCAAGAAAGCTCTCGACCTCGCCGACGTGGAGGCGCTGCTGGCCCGGCGAGACGCGGCGCGGCGCGACGGCAAGATCGCCGGGATCGGCATCGCCACATGCCTTGAGCCCGGCGGCGGCAATTCCGCGTTCGAGCCACTGCTGAATCCGAAGAACGAGACCACGACCTGGCCGGAATCCTGCGTGGTCAAGGTCGACCGAACCGGCGGCATCACCGCGACCATCGCGACCTCGACCTCGGGCCAGGGGCACGAGACCCTGGCGGCGACCATCATCGGCGAGGAGCTGGGCATCGATCCGAACGACATCCGTGTGGTTCACTCCGATACCCTGTCCGGTCTGCCCGGCAACACCCCGGTCGCCAGCCGCATGGCGATCATGCTCGGCGGCGCGGCGGCGGGCGCGGCGCGAAAGATCCGCGACCAAGCGATCCTCATTGGGGCTCACAATCTCGGGCGGACGACCGACCAGGTCCGCTACGAGAACGGCGCGGTCACCGCGTTGGATGATCCGAGCCTATCCCTCTCGCTTTCCAGGATCGCGCTGATCTCGCATCGCGAGTTTCACAACATGCCGCCGGAACTGACGGAACCGGGCATGCAGGCGGTTCATGTGCTCCAGGTACCCAAGGGTGGCACCCTGCCGACAGCGGACGGGCGGGTGCAGATGTATCCCTGCTATTCCTTCGCCGCCCATATCGTCTACGCCGAGATCGACCGGCTGACCGGTAAGGTCTCGCTGCCGGAGTATTGCATCGCCCATGATTGCGGCACGGTGATCAATCCGGACATCGTGCGCGGCATGGTGATCGGCGGCGCGGCGCACGGCATCGGCGCGGCGCTGTACGAGGAGTTTTCGTACGAGCCGGGCGGCCAGCTATTGTCCGGCACCTTCGTCGATTATGTCATGCCCTCGTCGCACGAAGTTCCGGATATCAAGCTGGCGGAACATTGCACGCCCTCGCCGCTTACCAGCCATGGCCAGAAGGGTGTTGGCGAAGGCGGCTATCTCGGCGCCCCGGCGGCGGTGGCGAGCGCCATCAACGACGCGCTCTCGCCCTTCAACATTGAATGCCTGACCCTGCCGATGCGGGCGAGCCTGCTCTCCGACCTTCTGGCGGACCAGCCGGCGGAAACGGAGAGTTAGAAAATGATCATCGACACGCACGCCCATATCCTGCCCCAGGCGACCCTTGAGGCGATGAGCGCCAAGGCGTCGGAATTCCCGTCCGTCAAACTGATCAGCGACGACGACAAGTTTCAACTCGCGTTCAATGGCGGCAAGCCAACTCGCCCGATCATGCCGAAGTTGCGCCTGTTCGAGCCGCGACAAAAGTTCATGGCCGATACCGGTGTCGATCTGCAATTGCCGGGCGGCTGGCTGGACAGTTTCGGCTATGAGATCCCCGCCGAGGAAGGCGCCGACTGGAGCCGTTTCCTGAACGAGGGGATGCTGGCCGACTGCCGCGACCGGGATGGGGTGATCCCGCTCGCCACGGTCCCGCTTCAGGACGGCAAGCTGGCGGCCCAGGTGCTGCGCGAGGCGGTCAAGGCCGGCATGCCCGGCGCGATGATCGGCACCCAGAACAAGGGCACACACGGCAATCTGGACGACCCGGACCTGGATCCGTTCTGGGAAGCGGCGGCGGAGCTCAAGACGCCCATCGTGATCCACCCGATGTTCGGCTCCGACGACGCGCGGCTGCATGACATGCAGATGATGAACGCCGTCGGCCGGGTCTGTGACGTATCGGTATCGATCAGCCGGATGCTGTTCACCGGGCACCTGACCCGCTTCGAGGGGCTGGTCGTGGTGGCGAGCACCGGCGGCGGCGCCCTGCCCTATATGCTCGGTCGGCTGGAGCGCAACCACAAGGCCTTCCCCGAGCAGGTGGTCGATCCGGTGGAGCAGTTCCACAAGCTCTATTTCGACAGCATCGTCTTTCAGCCGGACGTGCTTCGCTTCCTCACCGGCAAGGTCGGCGTCGACAGGGTGATGCTCGGCTCCGACTACCCCTTCCCGATCGGCGACCAGGAACCGCGCAAGGTCATCGAGACCGCCGGCTATTCCGACGCCGAGGTCGAGGCCATGCTCACCGGCAACGCGAGGCGCCTGTTCGGGGTTTAGGGGAAAAGAGCGCGAGCGGGTCGTCGAAGCGCTCGCCAAGCCCCTTCGAGGGGCCCTGCCTTGCGCCAGGGCGACGAAGATGAACCGCGCAAACTCATTCCATCGTCGCCCGGGCGAACGGCAGGGCCTCTCGGCATCGACCACAAAACTGAAGACCAATCGCCGGCGGCAACCATCGCGAGGCCCCGCCTTACGCCAGGACAACGGAGGAGCACGTCATCGGATGGTTGGCGAACACCCCCCAATCTCAACGTCGCCCTGGCGAACGGCAGGGCCTCGGGCTCGTGACCGTTCCGTCACGGGTGCCGTCGCGCGGCCCGCGCCTCAACGGCGGCCTAGCGGTGGAATTCGACGAAGAACGCTACCGGTCCGAGCAGGCGAACATGATGCGGCACCTCGGGTTCAACGATGCCGGGTGTTTCGGGATCAAGGATCAGCGTCTCGCCGGCGGACGGAATCACGTATTCCAACCGCCCCTCAACGACGGTTATCACCCCCCAGACACCGGCCTTTGTGTCGTGATCAGCCAAGAGCCCCTTGGGCACGGTCTCGCGCGTGAAGGTTTTGGTCCGCTGGTAGGGGGCAACGGTTGGAGGAAGCGTTTTCATATCCCGGAGCTACCACCCCACGCGCCCGTGGTCACCAGCTTTCGGGCCCGATTGGCCGCACGGGGCATGTTTCCCCATCGCGCGCCGTAAATCATGTAATGGTTCGACTTTATTTTTCATTAGAGAATGTGACTAACAGGTGGTTCTCAAAACATACGTCGGAATTCCACGGGATTTTCCAGTAACTTCCAATCAAATTTTATCGGCCATTACAATCATCATCACGCATGCGAAAAAATCGCCATAAATCAATGGCTTCCAGCGTGTCACCACCACCCGATTCGCTCCGATTCGCGGCTACGCGGCCTCGACACTGTCCATGAAATGCCGCAGAACGGCGCTGCGGATCGACGATGACATACTGCTCCCCGGCTCGGCGTTCGCCACGATCTCCTCGACCAGTGCATCCACGCTTTTCTCGCGGTCCCGGCACATCTGCGTGAGGGCATCCCAGACTGCCGCCTCCAGGGAAAAGGAGGTGCGTCGCCCTCTGATTTCGATATTGAGCCGGACCGGCGTCGTCGGATTTCGATCAATCATCTAGCGATTCCCTGACAGGGCTTTTTCATCCGCAAGCTGTTGAAAATAGGTAATTAAAAAAACCCTAACGGCCGATGTCATGGACGCGCCACCCCGGCGGTGAAGCATGACGGCCTGGTTGATCACCTCGTCAACGGAGATCTGCTTATCGCGCGCGCAACGACGCATGCCCTCCCAAAACGTGTCTTCCAGTCGGAAGCTCGTGCGGCGCCCGGCGATCTCGATGTTTCGAACGGAGCGGTTCATTGTTCACCATTGCTTGAGTTAAAAGATAACGCTTTCGAGCACTTCTTAACTTTACTGGAGACAGTTCGCACTGCAGCACAAAGGCTGAGTCTCAGCACTCGCGTAGAATACTTCCGCGTTTTCAACCCGGGAGATGCACATGCGCGAAAAATACTCTGCCAAAGTACTACAAGACCTAGTTGCTCAAAAATTACTTGAGAATGGCTTCTCCTATATTGTTGGCAACGATATGCAGCGATGGCGTGAGATGAGGATATCGAAAGGAGCGAGGATCCCTAGCCCTTTCAATCCGCGATTTTGCGATCAATCCCAAAGCCGCTTCGTTTCGATTTTGGATCGAGACGACAATGTCGTCGCTACCCGAGCCTGGAGGACAATCGAAACTGACAATTTTGTACGAGCGGTCGAAAGCGGCGCAATCTGGATGGATAATCCAACATCTTACGGCTTTTCCAGAATCGATAGCCGTCTCGACTCGCGTTCCGTTCGACAAAATTCGGGATGGATTAGCATCGGTGGCGCAATGGAAAGTTTCATTCCTGGCAAAGCGTTCAGTTGGTATCTGGGAAGTTTGCATTGGGTTTTCGCTACAATGGAAGATGTTAACTACACTGTGACGACCGCTTTTTCCGACATTGCGCGGGCAAACATTCCGATCCGACGTTATGGCTATAGACACCGGACCACACTACCGAGACATTACTTTCCACATGTCGATGAGACACATGAGCTAACATTGTTCTGGTCGTCCAAGGACGAGGCGCTAGAAGAGATAAAGTCACGCGTGAAACTCCTTAGGTCGGCAAATACACAAGACCTTAAGGCTGCCGTCGTTACCAGAGATAGGGTGCAAATACCGCAGGAACTGCCGGTTATCACCGTGTGAAAATTTTCTCGATATAGCGGCTAAATTCGGCCATCGGAGATCTCGACATGCTTTAAAATCTTCGAAAGTACAATCCATCAAAACTGAATACGAGGCTTCCGACACCCGGAAACCTGTCAAATCTTGGCTGTCTCGCCATCCTGTTGTCGAATCCCAGACCTCGTAGACAAAATCTTCAGGCATAGGGTTCGTAACATCGATTACGTGCACGGCGGCTTGCGGCGCCAAGGATTTGAAAGCCACCCGATCAAACTGACTTTCGGGAATAGTACCGTCGCGCCCAGAGAGCTGCTCAGCGGCCTTCCGAATCTTGGCTATCTGACCGTTATCGATTCGGTCCACGGCATCACGGTCCAAATAGAACTTCTCTGACTCGATTTTCTCAGAACGCGCTAGTCGATGCCCCTCGACATAGTGTGAAAGGTCAATCATACCGCCATCTCGAACAATCGAATCGGGCTGATATTCCCAAGGTATAACCATCTCGAGTGCGCGGAGCGTTTTCACAGACGGGGAAAAACCGGGAGTCTCTATCCCTTTCAACGTTCCGTTTGCCAACCCTGCCTTTCGGGCCAAATCCGGTCGCGATATATGGCCATCCGTCACAAATCGATGACAGCGAAACCCACCCCACTCCAACATTGTCATAATTTTTGGCGCATACCCACCTGTCACGGCGCGTTCCATGCGAAAAACTGTGCAGCAAATCCAAAATACCAGTTTTTTTTCAATTTCCGCAATAGCAAAGCCATTTTTTCATGCAATTTTTTGCACAGCGATTCCCAGCGAGAATTTCCACGCCACCCTAGCGCGGGATCAAACAAGTTAAATCAACGTCCCCAGAAGACGGATCAGCAGGCGTCATGAATGATTTCTTAGAGTAGTCCCACTATCGATGGTCGCTAAACCCGCGCACCCCAACCACCACGCCCTAGAAATCCAACGGCTAAAAAAATTACCGCAA
>JAYOIK010000100.1:0-14002 GCA_038118725.1 Alphaproteobacteria bacterium | reverse complement strand
GAGGACGAGAAGCGCGCCGAGGCGCTGGCGCGGCGCTATATCGGCGGCTATTGGCAGACCGTCCTCGACCACTACGAGTTTCACAAGGACCATCTGAAGGGTCAAAAGGGCTACGAGTATTACGGCAAGTTCGCCGAAACCCTACAGAAGGACGAGGACGGCGCGATTCAATTCTTCATGGATCTACAGGTCTACGGAACGCCCGATCAATGCATCGAAAAGATCACCGCGATCGGCGACCGCATCGGCTCGGACCGTTTCACGGGCATCTTCTCAATGGCCGGCATGCCGCACGACCTCGCCAAGGCCAATATGGAGCTGTTCGCCGAAAAGGTCATGCCCGCCTTAAAAGCCTTGCCATGCGCCGAGGAGCGAGCCGCGCGGACAGAGGCGGCGTGACAGGCGCGAACGCCGTGTGATCGTCGACGTCGGGTCTGTTCCGAAAATACCTGATCAGTGTGTTCCGGAGCATGTCTTCCACGGACATGTTCTCGCATCGCGCGGCTTGCGCGGCGGTTGCGACGACTTCACCAAACGACAAGCCCAGGGTCGTCACAAACTCGTCAAGCGCGCTCCAGAAAGCCGTTTCCATGGTGATAAGGTAGGTTTCTCGAGTTGACCACACATCGCATTCGATGATCCTCGTGGCCATCACACAACGTCCCGTTTCGGCGACGCGAAGGTGTTTGACTAATTCAAGAGCGCGAGACATTGTTGATCCAGCTTGCAGGCTTAAAGGATCATCCAATCTAATAACATTCTGAAACTACACAATTAAATCATATTTGTCGCGTAACGGTTGAAAAATACTTTATCCCTGGCACGTCATTTAGCGAGTGTTGCCACGGTCGACGGGATTAGAGGTTGGACAAATGCCGGGAATTACTCAGTACTTGCGTGCGCTTATTGATGCTATAGACCGACATCCGTCTGCTTTGTCGGACCTCGCTCGCAAATCAGGGCTGTCACACGCGACCCTCGATCGAATTCGTCACCAGCCGGTTACTTTGGGCGCGGGAGGGTTCAATCCAACTTTCCGCACGATACGAGAGCTTGAAAAGTTCCTGGGCGCGGACTCCCACGTCAACGTCATCGGCCAGCGGGCGCATATCGGCCAAGCGAGCGAGAATGTAAAACTCCGGATCGGACTGGCCACCGGGCTATGGTTGGACGAGCAGATACGACGGGCGCATGACTATTTGGAGGCGCTGCGAGCGGAAAATGGGCGCATCGGGCTGGACTTGGTGGACTATGACTTTATCGCTACCCAATGCCCGGACTGCGCGATCCATCTCCTGACCAATGAGAGCCCGAAGGACCCTATAAGGATCCTGCGTTGGGGAGAGGTAAGAGACTATCGAGGCGGGCGTGACTTCAGTGGCGGAACCTTTGATGATTTCGGCGACCCGGCTCTGTCGGCCTGTTTTCAGGAAGACAATTTGGTTTTCGACTCCACGGATATCCCCTTGCTTACGATCCATGCGCGGGCCGGAGAATGGAAGCAAGCCGGACAGTGGGTGGATCGGCGTTTCCTAAGATATGTGGCCAAGGTCAACGCCCCAGACGAACAGACCTCTTTGATCGCGGTTCGTCGACTAAAGGAAAACAACCCCGATCTGGCGATGATTGATCCCCTCGTCGACGAGTATCGTTTCTCCAAACTGCTTCGGGACGAGAACGCCCAAGCGATCTAGGCCTCTTTGAATCTTGGGCTTCACCAGGGTCTTCAGTTGGATTTATAGGTGATAAAGTCGCACAGAGATGGGTGCCGATTTCGCGCGCCCTCGAAAACCGATCCCGGCTCCCGAAGGAATGGACAATGAAAATCACCGGCATTCGCACCCAGGCGATCAATATCCCGTTTCCAGAGCCGATCGGCACCTCGATCCATCGTATAACCGGGGTTGCCGGTCTTCTGGTCTGGCTCGACACGGACGAGGGCGTGACCGGGGAGAGCTATCTCTGGGCCATCGGAGGGCACAAGGTGCCGGTGCTCGACGCCATGGTTCGGGCCTTGGAGGGGACCGTTATCGGCAAGGATCCGCGCGATACAGAGGCGCTCTATATCGACATGTGGCGCGAGATCAATTTCCTCGGCCACAAGGGCGTGACGATCTTTGGTATCGCCGCCATCGACTGCGCCTGTTGGGATATCAAGGGCAAGGCGGCGGGGATGTCGGTCGGCCACATGCTGGGCCGGGCCCGCGATCGGGTGAAGGCCTATGCCAGCGGCGGGCTCTGGGCCAGCATGAGCATCGACGCGCTTCAAACACAGGCCAGACAATTCGTCGCGGAAGGTTTCAAGGCGGTGAAGATGCGGATCGGTCTGCCGGACATCGCGGTGGATCTCGAGCGCGTCGCCGCCGTGCGTGAGGCGATCGGCCCGTCCATCGACCTTATGGCCGACGCCAATCAGGGCCTAACCGTCAACCACGCGATTCGTCTCGGACGCGGGCTGGAGCAATACAATCTCGTCTGGTTCGAGGAGCCGGTGCAGGCCTATGACCTGGCCGGGTCGGCGCGGGTCGCCGAAGCGTTGGACACGCCGATCGCCAGCGGCGAGACCGAATACACGCGCCATGGCTTTCAAGACATGCTGGAGCGGGGCTCCGCCGATATTCTTATGCCCGACCTGGAGCGAGTCGGCGGGGTTTCGGAGTGGCTAAAGGTTGCGAACATGGCCGCCGCCCTGGATATTCCAGTGAGCCCGCATATCTTCACCGAACACTCCCTACAGCTCTGCGCCGCCGCCGGCAACGTGACCTATTCGGAACACATGCCCTGGTTCACCGAGCTGTTCCAGGAGCGCATGGAGATGGTCGACGGCGATATCCTGATCCCGGACCGCCCCGGCATGGGCTTCAGCTTCGATCCGGACGCGGTCCAGAGGTTCGCTGTCTGACGGGCGGGCTTAGAAGCCATCAAATATCCGACCACCAATGATTTAGACCCACGGAACCCTATCGTCGCCCTGGCGCACGGCAGGGCCTTGAACCGGAGCCATCCGCCCGATCCGACGGCCAACGCGTGCCAGCGTTGAAAAAAGTTGCTCCCGCCGCGCTGCCCAATCGAAGCATGGCCCTGCCGTTCGCCAGGGCGACGAGACAAAGTTAGCCTTGGATTGACGTTATAGACCAGGATCCAACATGGATTGCAGTCTCTGGGACGCTGTCCTAGCGAAGCGCAGGGTAACCGCCTTGCGTCTCGCCGCCGCGAGTTTTTCGGTCACGGGTTCGCGCAAGATCTCCGCGCCAAAGCGGTCCGCGATGATCACGCCGCAATTCTCGTCCATCGGCAGCAGCTCGCGTGGGAAATCCGCCGAAACGGCGAAAAAAAATCGATCGCAGAAGTCGAGATATTCCCGCCATTTACGATCGCCCTTGAAATCGGCGACCGATGCCTTGACCTCGATAACCGTTATCATACCGGCGCGGTCAATGCCGATCACATCAACCCGCCTGCCGGTGGCCAGCGAGAACTCTGTCAGCACGCCTAGGCCTAGATCACCCAACAAACGGGCCGCGCCTCGCGTAACCGATCGCGTAATCTCGGGCACCGAGCCCGGTGGGCTCAAGCCGTGGTCGTTCATTGGACGAGGTTGAGCGCGCCCCTGATATCCGCGCCGTCCAGATTCGCGCCGCGAAGATCGGCGCCCGCGAATTGGGAATCCCGCAAGACCGCGCCCTTCAGATTACAATCCCTGAGATTGGCGTTGGTGAAGTCGCAGGCGGTCATCACCGCCTGATGCAGATCCGCGCCAGTGAACTTGGCCTCTTGCAGATGCGCGCTCTCGAAGTGGCAAGGCCAGAATTGGGTTGTCGCGCCGACGATCTGGATCGGTCCGATCTTGGCTCCGGAAAAATCGGCGCCCGCCAGATTCGCGCGCCTGAGGGTGATGCCGCGAAGATCGGTGTTTCTCAGATTGGCGCCGCGAAGATCCGCGAAAGTGGCGTCCGCCATCAACAACTCGCTCCCGGATAGATCGCAGTTGTTCATCACCGCGTAGGCAAGATCCGCCGCCGCCAGGTTCAATGACGCCAGGGTCTGACCGCTCACGTCCCAGCGTTGTAGATCCGCCCGCTTGCCTTCGCGACCGGCGGTACGGATCCAGGTGCCATGGCTGATCAGCATGGCCCGCATCTCGTCGCCCAAGGCGTTGAGAAGCCGGGGCATGACCGCCCCCAGGCCTTCCAGCGTCTCGCGATCCATATTGCTGAACACGGCGCCGGCGAGATCGGCGTCGTCCAGGGTCGTGCCGCTTAGCGTGACGTTGTAGAGGATCGTGCCATGCAGGATCGCGCCGGTCAGGTTCGCCTCGGTCAGGTCGGCGCCTTCAAGATTGGCGCCGGTGAAATTCGAATGGCTGAGATTGGCACGCACGAATTTGCAGTTCCGCATATTCGCGTCGGTCAAATCCGTCTGCACGATGAAGGAATGCGAAAGCTTGGCTTGGGCCATGTTGACACGCAGGGCGGATGCCGCCGCCATGTCCATCGCCTCGCCCTCGGGTCTCGCCGATACCAGGTTTCCAGCCTTATCGGGTTTCAGCAAAACACCATCGCGAAGATCCGCGTCAACAAGGCTCGCGTCGGTCAGGTTGGCGGCCCGGAAACACGCGCCGCGAAGATCCACCCGATCCAGTTTCGCCTCTCTTAGGTCCGCGCGCCTCAGATCGGCGGCGAATAGCGTGGACTGGGACAAGTCGGCGCCGCGAAGGTCGGCGTTCTGAAGATTGGCGCCACTGAAATCCGCGCCGGTCAAGGTGATACCCCGGAGATCGAGAAAACTCAGATCACAGGAAGCCAACGAAGCGCGTTGACCGCCATTGCGACCGGTTTGGAATTTCTCGTGCTTGTCGACGACGACCAAAAGTTCGCGCTGGCTCAGTTTTCGTAGCGCGATCCGCTCTGGCGGTTCCTCGGCGATGGCCGTTCTCTGACTGGCCGCGGCTTGCGAGGCAAGCATCGGCCCTAGGGGCGTATCGGAGCTCACCACGATCCTTTCGATCAATCTCGCGCGATCGGCGTCGCGTCGCGCGAACCGCCGGCCCCCCGTCCCCATAACCGAGGTTGGGAAAAGATAACACAAATACCTCGGTTTCTAGAGGTGGTGGCGTTCGACGCGCTGATCAAGCCGAAAGCGCCACGCCGAACCGGCGTGTTAAAACCAATCCGTGCTTTGCGGAAAATTGTGGGCGACAAACCGATAGGTGAATTGGACCGCTTCCCGGCTGGCCTTGGATTTATAGGAAAGGTCGAGTTCCCAATGTTCGATCGCCTCGTCCCAAATCAGCATTTTCTGATGCAACTCATCGCGCATCTCTCGGATATAAACCAGTTGCCGGTTGAACGCCTTCAGCATGGCGACAACGTCATCGGTTTGCCCATCCACCTGGGCGAAGATCGTCCTGAAATCCTTGATGGGTGGGCGCATCAGCACCTTCACCCGGTTGATCTCGTCGATAAAATCCTGTCGGTATTGTACAACGCGGCGACTTGCGTGAGCTTTGTGACAATCTCCGATGCATGCACGTAGCGGTCGCGCAACCCTTCGATATAAGCAAGTTCGCGCGCCAACCTGTCGATCAGGTCCAGAACCTATTGCCGCTTACCCTTACCCATTCCGAGCGCCAAGGCGATTTTATCCAAACCGGTCTCGATCTGATCCTTGGTTTCCGGTTTCGCCAGCATCGCCTCGATCTGAGGCGGCGTAAGTTTTTTCTTGCCTTGACCGCTGACCCAGGCCGCGACCGCCGCCATGACCTTGTTCTTGGCCAACACCTTATGGCTTTCGTCGATGCTCCAACTGGCGGTTCCGTCCAGCAACTCTCTTGGAATTGTATCTCCCGGGCGAATGTCACGGACGAATTTCAGACCTTGCGCCACTTGTTCCAGCATCTGGCCGTCGGAACTCTCGGGATCGATGTTGAATTCCTGACAAAGCGATTCGAGCGGGATTGACGCCTCGTGCTCTCCGACATTTATCCGCAGCGCCGGGATGCGATCCGGGCCCGTAAGCGCGAATCTGGCGTCCTTATACCTGAAAGATCTTGTGTTCGAACGCGAAATGAGTCGAAGGATCGAGATCGGCTTTGGCGGCCTCCTCGTCCGTCTCGAATGAAATATCCGCGTCAGCCATCTTGGTGATGCCTTCAGATCCTCAACCACGCCCGGTTACCACGAACGCGCATCGGGGTTTAAACATTTTCCGCCGACATGCCACAAACAAGCACACCAGGGGAGGTTGACGTCACTCAATACCATCATGGGGTTGTGATCGGCCCGTGTCGCCCCTAGATAAGAACAGATTGAATCAAGCTGGGTCCGCGCCGCGCGGGCGGATCCGGTGGCGCCAGATTCTTGGGCCACTAACTCGGATCGTCTCGCTTGCTTAGGGGTTGGTCTCGCCATGACACGCTTATCGCTTTTCAATTCGCCGTTACTACTCGGATTCGATCACTTCGAGCGGACGCTCGACCGGGTGACTAAATCCTCCAATGACGGATATCCACCCTACAACATAGAACAGGTTTCAGAGGATGGTCTGCGAATCACGCTGGCCGTTGCCGGGTTCTCCGAGAGTGATCTTTCCGTGCGAATGGAAGGCAATCAGCTGATCATTCAAGGCAAGCAGACCGATGACGAGGAACGGGTCTATCTGCACCGCGGCATCGCGGCTCGCCAGTTTCAGCGGACATTCGTGCTAGCCGAGGGAATCGAAGTCATCGCGGCGGAAACCGACAGTGGCCTGCTGAACATCGATCTACACCGGCCGCTTCCCGACGCGCGGGTAAAGAACATTGCGATTCGACGGGCTTCGACAGGCAAGCGAGCGCCGTCCAAGGCCACCGTTTCCGAATAAGCGTTTTTCCGAGAGGGGATCAGGCGGCGTTACTGGACGGGGTTTGCGTGAGCAAGGCCAGGATAGCGTCGGTGGTCTCGCAGCCCCGCAATTTATCGCACATTTGAGCATCGCGCAGGAGACGCGACACCTTCGCGAGGGCCTTGAGATGGTCCGCGCCCGCCGTCTCGGGCGCTAGGAGCAGGAAAATCAAATCAACCGGCCGGTCGTCGATCGAATCGAAATCAATGGCGCGGTCGGCGCGCGCGAAGATACCGCGTAGTTGATCAAGACTAGCCAGCTTACCGTGGGGAATCGCGATTCCATCGCCCACGCCCGTCGTCCCCAGTCGCTCACGCTCCAAGAGCACGTCGAAAACCTCGCGTTGCTCCAGTCCGGAAACCTCCGCCGCCTTCCGCGCGAGTTCCTGCAAGGCCTGCTTCTTACTCGAGGCCTTGAGATGCGGAATAACAGACTCAACAGTAAGGATGCTATCCAGTTCCATCGTTTTCCTCGCCACCAGCGTCTCTTACGCGGCAGACTATCTAGATGCCGACGCGTGACCAGAATTCAACTGGTGCTTTTGGGGTCTATCCAGCCGATATTGCCGTCCGATCGGCGGAACACCACGTTCAATTCTCCATGCGCGGCATTCCGAAACATCAAGACCGGGGCCTCGGACAGTTCCATGTGCATGACCGCGGATTCCACGGTCATCGAATCAATTCTGGTCGCCATTTCCGCGACAACCACGGGCCGCCACTCCGCGTCCTCTTCAACGACGGGGACGTCATCCGCCTCGTTCTCCGCCGCGAAAACGACTTCCTGGGCTTCCAGACCATCAACGGGAGGCGCCTGATGGTCATGGTCGCGCAGCCGCCGCTTGAAACGTCTGAGACGCTTGTCGATCTTCGCCGCCGCGCTGTCAAAGGACGCGTAGGCGTCGGCATTCTGGGCTTGGCCTTGGATAAGAATACGGCGTCCGACATGAACCGAGATATCGGCGCGCACCTTTCCGCCCTCTCGTGACATCGTTACCGTCGCGTCGATCGGATTCGAGAAATACTTCTCCGAAATCTGCCGAATCGACTCGTCGATGTGACCACGGAGCGAATCGCCGATATCAAATTGCTTACCATTCACGGCAATCTGCATGATGACCCAATCACTGTTATCGCAATCTAGTATATGGGGTCGCTCGACCAATTTTTTGAGTCGGTCGCCGTCTGTTCGCGTCGCCCACTCGCGAGGCGCGGGACCATATGATCGTGCCCTGGCCAAGTCAAGCCCGGCAATCCTCGTTCCCCCGGTCGAACGCGGGATGCGCGATCGTCGAGAAATTTAACCTTTCAGGGCGCCATCGCTTTCTCGCGTCGGCGTTGAACCGAGGAGGGAATGCGCATCGCCTCGCGATATTTCGCCACGGTCCGGCGCGCGATTTCAACACCCTGCCCCCGAAGAATTTCAACCAACCGATCATCCGAAAGGATCTTGTTCCTCGGCTCTTCCTCGATCAACGCCTTGATCTTGAAACGCACCGCCTCGGCGGAATGCGCCTCGCCTCCCGCCGCCGATGCGATCGCCGACGTGAAAAAGTATTTCAACTCGAGCATTCCACGCGGCGTGGAGATGTATTTGTTGTTGGTCACCCTGCTGACGGTGCTCTCATGCATGCTGATCGCCTCGGCGATGTCGCGTAGCACCAAGGGCTTGAGGTGCTGAACACCGAACCGGAAAAACCCGTCCTGCTGACGAACGATTTCCGTCGCGACCTTGAGAATCGTCGTCGCCCTTTGGTGCAGCGACCGAACCAGCCAGTTCGCCGATTGATGGCACTCGCTTAGATACTCCTTGTCCTGCTTCTTCATGGGGCGCTTGGCCACCATCGAATAGTAGCTGTTGTTAACGAGAACCCGGGGCAAGGACTCGGGATTGAGTTCGAGAATCCAGTTTCCGCCCGGTCCGGCCCGCATTAGCACATCGGGAACGACTTGCTCGTCCACCGAGGGTTCGAAGGCGAGACCAGGTTTCGGGTCGAGAGAGCGGATCTCCTCGATCATCTCGACCATGTCCTCGTCATCAACACCGCAGAGTTTCTTCAGGCCCGCGAGATCGCGCTTGGCGAGCCGATCGAGATTATCCAGCAAGGCCTGCATCGCCGGGTCCAAACGGTCGCGGTCCTTCAACTGCAGCGCCAGGCACTCGGCCAGGTCACGCCCGAAGACACCGGGGGGATCAAGCTGCTGCAACCTCTCGAACACCGCCGTCACTTGTTCGATTTCACAACCAAGCGCCTCGACCACGTCGTTCATGTCGCCGAGAAAATAACCGGTCTCATCCAACATCTCGATCAGATGCGCGCCGATCACCTTTTCGGCCGGGTCCTGGAAATCAATGCCAAGCTGTTCGTAGAGATGTTCACGCAAGGTCTTGTCGGCACTGGCGGATTGATCGAGACCGAACTCGTCATCGCTGAAATCGGAACGCCCCCCAGTTCCCACGGGCCCAGAGAGCGAGAGGCCGACCTCGCCATAGCCGGCGCCGGCGTCGGTTTCCTCGATCCCGGCGCTTCCCCAGTTATTGTCATAGTCGATATCGTTCGGATCACTCGCCTGGTCCGGCAGCGTCGTCGCCTCGGCGTTGTCCACCATGTCGCCCGTCGGCTCGTCACCGAAACCGTCCGGCGTCGGCATCGCCTCGGCCTCTCCCGCGCGGGCGACCTCATAGGCGTTAAGATTATCAGCGTCGACGGCGTCCGAGATTGTCGGCGCCTCGCCCTCGTCACGTTCCAAGAGTGGATTTTTCTGGAGCTCACCATCGACGAATTCCGAAAGCTCCATGTTCGAGAACTGCAACAGCTTGATGGCCTGTTGCAATTGCGGTGTCATTACCAGGGACTGAGACTGTCTAAGGTCCAGTCGCTGTGACAAAGCCATTCTCGCGCCCCCGTCTACAAGCGAAAACGTTCACCGAGATAAACGCGGCGGACGTCCTGATGCGCGACAATTTCGGAGGGTGGCCCCTCCATCAGCACCGCGCCATCGTGCAGGATATAGGCGCGGTCGACGATATCCAGGGTCTCGCGGACATTATGATCGGTGATCAGAACACCAATACCGCGATCCTTGAGATGCGCTATCAGATCTCGAATCTCGCCTAGAGCGATCGGATCGATGCCCGCCAGCGGTTCGTCAAGCAGCATGAAGCTGGGATGCGAAGCCAAGGCCCGGGCGATCTCGACTCGTCGGCGTTCCCCGCCCGAAAGCGCCAGTGCCGGGGTACGACGCAAATGGCTGATCGAGAATTCCGCCAACAGATCGTCAAGCATGGCGTCGCGCCGGTCCTCGTCCGGCTCGACCACCTCAAGGATGGCCCGGACGTTTTGCTCAACCGTCAGTCCCCGGAAAATCGATGCTTCCTGAGGCAGATATCCGATCCCGAGCCTGGCACGGCGATACATCGGCAGATCGGAGATATCGGCTCCATCCAAGAGAATCGAGCCGTAATCGGCCGAGATCAGTCCGGTAATGACATAGAAACTCGTTGTCTTGCCCGCTCCGTTCGGCCCCAACAGGCCAACCGCCTCGCCACGCTGGACTTCTAGACTGACATCGCGCAGCACCGGCCGCATCTTGAAACGCTTGCCGATGTTGCGCGCCACCAGTCCCGAATTGGCGCTAACCAGGCGCGGTGTCGTCGGCTGGTCCGTCGATCCGTTCATCGTGCCGCCGCGGCTGCTGGTCCCGTCCGTCACCGCCCGGTTACTCCCGCTTGGTTTTCTTCTTGGGCGTGAAAAGACCACGCACCCGTTGCCCGGACTTGGAGGTGGAGGGACCGGATGATAGCAGACGGCTGATGCCGGTCTTGAAGTTCACCTCCGCCAACGCGCCGTTCAACTGAGTCTCTCCTCGGGTAATCCTGACATTTCCGGACAACGTGGCGATGCCCTTGCGGACATTATAGACACCCTCGTCACCGCGCGCGACCTCTCGCGGCGTGGTAATCACCACGCCACCTATCGCATCCATGCGAACGACCTCGAGTGAACCATCGCGCTTGGGTTCGAAGAACGCGGTCAAGACGTCGGCGCGGATCTCCCTGTCCTCTTGGGACGCCTCGGCGTTTCCCCGCGCCACGGCGATGCGGCGTTTCTCCCAATATTCCAGACTTTCCGTCGCGGTGATGGTTTGCTCGGCGGTGACCATGCGCGGATTCTCTCCCAAAACCACCGCCACCGCCTGATCCAGGTCATAGACCGCGCGCTCGCCATAAGCGGTTCGCTCCGGAGAGGCGATAATCACGCCGCCCAGCGCCTCGAGACGATAAATCTCGGTCTCGTTTGAATCGGTTTCGCGGTACAGCGCCGTCAAGGTTTCTCCGGCGACACTGATCGCGCCTCGGGTCGCCTTGGCGTTACCCCGGGCGATATACATTTTCTGGTCGCTCACCCATTCGATACCGTTATCCGCCTCCACAGTCACCGGGTCGGCGTTGCCGTCAACCTTGAGCTGCGCGCTCGCCGGCGCCGCCCAGGCGATTGAGACGACGAGGGCCAAGACAACCCCAGCGATCGGACGAAGCCATGTTTCTTTCCCCGTGGCGATCATGACGGCTCCCTTCCGGTTCCCCGCAGCACCGCCTTGGCCTTGCCGGTGAATATGATGCGCGCGCCTCTGTCGAACAGTTGAAAGCCCTCGCCCTCGATATGGCCGCCCTCGCCATGCCCAACAACCGGCTGGCGGCCTTCCGCGGTACCCGCGCGCATATCGATGCGGGCGCTCTGAGACTCGAACTGATACCCACGATCATAGAACAGCGTAACACCGCCGGAGAGATCCACCGTCTCGGCCTTCTTGTCATAGATTCCGGATTGAGCCGCCATTGCGACCCACCCGGAGTTCTTCATCAGGATATCCGCCTTTGGGTCCCGGAGATAGACAAGCCGGTCGGCCCGGCCCCGTTGGGACGCGCTGGCCGCTGTAACCTGATAGGGCCGTTGTTCGGCGTCGGTGCCCACGAATCGGGGATTGTCCATTACCAAGCCATCGACATTCACGCCGGCCATCTGAACATCGCCGATGCGAATTTCCCGTTGATCCGGCAATAATTGTGGCCAAGCGAATGTCAGCGCCACCATCGCCAAGGCGGTGGCCGGCAGGATCAGTTTCATGAAAGCGACAAGGCGGCTGGCCCGAGCGACCGGGCGTCGTCGATTGAGCGCGAATCCGAAGCTCCCGCGCCGCCTCGCGGGCCCGCGCCGTTTGTCGTCGGCGCCCGACAGGCCCAGTTCAGCCATCATGATGCCCTTTCCGATATCGCTCGGCGGGCGAATCAATGACTGAAAATATCCTCGTCATCATAGCGGATCAGATCCAATGTCGCGCGCGTCGGCAGGAAGTCGAAACAGGCCTGGGCGATTTCCGCCCGCCCCTCGCGCGCCAAACGCTCGTCCAGTATGCCTCGAATCCGATGCAAATACAGCACATCCGACGCGGCGTAGTTCAACTGCTCCTCGGACAACGTGTCGGCACCCCAGTCGGAGGATTGCTGTTGCTTGGAAAGATCGACACCCAACAGTTCCCGGCAAAGGTCCTTCAGGCCATGGCGATCGGTATAGGTCCGCACCAGCTTGGACGCGATTTTGGTGCAGTAAACCGGCGTCGCCATCACCCCGAGATAGGCTTGCATGACCGCGATATCAAACCGCGCGTAGTGAAAGATCTTGGTCACCGACGGGTCGTTCATCAACGCCGTCAGATTTGGCGCCACATAAGCGCCCTGGGCCAGTTGCACCAGATGCGCGTCCCCGTCCCCGGCCGACAATTGCACAAGACATAACCGGTCCCGCTCCGGTCGCAAGCCCATGGTCTCGCTATCCACGGCGACCGAATCGCCAAAGCTCAATCCGTCGGGCAGATCGCCCTTGTGCAATGTAATGGTCATGTGGCCTCGGTATTTATAAACGCCCCGCGCGATTGATTACCCGGCGCAACGCCGATGAATCACCGCGACGCGGGATAAGTCTCATGTACGGGATTCTCCGTCAACAAACCGCCGCTGATTTCCAGGCGTATCAGAGTCGGAGTTTAGAGAGATTCCGACATTGGCGTTACCAAGGTCGATCCTCGCCTTGATAATCCTGGAACCGCCCGGTATCGGCGATGGTGCTGGCATCGATTCGCCGGATCATTCCCGAAACGCTCTCCTGGGGAGCTACCGTGGCCCTGGGACCGCCCATATCGGTTTGAACATGTCCCGGACAAAACAGAAGCGTCGTCACGCCCCTTCCGACCAAATCCAGCGAAAGACATTTCGCCAACATGTTGAGCGCCACCTTCGACATTCGGTAGCCATGATTGCTCGAGCTAGCATTGGTGATGCTCGCCACGGACGAGGTGATGAAAACCAATTTCTTGTCGTCGCCCGCGAGGAGCGACGGCAGAAAAGCCTGAACGACCCTCAGCGCGCCCAAGGCGTTGGTGTTGTAGAGGCGGAGCCAAAGATCGTAGTCCACGCCGCCATCGGGGCCAAGATTCGCGAAAATACCGGCATTGTTGATCAGCACATCTATCGGCGTCCCTTTCAAGACCCGCCGAAGAGCGCCGGCGCTCGCGAGGTCGTCGACATCCAAGCGATGAACCTCAACACCGGATATCTCCCGAAGCGCAACCGCTTTGTCGGGATCGCGGCAGGTCGCGATCACCCGCCACCCCGCCGCTCCATATTGTCGCGAGAACTCAAGCCCTAGGCCCCGACTGGCGCCGGTAATCAAAACGGTCTTCATCAGCTATCCACGGTTATGTCGCGCCCGCATGTTGACCCGAGCGTCGCGTTAGAGCCAGTGGCGATCGAAGAAACTGAGTAGCGTTTCGACTTTAGGAGAAATGGTGCCCCCTCGCGGAGCGCGATCGAACAATCTGGGTAGCATTTCGATTTTAAGAGAGAAATGGCGCCCAGGGGCGGAGTTCGTATCCTGAGCCAAGCACCATCACCCATATCGATACAAGCTATATCAATAGGTTAGTCATTCTCTTGGTTGGATCAAGAGGCATGATTTGTACATCAGTTTGTACATCAGTCTGGATGAACTGATCGTTGTTGATCAGAGGGGCTGGGCGGGAGCCATGGGGGGTATGGGGGATATAGGTAGATCCGCTTACCG
>JAYOIK010000099.1:0-14334 GCA_038118725.1 Alphaproteobacteria bacterium | reverse complement strand
GAGATCGACACCGACGACGACGGTAATACCGACGTGACCTTCACGGTCGCGGCCAGCGTGCTTTCGGTGGGCACGGTGACCGACGCCTCCGGCACCACGATCACGCTTCAGGATTTCCCGGTGATTGCCGGCACCAACGGCGACGACACGCTCTCCGGAACCCCCAACGCGGATACGATTGTCGCTTACGACGGTGACGACCGGGTAATCACTCGGGCTGGCGACGACCTGATTTACGGCGGGGCCGGAAACGACACCCTGTTCAGCCAGTTGGGCCAGGATACGGTCCATGGCGGCGCCGGGTCGGATGATATCGCCGGTGATGTCGGCAACGACACGCTCTACGGTGATGACGGCAACGACTGGGTGCGTGGCCAAGGCGATGACGACTCGGTCATGGGCGGCAATGGCGAAGATACGCTGTTCGGTGGCGAGGCTTTGGCCAATCAATCCGGAACCGGTGTCGACACGCTGATTGGTGGCGCCGGAAACGACATCGCCTATGGTGGCGACGGCAATGACGTGGTCAACGGGGATGACGGCGCCGACACTCTGTACGGCGAGGCCGGCGACGACATCCTCAACGGCGGGGCCGGCATTGACAGCCTACTTGGTGGATCCGGCAATGACACCCTTGATGGCGGCGCTGGAGACGACAACCTGTTCGGCGGAGCCGGAAACGATCTGATCTCCGGGAACGAAGGCGGCGACAATATCGAAGCCGGCGACGGCGACGACACTCTGGTCGGCGGCGGCTCCGGGATCAACTTCATCTACGGCGAGAACGGTGACGATGTCGCGACCGGCGGCTCCGGCCTCGATTGGATCGAGGGCGGCGCGGGCAACG
The DNA here is from genome assembly GCA_038118725.1 of Alphaproteobacteria bacterium. GTDB lineage: Bacteria > Pseudomonadota > Alphaproteobacteria > Thalassobaculales > Thalassobaculaceae > JADHLJ01. Next base: position 13,487 of record JAYOIK010000099.1, on the reverse strand, counting down.
ATACGCTGTCCGGCGGCGACGGTACCGATTACCTCTGGGGCGAGGATAGCAGCATCAGCACCGGATCCGGCGCGGATCTGATTCTCGGCGGCGGCGGCGACGACACCATCGATGGCGGTGTCGGCGATGACACGATCGAAGGCGGAGCCGATAATGACTCGATCGCTGGCGGAAGTGGTTCGGATGTCTTCCGCTTCGAGGCGGGGAGTGGTCAAGACACGATCGGTGACTTTGCCGACGGTGTGGACCAGATTTATCTCGGGTCGTCCCTGAGGATCAATTTCGGCGATCTTCAGGCGCTCGATGATCTTGTCCAGACCGACGCGACCACGGGTGACGCCTATCTCGATTTCAGCGCCACGGGGGACCGTGTCGATCTGGTCGGCGTAACCAAGGCGCAACTCGACTGGTCGGACTTTATCCAGGGCAGCTAAGCCTGGGAGACCGAGGTGCGTCGCGCAAAACGGCGTGGGTAATCGGAACAAGATTGGGCGCCCGCGGTTTTCGCTTCCGCAGGCGCCTTTTTCTTTCAGGTGGTCGAAGCCTCCCGGATCGCCCGCCATACGCGCTCCGGCGTGGCCGGCATGCCGAGATGGCTCACGCCGAGCGGCGCCAGGGCGTCGAGGATCGCGCTGGTTAGGCAGGCGACCGCGCCGACGGTTCCGGCCTCGCCGGCGCCCTTGATGCCGAGTGGGTTGCGCGGGCTCGGCACGGAGAGGGCCTCGATTTCGAAGAACGGTACATCGTCGGCCCGCGGCATCGCGTAGTCCATGAAAGAGCCCGACAGTACCTGACCGCTCTCGTCCCATTCGATCCGCTCGCCGAGGATCTGACCGATCCCCTGAACGATGCCGCCATGCATCTGACCCTTCAGGAGCATCGGGTTCATCACCGTGCCGACATCATCGACGGCGACATAGCGGATGATCCGGGTCACGCCGGTATCCGGGTCGATCTCAACCTCGGCCACGTGGCAGGCATTGGGGAAGGTCGGCCCGGGTGATTTGAAGGTGGCGAATCCGGTGAGCCCGCTCTCCATCCCCGGCGGGAGCATCGCCGGCTGAAAGGCAAGCGCCGCGACTTCCTTCAGCGAGATCCCCCGGTCGGTGCCGGCCACGGTGAAGCTTCCCTCGGCGAATTCGATATCCTGTTCCGGCGCCTCGAGCGCGTGGGCGGCGATCAGGCGGCCCTTGTCGATGATCTTCACCGCCGCGCCGGCCAGCGCCCCGCCGCCGAGGCCGGAGACCCGGGAACCGCCGGTTCCATGGCCATAATTCACCAGATCCGTATCGCCCTGAACATAGCGCATGGAGTCGAAATCCAGCCCGAGCTTGTCGGCCAGGAGCTGACGGAACACGGTCTCGTGGCCCTGGCCGTGGGAATGGGTGCCCATCAAGATGGTGGCGTTGCCCTGGCGGTCAAAACGGATCTCGCCACCTTCGTCGAACATGCCGGCGGCCTGCTCGATGGCGTTGATTATCCCGATGCCTCTGAGCTTGCCTTCGGCCTTCGCTGATTCTCGCCGCGCCTCGAAACCGCCGGCTTCGGCGAGCTCCAGCGCCCGGTCCATATTGGCCTCGAACTCGCCGCAATCATAGTGATAGGTGAGCGGTGTCTGATACGGCATCGCCGAGGGCGCGATGATGTTGCGGCGGCGAAGCTCCACCCGGTCGATGTTGAGTTCCCGCGCGGCCTGATCGATCGCCTGTTCGATCGCCGATGTCGCCTCTGGCCGCCCGGCGCCACGATAGGGCCCGGTGGGGCTGGTGTTGGTGAAAACACCGGTGATCTCGGCGTGGATCACGGGGGTGGTATAGACCCCGGCGATGCCGCCGATATTGCCGAAGGCCGGCAACGGGCCGAAATTCGAGAGATAAGCTCCCATGGCCGCCACGCAGCCGACCCGGAGACCGGTGAACGTCCCGTCCGCGTCGAGCGCGAGTTCCACCGTCATGGTCATGTCGCGCGCCTGCTCGTCCAGCATCCCGTCCGAGCGCTCATTGGTCCATTTGACGGGCCGACCCAACTGTCGCGCCGCCCACAGAACCAGCGGGAACTCGGGAAAGATCGTCGCCCGGAGCCCGAAGGAACCGCCCATGTCCGGGCTGACGATCCGAACATGGCTTTCGGGCACGCCCAGCACCTCCTCGGATAGCCAGGCGCGGATATCGTGCGGGAACTGATTGCCCGAGGTCAGCGTGTAGCGATCCTCGAAGCGGTCATAACTCCCGATCGCGGCGCGTGGCTCCATGGCGTTGATCGCCACCCGGGGCATCGGCAACTCGAGCCGCGTCACATGATCGGCCCCCGCGATCGCCGCGTCGGTGGCCGCCTTGTCGCCGAGTTCGTGCCGGAAGCATATATTGTCCGGGCAATCCTTCCACAGCACCGGCGCGTCCGGTGCCAAGGCGTGGTTCGGGTCGACGTTGACCGCGAGGCTTTCGTAGTCGATCTCGATCAGTTCGGCGGCGTCGCGCGCCTGGGCCTTGGTCTCGGCCACCACGAAAGCCACGGGATCACCGACAAAAGCCACCTTCTCGCCGGCGAGAGCCGGTCGCCGCGGCTGAAACATCGGTTGTCCGTCCGGCCTTTTGAGCGGCATCACCTTGGCCGCGAAACAGGGCAGATCCCCCAGCCCCGCCGCCGCGATATCAGCCCCGATATACACCGCCAAGACGCCGGGCGCGGCCAGCGCCGCCTCGGTCTCGATGCCGTTGATCCGGGCATGAGCGTGTGGTGAGCGCAGGAGATAGCCATGCGCCTGACCCTCGACGTTGATGTCGTCGGTGTAGCGGCCTCCACCGCGCAACAGACGAAGATCCTCGACACGGGGAGCGGATTGTCCGAGACCGAATTTCATGGGACGGGTCCTTGGGGTTGTGGGCTCGCGGTTTGGATAGCTAGCAAAGCGCAAACCGCCATACCCTTTCAAGCGTCCGCGCGACGGCATCGGGCTCGTGCTGGATCTCTCGAAGCTTAGTGGGCGACTCCCTCGGTTTTTCCCGACAGACGGCTTCCCATTCATCCGTAAAAATCTAATCCAAATCCGGGATCCGATAGGCCCGGGTCGCCGCGCCGGCGAACAGGTCGCGCTTTTCGTCCGGCGATGCATGCGCGGCCAGGCGCTTGAAGGCGTTCCAGCAGACCTGATAGCTGCACCAGCGCTTCTGCACGGGGAAATTCGACTCGAACATCGAACGCTCGGCGCCGAAGGCGTCGATGCAGGTCTCGATCCAGGGCCGCCACGCCGCCGCGACCTCCTCGGAGCCTGGCGGCAAGCTCCGGTCGCCGTCGAAGCCGGGCATGCGGATCGGCAAGGCGCCGAGCTTGACGAAAACATTCTCGCGTTCGGCGACCCGCCGGAGCCGCGCGCGCCAATCCTCGAACACTTCCTCGGTCCGGCCGCGATAAGGCCCGCCGAGGATCGGCGTGCCGACATGGTTCAGGATGATCACGAGGTCCGGACGCGTGTCGGCCAGGGCCGCGACCTCCTCGAGTTGCGGATGGTAGAGCCAGAGATCGAGGGACAGGTTCAGCCTTTCCAGAACCGCCGCCGCGTCCGAGACCGATTGCTCCAGCAGCAGGCCTGGTCGCTCGGCGACATTGTGGATGCGCGGATCGGCGTCCCAGCCGGAGGACAGCCTGAGGCCGCGAAAACGACCGCCGGAAGCCTCGATATGCCGTTCCACCAAAGGTTCGATCGCGGCGCCCAGGGTCATGTCGATGTTGCCGAACATCACCGCGCAGACCCGGGCCGGCCCGAAGCCGCCGCTGGCGCTCATCGCCGCCTGGCCGCGAACGAACTCGGTCTCGCCGAGGCTCCGTTCCGCCTCGGGCCCGGTCTCGCGATACATGGAATGACACTCGGCGAAGACCGTGGCGACGACATTGTGACCGCTCGCCAGATCGGCGGCGAATTCCGGCATCAGATAGCCGTAGCCACCGCGCAGCCAGAGATGATGATGAGGGTCGATGATCGCCAGGTCCGGCTCGAGAATCGCCTCCTCGTGCTTGGCCAACCAGGCGTCATCCGGCGCCGTTTGCCCGGTATTCGCCGCCATCTTGTCCTCCCCCTTGTCCTGTCCCGAGCGGGCGCCCGGCCAGCGGGAGCCTGACGCGGAACCGCGGGGATGGCAATGCACAGGCGGCGAGGCGATGCCTCGTGGTTCCCACTTTCCTGGGGGCTTTCACGCGAAAAACGGGTGAAAACAATCCAAGTTTTTCAAAACCCAGAAGGCGATCTCGCGTGAGTGCGTAACCACGCGAGGAACAGAATTTGACGAAATCATCGGTCCCTAGAAGCGGACAGGCGATCAACCGGGAATTTTCAACAATCTTCCGCCCGATGTTGTCAGGGATTGAAAGGAGTTCGGATTTTTGTTGCGAAGCCGAGATTTTCTCCTCCAGTTCACTTTCCCGCTTTCCAGGTGATCTAGCAATCACCGCCCCCGTCTTCGCTTCCCGCTCCGCCCCTGCTTGGACGGCGGGCGGCCACTCGGAGGTTGGACCGGGGCCTTGATCCGCACCACCGCGCCCTTCGGCAGCGGCTTGCCTTCCGGGGTCATGCCGAGGTCGGCGGCTTCCAGGCGCTTGATCTCGTCGCGCATGCGGGCGGCTTCCTCGAATTCCAGGTCGGCGGCGGCGGTGCGCATGCGGGCTTCGAGCTCGCGGATGATTTCCTTGATGTCCTTGCCGACAAAGGCGCCGTCATCCTCGCCGGTATCGACGGTGACGTGGTCGCCGCGCTCATAGACGCTTTCCAGGATATCGCCGATGGATTTGCGCACGCTTTCGGGCGTGATGCCGTTGGCCTCGTTATAAGCCTGCTGGCGCTCGCGGCGGCGGTTGGTCTCGTCGATGGCGTATTGCAGGCTGTCGGTCATCTTGTCGGCGTAGAGCAGGACCCGCCCGTCGATGTTGCGGGCCGCCCGGCCGATGGTCTGGACCAGAGAGGTCTTGGAGCGCAGGTACCCTTCCTTGTCGGCGTCCAGGATCGCCACCAGCGCGCATTCCGGGATGTCGAGCCCCTCGCGCAGCAGGTTGATGCCGATCAGCACGTCGAAGACCCCGAGACGAAGGTCACGGATGATCTCGATCCGCTCCAGCGTGTCCACGTCGGAATGGATATAGCGGACCTTGATCCCGGCTTCGGCCATGTATTCGGTGAGCGCCTCCGCCATGCGCTTGGTCAACGTGGTGATCAGCACCCGCTGACCCTTGGCGGCGCAATCCAGGCATTCGGCGATCACGTCGTCGACCTGGCTTTCGGTCGGGCGGATAATGCAGGTCGGGTCGATCAGGCCGGTGGGCCGCACCACCTGTTCGGTGAAGACGCCGCCGGTGCGTTCAAGCTCCCAGGGGCCGGGGGTGGCCGAGACGAAGACCGTCTGCGGGCGCATATCCTCCCACTCCTCGAATTTGAGGGGGCGGTTATCCATGCAGGAGGGCAGGCGGAAGCCGAAATCCGAGAGGGTGGACTTGCGCGCGAAGTCACCCTTGTACATGGCGCCGAGTTGGGGAACCGTCACGTGACTCTCGTCGACGATCAAGAGGGCGTTTTCCGGCAGATACTCGAACAGGGTCGGCGGCGGTTCGCCCGCGGCCCGGCCAGAGAGATAGCGGGAATAGTTCTCGATCCCGGCGCAGGAGCCGGTGGCCTCCATCATCTCCATATCAAAGGTGGTGCGCTGCTCCAGGCGCTGGGCCTCCAACAGCTTGCCCTGCTCGTGCAGATGGGCGAGGCGCTCCTTCAGCTCCACCTTGATCTGCTTGACCGCCTGGGTCAGCGTCGGCTTCGGCGTCACGTAGTGGGAATTGGCGAAGACCCGGACCTGATCCAGCTCGGCGGTCTTCTGGCCGGTCAGCGGGTCGAACTCGTGCACCGCCTCCAACTCGTCGCCGAAGAAGGAGAGCCGCCAGGCCCTGTCCTCCAAATGCGCCGGGAAGATCTCCAGACTGTCGCCCCGTACCCGGAAGGTACCCCGGTGAAAGGCGGTGTCGTTGCGCCGGTATTGCAGTTCGATCAGCCGGCGCATCAGGTCCTGAATGTCGATGGTCTTGCCGACCTTCAGGACCACCGTCATCTTGCCATAGGTCTCGACCGCGCCGATGCCGTAGATGCAGGAGACCGAGGCGACGATGATCACATCCTCGCGTTCCAAGAGAGCCCGGGTGGCGGCGTGGCGCATCCGGTCGATCTGCTCGTTGATCGAGGCTTCCTTCTCCACATAGGTGTCGGTGCGCGGCACATAGGCCTCGGGCTGATAGTAGTCGTAGTAGGAGACGAAATACTCCACCGCGTTATTCGGGAAGAAGCTCTTCATCTCGCCATAGAGCTGAGCCGCCAGGGTCTTGTTCGGCGCCAGCACCAGGGCCGGACGCCCGACCTGCTCGATCACATGGGCCATGGTGAAGGTCTTGCCCGAACCGGTGACGCCGAGCAGGACCTGGTCCCACTCCTTGTCGTTCAAGCCGTGGACAAGCTCCGAGATCGCCTGGGGTTGATCGCCGGCGGGCTTGTATTCCGAGACGACCGTCAGCGCCTGTCCGGCATCCTGGGCGGCAACGTCGGATTTCAGATCCGGCGCCTCGGACCCGACCAGTTTTGCCAGATTCCGCTCCTGCCGCCGCGCCTGCATCTCGGCGGAGGAATCCGCCCGTGTCATGGTTTGCGTGCTCATACCCCGAGTTTAGGCGCGGTGGCGGAACGGGGGAAGGGGGAGGATTTCATTTCCAACAGCTCTTTCCGAGTTCCTGACGCGAGCTTGTCGGACCGATGCTTGGCCCTGCCTTGCGCCAGGGCGACGGTGAATGGTAGGCGGTGTGTTTGACGTCCCCTGGGAACCCCGGCAAAGACCGTGAGCATAGGAAATGTTGGGCTTGAAGCTGGTCGCCGTGAAAAATCTTTCCCGTCGCCCTGGCGCAAGGCAGGGCCAAGCATCGGTGGGATAACTTGACGGGTTCGGGTGTTGCCGGCGTGATGTTACATGCGGAATCTGTCGTTCACGGACGACTCGCCAACCCCTCCAGCAGCCGCGCCACCGCCTCGGCGCCCGGATCATTGTTTCCCCGCAAACTCGCCTCCGGGACATAGGCGGCGCGGCCGGTCTTGGCCTTGGTGATGGAGGCGGTCGAGTCGGCGCCGGCGCGGGCGGCCCCGGCGGCGGCGGGAAGGCCCCTGGGGAACGCGGCGAGCGCCGGGGCGAGGGCGTCGATCATTGTGCGGTCACCTTCGCGCGCGCCGCCGACCTGCTTGATGCGCTCGAGGCCGCGGGTCAGCGCGTCGCCGACCGGCTCGTCCTCGGTCGCGCCAACCGCGGCCGCGGAGAAGAAGATCGCCAGCAGGACGCCGGAAGAGCCGCCCATGGTCTGGGACAGCTCCATGCCGACCGCCCGGTAAAGCTCCGGCAAGGATGCCAAGGGCAGCCGGTCAACGGCGCCGGCGAGCGCCCGCGCCGCGCCGGCGAGGGTGGAGCCGGTATCGCCGTCGCCGGACTTGGCGTCGAGCGCGTTGAGATCCGCCTCCGCCGCGATAAGGATCTCGCATGCCTTGAGAAGGAACGCGCGCCTTTCGTCGTGGGCCGAGGGAGCCGGACGCTCCGGCGAGAGCCCGTCCGGGAGCAGCGCGACGGTGGGAGCCTTTATATCCACCACGCCCGGCCAGGCGGCGGGGCCGACCGACGCGCGCAAGGCCTCGGCGTCGCCCTCGCCGAGCGGCAGAACCGACACGGAAAAGCCGCGCATATCCAGCGACGTCATCAGCGGCGCCGGGCCGATCATCATCGAGAGATTGGACGCTAGCGGCGTTTTCATAAGCGCGCCGGTCAGGATCGACATCTCCAGGGGCGTCGCGCCGCCGAGATTGTTGATCAGCACCGCGTGAGACCCTTCGGCCATATGCGGCGCCAGTTGTTCGGCGACCAGTCGCGCCGCCTCGCCGGCATCCGTGAAATCGACCTGGCTTACCCCCGGCTCGCCATGGATGCCGAGACCGAGCTCGGCCTTGCCCTCCGGGATGCGTGCCTCTTTCTCCGAGCCTGGCACGGTGCAGGTATCGAGCGACATGCCGATCGAGGCGACACACTTGATCACCCGTTCGGCCGCCGCCGTCACCGTCGCCAGATCCGCGCCACTCTCGGCCAGCGCGCCGGCTATCTTGTGCACGAACAGGGTTCCCGCCACCCCGCGCGGCTGAGGTATGTCGGGTAGCGCGATGTCGTCATCGACGACCACCATCGACACATCCAGGCCTTGGGCCCGCGCCCGTTCGGCGGCGAGGCCGAAGTTCAGCCGGTCGCCGGTATAGTTCTTGACGATCAGCAGGCATCCCGCCGGCCCGGTCACCGCCAGAATGCCCGCGAGCACCGCGTCGACGGAGGGCGAGGCGAAGACCTCGCCGCACACCGCGGCCGTCAGCAATCCCTTGCCCACCAGCCCGGCATGGGACGGCTCATGCCCGGATCCGCCGCCTGAAACCAGGGCCACCTTGGAGCGGTCCCAATCGGCGCGGGTGACGACCTTGATATGCGGATAGCCGTCGAGCCGCGCGAGGGTTCCGCCCGAGCTGGCCAATAATCCGTCGATCGCGTCGGTGACGATGGTCTCGCGGGCGTTGATGAACTGGCTCATGCTTGTCTCACTTGATTTTCCTAGAAGAACAGATCGCTCATGAACTTGCCGTAAAACCAGAGTCCGGTCAGGCAGATAGCGATCAGGCTTTTGCGCACCGGGCTGTCGCGAACCCGGCGCAGGGCAAGGCCGATAACGATGATCAAGGGGCCGCCCAGATTCATGACCAGCATGGAATGGACCATCGCCTCGGGAAGCGGCCCGTCGCCGACACCGTGGGAGCGGCCCACGAGCGCCGCCCAGGACGCGGTGATGACGAGAACCATCGCGCCGGCCGCGGTCACCAGGATCGCGGGCACCCGATAGCCTGGATCCGGGGTTTCGATATCCTGGGAGGGGTCGGGCGGAACGCTCATCGCGCGGCGAAGTCCGAGACTGTGACGGTGGCCTCGCGACTGTCGCATATTCCGAGATGTCGGACAAAGCCCGTCGGCGCGGGACGTGGTGGGCGCCGCTCTCCTCTCCGTCGCGGGATATGTTCAAGCGCCACTCAGAGCGGGCCGATGCCGCCGGTGCTGATCGCCTCCAACAGGGCCCGGGAAGCGCCGCCGAGGAAACCGCCCTTGCGGCGCACGACGGCCACGGGCACGGATACGCGGAGATCCGGGACCTCGATCACCGCGAGGGTGCCAAGGCGCAACTCCTCCTGAATGGCGCTTTCGGGCATCAGCGCCAGACCGAACCCGGCTTCCACCAGGCGTTTCTGGGCCGTGAGGCTATCGATCAGGACAATCTCCGCGTGACCGAGACCGGCGGCGGTGAGTTGCCTGGACAGCGCCGCCTGGCGGTCTGGCTGACCCTTGGCGCCTTGGCCTCGATCGGCTGGAAATCCGACCCAGCGGTCTTCGCTCAGAACCGCCGCTTCGTCCAACGCCTCGCCGGCATGGGGGTGATCGGGCGAACAGACGACGCTCATCGCTTCGGCCGCAACCTCCTCCGAGATCAGGTCCGGGGCTGTGTCCATGTAGTAGCGGAGCCCGAACGTCGCCTCTCCCTGTCGCACGAGGTCGCTTACCTCTGTGCTTCTTGCGGTGCAAAGCTCGACCCGAACCCCGGGATAGGCACGGCGAAACGCGCTTAGTTGGCCGATGATGCCGGTGCTGGCCAGGGTGCCGACCAAGGCGACCATGACCGAGCCATGGGTCCTGTCGGACAGGGCGCGTACCGCCTCGGCGCCGTCCTTGATCGTCGCCAACACGGCTTCCGCGTGGGGCAGGAAAACCTCCCCCGCTTCCGTCAGCTTGGCGCGGCCCCGCACTCGTTCTATCAGCGGGGCGCCGAGACGATCTTCCAGCAACCGCATGCGCCGGCTGATCGCGGGCTGCGAGCGATGCAGGTGGTCGGCTGCGCGGGTAACCCCGCCCTGGCGCGCGACGGCCACGAAGGCCTCGATTTCCTTGATATCCATTTCATCAGCTTAACTGATGATATCAAGAAATACTATGCATTGGAATTATGTTGGGCGTTGATCCACTCTCTCTTCACCGATCGCGCTCGGCCAACGAGACAGGAGAAGGGTGAGATGGAACGGATTGACACATTACGAGAGGACGCGGCGAGATTCCGCGAGATGCATCTCGGTGGCGAGATGGTGGTGTTGCCGAATGCCTGGGATCACGCCAGCGCGGCGCTGATGGTGGAGGCCGGCTATCCGGTGATTGCCACGACCAGCGCCGGGATCGCGCTTGCACGAGGCTTTCCGGACGGCGAGCGGATGACCCGCAAGGCGATGCTGGAGATCTGCGGCGAGATCGCGCGTCAGAGCCGGGTGCCGGTAACCGCCGATCTTGAGGCCGGTTATGGTCCGGCGCCGGAGGACGTGGCCGAGACCGTGCGTGGCGCGATCGATGCCGGGCTGGTCGGCTGCAATATCGAGGATGCCAACCCGGATACCGGCGCGCTGTTTTCGCTGGAGGACGCGGTTGAACGGGTCCGTGCCGGCCGGGCGGCGGCCGACGCGCTCGGCGTGCCCTTTGTTTTGAATGCTCGGGCCGACCCGTATCTGAAGCCGGTCGGCGACGCGGAGGACAATTTCCAGGAGGCGGTCAAGCGCTGCAACGCCTATCTCGCGGCGGGCGCGACCTGCGCCTATGTGCCGGGACCGGGCGACTCGGAAACCGTTGGAAGGCTCGTCAATGCGGTTGAGGGCCCCTTGAACATCCTCGGGAGCTTGGCGGGACGGCAGGGGCTCTCGGTCCAGGACTACGCGCGCCTAGGCGTGCGACGGATCAGCATTGGCGGCAGCCTGATGCTCGCCGCCATGACCTATACCCGCGATGTGGTTACCGCCATGCGCGATGAAGGTCGGCTGGACTTCGCCACGAACGCGATGACCAACGGCCAGCTCAACAAACTGATGGCCGGATTGCCTTCCTTGACGTGAAAATGACCGCCGCGTGGATCGATCACATGGATGACTCGATCCGCCCGGCTTGCATCTCGTAAGCTGCGGATAGTGAAGAGTTTCATTCAAGGGAGACCGAGCATGACGAATACCGCCATCGTGACCGGGGCCGCGTCGGGAATTGGGTTGGAGGCGTGCCGGGATCTTCTAGAACGCGGCTGGTCGGTGCACGGTCTCGACGTGACCGCCGACGGAATGGCCAAGGCGGCGGCGAGTCTCGGGAGCGATCGCTTTCACCATCACGTGTGTGACCTACGGGACGCCAAGGCGGTCGTCGATACCATGGCCGCGATCGAGGCCGAAGAGGGCTCGGTCAACGCGTTGATCGCCTGCGCCGGCATCTTGAAGCTTGGCCCCCTGGCGGAGATGAGCGTCGAGGATTTCGATCTGGTGTTCGGCGTGAATGTACGCGGTCTCTGGCTGTCGGCCCGCGAGTCGATGAGCATGTTGCGCAAGGCCGCCGATCAAGGCGAGCTGGCGCGGATCATTCTGCTGTCCTCGGTATCCGCCCTGCGGCCCAAGATCGACAGCGGCGCCTACTCGGCCTCCAAGGCGGCGGTAAGTCAGCTTACCCGGGTCCTCTCGGTCGAATGCGCGCCACACGGTATCCTGGTGAACGCGCTTGCCCCGGGGACCGTGGATACCCCGATGGTCAACGATCAGAGCGATCCGGCGAAACGCGGCAATTGGCGTCCGTCCGGACCCTCGCCGGTCGGTCGGATCGCGCAGCCGAGCGATATCGTGCGGGTGATGCGTTTTCTGTTGAGCGAGGGCGCGGCCTATGTCACCGGCGCGACGATTCCCGTCGATGGCGGCACCCAGGCGGCTTTTGTCCCGCCCCGATAACAGCCGTGATGATCGGATTTGGCGTCGAAGGGGAGTCAGCCGCGGCGTTTCTTGCCCCAGGCCATGAAGCCGCGTTTGATGCCGGTCACCAGCGTGATGGCTGAGAACGGCTTGATCACGAAATAATCGCCGCCGGCGTCGCGCGCCATGCGCAGATGGTCGGCGGTGTTGTTGCCGGTGAAGAACACGATCGGGCATTGGACATGGGGATAGTCCCTGCGAATCCGGCTGCAAAGCTGATAGCCGTTCTCGTCGGGCATGTTCACGTCCAACAGAATGATCGACGGCGTGATCACGCCGAGACGCTTGATCGCGAGCTCGGCGCTGCTGGCTGTGAAGACGGTATAGCCTTCGTCCTGCAGAATCAGCTTGGCCATCTCGACGATGGTCGGCTCGTCATCGACAATTAGGACCGATCGACCGGTCGACATTCACGCCGCCCGTTATCCCTGGGCTTTGCGTCATTCAAGTGACGGATCCCGTGGACCGCATCGGACGGCCCAGGGACGCGCTACCCCGCCGCCGAGATCACGTTCGGGTCCCGACTGGATCGGCACATTAACGCCGGGACGCGGCGGATGCGAGTCCGGATAGCGCCGCTCGTGTCGTCTCGGAAGACGGTGCCCCTGTAAACGCATCCGTGTTCGATCGCGACAATGCAATGGACACAAACGCTGTTTCACGCGATGGCCTTGAGCCGCGGGTTCTTGTTATAGTGCGCGTCGCGCTTCCTGGAACCGGTCGGTTGATTGTTCCCTTACATGGTTCGAGGGCCATCGTTTGTCGAAGTGGGGCAGAGAAGCTCAGCTGAGCCCGCGGTCACCATCGCGGGCATGACTTAGGGACGGGGACCCTCGGGTGGCGAAAGATCCAGTGAAGTCCGGTCCGAGCGACGGCGGCGCGAACGCGCCGGTTATCGATCTGCGCGACGCGTATCGCAGGGCGGCGCTGTTTCAGCGGGTGCGCGACGATCATAGCGTCGAGATCGCCGAGGATTACGTCGAGTTGATCTCCGATCTGATCGAAATCAATGGAGAGGCGCGGCTGGTCGACCTTGCCTCGCAATTGGGGGTCAGCCGACCGACCGTGAACGCGACGATCCAAAGGCTTCAGAAAGAAGGATATGTGGATTCCAAGCCCTATCGTTCGATCTTTCTGACCGACAAGGGGCGCGAACTGGCGGATTGGTCGCGTGCTAGGCACAAGGTGGTCCTGGAGTTCCTGCACGCGATCGGAGTGCCCCCGGAAACCGCCGAGGCCGACGCGGAAGGCATGGAGCACCATGTCAGCGACGCGACGCTTCGAGCCTTCGAGAAAGTCACCGCTGGTTCGCGCAAGGTATAGCAGGCTGTTGAAAATCGCGGAAACAAACGGTTTAGAAGCGCGCTTCTCGTGTTTCGCGGGACGAGGTTGTCTCCTGATTCCAGCATGTTGCGCTAGTCTCGCTCACTCCGAGTAGCCGCGAGGAGACGTCTCGAACGGTTTGGGTTCGACTGCTTTCCCGGCCCGCCGAGCTGTTTCTCGATCTTTCTCGGTCTATCAAAAAAAAAGAGCGGGCCGAAGTGGCGCCGCTCTATCGAGGACAGGGAGGGATGGGTTTCAACTCATT
>JAYOIK010000098.1:1511-14761 GCA_038118725.1 Alphaproteobacteria bacterium | reverse complement strand
ACCTTACCGCATAGATTGAACCGTCACGTGCTGGTGCTCATGGTGTGACAAAGCCATCCAGGCAATTATACGCGGTCGGCAACCCCAGGAATTGAATGCCAAGTACCTCGCTCGTCTAGCGGGGCCGCCAACCTCCTGGTCAGACCAGAAGGTGCTGCTCGGTATCACTTGAAACTACGGATTATCAACGGATCGATGTGCGCCCTTCGCCTCAAATGCGGGAGGCGTACTGCTTTGAGCGACGACCCGGCGAAAGTTAACGTACCACCAAAAGTCATGTAAGAGACTTTGGGCGCGAGGGGAGCCTATTTGCGGTACCTCGCGGGTCTCCGGGTCCCCTGCGTTTCGACCGGTCTCGCACAAGCCCCTAAAATGTCGGGGGAAGTTCGAATCCCATTCGCATCATGTGAATAGTGAGCAATATCAATGGGTTAGTTGGCGGTGGGGGTGGGATTCGAACCCACGGTACGCTCACGCGCACAACGGTTTTCGAGACCGCCCCGTTCGACCACTCCGGCACCCCACCGCGGGCGGTATTCGATCGGGAATGGAGCGGGGTTGTACAGGCTCGATCCCGCGTCGCCAACCCCTTTCTTGCCTGTCGGGAAGGCCTTATTTGATCAGCCACCACAATATCATCGAAAACGCGCCGTTCACCGGGCATTATCGGTTGACACCAGCGGCGCCGACGCTATAGTCCGCCGCTCCGACGCGGACCCCCTGGGGTCGGCGCACTCCCTCATTCTATTGGGATGTCCGATGTACGCAGTCCTGAAAACCGGTGGCAAGCAATACAAGGTCGCCGAGAACGATGTCATCATCGTCGAGAAGCTCGCCGCCGAGGCCGGCTCCAAGATCGATCTTGATGAGGTTTTGATGATTGGCGACGGCGAAACCGCCAAGGTCGGCACCCCGACCGTGGACGGCGCCAAGGTCACCGCCGAGGTGCTTGAGCAGAAGCGCGGCAAGAAGGTCATCGTCTTCAAGAAGAAGCGCCGGCAGAACTATCGCCGCACCCGGGGCCATCGTCAGGAACTGACGGTCCTGCGGATCACCGATATTCTCGCCGACGGAAAGAAGAAGGCGAGCAAGGCCAAGGCGAAAGCCGAGGAAGCGCCGGTCGAGGCGGCCGCTCCCGAGGTGGCGCCCGAGGCCACCGAGAACAAGGAGTAACAACTCATGGCTCATAAGAAAGCTGGTGGTAGCTCACGCAACGGTCGCGATTCCGCGGGTCGGCGGCTCGGCGTCAAGAAATACGGCGGCGAGGCGGTGATCCCCGGCAACATCATCGTGCGTCAGCGCGGCACCAAATTCCATCCCGGCGCCAATGTCGGCATGGGCAAGGATCACACGATCTTCGCGAAGATCGTCGGCAAGGTCGCCTTCAAGCACAAGGCGAACGGCCGGACCTTTATCGACGTCGAACCCGCGGCGGTTCCGGCGGAGTAACGCCGCGCCCATACGCGGGAGCGGCTTGAAGAAGGGAATAGCTCGGCTGTTCCCTTTTTTCTTGAGCACCGGTCGGGGACCGACGGACCCGCCCGGAAAGACAGAGCGGGACCATGAAGTTTCTCGATCAGGCCAAGGTCCATATCAAGAGCGGCGACGGCGGCGGCGGCTGTATCAGCTTCCGGCGCGAGGCGTTCATTGAGTTTGGCGGCCCGGACGGCGGCGACGGCGGACGCGGCGGCGACGTGATCGCGGTCTGCGTCGACGGCCTCAACACCCTGATCGATTTCCGCTACCAACAGCATTTCAAGGCCCAGGCGGGCCGCCCCGGCGCCGGACGCCAGAAGACCGGCGCCTCCGGCGAGACCATCGTGCTCCGCCTGCCGGTTGGAACCCAGGTGCTGGAGGATGACCAAGAGACCCTGATCGCCGATTTCACCGAGATCGGTCAGGAGGTGGTGCTAGCGCGCGGCGGCGACGGCGGCTTCGGCAATGCACGCTACAAGACCTCGACCAATCGCGCGCCGCGCAAGATCCTGCCGGGCTGGCCCGGGGTCGAGAAGTCGATCTGGCTGCGCCTGAAGCTGATCGCGGACGCGGGGTTGGTCGGCTTGCCCAACGCCGGAAAGTCGACCTTGCTCTCGACGGTCACCCGGGCGCGCCCGAAGATCGCCGATTACCCCTTCACCACCCTGCATCCCGGTCTCGGCGTGGTCGGCTTCGCGGATCAGGAATTCGTGCTGGCGGACATCCCCGGCCTGATCGAGGGCGCGCATGAGGGCGCTGGCCTTGGCGACCGCTTTCTCGGCCATGTGGAGCGCTGCGGCGTGCTCCTGCATCTCGTCGACGGCACCCAGGACGATCCGGTCGAGGCTTACCGAACCATTCGCGCCGAGCTTCGGGCCTATGGCGGCGGGCTCGCCGAGAAGCCCGAGATCGTGGCGGTCACCAAGTCAGACGCCCTGGACGCCGAAACCGCCGAAATCGTCACCAGCTTCCTGGAGGAAGAGACGGGCGCGCCCGTGCATCTTATCTCCTCGGTTGCCCGTGACGGGCTGGATCCGCTGTTGAGCATGGTGCTTGACCAAGTCCGAGCCTCGCGCGCCGCACAGATCCTTGAGGAACGCGCGCGTGACCGCGAGGAGGTCGCATGGTCGCCGCTTTGAACCAGACCGGCGGCCATGTCGTGGACGCGTCGCCACTGGAAGGCGCGCGCCGGATCGTTGTGAAAATCGGCTCCGCCCTTCTGGTCGACCAGGAAAGCGGGCAAATTCGTCACGACTGGCTGCGCGCGCTCGCGGATGACGTCGCGGATTTGCGCGACCGCGGCAGGGAGGTCCTGATCGTCTCTTCCGGCGCCATCGCGGTAGGGCGTAGGCATCTGGGCCTCACCAACCGGGCACTAAAACTCGAGGAAAAGCAAGCCGCTGCCGCGACCGGCCAAATCCGCCTTGCGCACGCCTACGAGGACGCGCTGGCCCGCCACGGGATAACGGTCGCCCAGATCCTCCTGTCGCCAGAGGATACCGAACGCCGCCGCCGGCATCTGAACGCCCGCGCCACCATGACGACCCTGCTGTCGCTCGGCGCGGTCCCGGTCATCAACGAGAACGACACGGTGGCCACGGCGGAGATACGGTTCGGCGACAATGACCGCCTCGGCGCCCGGGTCGCCCAGATGGTCAGCGCCGATACCCTGATCCTGCTGTCGGACGTGGACGGGCTCTATGACGCGGACCCCCGGAACAATCCCGACGCGCGCCATATCGCCTCGGTGGAGCGGATCACCGCCGAGATCGAGGCCATGGCCGGCGCGGCGGGAACCGACCATGCCTCCGGCGGCATGATCACGAAACTCGCCGCCGCCCGGATCGCGACCAGCGCCGGATGCCGGATGGTGATTGTCGCGGGCGGTCCGGCGCATCCTCTGGCGGCGCTGGAGAACGGCGCCCGCTGTACCTGGTTCCAAGCCTCCGACACACCCCGGGCGGCGCGCAAGAACTGGATCGCCAGCGCCATCAGCGCCGCTGGAGCGGTGCATCTCGACGCCGGCGCGGAACGCGCCTTGGCCAGGGGACGCAGCCTCCTGCCAGCCGGCGTCACCGAGGTTCACGGCGGCTTCGAGCGCGGTGATCTGATCACCGTGCACGGGGTCGACGGGCGCGAAATCGCCCGCGGCCTCGCGGCCTACGGCGCCGGTGACGCGGCCCGGATCAAGGGCCATAAATCCCGTGAAATAGAAGAAATCCTGGGCTACCGTGGTCGTGATGAGCTTATCCATCGCGACGATCTGGTACTCACCTGACAAGGAAACCGACATGTCGATCGCGGAACTGACACCGACCGAAGATGATCTCGAAGCCGTGATGCACGGTCTCGGCGCCGGGGCGCGGGCGGCATTCCGCGCACTTACCCAAGCCACGACGGCGCGGAAGGATCAGGCCTTGCGCGCCGCCGCCGCCGCGATCAGGAACAGCACCAAGACCATCCTCGATGCCAATGCCAAGGATATCGCCCATGGCGAGGCCAAGGGGCTACGCGCCTCGCTGATCGACCGGTTGATGCTGGACGAGGATCGCCTGGATGGCATCGCCGCCGGACTGGAGGCGATCGCCGATCTGCCCGACCCGGTGGGCATGGTCATGGATCGCTGGACTCGGCCGAACGGACTTGAGATCAGCCGCGTGCGGGTACCGCTCGGCGTGATCGGCATCATCTATGAATCGCGTCCCAACGTGACCGCCGACGCGGGCGGAATTTGCCTGAAATCAGGCAATGCCGCGATCCTACGCGGCGGATCGGAATCGATCCATTCCTCGTCCGCCATCGTGGAATGCATGCATCAAGGCCTGCGCGAGGCCGGCCTGCCCGAGGCCGCGGTCCAGCTGGTGCCTACCCGTGATCGCGCCGCCGTCGGCCATCTGCTGACCATGGTGGAGACCGTCGACATCATCGTGCCGCGCGGCGGCAAGTCACTGATAGAGCGTGTCCAGAACGAAAGCCGCATCCCCGTGATCGCGCATCTCGAAGGGCTTTGCCACGTCTATGTCGACGCCGCCGCCGATCCCGACATGGCGCGCGACATCACCATGAACGCCAAGATGCGCCGGACCAGTATCTGCGGCGCCGCCGAGACCCTACTGATTGACCGCGCCGCCGCGGATCGGCTGCTGCCGTCTATCGCCGACGCTTTGATGGAGGCCGGCTGCGAGCTGCGCGGCGATGACGGCGCGCGGGCCCTGGTCGAGGGCATGGCCATCGCCGCCGATAACGACTGGACGGCGGAATATCTCGACGCGATCCTGGCGGTGCGCTTGGTCGATGGCGTCGCGGGCGCGATCGAGCACATCAACACCTTCGGCTCCAGCCATACCGACAGCATCGTGACCTCGGACACGGCGACGGCCGAGCGCTTCCTCGCCGAGGTCGACAGCGCCATCGTGCTGCATAACGCTTCCACGCAATACGCCGATGGCGGGGAATTCGGCATGGGCGCGGAGATCGGCATCTCCACGGGCCGCCTGCATGCAAGAGGCCCAGTCGGGACCGAACAGCTGACCAGCTTTAAATACGTCGTGCGCGGCACCGGTCAGGTTCGCCCGTGATCGTGCCTGTTCCATCGATGGCCGCCGACCGCCTTGCATGCCCGTGACACAACCACCCTCTTCGCCCCATCCCACTACACGGCGTCCGCCCTCGACAATCGGTCTCGGCTGTCATCGGGGTCTGCGCATCGGCCTGATGGGAGGTTCGTTCAATCCAGCTCATGAAGGCCATCTCATGATCGCCGAGCTGGCTCTGAAGCGTCTCGGCCTGCACCGCGTCTGGTGGCTCGTATCGCCGCAAAACCCTTTGAAATCCTCGGCGGACATGGCGCCGATGGAGGCCCGCGTCGCCCAAGCCAGGACGATCGCGCGGGACCCACGTATCGAGGTGACAACCCTGGAGTCGGATCTCGGTACTCGATTCACCGCCGACACTATCCGCGTGCTCAGGAAACGCTTTCCCGCGACTCGATTTGTATGGGTAATGGGCGCCGACAATCTGGCGCAAATGCCGGCCTGGCGGGACTGGACATATATACTTAACACGATCGGCGTTGCCGTTTTCGACAGACCCACCTATTCTTTAAAGGCGCTGTCGGGCCGAACAGCGCGCCGTTTCGCTCGGTTTCGCCTCCCAGAACGCAAGGCGGGGCTGCTGGCAAGGCGCCGTCCACCGGCTTGGGTGTTTCATCACACCCTATTGAACCCGGTGTCCGCGACACAAATTCGCCAGCGGGCGAGAAACAAGTCATGATGGCCCCATCGAACACCGCGTCGGCGCCTACCGACGCGGCCAAAAAGAAGGAGACGACCATACCGACAAATCCCAAGTCCCTTGATCGGGACGCATTGCTCGATCTGGTGACCGGCTCACTGGACGACGACAAGGCCGAGGATATCGTCGCCATCGATCTGGCCGGCAAATCCTCGATAGGCGACCATATGGTTATCGCGAGCGGCCGTTCGACACGGCAGGTCTCCGCCATGGCCGACCATCTCATCGGAAAACTGAAACAATCGGGCTCCAGGCGCGTCAACGTCGAGGGCCTGAACTCCGGCGATTGGGTGCTTATCGACGCCGGCGACATCATCGTGCACCTGTTCCGGCCCGAGGTTCGTGAATTCTATGCCCTTGAGAAAATGTGGGGTGTCGAGGTCGGCGCCGAGACGGTCGCGGTTGGCGCCGAGTCGCCACACGCCGCCAACGCCTGAACCCAGAAACGGTCCCAACCATGAGAGTCACCGTCGTCGCGGTGGGTCGTGATCGGGGCGGCGTTCACCGCGATTTGTTCAATCACTATGTCGGGCGTCTGCGCTGGCCGGTTACCCTGCGCGAGGTCGAGGTCCGCGGCAAACTGGCGGGCGCGAAGCTGAAACGCGAGGAAGCCAAACTGCTGCTCGCGGCGATCCCGAACGGCGCCGCGGTCATCGCCCTTGACGAAACCGGCAA
The DNA here is from genome assembly GCA_038118725.1 of Alphaproteobacteria bacterium. GTDB lineage: Bacteria > Pseudomonadota > Alphaproteobacteria > Thalassobaculales > Thalassobaculaceae > JADHLJ01. Next base: position 8,317 of record JAYOIK010000098.1, on the reverse strand, counting down.
GACCCTTTCCAGCCGAGAATTCGCCGGCTGTATCTCGCGGATCATGGACGACGGCATCGCCGAGATCGCCTTGATCATCGGCGGTGCCGACGGTCTCGACGCGAGCATCCGAGAGCGAGCCGAACTGACCCTCTCGCTAGGGCGGGTCACCTGGCCGCACCTGTTGATTCGCGGGATGTTGACGGAGCAACTCTACCGAGCCCAACAGATCATCGCGGGACATCCCTATCATAGGGACTGAAGGATTAAAGGTCAGTTCCACCGGGCCTTCGAATCCGCTATAAACGAGCCCATGAAACCCGTCATGCTTTGTATTATGGACGGCTGGGGCGAGCGCGCCGAGGCCGACCACAACGCCATCGCGCTGGCCGACACGCCGGTCTACGACCGCCTGCGCCGCGACTTTCCCACAGGTGTCATGAGCGCGTCCGGTGACGATGTCGGCTTACCAGACGGTCAGATGGGAAACTCTGAGGTCGGCCACATGAATCTCGGCGCCGGACGAGTCGTCATGCAGGACCTGCCTCGCATCGATGCCGCCGCGCGGGACGGCTCCCTGGCCAGGAACCCCGAGCTTCTTAGCTTTGTCGAACGTGTCAAGGCGGCCGGCGGTCGGGTTCATTTGATGGGCCTGATGTCGGATGGCGGCGTGCATAGTCATCAGGATCATATCGCCGCGCTCAGCCGTATTCTGGCCGGTGCCGGGCTCGAGGTCCTGATCCATGCGATCCTTGATGGCCGCGACACGCCGCCGAAAAGCGCGCTTTCCCTCGTCGGAAAGTTCGAGGCGGCGCGGCATCCGGAGGCCCGGATCGCGACGGTGATCGGACGTTTTTTCGCCATGGATCGCGACAACCGCTGGGAGCGGGTCGAGACCGCCTATCGCGCCTTCGCGCTTGCCGAGGGACATGGCGTGGAAAGCGTCGAGGCCGCGATCGAGGCGGCCTACGCGCGCGGCGAAACCGATGAGTTCGCCGAGGCCGGGATCGTGGGGGCCTATGACGGCATGCGCGACGGCGACGGCCTGCTCTTCGCCAATTTCCGCGCCGACCGCGCGCGCGAGATCCTCGCCACCTTGGTGGATCCGGACTTCGACGGCTTCCAACGCCCCAAACTTCCAGCGTTTTCCGCGCGCGCGGGCATGGTGGAGTATTCATCGGCGTTGAATGCCCATCTCTCGACGCTTTTTCCGCCAATTGACCTGGTTCAAACCCTGGGCGAGGTGGTGGCGGATGCCGGGCTCAAGCAGTTGCGGATCGCCGAGACCGAAAAATACCCGCATGTGACGTTCTTTCTGAATGGCGGTCGCGAGGCGGTTTTCGATGGCGAGGAACGTATTCTGATCCCCTCGCCGAAGGTGAAAACCTATGACCTGAAGCCCGAGATGTCGGCGGACGAGGTCACGGACCGGCTGGTCGAGGCGATTCAGAGCCGGAAATTCGATCTGATCATCGCCAATTTCGCCAATCCGGACATGGTCGGCCATACCGGCGACCTTGCCGCGGCGATCAAGGCGGTTGAGGCGGTTGATCGCTCCATCGGCCGAGTTACGGAAGCCTTGGAAGAGGTTGGCGGCACCATGTTCCTGACCGCCGATCACGGCAATTGCGAGACCATGATCGATTCCGCGACCGGCAACCCACACACGGCGCACACCACCAATCTGGTGCCGACGATTCTCGTCAACGCACCAGGCCAGATCGCCGGACTCGCCTCGGGGCGACTAGCGGACGTGGCGCCGACATTGCTGGAGCTGATGGGCCTCGCGATTCCGAAGGCGATGAGCGGACATTCGCTGCTGATCGGCCATGACGCCGACATCACGATGGATGCTCGTGCCACGGGCTAGGACACCCCGCCGCAACCGTCGGCGATCGCCGGCGGTTCTTGTCACGTCACTATTGGTCCTTGGGGTCCTTGGTTTCGGCACGGCGCACTTGGCCAATCCGACCGCGCCCCAGGCGCAAGACAGCGATCGATCGAGAACCGCCCTCGCGGCGGAGATTCGCGATCAACTTCGCCGCATCCGCCAGGAATTGATCGAGACGGCCCGCGACGCGCAATCCAGCGAGGCCGTGGTCGCGAAATCCGAGGCTCGGCTCGCCGCGTTGAAGGCGCATCACGCCGCGCGGGCCGGGGATCTGTCGGAACTGCGCGGTCGCTTGACGAACCTGACCACCGCGATGCAACGGTTGGCCCGGCGCCCACCCGAGGCAATCCTCACCTCGCCACGCCCGCCCTTGGAAACCGCGCGGGCGATGATGTTGGTCCAGTTCATGGTTCCGGACATCAAACGCGAAGCGGACGAGATTCGCGGCGAATTGACCCGCATCGAGGCCTTGAACCACCAGATCCAGATCGAGCAGGAACGTTTCCAGCAAGCAAACGACGGTTTGGAGACGCGACGTGATCAATTGAATCAATTGATTGGCCACAAGAACGCGCTGTGGCGCGACCTGAACAACCAGACCCCCTCCACCGACCAGCTGGAACACTCGGCGACCAGTCTCTCGACGCTTTTCTCCGCGCTCAAGCAACAGGGTGATGCCCGAGAAAACGCCGCGGGGCGTCTGGCGGCACTCATTGAGAACGCCCCATCAGGGGTCTCAATGACGGCGTCACCACGGGAAGGCGAGGCCATCTTGCCTTTGCCGCGGCCCGATCCCACCCCCACCCTCGGTCCAACGTCCAGGCCAAGCCCCAATCCCAATCCCGGTCCGAACCCCAATCCAAGCCTCACCCCAGACACGCGCCCGTCCGAGCAATCAACCGTCGCCCCCTCGGCTTCGCCACCGGCCCCCACCGTGACCCCCGTCCCGCCCGCCGGCTCCTTCGCCGCGCGAAAGGGCAAGCTGACCTTCCCCGCCGTCGGGCGCCTGATCGCGCGTTATGGCGAGGTCGACTCTCTCGGTCTGACCGCCAAGGGGATCACCTTGCGCACCCGTCCGGATGCTCCGGTGGTCGCGGTTCATGACGGCAAAGTGATTTATGCCGGTCCGTTTCGAGGCTACGGGCGTATAATAATCATTGAACATGGCCACGGATTTCTTACTCTTCTGGCGGGCTTGGAACGGATCGACGTCCACGCTGGCCAGGGCGTGCTCGCGGGGGAACCCGTGGGTACCATGCAAGGGCCAATCGGCATAGATGATACAAGGTCAAGACAGCTGTATATCGAGTTAAGACGAGACGGAGCGCCAGTGGACCCGCTGGCTTGGTTATCCACCCAAAGGGATACGGCAATCCAATGAACGGCACCGACAAGAGACAGAACTCGCGGACAACCGGTTCGGTTCGTGGCATCCTCGGGGCCTCGGCCCTGTGCCTTGGCCTTGGCCTCGGGAACTCGGCGGCGTTGGCCCAAGGCAATACCTCGGCGGATACCTATCGCCAACTGAACCTGTTCGGCGATGTCTTTGAGCGCGTGCGCGCCGAATATGTCGAGGAAGTAAGTGACCAGGACCTGATTGAATCAGCCATCAATGGCATGCTCACTTCCCTTGACCCGCATTCCAATTTCCTCAGCTCGAAGGGCTACCGCGACATGCGGGTTCAGACCCGGGGAGAGTTTGGCGGTCTCGGCATCGAAGTCACGATGGAGAACGGCGTGGTCAAGGTGGTGTCGCCGATTGACGACACACCGGCCTCACGCGCCGGACTGGAACCGGGGGATCTGATCACCCATTTGGACGGCGAGGCGATCCTCGGCCTGACCTTGGGGCAAGCGGTCGAAAAGATGCGCGGTCCGGTCGACTCAAAAATCGTTCTGTCGGTGCGCCGCGAGGGCACGGAGCCTTTCGAGGTCACGATCCAACGAGCGACCATCAAGATCCGCTCGGTCCGCCACGAGGCGATCGGCAATGTCGGTTATGTCCGCATCACCACCTTCAATGAGCAAACCACCTCGGGGCTGCAGAACGGTGTCGCGGATATTTCCAGCAAGCTTGGCGACAAACTCGCCGGTTTCGTGATCGACCTGCGCAACAATCCCGGCGGCCTTCTCGATCAGGCGATCTCGGTGAGCGACGCCTTCCTGGAGAAGGGCGAGATCGTGTCGACCAGGGGACGCGATCCCAATGACTCCTCGCGCGTCCACGCGACCGAGGGCGATATAACCGGCGGCAAGCCGATCGTGGTGCTGATCAATGGTGGGTCGGCCTCGGCATCGGAGATCGTCGCCGGCGCGTTACAGGATCACCGCCGCGCGGTCATCCTCGGCACCCAGTCCTTCGGCAAGGGTTCGGTTCAGACCATCGTCCCCCTGCCCGGCGATGTCGCGATGCGCCTGACCACCGCGCGCTACTATACGCCGTCGGGTCGGTCGATCCAGAAAACCGGAATCGCGCCGGATATAGACGTCCCGACCGCCAAGATCGAAAAATTGGACCGGAGCAAACGTCGACGGGAAACGGATCTGCGCAACGCGCTCGACAATTCCGCTTCTAGCGAGGATAAGGCCCCCAAACCCACGGGCAGGAAAACCGCGAAGGAGCGGGCCGAGGAAGACTATCAATTGGCGCGCGCGGTTGATCTGCTGCGCGGCCTCAGCCTTCTCAACACCCGCATGGTGAATTGAAACTCCCCATTCCTATACCGTCCCTCTCGGGACTGCTCGGCCTATTTCGCAAACGTGGCGGCGCGGAGCCCGAGGACGCGGACCCTCTCGACGACGGCCTTGACGAGGAAATCGGCGACGGCGAATCCCTATCCGTCGACCTGGATCCAATCGAGGAAGACGGGGACGCGGGCGGCGATCTCGGCGGGAGCGCCGACGAAAAGCCGAAACGTCGATGGGGCCGTATCGCCGCTATCGTCGGTGGGGTTCTCGGTATCCTGCTGGTTCTCGGTGGCCTCGGCGCCATCGTCGGGTGGCTTGTCGTAAACGCCGAACACGCCACCAAGGCGCGCGAGGCCTTGCACCCAACGGTTAGCGTGGACGTGCTCGCCGAGGGCGAGCCCGCGCCGGAGAACTCAAGCCGGCACGCGGCGATGGAAACCGGCGAGGAAGAGAAATCCGCGTCATCCGGTGTCGACGACGCGAAAAACGCGGAAACCTCGCAACCCACTCAACCGGTCGATCCTTTAGCTGGAATCGTTGACCCCGCCCTGGTCGAGCAAACCGACGACGGTCCGCTTCCCAGGATCTCCGGCGACGGGCGCCAGGCATGGGTCGAGTATTCAGCGCCTTTCGACAAAACCGATCGGCGGCCGCGACTGGCCGTCATCGTCTCGAATCTGGGCCTGTCACCCGCGACCACCGAGGCTGCGTTGGAAGCGTTGCCCCCGGGAGTTACCCTGTCGTTTTCCTCGATTACGCCGGATCTTCAGGAATGGGTCGCGCGGGCAAGAAGAAAAGGACATGAAGTTCTGATAGACCTGCCCATGGAACCCGATGGTTTCCCGCGTAGCGACCCGGGCCGCAATACTCTCCTGACTTCGGCGAGCGAGGTCGAAAACCTGAACCGTTTGGAAAGCGTGATGAAACGGGCCGGCGGCTATGTCGGTTTGCTTACGACGATGGGTTCGGCCTTCACGGTAAACGCCAAGTCTCTTTCCCCCGTCTTGCAAACCCTGAAGGAGAGAGGCCTGCTATATGTGGACGGTCGCTACACATCGCGCACCATGGGCCCCGAACTCGCGTCACAGATCCAGCTGCCCAGGGCCTACAACAACCGGTTCATCGACACCACGCCATCGGTTCGCGCGATCAACGGAAGACTCGCGGAATTGGAAGAGATCACCAAGATCAATCGTTTCGCCGTCGGTTTGGCGCAAGCCTATCCGGTGACCTTGGACCGGTTGACCGCCTGGCTGCCGAGCTTGAGGGCAAAGGGGATCGCCCTCGCCCCCGTATCCGCGATCGCCGACAAGCAGAGCCTGAGATAGATCCCCATGAATTCCACAAGCGACAACCGAGCAAACCTGCCCTACCGAGCCTGTGTCGGGATCGCGCTTCTGAACGGCAAGGGCAAGGTATTCGTTGGCCGGCGTAACGACATCGGTGGCGACCCGGCCTGGCAAATGCCCCAGGGCGGCGTTGATTCAGGCGAATCTCCCCAGGCCGCCGCCTTGCGGGAGCTACGCGAGGAGACCGGCGTTAGGTCGGTTAGGGTCCTTGCCGAATCACGGGAATGGCTCACCTATGACTACCCGCCGGAACTTCAGAGTCGATCCTTCGTCAAACGCTTCAAGGGACAGCGCCAAAAATGGTTCGCCATGCGCTTCGACGGCCCAGAATCCGAGATTGATCTCGGGTGGCGTCATGCCGAGTTCGATGCCTGGGCATGGCGCGAGATGGAAGACCTGCCCGAGCTTATCGTAGCCTTCAAACGACCGGTCTACGAAGCCGTCGTCCGCGAGTTTCACCACCTGGCCCGTCCGGTTGATTAATCCCGCGCGCTCTTTGCCCCGCGGGCATTTCATCGAGTTTCTGGGCAAGCGCCACGACCGGCGCTATGGTTCATGAGTGAAACCTTGGAGCGTCGGCGCGTCGCGGCGAAATGAGATGATGTCAAATGGCAGCCGAGAGTAACCTTCCCACGACTTTCGAGCGGCGAGGCACCACCGGGCCCCTCGCGCATCCCGGTTTCCTGCACACGCGGGTCCGAGAGTACGAATTCGGCAAGGACCGAGTTCTGGAAGCCGTGATGCCAAACTATTCCGGAGTCCGGCGTGGCGAGTTGACGGTCATCCAATGGAGCGACCTGAAGGATCGCGCGGCTTTCGGGGAACGCGACCTGCATATCATGCAGGACTGTCTGACGTCAGCGTTCCTGGGACAAATTGGGCAGTTTTCGTAAGGGAGG
>JAYOIK010000098.1:0-1501 GCA_038118725.1 Alphaproteobacteria bacterium | reverse complement strand
TCATGCAGGACATCATGCGGCTAAGAGGCAAACAACCGATCGACCCGATGTATGTCCGCCTGCTGATCCAACGCGCCGACGCGATCCACAATCCAGACGAGGATGGTCGCCGACTTGCCCGTGAACAGGCGGAACGCGATCGCGTCGACCGGGAAAGCGTCCGTATGTCCTGCCTCGCCCAGCTTACCCGCGAGTGTGGCATAAGCCGGGGCGACGCCTTCATGGCCAAGGCCAATACCACCACGTTGCTCGATCTGATCAACGACGCGCAGTAAAGCGAAGGCTTCGATGTTCGCATGCTGATCGAGCGGGTGATGCATTTCGCCGCCGAGCGCAGTGGGACGAGCGTCGAGGATGTGCGCGATTGGATGGATCCACTGGTCGGCCTGATCGCGCCATTCGGTAGTGTCCCGGCAGCCGGCGAGGAGCGCTTGGATGGCTTCTTGTTCACGCAACATCGTGGATTGCTGGGGTTTCGTAAGTCACTGCACGAGCATGGCGCGACCGCCAGCGGCGAGGCCGCGCGCTCGATCGAACTGATCCTTGAGGTCTGTGACCAGACCATCACCTATGTCAACTCGCGCCTTGTCCGATTGGACTCCCTGCTCGGCCGATTCGCCGACATGTTCGAGGAGATTGATGGCTCAATCGAGCGGCTCAGGAAACTCCTGCGCGATGTCTCTTATGCCTTGGACGGGTGGAAGGAGCTGATCGATATCTGGGAGGAAGCAATCGGCGGTATCGGCATGATCGGCGGCGAGCAGGCCTTGCTTCGCGCGGTTGATCATATCTTGCTTTATCTGCCGGTCATTCCGGAGCAGGAGATTCGCGGCGCGAATCCCGCCGACATGATGGAACGCGAGCGAACCCGCTTGACCTTGGTTCGCTCGTTGCACTCGTGGGGCACGAACGAGATGGACGAGGATCTGCAAGCGCGCGTCGAGGCGGGAAGAAGCCAGGCCGAGCTTGAAAGCAAATGGGACCGCGACTAGCGGTGACCCGCCTCTTCGCAGGCCTCGTTTTCCCGAACGACCGAGCGCGCGCCGCCAACAAGCGTCCAACGCGTTCATGCGAGACGATATCTTAAGAGGAAACTTTGGTGGGCGCACAAGGACTCGAACCTTGGACCCGCTGATTAAGAGGCCGTACCGAGTCACCAGCTCAAACCGGCATGGCCTTTAAGAAAATGACCAGGTTGTTGTCGCTTCTGAGGAAGCGATCGGATGACGACAAAACAAACACTTAGCCCAATCCTTGCCAACAAGATAATCGGCCGCTCGAATCTAAACTCACGGGTGACTGGCTCATGACGATCGACCACGCCCAGGCGGCGATCGACGCGGCCGAGGAATACGTGCCTGCGAGCCTAGCCGAGCAAAAGGCAGGGCCCTGTCCCGTGTCCGCGATCGAACCCGCGATTGGGTGGACAAACTGGGTTGAATGACGTGTAGTAGTTCCGACCCGATCTGACAGTCACCGGTTTTGATGCGGTATCTGTCAG
>JAYOIK010000097.1:0-14896 GCA_038118725.1 Alphaproteobacteria bacterium | reverse complement strand
AAAGGGAACAAATTGATTTTTATCAAGTCTTAACTTGTCTAAATCTTCACTTCACAGGAGGCTATCATGACCATGTACCCCTTCACCGCGACGCCTCCCGCCATCCCAGCTCGCTGGACCGCGTCACGGTATCGCCCCGCCACGTCGATCGGCAATGCGCTCATGGTGATCCTGAAAGCCGTCCTCGATGTTCTCGTCGAGGCGCAGGATCGGGCGCGCCGCCACAACGCCTTGGCGACTCTCGACGACCGCATCCTGGCCGATGTGGGCCTCAGCCGGCACGAGGCCGACCACGCGACCAAATGGCTGATCAAGTGATCATGCCCGGCTTCGAGGATCAGCGCGCGTCATAGTCCAGGACCACCGTATCGGTCACCGGATGCGACTGGCAGGTCAGCACGAAGCCGCGATCGATCTCATCGGGGGCGAGCGTGTAGTTGATATCCATCTCCACCTCGCCCTCGACCACCCGCGCCCGACAGGTACAGCACATGCCGCCCTTGCAGGCGAAGGGCATGTCCGGTCGCTGTCTGAGCGCAACGTCCAGGATCGACTCACCATCCCTTGGCACCGAGAGAATGGTGCTCGCGCCATCCAGCATCACCGTCACCTTGGCCGCATCGACCGGTTCCGGTGCGGCGGCCAGCCTGGCTTGTCGAGCGCGGCGGGTTTCGGCGGCGGCCGCCGCCGCGTCCGAGGACGGCGTGAACAGTTCGAAATGAATGCGCGCCGCCGATATCCCCGTTTCCGCCAAGGTTCGGCGAATCTCGGAAATCATCTCCTCTGGCCCACAGAGATAAAAGCCGTCAACCGCCGCCACGTTGACCATGGTTTTCAAGATAGTCCGGCATTTCTCCGCGTCGATACGCCCGTTGAGCAGCGGAACCTCCCTCGCCTCGCGGCTTAGCACATGGGTCAGGCTGAAGCGGCCCGGATAGCGGTCTTTCAGATCCTCCAACGCGTCGCGAAACATGATCGAGTCGCTGTCCCGGTTGCCGAGGAACAGCGAGAAACGGCTAAGCGGCTCAACCTCAAGGGCACTCTTCAGAATCGCCAAGATCGGCGTGATGCCGCTTCCCGCCGCGAAAGCCACGTAGGAGCGCGCGTGATCCGGCTCCACCGGCGCCAGAAAGCGTCCGTCCGGCGGCATGACGTCAACACTGTCGCCGGGCTTCAGATCGTCATTGGCATAGGCCGAGAACGCGCCGCCGTCGACACGCTTGATCGCGACCCTGAGCTCGCCGTCATTGACACCGCTACAGATCGAGTACGAGCGCCGAACGTCATGGCCGTCGATCTCGGCCCGCAGGGTCAGGTACTGCCCGGGCACGAAGGCGAAGGTCTCGCGATCCTCCTCCGGCACCTCGAAAGCGAGAGAGACGGCATCGCGGGTCTCGCGGCGCACATCGGAAAGTTTCAGGGCATGGAACCGCGTCATGCGAGCCTCCACCGGGCTAGATGCATTTGAAATAGTCAAACGGCTCAAGACAGCCGTCGCAGTGATACAGCGCCTTGCAAGCGGTCGAGCCGAAGGCGCTCAGCAGGCGGGTGTTCGGCGAACCGCAGCGCGGGCAAGTCACATCAGGATCCACGCCGAACAGCGTCGCCTTGCCTGCTCCGCCCCCCGCCCTCTCCTCGGGCGGCGCTATTCCCAGCGCCCGGAGTTTCTCGCGCCCAGACTCTGTCAGCCAATCCGTCGTCCAGGCCGGCGCGAGAATTGTTTTCACCTCGACCGCCCCAGCGCCCGCGCGCAAGAGAACATCGCGAATATTCATCTCGATGAACGTCATCGCCGGACAACCGCTATAGGTCGGAGTGATGGTCACGACGACGGTATCCCCATCCAACCCCACGTCTCTCAGAACTCCGAGATCCCGGATCGACAGGCCCGGTATCTCCGGATCGCTCACCTCATCCAGGCAGGCACGGATCTTCGCCATGCGCGCATCGTCATTGGCGGCTTCGCGGAGCATGGCTTGGCTCATCCCTGTCTCACCAGGTCGCATCGGGATAGGCCCGGGGCAGGAATTGCATCTCCGCGAGGATGTAGCCGAGATGCTCGGAATGCACGCCCTGGCGCCCGCCGCTCACCGACCAGTCGTCATCCGGCCGGCGCAATGTCGCCTCGCCGAGCACGGGCGTCACCATCGCGTCCCAAGCCGGCTTGAGCGCCATCGGATCAACACCTATTCCCAGTGCCGCAACCGCGCGATCGAGGTCATCGCCGGCAAAGAGTTCGTGAGTGTAGCCCCAAAGCTGGTCGACCGCCGCTTGCGCCCGCCGGTGACTCTCCTCGGTGCCGTCGCCCAAGCGGATCAGCCACTCGCCGCTATGCCGTCGGTGGTAGACGACCTCCTTTATGGCCTTGGCGGCGATCGCCGCGACACCCGGCTCCCGCGCTTCCACGAGGGTTTCAAGCAGGGCATGGTGATAGCAGTCAAAAAGGAATTGCCTGGCGATGGTGACCGCGAAGTCGCCGTTCGGCTGTTCCACCAGCAGGCAGTTACGCCAGTCCAGAATGTCCCGCTTAAAAGCGAGATCATCGGCGTCCCGTCCCCGGCCCTCGACTTCCGCCGCCTTGCCGAGCCATAGGGTTGCCTGGCCAATCAGATCAAGCGCGACATTGCTGAGCGCGATGTCCTCTTCCAGCACCGGCCCATGACCGCACCACTCGGACAGCCGGTGGCCGAGGATCAATCCGTTATCGCCGAGCCGCAGCAGATACTCGAACAGCGGGTCCGAGCCGTCGGGGGCGCCGGCCATCACAGACACTCCACCTCGTCCGGAACCGTATAGAAAGTCGGGTGCCGGTAGATCTTGGCCTCGGCGGGTTCGAACAGCGATTCCTTGTCATCCGGGTCCGAGGCGATGATGTCCGTTGAGCGCACGACCCAGAGGCTCTCGCCTTCCCGCCGCCTCGTATAGACGTCGCGGGCGTTCTGGATCGCCATCTCCGCGTCGGGCGCGTGCAACGAGCCGGCATGCTTGTGCGACAAACCCTGGCGAGCCCGGATGAATACCTCCCAAAGCGGCCAGTCGTCGGCACTGGTGGCGTCATTGGCGACCTTCACATCACTCATCCTTCTTCTCCCTCGCCTCGCCTAAGCCGCCTTGGCCCGGGCCCGGCGTTTCGCGGCATGGGCCATCGCCGCCTCGCGCACCCAGGCGCCGTCGTCATGCGCCTTGATCCGCGCGCCCAGGCGTTCGCGGTTGCAGGGGCCGTCTCCAGAGACCACGCGCATCAACTCACGGAAATCAATGGCGCCGAAATCGTAGTGCCCACGGGCCTCGTTCCAGCGCAGATCCGGGTCTGGAATGGCGAGCTCCAGGTAGTCCGCCTGCGGCACGGTCATGTCGACGAATTGCTGGCGCAGCTCGTCATTCGACTGCCGCTTAATCTTCCAGGCTGTTGATTGCGCCGAGTTGGCCGACGCGGTGTCATGCGGGCCGAACATCATCAGCACCGGCCACCACCAGCGATTCAGCGCGTCCTGCGCCATGCGCCGCTGATCCGCCGTGCCCTGGCACAGTGAAACCATGATCTCGAAGCCCTGGCGCTGATGAAAGCTTTCCTCGCGGCAGATCCGCTCCATCGCCCTTGCGTAGGGCCCGTAGGAACAGCGGCACAACATGATCTGGTTGATGATCGCCGCGCCATCCACCAGCCAGCCGATGGTGCCGACATCCGCCCAGGTCAGAACCGGGTAGTTGAAGATATGCGCGTATTTGGCCCGCCCGGTGTGCAGGGCATCCAACATCTCGGCGCGCGAGGTCCCCAGGGTTTCCGCGGCGCTGTAGAGGTATAGCGCGTGCCCTCCCTCGTCCTGGATCTTGGCCAGCAATTGCGCCTTGCGTTTCAGTGACGGCGCGCGGGTCAGCCAGTTCCGCTCCGGCAGCATGCCGACATATTCGGAATGCGCGTGCTGGGACATTTGCCGAACCAGGGATTTGCGGTAGCTCTCGGGCATCCAGTCCCTGGGCTCGATCTTCACTTCCGCTTCGATCTTGGCCGCGAAAGCGGGAGCCGACGGATCATCTGCATTCTCGGGAGGGATCGCGGTGACCGTCATAACCCTGGCTCCTGTCTGTTGCATCAACAATATGATACAATATTTTTGATCTGGTCAATAATTTTGTATCATATAGATTACCGAAATCCAGAACCACGAAGCGATGATCACGATGACCTTGGATGCCGATGAGCTGGCCCGGCGGATCGCCGCGCGGATCCTCGAGACCGACCGCGCGACGGTTACTTTGGGTATGCGGCTCGACGCCGTGGCGGCGGGCACCGTCACCTTGTCGATGACCGTCGGCGCCGACATGATCAACGGCCATGACATCTGCCACGGCGGCTACATCTTCACCTTGGCGGATTCCGCCTGCGCGATCGCCTCGAATTCACGCAATACCAACATGGTCCTGCAATCCAGCAGCATCACTTATCTCAATGCCGCGCGCCTGGGCGACCGGCTGAGCGCGCGGGCCGAGGAGAGCGCGCTACGTGGACGCTCCGGCGTGATCGATGTCAGCGTGCATGACCAGGACGAAACATTGATCGCCCTGTTCCGGGGCCTGGTGCGCTCGATCCCTGGTCATCCCCTGCCCGAACACGCGAAGGGCGATTGATTATGCGCGCGCGTAGCGCCGCGGCCACCTCTGACTGGCCGACCCTGATCGAGGATCTGTCGCGACGGATCGCGCCCCGAGGCAAATCACTCATCATGACGGTTTATGGGGACTCGATCCTGCCGCATGGTGGCGGCGCCTGGCTCGGCGACCTGATCGCGCTGCTCGAACCACTGGGGTTGAACGAACGCGTCGTGCGCACCTCCGTTTATCGGCTGGTCCAGGACGACCTGCTCGTGGCGCGACAAGTGGGCCGCCGGAGCTTCTATGCCCTCACCGAGAACGGCACGCGCCAAAGCCTCGAGGCCTCGCGCCGGATCTACGCGCGCCGGGCCTCGACTTTCGACGGCACCTGGACCCAGGTCTGGTTGGCGGGATCGGGGAATGACGCTCAATCCGAACTTTCCGATGCGTTGATCCATCAAGGCTTTGGCGTCCTGGCGCCGGGCCTGATGCTTCGCCAGGGTGATGCCACTGAAATCGCGACGGAGGCCGCGGCACGGCACGAAGCTTCGCGAGAAACCGTTATCCTCCACGCCCAAGCGCTGGGAGAGGACGGTGGCACCACTCCGACGTTCGAGAGATTGGCAAAGTGGTGGCCGTTGGACATGTTGGAGGCCGAATATGAAGAGTTTCTTGACCTGACGAGCGTGCCCCTCGACGCGATCTCGGCTCAAGGAACGCCGGATGCGGAGACCTGCTTCTACCTCCGCTGCCTGTTGATCCACGCCTATCGCCGCATCGTCCTAAAGGACCCGATGCTGCCCGTGCCCCTGCTCCCCGGCGACTGGCCGGGACTTCGCGCCGAGCGGGTCATGGCCGCGCTGTACCAATCCCTCTCCGAGATCGCCCAAGGCCACGTCATGGATATGCTGAATGGGATCAACCGCCCTTTCGACGCGCCGGGCTCGGGATTCAACGCCCGTTTCGAGGGTTAGCAGGCAGTCGAGAAAGTCGAACGATGCTCCTTCGAATTCGAAGACGTCAAACCGTCTCGCTAGGCACGATGTCTACTAGTTGTCGTTGCTGGGAGCACCCATCGGCACCGCGCCGGCGCCGTGACCACGGGCGCGCAGCACTTCCATGATCCCGATCAGACAATCGTCGCGCAGCGCCTCAAGCTCCTCGATCGAGCGGCCGGCGGCCTGGGCCTGGGTCCCCTCGACAATCCGGTCGATCAATATGTCCGTAAAAGGTGGGGCCTTAAGCTAAGTACAGGGAAGCTCCAAGGCCGGGCCGAATTGTTCCAGCATGTGACGCATGCCCGCCTCGCCGCCGGCTAGGTGAAAAGTCAGACACGTCCCCATGATCGCCCAACGCAGCCCCGGCCCGTAGATCACCGCGTCGTCGATCTCCTCGGTACTCGCCACCCCCTCGGCCACCATGTGCAGAGCCTCGCGCCAGAGCGCTTCCTGGAGTCGGTCGGAGATGTAGCCCTCGATCTCGCGTCGCACCTTGAGCGGATGCATGGCGATCGAGCCATAGAACGCGGCGGCCCGCTCCACCGCGTCCGCCGCCGTCGCCTCGCCGCCGAGGATCTCGACAAGGGGCAAGAGGTAGACCGGATTGAAGGGGTGACCGATCACCACCCGCTCCGGCGCCGCGCAATCCGCCTGGATCGCCGTCGGAAGCAAACCCGAGGAACTGGACGCGATAATCGCCTCCTTCGGTGTCGCGGCATCGATCCGAGCCAGCAGATCCCGCTTCAGCGCCTCGTTTTCCGGCGCGTTTTCCTGCACCCAGTCCGCCTCGGCGCAGGCGGCCGCGAGATCGCTCTCGAAGCGGAACGCGGGCGGCGTGTCCCGTGTCGCCAGCCCCGACTTCACCACCGCCGGCCAGGCGCGGGCAACCGAGGCGCGCAATTTTTCCTCGGCCCCGGGCGCCGGATCGCTCGCGACGACGTCGAGGCCGCGGGCCAGAAACCGCGTCGTCCAGCCCGCGCCGATCACGCCCGTGCCGACGACGGTCACTCGTTTGATGTTGGTCATGATTTGTCCCGTTCCTTGGCCGCGAGCCCAATAAGAAGGTTCGCCACGCCGGCTACTTTGAGATCCTCAACAGCTTGCGGGCCTCCGCCGGATCGAGGGTCCGCGCGCCCATGTCGCGGATGATGCGGACGGCCTTCTCAACCAACTGACCATTGCTGGCGAGAACGCCGCGCTCAAGATAGAGATTGTCTTCCAAGCCGACCCGCACATGACCGCCGAGCAAGACAGCCTGGGCGACCATCGGCATCTGCATCCGGCTGATTCCGAAACCGGCCCAGACCGCGCCGGCGGGCATGGCGTCGGCCATCGCCTTCATATGCGCGGTATCCGCGGGCGCGCCGTAGGGAATGCCGAGGCATATCTGATACATCGGCGGATCGGCGACCAGGCCTTCCTCGTACATGGTCTTGGCGAACCAGAGCTGACCGGTATCGAACACCTCCATCTCCGGTTTCACGCCGAGTTCCAGCACCCGCTTGGCCATCACCCGCAGGACATGCGGGGTATTGATCACGACCGAATTGCCCTCGCCAAAGTTCATCGAGCCGCAGTCCAAGGTGCAGATATCCGGACGTAAGGCCTCCACATGGGCCAGCCGGGTCAGACCGTCGACCAGATCGGTGCCCGGGTCCTGTTTCGCCGGATCGTCGGCATTGACCATCAGATCACCGCCCATCCCGGAGGTAAGGTTGATGATCACGTCCGAGCCGGCGTCGCGGATGCGCTCGACCACCTCGCGATAAAGCTCGACATCGCGGCTGCCCTGACCGGTCTCGGGGTCGCGGACATGGATATGCGCCACCGCCGCTCCGGCCTCGCGCGCCTCCAGAGCGGCATTGGCGATCTGCTCCGGGGTGATCGGCAGGTCCGGATGCTTGCCGGCGGTATCGCCGGAGCCTGTGACGGCGCAGGTCACGATGACATCGTTGTTCATGGCTCAGGCTCCTCTTGCCGTTCAAACCCTCGATCCAGCCCAAGACTAAACCGTCACCGCCACCGGGATCGACCCTCGCGGCGACATCGATCCGCCAATTCACGCCAAGCCGCGGAGATCGTTGCTCCGCTCTTGCGGGAGGCTCGGGCAACCGGCGATACTAGCCTCTCCTGGCGCCACGTCGCGAGATCATGATGATCGAAATCTTTGTGGAACATTGGGCCAACGGCCAAGTCGTGCGTCACCCCTGGTCGATCTGGGTCGACGGCAAACAGATGGCCGGCTCGCATGGGCGGCGCGAATACGCCTCGCAAGACAAATCAGAGGCCGATGCCCGCCGCTTTTGCGACGAGGTCCTGAAGAAACAGCCGGACCGGGTCAGCCGGCTCTAACACCATCATCCGTCGGGAGAATGCACGATGCCGGATCAACGCGGCTGGAAGCTTAAGATCGGGACGGTCGTTCCCTCCACCAACACCATCGTGCAGCCGGATTTCGACGATCTGCGTGGCGACGGCATCACCACCCATGTGGCGCGGATCGGCATTCCGAACATGGCCATCAACTCGGATGATGACTTCGACAAGATGGTCCGTCTGAGCGAGGCGGATCTGGTCGCCGCCGTCGACCGGGTCATGACCGCCTGTCCGGGGTTGCTGATCGTCGGGATGTCGTCGCTGATCGTCTGGGACGGATACGAAGCCTCGCTGAAGCGGCGCGAGATGCTGGAGGAACGCACCGGCGTGCCGGTCACCGGCGGCTCCTTCGCGGTGGCCGCGGCGCTGGAGAAGCTGGGCGCCAAGCGGATCGCCATTCTCTCGCCCTACATGCCGGTGGCGGATCGTCATATCAGTCAGTTCTTCGCCGATCTGGACTACGAGGTCGTCAATTTCATCGGCCTGAAATGCCCGAGCCCGGTCGCCATCGCCGAGGTCTCCGGCGAGGAACTCTCCAAGGCCCTGAACGAGATCGACGGCCCCAACGTGGACGCCATAGTCCAATTCGGCACCAATCTGCATTTCATGCGCCAAGCCGAGGCGGAGGAACAAAAGCGCGGCAAACCGGTCATCGCCATCAACTCGGTCAGCTACTGGCACGGGCTCAGAACCGTCGGCATCGAGGACAGGTTCGAGGGCTATGGCCGGGTCTTGCGGGAGTTTTGAGGGGTTTTCCCACGCGTCGTCATCCCGCCCCCCGTTTTCACGAGGGCAAGCGGTGGGGAAGCACCACCGTCGCCCTGGCGCACGGCAGGGCCCACGGCTCGGCGGTGTCAGCGTGACGGATACTTCCTCGCCTCGATCTTCCATCGCGAAGTCCCGCCGTTCGCAAGGACGACGATGAATCTGGTTCGCGATAGACCCCGGTCCAAGGCCGATCTATTCTCGCGCGGCCTTTCAATCCAGCGAGAAACCGGACCCCGAGCCGATGCGTATCATCTACCAAATTCCCAATGACGACCCGCGTAAATCCCAGTCCGCGGCCAAGGCGGCGGAGGGTGCGGGTTTCGACGGGATCGTGGCGCTTGAGAACGCGCATGGCCCGATTCCGGCGCTGACGGCGGCGGCCATGGCGACCGAGCGGGTGCAACTCGGCACCGCCGTGATGATCGCCTTCCCTCGCAGCGCGACGGTGACCGCGCACGCGGCCTGGGATCTCAACAAGCTTTCGGGCGGGCGGTTCTATCTCGGTCTCGGCTCGCAAGTGAAGGGCCACAACGAACGGCGCTACGGCATCCCCTGGAGCCCGCCGGCGCCGCGCATGCGCGACTATATCGGCGCGGTTCGCGCGGTGTGGCGCGCCTGGGAGACCGAGGAGCCGCTGGATTACCACAGCGAGCACTACACGCTTACCCTTACAACACCGAATTTCGCGCCGCGTCCGCTCGGCCTGCCGCGTATTCCGATCGCAATGTCCGCCGTCGGCCCGGCGATGCTGCGCGCGGCGGGCGAAGTCGCGGACGGGGTGCGCCTGCATCCCTTCAACACCCAGCGCCATATCGCCGAGAAATGCCTGCCAGAGATCACCGCCGGTCTCGATCGCGGCGGCCGGGCGCGCGAGCGGATCGAGGTGGTGGCGGGTGGTTTCCTCGCCACCGGCAAGGACGAGGAAGCCGTTGAACGGATGAGCGACTATATCCAGTTTCGCATCGCTTTTTATTGTTCCACAAGGGCTTAGTGGAATGTCTTGAGATTGCATGGCCTTGAGGAACTGGGATTGAAGTTGCGCCCTTTCCCGACCCAGGGACGCTGGGACGAGATGGCGGCGCAGATCCCCGATGACGTTCTCAACCTCTTCGCGATTGTCGGCACCCATGATGTGATCGCCGACCGGATCTCCGAACGCTATGGCGGCCTTACCGATGCCTTGTCGCTGTTCATTCCCACGGATACCGACCCCGGCCCCTTGGGAGAGATAGCCAGCGACGTCCGCCGGATCGAAACCCCTTTCACCAACTACGCGACGGACTGGCAATCGGTGGCGTGAGAGATTCTTTTACCTGTCGCCCTGGCGAACGGTGGGGCCTCCGGCTCGGCGGTGTCAGCGTGACGGACGCTTCCTCGCTTTGATCTTCCATCGCGGGGTCCTGCCTTGCGCCAGGACAACGGAGAAGAACGCGAAACCGCGCTCCACCGTCGCCCTGGCGAACGGCCGGGTGTGGAAATCGATCGAAAAACCAAATGTCTAGTCCCGATCCGCGCGCCTTAGGACCGCTTGCAGCAGGACATTGACCGAGGGCCAGGTGTCTTCCGGGATCACGTCTTCCGCCTCGTTGTGGGTGATGCCGTCGACACAGGGGCTGAACAGCAGGATCGCCGGCGCCGAGTCCGATACGCAATAGGCGTCGTGGCCGGCCTGACTGTGAATGTCCATCGCCGGCACCCCGATATCCTCGGCGGTTTGCCGGACCAGCGCGGTCAGATCCGGATCAAACGCGACATCGCCGAAGAACCAATCGGTCACGATTTCGAAACCGACCCGCGCCTCCTCCGCGGCGGTGGCGAGCGCCTCGTGCATCTCGACCCGCATCCGCTCCGTAACCTCGGGGTCTATATGCCGGACATCCACCGTAACCTCGGCCGCGCTGGGCAGAATACCGGGCTTGTTCGGCCAGATCACCAGCCTGGACGAGGTGGATTTGCCGATCGGCGCGTATTTCCAGCCGATATCATTGACCGCGTCGATCAGCTTGGCCGCCCCGACCAGGGCGTTGCTACGCTTTTCCATCGGCGTCGGCCCGGAATGCGCGTTGGTGCCGAGAAAATTCACGATCAAGCCATAGGCGGTATAGCCGCCGGTCACGATCCCCAGCGGAATACCGGCGGCCTCAAGGTCCGGCCCCTGCTCGATATGCAGCTCGAAATAGGAGTCGATGGGTCTCGGCCCGGCATCGGCCTCGCCGAGATAGCCAATCCGCGCCAACTCATCGCCGAAGGCGATGCCGTCATCATCGCTAAGCCCGTGCAGCCACTCGATGCTCTGCTCGCCCGAGAACACGCGCGAGGCGGCCATCGGCGGCGAGAAACGCGCGCCCTCCTCATTGGTCCAGTTCACCACCTCGATCGGGCGCTTGGGTCGGATGCCCGCGTCCTTCAGGACCCGGATGATCTCCAGCCCCGCCAACACCCCGAGAATGCCGTCAAAACGACCGCCCGCGACTTGGGTGTCCAGATGGCTTCCGATCAGCACCGGCGGCAGATCCTCCTGGCCTTCATAGCGGGCGCGGATGTTACCGGCCTGGTCGACGGTGACGGTGCATCCCGACGCCTCGCACCACTCGACGAAGACATCGCGCATCTCCTTGTCCTCGTCGGTCAGCGCCAGCCGGCGGTTGCCACCAAAGTCGCCCGGCCCGATCTTGGCCGCGTCCATGAGCGAGGCCCAAAGCCGGTCCTCGTCGATTCTAAGATTGTCGTGGCGGGCTTGTGGCATGACGGGGCTCCTGAAAAACGAGATAGCTCCAGCATATCGCCGCTGAACCGCGCGGGATATACCGTCGCGGGGAGATGATGGAAATGATGCATGGTCCAAGGGAACGCGACGATTTCACGGCCTGCCAATCCTGGTTTAGCATGCCCCTTCACCTCGCCCCCGCGAGGGACCGCTCTGGGATGGATGGCGATGGCCAAGGCGAGCCTTTTTGATCGCGTCGTCGGAAAACGCGCCACGCCGATCGATCTTGAGGCGTTTGAGACAGCGGTCGAGGCGTTCGAAGCGATGGAGATCGATGTCGGCACCGGTGACGGACGTCATGTCATCGACGTGGCCCGCGCCGCGCCCGAGCGTCTGGTGATCGGGATCGACGCGGTCTCCGAAAACATGGCCGAGGCCTCGCGGAAGGCCGCCGCCGCGCCGCGCAAGGGCGGGCTCGCCAATGCCCTGTTCTTTCGCGCCGCGGCCGAGCGCCTGCCCGGCCCCTTCGCCGGGCGCGCCGATCAGGTCACGGTGAACTATCCCTGGGGTTCCCTCATGCGGATCGTCGCCGAACCCGATCCGGAGGGCCTCGCGGGCCTGCGCGGCCTTTGCAAGCCCGGCGCCGGGCTCAGGGTGCTGCTGAACTACACGGTGATCGCCGACCGCCCCTATATGGAGCGCCTTGGCCTTGGCGAGATGCCCGATCCGGCGGACAGCCCGGCGCTTCCCGAGATTTACAAGGCCGCCGGTTTTATCCTGGAGACCCGCGAGATCTTCGCCGGTGATCCGCCGGTGCGCACCCGCTGGGGCCGCCAACTGGTGCGTGGTGGCGCCCGCCGCACCCTGTTGCTGGAAGCCAGCGCCGACGCGGCTGGAGATATGCCATGAACGCCCGCCGAGATGCCGCGAGAAGCAGCCGCTGGACGCGGCCCGAGCCGGTCGTCATCCGGGCCAAGGGGCACCCGAATATCCGCGCCACCCATGCGAATACCTTCGAGCTTACGCCCGACGCCTCGGTCACAACCTCGGGCACCTGCATCATCGGCATCGACGCCGCCTGGGACGAGAGCGCGTTGCTCGGCCTGCGCGGCCCGGTGGAGGTGACGATCCGGGTCGGGAGCGTCGAGGAGACCGTGCGGGCGCGCGTCAACCCGACCTATATTCCCGGTGACCCACTGATTATTCGCAAGCACCCGGACCCACAGCCGCGCAGCCTCTGTATTGACGCGGAAAAGGGCTCGGCGGCCCTGGAACGGGCGCTGATCGAGCCGCTGCGCGAGGCGGGCTCGGCATTGGAGATGGTCTTCCAGCAAACCGCCGCGCCGGGCCCGGATGACGGCGCGCTGTTCGTGGTCGCGACGCCGATCGGCAATATCGCCGATCTCTCGCCGCGCGCGCTGGCGACCCTGCGCGGCGCCGACCTCATCGTCGCCGAGGATACCCGCACCACCCGCGCCCTGCTCGGCAAGGGAGCGCCGGAGATGCTGTCCCTGCACGACCACAATGAACGCGATCGAGTCGACCGGGTGCTGAACCGTCTGATCGAGGGCTCGCGGGTGGCACTGGTCTCCGAGGCGGGCATGCCGTTGATCTCGGATCCCGGCTTCGTGCTGGTGCGCGCGGCGGCGGCGGAGAACATTCTCATATCCCCGGTGCCCGGCCCCGACGCGGTTACCTCGGCCTTGGCGATCTCGGGCTTGCCCGCCGACGATTTCCGCTTCATCGGCTTTCCCCCGCGCAAAACCGGCGACCGGCGCAAGGCACTGGCGGAACATGCGAGCGCCCCCTACTCACTGGTGTTCCTTGAGGCGCCGCAACGACTTCTCGACACGCTGTCGGATCTGATCGCCGAGATTGGCGACCGCCGGGTGGCGGTTTGCCGAAACATGACCAAGCCCGGTGAGGAAGTTATCCGTGCCCTTGCGAGCGAGGTGCGCGAGGTTCTGGCGGCACGGGACCAGGTGCGCGGCGAATTCACCATTGTCGTCGACCGCGCCGACAAGGCGACCGCCGAGACCGGTCTTGGGGATGATATCCTGCGCATGACCGAGAGTCTGATCGAGGCCGGTCTGCCGACCAAGGCGATCAGCGCCGCCCTCGCCAAGGCCACCGGGGCTCCCAGACGGGAGATGTTTCAACTGGTTTTGACGATGAAGGGCGAGCGTGAATGAGGCGTGAGCCTGTCTTGAAAACGCCGCAATTCATGACGATAGTTGAAGAATGATTTCGCGCAGAAACCTTCTTGCATCGGCTCTAACAACCTTCCCGGTCTATGCGGCGCTGACGCATCTCGCGGGCCTCGGCGTCGCACGCGCCGACGAAAGCCCCTGGTTGGCGCGGCAACAGGAACTCGCGCTAAGCCTCGCTCGCGGGGAAATCACGCCGAGCGCCTGGCAAGCCGAGGTCGAGCGTTTCTCCCGCGATATCGATATCAGCCAAGTCATCGCGGCCCTCCGGGACGCGCGCCAAGGAAAAGTCGGTAGAGCCTTGCCGAGCTATCCCTTCAAGACAGCCATCAGGTTCCTTGATGAGAAGGGCACCCCAAGACGTCTTCGCTTCGCGAGCGCCTTGTTCGACTTCGGCGCCAATGACGTCATAACACCCCATGCCCACCGTCATATGGTCTCGGCGCATCTGATCGTACGGGGAGCGTTTAGGGTGCGAAACTTTGATCGTGTCGGCGAGGTCGACGGCGCGCTTCTGCTGCGTGAGACCGGCGACCGGATTTTGGAGACCGGGGCGATATCGACGATGAGCACCGAACGCGACAACGTGCATTGGTTCGTGCCATCGGGGGGCCCGGCGTCGACCTTCGATGTCATCGTCTCCCGACTTGAGCCTGGAGAGCCCGCCTATGTCATGGAGCCGGTTGATCCCCTGGGCGCGACGAAACTGGAAAACGGCCTGATCCGCGCGCCGGTAATTGGTTTTGAGGAGTCCGCGCGGATTTATGCGTCGACGGTTTGACGTTGCGCGCCTTTTGCCAGTCCGCGTGAATCAGTCCTTGGCAAGCCGGCGAGATATCCCGTCCAGCCTCGCCCCTCCAACTGACGGATTGCTCACGTCGCTCGCGCGCGACCACAGGCAATCCTCGCTGTAAAGCTTTGAACACGACGTGAGATCTCTCATGCTTGCCTAGGATTGATCAACCGGCGCCTCCCAGGCGTGGGTCCCGGATCGAGTCCGGGATGACGAAGCGTGGGTGAGAGATGTGCTCGGCTAGCCCGTCGCCCTGGCGAACGGCAGGGCCTCCGGCTCGAGTTTGTCACCGTGACGGATACTTCCTCGCGTGTATCAACCATCGCGAGGTCCTGCCTTGCGCCAGGACGACGGAGAAGAACGCAAAACCACGCTCCATCGTCGCCCTGGCGAACGGCGGGGCCTCCGGCTCGAGTTTGTCACCGTGACGGATACTTCCTCGCGTGTATCAACC
>JAYOIK010000096.1:0-15634 GCA_038118725.1 Alphaproteobacteria bacterium | reverse complement strand
ATGTTTGAGACTATCTGACGAGAACCACCAAGAAATCGCGTTGTGAGCGATGCAACACCAGACGAACAAGGCACCGCGGACCAAGGCCCCTGGAACTATCATCCGCTGGTGCCGATCTCGACTGGCGGGATTTTCGGAACCTTCTGAACCCTTTCGTGGTTTTGAAAGGCATCTTCCTGTCCTGGTTCGGGCTCTACGTCCA
Source organism: Alphaproteobacteria bacterium (assembly GCA_038118725.1). Classification (GTDB taxonomy): domain Bacteria; phylum Pseudomonadota; class Alphaproteobacteria; order Thalassobaculales; family Thalassobaculaceae; genus JADHLJ01. The sequence continues at coordinate 15,432 of JAYOIK010000096.1, read as the reverse complement.
AGGTTTGTTTTTTCTGCTGATCGCCGCGATTTGGTTGACCATATTTCCCACCTTGGCCGAGATCGCGGCGGGCCCCGGCAAGAAGTGCCGCTGGATCGGATGACCGGGAATTTTCATGACGGCACCCGGGCCGCGACCAAGGCCATGCGGGCGCGGATGAAACTAGCGCGCCAGGTTCGAAGCTGATCTCGCGGAATCTAGGTGACCGTTAGCTGGCCGCCCTACCCGTCTGGCTGAACCGATCGTTGAAGCGGTTCGCGTCGTCCGGGGCGAGGATCACCGAAACCGTCAACCGATCGTCCTCATAGGCCTGGTCCAGCACCTTGCCGTGCTGGTACAGCCAGGCGATCGCCGCGCCGTCGCCAGGGTCGATGTCATAGCGCAGGGTGAGATCTCCGGCGCCGAGCATCTCCTCGACGCGCTCCACGAACGCCGCGCAGCCGGCGCCAGTTACCGCCGAGATCGCGATCTGATAGTCATCGGCCTGACGCCTCAGGGCATCCAGGTCCTCAGGCGCCATCAGGTCGATCTTGTTCAACACTTCCAAGGACTTGCCGCTACGCATGCGCTCCAGAACACCGAGATCGTCGAGCACCGCCTCGACGTCCTGTTTCTGATACTCGGTTTCCGGATGGCTGATGTCGCGGACATGTACGATGATGTCCGCCTCCAGCACCTCTTCAAGGGTGGCGCGAAACGCGGCCACCAGATGGGTCGGCAAATCCGAGATGAAGCCGACAGTGTCGGAAAGGATGATTTCGCGCCCCGACGGTAGGGTGAGCCGCCGCATGGTCGGGTCCAGGGTGGCGAACAGCATGTCCTGGGCAAAGACCTCGGATTCCGTCAATCGATTGAAAAGCGTGGATTTTCCGGCGTTGGTATAGCCGACGAAAGCGACGATCGGGTATGGCGTGCGCTTGCGGGCCGCGCGGTGCAGCGAGCGGGTTTTCACCACCCGGTCGAGATCGCGCTTCAATTGGATGATCCGCTCGTCGATTTGCCGACGGTCGAGTTCGATCTGGCTTTCACCTGGGCCGCCGAGAAAGCCGGCGCCGCCACGTTGTCGCTCCAGATGGGTCCAGGAGCGCACGAGACGGCTACGTTGAAAGGTCTGGGCCGCGAGTTCCACCTGGAGGCGGCCCTCGTGGGTCCGGGCCCGCGCGCCGAAAATCTCCAGGATCAGCGCCGTCCGGTCGATGACCTTGCAATGCCAGGCCCGTTCGAGATTGCGCTGTTGAATTGGCGAGAGCGGCCGGTCGATGATCGCGACCTCGATCTCCATGGCCTCGATGAAGTGCTCGAACCGCTCGACCACGCCCATGCCGAAAAGGGTCGCCGGGCGGGGCTTGTTCACCCGCACCACTTCGGAATGTTCGATAACGAGATCAATCGCCTGGGCGAGTCCGAGGGCTTCCTCCAGACGCTCGGAGGCCTCGCGGCCCGGCGTATCGCCGGTCTCTCGGGTGGTGACGTCGGGATGTAGCACCAGCGCGCGAGTCACGCCCTCGCGTTTGATTTCGTCATCGAGCTCCGAGCCGGCCTTGCCCCTGTTCGCCACGTTAAGTGTCGTCTCCGGCGGCTTCGCCGAGATTGATGGTCTGGCCCGGCATGATGGTCGAGATTGCGTGCTTATAGACCAGCTGAACATGGGCGTCGCGCTTTAGAAGCAGCGAAAAATTGTCGAACCAGGTGACAATTCCCTGCAGTTTGACGCCGTTTACCAGGAAGATCGTGACGGGGGTTTTGTTCTTGCGAATGGTGTTAAGGAAGATTTCCTGCACATTCTGATTTTTTTCACTCGCCATTGATCGGGCCTTTTGTTGTTTACGGCGTCTTACCCGCGCCTTGTGGGTGGTCCGCCAGTTTAGCGGAGAAACGGTACACAATCACCCATTGCGACCGACGTCCCGTCAATAGGACGCCTCCGTGAATATAGGTTGATCAAGTGGCGACGCAATGCAGGAATGCCAGTCGCAAGGCATCGCGGGTCTCGAAATCGGCCCGGGGCGGCCATTGAGCCAGTTCTTCCGCGGTAATCGAGCCCCCATGAACCAGGATCGGCACACATCCGCTCCGATGCGCGCATTCAAGATCCGGCACCGCGTCGCCGACGAACCAAACATCGGGGCCGGCCTCGACCCCGACCCCGTCGAGCGCCAGATGGACCGGATCCGGCTCCGGTTTGTCGCGTTCCGCGTCCGCCGCGCCGATCACGTTGCGAAACAATGGATCCCAGCCGAGCGCGGTGACCTCGGCCCGTAGATACCGACCGGTCTTGTTCGACACGACCGAGACCGCGACCTCGTTGTCGTTCAAACATCGCAACAGATCGAGAGAGCCGGGAAGCGCCCTCACCTCGTCCATGAAAAACTCGTCATAGCGCGCGTAGAAGAACGCCAGGGCTTCCTCCCAGCGATCGCCGTAGATCGTGGGAAAGGTGTCCCGCGCCGAGCCCTTGACCCGCTCGCGCATCTCGACCTCGCTCCATTGCGGGTGACCGAACGTGGCCAAGGTCGTGTTGACCGAGCGCCCGATCGCGCCCCAATTATCCGCCAAGGTGCTATCCCAATCGAAAATCACCGCGCGGGGTTTGGTTAGAACGCCGTCGGACGTCATCACGTCGCGCCGTCCCCGGCGGCATAATCGAGATAGTTGTCGAGAATCCCCATGGCGACGGAGCCGGCGCGGCCATTTCCGATCACCCTGTCGTTGATCTTGGTGATCGGGGTCACGAAGGATGTCGCCGAGGTTACGAAGGCTTCTCGCGCGTCGAGCGCTTCCTCGACGCTGAACCGTCGCTCGACCAGTTTAACACCGAGCTTGTCCGCGAGGCCGATCAGGGTCGCTCTGGTTATCCCGCTCAGGATTTGCTCGCCGATCTGCCGGGTCACCAACTCCCCGTCCGGGGTGACGATCCAGGTATTGGTGGAGGTGCCCTCGGTCACGTAGCCTTCGTCGTCGACCTGCCAGGCCTCATAGGCACCGGCCTCGCGGGCCTGTTGCTTACCCAGGACATTGGGCAACAGCGCTACAGCCTTGATATCACAGCGCGCCCAGCGGATATCCGGAATGGTCAGCGCGGCCACCCCCTCTTCCGCCTTGGCTCGGTCCGGCATGGCGAGACGCCTTGAAGTCATGACCAACGCCGGCTTGGTGTTCTTGGGAAACGGATGATCCCGGCGCGCGACACCGCGTGTTGCCTGAATATAGACGATGCCGTCATTGATCCGGTTGCGACGCACCATTTCACGCAAAACCTGGCGCATCGGCGCGCGCGGCATTGGAGAGTCGATCCGCAACTCCGAAAGCGAGCGGTCAAGGCGATCAAGATGCGGAATCTCGTCAACCAGCTTGCCGCGATGCACCAGGATCACTTCATAAACGCCGTCGGCGAATTGATAGCCGCGATCCTCGATATGCACCTGGGCTTCGCGATGCGGGACATAGCGTCCGTTTACATAAGCGATTCTGGACATCGGTGGTTCCGTTCCTGAGCTCGACAGAACGCGGACTTTGGAGCGCCGGTCTAGAAGAAGTCAAGGCGGACCGAGAACAGCTTCTCGACCCGTTTGACGGCTTCATAGGTCGAGAACAGGATCACCCGGTCATGAGCGTTAACGATTGTATCGCCGCGTGGGACGATGACCTTTTCGTCGCGCAGAATGGCGCCGATGATCACCCCGCCCGGCAGTTTCGCTTCTCGCAGGGTCTTGCCGACCATGGGCGAGGTTTCCAGAGCTTCGGCCTCGATCACCTCGCCGAAATCCTCGCGGACCGAATAGATGCTTCGGATGCGTCCCCGGCGAACATGCTGAAGGATCGAGGAAACCGTGATCACCCTGGGATTAACCACGGCGTCAATGCCCAGCGTGGTGATCAACTGGCCGTAGGAATGCTTGTTGATGAGAGCCACCGTGCGTTTGGCTCCGGCGCGCTTGGCCAGAAGCGAGCCGATGATATTGACCTCGTCGTCATTCGACACCGCGACGAAGGTTTCGGTCTGGGAAACATTCGCTTCCTCGAGGATTTCCAGATCAAGGACGTCCCCGTTGAGAACCATCGTATGGTCCAGGGTCTGCGCGACATATTTCGCGCGCTCGGTGTTGAACTCGATTACCTTGGCGCGCACACCGGCGTGCTCCATTTCGATCTCTTCGGCGAGCGTGAGACCGATATTGCCGCCACCGGCGATGATTACGCTGCGGCCTTCGGCTTCCTCGTGGCCGAACGACGCCATGGCGCGTCCCAAGTGGTCGGAATCGCAGACGAAATAGACATGGTCGCCGGCCAGCATCTGATCATCGGAGCGTGGCACGATCCCCTTGTCGTCCCGGATAATCCCGACGATGACGATATTGAGGTCCGGAAACAGCTGGGTCAGCTGGCGCATGGGTGTGTTGATGATCGGGCAGTCCTCGTCGCAGCGAACTCCCACCACGCGAACCTTGCCGTCCCCCATGGGCACGACGTCGAAGGCGCCCGGAACCTGAAGGCGCCACCCAATAGCACGCGCCACCTCGCGTTCCGGCGAGATAATCACGTCGATCGGCATGTTGTCGCGGCTATAGAGATCTCCCCATATCGGCTTGAGATACTCTTGCTGACGAATGCGCGCGATCTTTGTCGGAATATCGAACAATGAATGGCCGACCTGGCAGGCAACCATGTTGACCTCGTCGGAAAAGGTCACGGCGATCAGCATGTCGGCTTCCGCCGCGCCGGCCTGTTGTAGAACGTTGGGTTGTGAGGCAAGGCCTTGAAGGCCGCGAACATCGAGTGTTTCGCTGATCTTTCGGACCAGGCTGGCCTCCTGGTCAATGACCGTGACGTCGTTATTCTCGCTCGCCAGATGCTGAGCGATGCTGGTGCCCACCTGGCCGGCGCCGCAGATCACCACTTTCATGCTGCGGTATCAGCCGGCCTTGGCCGGCCGCTCCCCTTGAGTAACGCCCAGCGATTTGAGCTTGCGATGCAGGGCCGAACGCTCCATGCCGACGAAACTCGCCGTGCGGGAGATATTGCCGCCAAACCGATTGACCTGTGCCAGAAGATATTCGCGCTCGAAGGTTTCACGCGCGTCGCGCAACGGCATCCCCATGATTTCGACACCACGGTCCAGTTGCAGGGTCGTCGGCGCGACCGAGACGATTTCAGGCGGCAGCATATCGGCGCGCACGGGCTCCCGCGTGGTTCCGGGCGCCATGATCAACAGCCAATCTATCACGTTGCGCAACTGCCGCACATTGCCCGGCCAATCATAGGCTTGGAGAGCCGCCAAGGCATCGTCGGAAATCTCGCGAAGCGGCATGCCCGATGCCTCGGCCGATTGCCGCAGGAAATATCTGGTGAGACGTGGGATATCCTCGCGCCGGTCGCGCAGCGCCGGAACCCGGACAGGCACCACGTTCAGCCGATAGAACAGATCCTCGCGAAACCGTCCGGTCGCGATCTCCTGCTGCAGGTCCCGGTTGGTCGAGGCGATGACCCGCACGTCGACCTCCACCTCGGTCTTGCCACCGACACGCCTAAACCGCTGTTCCTGCAGCACCCGGACGATCTTTCCCTGGGTTTCCAACGGCATATCCGCCACTTCATCGAGGAACAAGGTACCCTTATGGGCGCGTTCGAATACACCGACGGCATTCGCGGCGTCCGGATCACTGGACCGGTTCTCGGTACCGAAGAGCTCACTCTCCAGCCGTTCTGGATTGAGGGTGGCGCAGTTCAAGACGACCATCGGTCCCCGCATGCGACCCGAACGGGCGTGGATCATCCCCGCCACAACCTCCTTGCCCGCGCCGGCCGGGCCGGTGATCAGGACCCGGCTATTGGTTGGCGCGACCTTGTCGATGGCGGAGCGAACCTGGGTGACGCCGGGTGAGACACCGATCAACTCATTGGTTTGGCCGACCTTTCGAAGCAGCTCCCGGTTTTCTCGCTCAAGACGCGCGGCCTCGATCGCGCGACGCACGAGCAGCAACAGTCGGTCCGCCTTGAAGGGTTTCTCTATGAAATCATAGGCACCGCGTTTGATGGCATCGACGGCGGTTTTGATATTGCCGTGACCACTGATCATGATCACCGGGAGCGAGGCGTGCGCCTCCTTGACCCGATCGAGGATTCCAAGGCCGTCCAGGTCACTGTTCTGCAACCAGATATCCAAGATCAACAGACTGGGAACCCTGTCATTGATCTTGGCCAGCGCCTCTTCGGAATTCCCCGCCTGACGGGAATCATAGCCTTCATCCTCGAGAATGCCGGCGATCAGCGCGCGGATATCCGCCTCGTCGTCGACGATCAGGATGTCATTCGCCATCTATACGAACCTCTCCATCGCTCGCGCCGTTCGGCGGGGCGGAATCCAAGACCGCCCGTCCCGCAGGGCTGGGGAAACTCAAGATCGCGACCGCGCCGCCGCCATCCCGGTCGGTTATGCGAATCCCACCGTCATGATCTTCCATGATTTTACGCACGATGGCCAGTCCGAGTCCGGTGCCCTTCTCGCGGGTGGTCACATAAGGTTCGGTCAGCCGGTCCCGGTTTTCCAAGGGCAAGCCGCGACCATTGTCGGAAATCGAAATCGAGACGCCATGCGGCTCCACGCCAAGCCGAGTTTCGATCCAGCCTTTGTCCCGAACGCTCTCCCCTTCCCGCGCATCGATCGAATCGGCGGCGTTTTGCAAGAGGTTGGTGATCGCCTGACGCACCTGACGCGCGTCGATCGTCAGCGTGACATCCGGCTCCGGCAGTATGAGTTCAAAGTCAATCTCCGGATGGGCGATATCCTGGAGAGCGGTTTGCTCGCGCAAAAGAGCGGAGAGGTTGGTCGTCTCAAGAACCGCGTCGGGCATGCGAGCGAACTCCGAGAATTCGTCGACCATGCCGCCGATATCCTCGACCTGGCGTACTATCGTGTCGGTCAAGGCCTCGAAAGTGTCCGGCTCCTCGTCGATTTGCCGCAGATACTTTCGTTTCAATCGCTCGGCGGAAAGCTGAATGGGAGTGAGTGGGTTCTTGATCTCGTGCGCGATCCGCCGCGCGACGTCGGCCCAGGCGGCCTTGCGCTGCGCCGATTGCAACTCGGAAATGTCATCGAAGGTAACGACGAAACCAGACAACTCACCCTCGGAACGCTGCGCCGAGATCCTGGCGAGCAGCGTGATCCGCCGGTCGCCGCGGGAAAGCTCGATCTGTCCCTCCGCGCGGCGAGACGGTCGAAGCCGTGCCTGATCCAACATATCCGCCATTTCCGGCAGCACGTCCTCGAGCCTACTGTCGGGAAGCTCGGAAAGCGCTACTCCCAACAATTGCGCTGCCGACTGATTGGGAAGGTTGATCACGCCGGTCGGGTCGAGGCCGATGACCCCCGCGGACACGCCGCCCAATACCGCCTCGGTAAAACGTCGTCGTCGGTCTTCCTGCCGATGCGCGTCAATCAGGTCGTCACGCTGGGCCGATAGCTGCCGGGTCATTCTGTTGAAGGCCCGGGTCAGGGTGCCGAGTTCGCTGATCTCACCGCCCTCGACGACCCGCGCCGAAAGATCGCCGGCGCTAACCTTCTCCGCCGCGCCGATCAGATCACTGACCGGCCGCGCCAGCCGGGTTGCGAGGTTCAACCCCACCCAGATCGCCGCGAAAAGCAACAGTAAGGAGACCACGGCGAAGATCATGGCGAAGGTGATCTGAATATCCAGCCGCCTTCCCTCGAGCTCCTGATATTGGGCGACGGCCTGTTTGGTGCGATCGATATAGGCGAGGATCTCCGGCTCGACATAACGGCCGAGATAGAGATAGGCGTCGACAAACCCCTCGAGGCGCACAATGGCGCGGATCCGGTCGACATCGCTGGTCAGGGTCGCCACCTCGCCGGCGCGGGCCCGGCGAAAGGCGTCCTCCGGAAACGGCTCGAAATCAAAAGTCAGGCTGAGGCCGGTGCGGGCCAGAACCTTTCCGGATTCCTCGAAGACCACGACCTCGCTCAGATTGCGGATCGCGGCCTGGGCCCGAAGAATCTGCCCAAGGCGCTGTGGGCGAGACAGCAGGATCGCGGCGTCGCGATTCAAATCCTTGGCCATCGCCAAGGCGTCACCGAGAATGTTGCGGCGATGTTCCTCCAGATAGGCCTCGGCGACGGCATGGGAACCGCGGACCGCCGTGCCGATCCGCTCGCTGAACCAGGACCGAATGCCGAAGTCGAAGAGCAGCACCGAGAACACCACCACGACGATGGTCGGCGTCACCGCGACACCGCTGAAAAGCAGCACCAGACGTCCATGCAGGCGCGAGCCGGCGAGACCTTGGCGCCGCTCGACCCAGAGATTGACCAGACGATGCGCGACCAGCGCGCCAAGGCCGAGCAACAGCGTGAGGTTGAGATACAAAAGGCCGAGCACCAGCTCCGGATCGGGTCCGGCGGGTCCGGCATTGGCGAAGGTCGTGTAGGTCCCGACGCCCGAGGCGATGGCGAGGAAAGTCAGCGCATAAGCGGCCTTGCGCAGGAACCCGACACGCCGCGCCCAATCGCGCAAGGCCGTCCATCGCAGACCAAAGACCGTTGGCTGGGCAAGCGGTTCCTCGACCGTCTCCGCGCCATCCATCGTTCCGATATCGTCCGCTCCGATATCGACCACTTCGGTCACGCCTTTATCCGGCTGGTCTTGCCCGGCCCTCGGGAGTACCGAGTCGGTCATTTCGTCTCCGGATTGCTTCGCTGATCGTGGGTCACATCGCCGCCGGGCCCTTGATGCCAAGCACGGATTATTTTAGGCCACGCACCACGGGGATGTCCAACTCGCGGATCTTCTTTCGCAGGGTGTTTCGGTTTAACCCGAGCATGTCCGCGGCCCTCAATTGATTGCCCTTCGTCGCGGCGAGCGAGCGGGCGATCAGCGGACGCTCGATCTCGCGCAGGATCCGGCCATAGAGCCCGGCGGCCGGAAGATCGTCACCATGGGCCGTGAAATAGTCGTGAAGATGCTTGTCAACCGCCTCGGACAGGCTTTCCGAACGAGCGTTGTCGGTCGGCTCCGCGCGGGCGGATTGTTCGTTCAGCTCCTGCTCGATCGCCTCGGCGCCGACGATTTCCTCCGAGTAGAGCGCGGCAAGGCGCTTCACCAGATTTTCAAGCTCTCGCACGTTTCCCGGCCAGGAATGCGCCGTCAGCGCCTTCATCGCCTCCGCGTCCATGGTCTTGGCCGGCAGGCCGTCGGCGAGCGCTTCCCTCAGAAAGTGGTGGATCAGATCGGGAATATCCTCGCGCCGCTCTCGTAGGGCCGGCAGGCGGATCGGAACCACGTTCAGGCGATAGAACAGATCCTCTCGGAACAGGCCCTGACGGATAAGCTGACGTAGATCCCGGTGAGTCGCCGCGATGATCCTGACATTCGCCTGTACCGGCTCGCGGCCGCCGACGCTGGTGTATTCGCCCTCTTGCAGGACCCGCAGCAGGCGCGTCTGCGCTTCCGGCGGCATGTCGCCTATTTCATCGAGAAACAACGTGCCGCGGCGGGCCTGCTCGAAACGCCCGGTTGTGCGATTGGCGGCGCCGGTGAAGGCCCCTTTCTCGTGTCCAAACAGCTCGCTTTCGATCAGCTCGCGCGGGATCGCCGCCATGTTGATGGCGACGAACGGCCCGTCGCTTCGTTTTCCGTAATCATGCAGGGCCCGGGCGATGAGTTCCTTACCGGTGCCGGATTCGCCGGTGATCATGACGGTCAGGTCCGTGCCCATCAGCCGCGCCATGACCCGGTAGATTTCCTGCATCGGCGCCGAGCGGCCGATCAGCGGCATCTGCTCCCCGTCCCCCTCCGCTCGCGTCGGAGAGGCGCCGGCGGGGACGGCGGTGCTGGAAAGCGCCTTGCGAACCACCTCGGTCAATTTAGATAGATCGAAGGGCTTTGAGAGATAGTCGAAAGCCCCGCGCTCGCTCGCCTGAACCGCGGTCAAGAGCGTGTTGCGCGCGCTCATCACGATGACCCTGAGGTCCGGGCGCGCCCGGCGGATCTTGGGGAGAAGGTCCAATCCGCTTTCATCCGGCATCACCACATCGGTAATCACCAGATCACCAAGCCCGTCGCTGATCCATTCCCATAGATGCGCGGCGGTGCCGGTCGAACGGACCTCGTGGCCGATCCGGGTCAGGGCCTGGGTCAGGACCGTGCGGATGGCCGGATCATCATCGGCGATCAGTATGGTCGCGCGCTCCATCATCACGCCACGTCCCGGCGCATCGGATGTCGCGAGGCGGCCTGTTCGGCGGCCCTGGAGAGGCTTGCCTTGTCGGCGATCGGCAAGGTCACGCGAAACACCGTGCGGCGAGGCTCGGAATCCAACTCCACGACGCCGCCGTGGTCGGCCACCGCCTTGGCGACGAAGGCAAGGCCGAGCCCCGAGCCCGAGGCCTTGGTTGTCACGAACGGCTCAAACAGGTTCGCCCGCAGATCCTCGGGAATGCCGGGGCCGTTATCCTGGATCGAAATCAACAGGGGTAGATCCATGCGCTGACCGCTGCCGCCGACCGCGAGCCGCATGCCGTGGCGATACGAGGTCGAGAGCTGCACCTCCGCCCCAGATGACTTCGGAACCGCCTCGCAGGCGTTTTTCAGCAGGTTAAGGAATAGCTGGATGAGAATGTCCCGATTGCCGAGCGCCGGCGGCAAGGATGGGTCATAGCGTTCGATAAAGTTCACATGTCGGCCAAATCCCGTCGAGGCGACCCTGCGGCAATGATCCAGCACCTCGTGGATGTTGATCGCCTCCTTGCGGATCGGACGCTCGTCCGCGAACACCTCCATCCGATCGACCAGGGCGCAGATCCGATCGGTCTCATTACAGATCAGCTCGGTCAGCGCCTTGTCGTCGCTTTCGATGGTCTGTTCCAACAGTTGCGCCGCGCCACGAATCCCCGAGAGCGGGTTCTTCACCTCATGCGCCAACATCGCCGCCATCGCCGAGACCGAGCGCGCGGCGCCGCGAAACTGCAACTGGTGATGCAGGCGATGCGCTATCGAGCGCTCGAACATGGTGATGGCGATCTCGCCGGCGCTTTCGGCGACCGGCGAGACCTCGATATTGACGATCTTGATACCCAGCCTCGGGCTTTCGAGCGGGAGATCGTAATCGGCGAAGCTACTGCCGGTGGCGCGGGCCTGTTCGATCATGCTGAACAACGGACTGTCGGCCGGAATCAGACCCGCGAGCTGTTGGCCGACCAGGACCGGCGCGCTACCGTCGAAGAAGGTTTCGGCGGCGGAGTTAAGGAACCGGAGCGCGTTGCCCGCGTCGATGGTCATGACCGGATGCGGCAGGGCGTTCAGAATGGCCCCGTGCGGCGGCATGTCCTCTGACACTCTCGGCGGATTGTCTCGCGCGTCCATCAGGCCGCCAACCTTTCACCCGCCAGGTCGTATAGCGCATCGATCGCCTCGAACATCCCGGTGTCGTCGCCGGCATTATGGATCATCTGGCGAAACCGCGCGGAATCCGGCAGGCCCTTGGTATACCAACCGATATGCTTGCGCGCGATCCTCGAGCCGGTGCGCGTCCCGTAATGGGACAACATCGCGTCCACATGCTCGAGCAAGGTCGCGCGCTGCGCTTCCAGGGGAGGGTCCGCGAGACGAAAGCCGTCGCGCAGGAAGCGCGCGACCTGGTTCGGAAACCAGGGCCGGCCATAGGCCCCGCGCCCGATCATCACCCCGTCCGCGCCGGAGAGACGCAAACAGCTCACCGCGTCATCCACGGTCTCTATGTCGCCATTGGCGACAACGGGGATCGAAACCGCCTCCTTCACCTCGGCGATGAAGCGCCAGTCCGCCCGGCCAGTATACATCTGACAGCGGGTGCGGCCATGCACGGTCAACATCCGGACCCCCGCCTCCTCCGCGATCCGGGCCAGCCGCGGCGCGTTTCTATCCGTGTAGTCCCAGCCGGTGCGCATCTTCAGGGTAACCGGCACGGACACCGCCTTTACCACCGCCTCGATAATCCGCGCCGCCAGATCCTCGTCCCGCATCAGCGCCGAGCCGGCGAGCTTGTTAACCACTTTCTTGGCCGGACAGCCCATGTTGATATCGATGATCGCGGCGCCGCGCGCCTCGTTCAGACGCGCCGCCTCGGCCATGTCCGCCGGATCCCATCCCGCCAATTGCACGGCCATGGGATACTCCTCGGCGCAATCGCTGGCGAGCTTGCGGATTTCCTCGCGCACCGCCCGGATCATCGCGCCGCTGGCGATCATCTCGGAAACCACGAGACCACAGCCGCTGCGGCGCACGAGCTTGCGATAAGGTTCATCCGTCACGCCGGACATGGGCGCGAGCAGAACCGGATCGTCTAACCGAACGGGGCCGATTTGAATGCTCATAATTTCATCAATGTAGTACACTGCCCATGAAATGAGCAATCTATAGCAAAAACACCGCTGGGCAAGTCCTTTCCGGTCCCTGCCTCAAATCAGCACATCGGTCACGAACTTAACCCCGAGATAAGCCAGTGTCAGCAGCAGATAGGCCAACAAAACCACCCGTGCCGCCGCGCGACCACGCATCCCGGACTTGGCGTGGGCGAACAGGATGCCGGCGATCACCACCAAGGCGCCGAGGCTCAGGATGGTTTTGTGGTCGGCGATCAAGACTCTCCCGGTCTCCCGCAGCTCAAGAACCACCCCGCTCAACAGCCCGGCGACCAACACCATCAAGGCCCCCGTCAGCAGACGGACCTGCAAACGCTCGGCATCCATGATCGAGGGAAGTATGGCGACGAGGCGGTTCGACACCTTGCGTTTCAAGGCCCGCTCGCCGAGGAACACCGACAGGCCGGCCACAGCGGCGAGTGTAACCAAGGCGTAGGTCGCGACCGAGCTCGCGATATGCACGATCACCCAGATCGACGGGGTAATCCCCGCCGCCCCGTCCACGCCCTCCCCGTTCACGCCCTGAGTCTCGAAGAGCATCGCCGCCACGCCGAGCACGAAAAGATAAGGGAGAAGCAGGGGCGCCAATGCCTTGGCCTGCGCCTGGAGCAGGCAAAGCAAGAGGAAACATACCAGGCTGGCCGAGATCGAGAGCCAGAGCGCAACCGCGAAATCGGCGCGCCATTGGCCGGAAAACAGGCTCAATGACCAAAGCGTGGGCCCCGCGACAGCGAGCACCAGCAGCGCCCATCGCGCGCCCTCTCCTCCCGGCTTCTCTCGGAAGGGGGCGAACGCGGCGGGCACCAGCGCGGCCAGGGCCGCGAGCCCAAAGGTGAAAGACAGAGCCATTAGGGAACTATATCATGCGCGGCGCGCTGGGGCGCGGCTGAAGTAGAGTGTAACGGGATTTCGAGATGAATGAGACCAGGGGCGGCGCTTTCGGCCTGGTTGTGGCCGCCGGCAAGGGCGAGCGGGCCGGCGGCGACGTGCCCAAGCAATACCGCTGGATCGCCGGTGAAGCCCTGGTCGCTCGCGCCGCCCGCGCCCTGTTGGATCATCCAGGCATCCAAAGTGTCGCGGTGGTGATCGCGCCCGGCCATGAGGACCTCTACGCGGAGGCTTGCGGACATCTGCCCTTGCTGGAGCCGGTGGCCGGCGGGGCCGAGCGTCAAGACTCCGTGCGCCTGGGGCTAGAGGCGCTGTCGACGCATGCTCCCGAGAGCGTGCTGATCCATGACGCGGCGCGCCCGTTTCTTTCGAGTCCGGTGATCGACGGACTATTGCAAGCCCTCGCAGCCGCGCCCGGCGCTCTGCCGGTGCTCCCTGTGGTGGACACCTTGAAACGCGGGACCAGTGACAGGATTGAAACGACAGTGGATCGCGCCGGATTGTTTCGCGCCCAAACGCCGCAAGCCTTCCGCTACGACGCGATCCTTGACGCGCATCGCCGCTTTGCCGGGGAGACCTTGACCGACGACGCGGCGATCGCGGAGCGCGCGGGGCTGACGGTCACCCCGGTCGCCGGCGACGAGGCGCTGTTCAAGGTCACCGAACCGGCCGATTTCGAGCGTGCCGCCCGGCATCTCGCGATGGCGTTCGAGACCCGAATCGGCAGTGGCTATGATGTTCATAAACTTAGTAAGGGTGATTATGTAACTATCTGTGGAATAAAGATTTCACACGATCGCGGATTGCTCGGCCATTCCGACGCGGACGTCGCGCTGCATGCCCTGACCGACGCTTTGCTCGGCGCGATCGCCGACGGTGATATCGGCCGGCACTTCCCACCGAGCGACCCGACCTGGAGGGGCGCGGCGTCCGACCAATTCCTTGCTCATGCCGCGCATTTGGTTCGAAGCCGGGGCGGAGAGATCGTCAATGTCGACGCCACGCTGATCTGCGAACGCCCCAAGATCGGCCCTCATCGCGAGGCAATGCGCGCCCGGATCGCCGAGATCCTGGCGCTCCCCGTCGCGCGGGTGAGCGTCAAGGCGACGACGACCGAGAAGCTCGGCTTCACCGGGCGCGGCGAGGGCATCGCCGCCCAGGCAGCCGCCGCCGTTCGGCTCCCGATCAACAATGGCTGAACCTCGTCCCTCCCTCGCCGACCCCGCCGTCCTGTTGGCGACCGTATTCGGCATCGGTTGGCTTCCCAAGGCGCCTGGCACCTGGGGATCGCTCGCCGCCTTGCTGGTCGGCTGGTGGATTGTGAGCCACGGTGGGCAATGGATGCTGGCCGCCGCGGCCGGAGCGGCCTTTGTGATCGGGATTTGGGCCTGCGCCGGCTATGCCCGCGCCACCGGCACTCACGATGCCGGCGCCTGCGTGATCGACGAGGTGGTCGGCCAATGGTTGGTGCTGCTGGTCACGCCGCTCGACCCGCTGTTCTATCTCGGCGCCTTTATGCTTTTTCGGCTATTCGATATTCTCAAGCCCTGGCCGACAGGCTGGGCCGACCGCACCATCCAAGGCGGCCTCGGCGTGATGCTGGACGACGTGCTCGCGGGTCTCCAGGGCGCGGCGGTCATGGCGGCCGCGGTATACGCGCTTTCGGTGATTGTCCAAGGAGGATCGTCATGACTACCCTGCCCGATGATGTCACCACCCAGGCCGCCGCGCTGTTGGAGCATTGCAAGACCGCCGGCGTGATGCTGGCGACCGCCGAGAGCTGCACCGGCGGCCTGATCGCGGGGTGCCTCACCGAGATTGCCGGCTCCTCCGCCGTTGTCGACCGGGGCTTCGTGACCTATTCCAACGATGCCAAGCACGAGATGCTGGGCGTGCCGATGGAAATGATCATCGAGCATGGCGCGGTCAGCGAACCGGTTGCCCGCGCCATGGCCGAGGGGGCTCTGGAACGCTCCCGCGCCGATGTCACCGTCGCGGTGACCGGCGTCGCCGGCCCCGGCGGGGGCACCGAGGCCAAGCCCGCCGGCCTGGTGCATTTCGGTTGCGCGCGCCGGGGCGTGCCCACGCGCGCCGCCCATCATGTCTTCGCCGGCGACCGCGCCGCCATCCGC
>JAYOIK010000095.1:0-16286 GCA_038118725.1 Alphaproteobacteria bacterium | reverse complement strand
CGGCGCCTGAACATGGTGGATGGTGATCGCCGGGGCGAGGCGGCGGGAGACCGCCTCCAGAAACACCTCAACGCCAGAGCCGTCGGGCATGGAGGAGAAACCCTCCAACCGCGCATCCGGCGTGAATACCGCGCGCAGGCGATCCCATTGCTTGGTGTCGAATAGCCGGCAGTATCGGGCCTTGAGCTGGCGGATCCGCTCGATGGCGACCAGATCGTCGGTTCCCATGCTCTCCAGGGCGCCTTCCCCGCGGCGGGCTCGCGCG
This sequence comes from Alphaproteobacteria bacterium, assembly GCA_038118725.1. Lineage (GTDB taxonomy): Bacteria > Pseudomonadota > Alphaproteobacteria > Thalassobaculales > Thalassobaculaceae > JADHLJ01. The sequence goes on along the minus strand of JAYOIK010000095.1, from coordinate 16,021 downwards.
CCCGACACATCCGCGCCGACCCTCATCCCTCAAATCCCCGCCCTGACGCCCGTTACCCAGCGCGTTGTGAGCGCGATTCGCGTTTCATCGAGGGGGAGGGCCTGGGAGGAAAACTTGGCGATGACCAGATCCCGCGCGGCGTCGACGAACAGGTTCTGGCCGTGCACGCCGACACCGAACAGCATCGCGCCACCCGACGGGCCGGGCCGCTCGATATACCATTTCGAGCGGTAATGCATGGGAACGCCAGGGAACAGCGCCGCGAAATCCCCGGCGTTCCAGGCGTCGGGATCGCCGGCGCTTGTGATATCGGCGATCCAGGCGGCGGGCACGATCTGACGGCCTTCGATGGCGCCGTCACTCGCCACCATCCGGCCAACTAGGGCGAGATCGCGGGCCGTCGCGCACATCCCGCCGGCGACCCTGGGAGCGCCAAGGCGGTCGACGGTGATATAGGCCGAACGGCCGGCCCCCATGGGGCGCCAGAGCAGCTCGCTCATCAGGTCGACGTAGCGCGCGCCGGCGGAACGTTCGATGATCCAGCCCAACAGGTCGGTGTTCGGCGAGACATAGTGAAACCGCCCGCCATGGGGACCGTCGCCCTCGGTCAGGTTGGCGTAGAACGCCCTCAGATCACTCTCGGTCTCGCCCGGGCCGAGGGGGTTCCAATTGGTCGCCTTGCGATACTCGATGATCGTGCCGGATGTAGCGAGATAGTCCTCGTCAAAGGTGATACCGGCCCGCATGTCCAGCAGGTCCCGCACCGTCGCCCCGGCATAGGCGGTGGGCTTCACCTCGGGAACGATATCGGTGACCTGGCGCTCCAGGTCCAGAATGCCTCGGTCAACCAGAATACCGGCGAGCAGGCCCAACATCGATTTCGACACCGACATCAGAATGTGCGGTGTACCCCGGTCCATGCCATTGGCGTAACTCTCGTGAATGATCCGCCCGCCCTTGAGAATGACCAGGGCATCGGTATCGGTGGCCTCGAGAAACCCGTCGAGATCAAGGGAGCGGCCCGCGTCATCCGCGGCTCCCAGGCTGGATAGATCCTCCAGCGACATCGGGACGGCCGTCACCGCCTCCGGGTCATTGGGGATCTCGGCTGACGGCACGATCTCGCGCACATGGTGGAAAGCCCATTTGTTGAACGGCGCGGTCCGCCAATTCGCCAAAGTGACCTGCGCATCCGCCTCGGGAGGGAAGGTTTTCATCATCTCGTCAAATCACCTTGCCGCGGTTCATCAGCCCGTGCGGGTCGAGTGCGGCCTTGATGGTCTTCATGACATCAAGCTCGACATCGGACTTATAGCGGGTCATCTCCTCGCGTTTCAGACGGCCTATGCCGTGCTCGGCGCTGATCGAACCGTGATGGGCGTGAACCGTGTCATGAACCGCCTGATTGATGGCCGGCCATTTGTCCAGGAACGCCGAACGGTCGCCGCCGGCGGGCTCAGCGATGTTGTAGTGCAGGTTGCCGTCGCCGGCATGGCCGAAGGCGACCAGGCGGGCCTCCGGCTCGATTTCCCGGACCGCCGCCCAGGCATCCTCGTAGAAAGCGGGGATCGCCGAGACCGGGACCGAGATATCGTGCTTGATCGAGGCGCCCTCGAGTTTCTGGGATTCGCTGCCGTTTTCGCGCAGCGCCCAGAACGCCTGACGCTGTTGCTCGGACTGGGCGATGGCGGCGTCGAGCACGATACCATCCTCCATCGCCTGGCCGAGGATCGCCTCGAAACTCTCGGCCAGCGCGTGATCGTCGTCCGCCGTCGTCACCAGTTCCAGCAGAACATAATGCTCGTGGCGCTCGGCCAGGGGATCGGAGGTGCCGGGGATGTGTTTCAAGATTAGGTCGATCACCAGACGCGAGATCAGCTCGAAGGTCTCGACCCGGTCGCCGCTCTGGCTTCGCGCCCGGCCTAGCAGTTCCATCGCCGCCGGTACGTCGCGCACGGCACAGAACGCGGCATGGATCGCCCGGGGCTTGGGGAACAGTTTCAGCACGGCGGCGGTGATGATCCCAAGCGTGCCCTCGGCGCCGAGGAACAGCTGCTTCAGGTCATAGCCGGTATTGTCCTTGCGCAGCCCCTGCAATCCGTTCCAGATCCGTCCGTCGGGCAGCACCACCTCGAGGCCCAGCACCAACTCCTTGGCATTGCCGTATCGCAGCACGTTGGTGCCGCCGGCATTGGTGGAGAGATTGCCGCCGATCATGCAGCTCCCCTCGGCGGCGAGGCTGAGCGGGAAATAGCGATCCACCTCGGCGGCGGTGTTCTGCAAGGCCTGAAGAACACAGCCGGCCTCGACCGTCATCGTGTAGTTGACGGTATCGATCGCCCGCACCTTGTTCATCCGAGCCAGCGACAGGATGATCTCCTCGCCATCCTCCAGCGGGACCGAGCCGCCGCACATGCTGGTGTTGCCGCCCTGGGGCGTGATCGGCAGCCGAGCCTCGGCGCAGATCCGCACGACCTCGGCGACTTCCTCCGTGTTGGCCGGGCGCACCACCATTTGGGCACGGCCCTCGTAGTAACCGCGCCACTCGACCAGATGCGGATGCATCTCGCCGGCATCCGTCGTCCAGCCGCGCGGGCCGACGACGGCCTTGATCCGCTCGATCGCGTCGGTCTGGGCCGGATTGGGCTGATAGGGCGTCTCGGGAAGGGGTCTGGAGGCCGGCGCGGCCATGATCGGCTCCTCGGTTGGATCGGTCGGACGATGCCTGATTGAATAGCAGTCCCCGGCCCCAAGCGGCAACAACGCCCGCCACGATAACCTCGAAATCAACGCGGCGCGGCGGCGCGGCGCAGGCGGTCGTTGATCGCGGCGCCGAGACCCTGTTCCGGTATCGGCGCGACGGCGATGGCGGTGACCCCCGGCTGGTCCAGGGCACGGAGCATGCGGAACAGATTGGCCGCCGCTTCCACCAGATCACCGGAAGCGCTGAGGGTTGGGCCGTCCGGCCCCACCGTCTTGTCGCCGAAACCGAGATAGACCTCGCCCGCTCCCGGCGCGTCCGCATTGAGGCGCACCAGACAATTCGGCGCGTAATGGCTGGCCAGCATCCCCGGCGAGGCGAGCGGCGCGGCGGCGTCCGGGGATCCGACCTCTCCCAGGAGCTCCTCGAGCATCTCGCGGGTGATCGCGCCGGGGCGCAGCAGTAGCGGAAGCGCGCCGGAAAGATCCACCACCGTCGACTCAAGCCCTACCACGCAAGGTCCACCGTCCAGGATCAGCGTGACCCGATCGCCAAGTTCACCGGCGACATGCCCGGCCTCGGTCGGGCTGACCCGGCCTGAGAGATTGGCGCTCGGCGCGGCCACGGGGCGTCCCACCCGGCGTAAAAGATCCCGCGCCAAGGGATGCGCCGGCACCCGAAGCGCGATGCTGTTCAATCCCGACGAGGTAAGCCAGGCAATCGGGCAATCCGGCGCGCGCTCGACAACGATGGTCAGCGGCCCAGGCCAGTAGCGCTCGGCCAAGGCCCGTGCCTCGGGCCCGAAAACGCCGAGCGCCAGGGCCGCCTCGACATCACCGACATGGGAGATCAGGGGATTGAAACTCGGGCGGCGCTTCGCGTCGTAAATCCGCGCGACGGCGGTCTCGTCGGTGGCATCGGCGCCGAGGCCGTAGACCGTTTCGGTGGGAAACGCCACGAGCGCTCCAGACCGCAACAGCGCGGCGGCTTCGTCAAGCGTTTTGTCCTCGGGTGAAACCAAGCGAGCATCGGTCATCCGCCGCGAATATCCGCCAGCGGGAAGTGGGTCAAGAATCATTGATATTGCGGCGCAATATAGTATTTCGCGCTTGCAGCAATAATGCTAGATTGCTTCATCTCTTGCAAACGGAGTCGGGTCATGCCCGCGACGATCATCACGACGGCTCAGCAAAAGGGCGGCGCCGGGAAGACCACGCTCGCCGCGCATCTCGCGATCGCCTGGTCGGGATCGGGCAAGCGGGTGGCGATCGTCGATATCGACCCGCAGGCCAGCCTCGCCACCTGGTTCGGGATGCGTGCCGAGAACCATGTCGCCGCGTCCGCGGTTTCCGGCAAGGGCGGGCTCACTCATCAGGCGATCGCTGGTTGGCGGGTCGCGGCCAAGGCGGCGGAGCTGTCGCGCGACCACGACATCGTTCTGATCGACTCGCCGCCGCACGCGGATACCGAAGCCCGTTTCGCGATCGCCGCCGCCGATCTGGTGGTCATCCCGGTCCAACCGAGCCCGATGGATATTTGGGCCAGCAAGGCGACCATTACCCTCGCCGCCGCCGAGAAGACCCCGGCGCTGCCGGTCTTCAATCGGGTGCCGCCGCGCGCCAAGCTGAACGATGTCATGACCGGCGCCGCCAGGGATCTCGGCGCGCCGATCGCCAAATCCCGGATCGGCAATCGGGTGGCGCTAGCCTCCAGCATGGTTGCCGGTCTCGGCGTCACCGAGGCCGAGCCCTGCTCCCGCGCGGCGGCTGAAATCTCGGCTTTGGCCCGCGAGATCCTGAAGCGGGCGGGGTGAGTGGTCAGTCGTCCTTGGGCGGCGCGCGCATGAAAAGCGCCAAGGGCACCGCCAGGGCCGCGGCGATCCCCATCAGCAGGAAGGCGTTGATATAGCCGATCATCGCCGCCTGGCGGGCCACCTCGTCCGATAGGCGCGAGAGACCCTCGAGATTGTCCAGGCTCCAGGCATCCGGCAATGGGGCGGCGGCGCTGCCACCGGGAACCGCGCTGATCCGTTCGGCAAGGGAGGAATAACTCGATGTCGAGGAACGCAGGAACACAAGCACCGCCAGAGAGATGAACAGGCTGGAGCCGAAATTCCGCATCAGGGTGAAGATCGCCGCCGCCTCGGTGATTCGCTCGCGCGGCAGGGTGGCGAAGGCAAGCACGGTCATCGGCGTGAACGAGATGCTCTGGCCCAGACCCAGCATCACATTGGTCCAGATGATGTCGAAATCGGTGAGGTTGATGTCGAACCCAGCCATCACGAACCCGGCGAAGCCCTGTAGCGCCAGTCCGGTGGCGAGGCAGGTGCGCGGGGCAATCCGCGTCAAGGGAACGATGAAGAGAAAAGCGATCCAATTGCCGACGCCGCGCGAGGCGAGCAAGTAACCGATGGCGCTGTCCGGATAGCCCCTCAGATCATGCAGCAGGCTCGGATAGAGCACCAGGCTGGTAAAAGTCAGCATGCCCATGACGAAGGCGACGATGGTCCCGACGCCAAAGTTTCGATCAAGAAAAAGCTTGGGATCGACGAAGGGAGCATCGCTTGAAAGACAATGGGCGGCGAAGATCCAGAAGGCGACAACACCGATGAAAGCCAAGACGGTGATCTCCATGGACTCGAACCAGTCCAGGCGATGGCCCCGGTCGAAAATCAGTTGCAGCGCGATGATCACGATCGACAATGCGATGAACCCGGTCCAGTCGAACCGCGTATGCCTGCGCTCCATATTCGCCGAGAGCGCGAACCAAATGCAGACCAGGGCGACGATGCCCGGCGGAACGATGATGAAGAACGCCGCCCGCCAATCGTAGATCTCGGCCATCATGCTGCCGAGGATCGGCCCGAAAACCGGCCCGAAAACCGCGCCGATCCCCCAGATCACGATGGCTGCGGGTTGCAGATGCCTCGGAAATGTCGCCAGCAGGATCGCCTGGCCCAGCGGCATGATCGGCGCGCCGAACAGCCCCTGACCGATACGAAACAGGATCAGGATCTCCAGATTCCAGGCAAGCCCGCATAGGAGCGAGCTGATGGTGAAGCCGAGCACGGTGCCGAACATCAGCTTGCGCCAACCAAGCCGCCCGGCGAGCCAGCCGGTTAAGGGCGTGGCAACGGCGGTGGCGACCAGGTTCAACGTGATCGACCAGGATATCTCGTCCTGGCTGGCAGACATGGTGCCGCGGATCTGCGGGAGCACCACGTTGGCAATGGTGATGGTCATGCCGAACAACATGTTCGACAACTGGACCATCAAAAGGATGAGCCAGAGCCGTCCGCTGATGCTGAAAATACCGGGTGGCGACGCGGTGACGCTCATCGAGGAATGGATTCCGCTGGGGAGGCGGCGAAGACCGGTGGGACGCGGGATGCGCCCCACGCGGCATTCTCAGACCATTTCCCCAACCGCGCAAGCCGGCGCGCGGCCGGCGGCCATCGCCTTGATTAATCTCGCAAGGCGTCGTCGCGGTTCTGGGCGAGCCAGAGCAGATACTGGCCGTAGCCGTTCTTCTCCATCGCCGCGCCGAGGGCCGCCAGTTGCTCGCGATCGATCCAGCCGTTGGTGAAGGCGATTTCCTCGGGCACGGCGATCCTCAGGCTTTGCCGCCGCTCAATGGTCTGGATATAGGCGGAGGCATCGACGAGACTGTCATGAGTGCCGGTATCGAACCACGCGAAACCGCGGCCCAACCGCTCCACCCGAAGCGCACGGCGTTCCAGATAGACCCGGTTCACATCGGTGATTTCCAGCTCGCCCCTCGGGCTCGGCTTGATGCCGGCGGCGATGTCGATGACGCTGTTGTCGTAGTAGTACAGCCCGGTAACCGCCCAATTGGATTGAGGTTTCTCGGGTTTTTCCTCGATCGCCGTCGCCAGTCCATCGGCGTCGATGGTCACCACGCCGTAGCGTTCCGGGTCATGCACGTGATAGGCGAAGACCGTCGAGCCTGTCTCGGCGCGCGCGGCGACTCGCAACCGGTCGGTCAGGCCGTGGCCATAAAAGATATTGTCGCCGAGCACCAGCGCGCAGGAATCCGCGCCGACGAAGTCCTTGCCGATGATAAAGGCCTGGGCCAGCCCGTCCGGTGACGGCTGCTGAGCGTATTGCAGATTGATGCCCCATTGCGCGCCGTCGCCCAAAAGTGCCTCGAAGGCGGCCGCGTCCTGGGGCGTGGTGATGATCAGAATATCCCGGATCCCCGACAGCATGAGGGTCGCCAGCGGGTAGTAGATCATCGGCTTGTCATAGACCGGCAGTAGCTGCTTGGAGATCGACCGGGTAATCGGATGCAGGCGCGTGCCCGATCCGCCGGCGAGAACAATACCCTTCATCAGTATACTCCAAAGCCGGTTCGACATTTCGCGAGAGATGGCGCTAGCCCTAACCTAGCGTGAAACCTTGAATCAAGGCGGAAAAAGCAGTCACCGGCCGCGGGGCCATGATCGGGGCCATCACGCGTCGTCGGCGTTCATGGACGCGACATCCGATTTCACGCGATCGAAATCCGCCGCCGTGAGGCCGAGATGCAGTACCCGGGCGGCGAATAGGAACTTGGCGTCACTCTTGGCGGCGCGATCAATCCTCGAAAACCCTTCCTCCACCAGATCCAGCGCCATCAGAATTCGACCGTGAAGGAACAACGGTCCGGCGGCATCCGGCGCCAACCGCTCGGCCAGCGCGGCGTGATGACGGGCTTCGTAAAGACGACGGGAGCGGAAAAGATATGCCGCCGCGACCATGTGGCCATCGGAGGTGTCTCGGCCAGCGGCGACTACCGCCCGGCGCGCGAGATCCGCCGCCTCGTTCCATCGCTCGCGACTGAATTCAATATCGGCCCCGGCTCGTGAGAGCGCGGCGCAACCGGGATGGAACGCCAAGACGAGCCGCAGCGCGTCGGCCACGCCCTCGCCTCCGACCCGCCGAGACAGATCGTTGAACAGATCCTGGATCACTCTTGGCGCGGGCCCATCGACCGGCGGCACGCCGCGCTGGGCGCGCAAGGCGTCGCGCATGACGGCGAGGGCGGAGTCCTCAACCATTGCGGACCAGCCTATCGGACCGCGCGCCGAGGTGAAAGATAAGCGGCCCCAACTCCGTTATGACCGGCGCGGAAAGCGACGTCGCCAACCGCGCGCTAGATCGGACCGAGGCCAAGATATCCTCCCTGTCAAATCCCACCTTGGAGAAGCGACGGTCCGACAAATGCGTGCGCGTTGCCATGATAAGCTCTTCCGAACGCGTGGCCTTTGTCGCCGCGCCGTTGGATCGCGCGCCCGCCAGATGCTCCACGATACGCGCCGCCGCGGTCTTGTCCGGTGATTGTAGGAGGAAGGGCGCCAGACTGATGCTCTTGGCTTCTCGATCGCTATCCAGCCGACGCGCGCCGCCGAGATGATCGTGGATCGCTTGGCGCGCCGTGTCCACGGAGGCAAAGCTTTCGCTGACCAGGTTCGAGATGAAGAAGTCGTGAAAATCAAATTGTCCGGGTGTGAGCGCCAACACCGGATGGCCGAGTAGAAAGGCCTCCAGCCCGGTGGTGCAGCCGCTATGCACCAAGAGCGAACTGGCCTTCAACCAGTCCACCTGGGAGCCCTCTCGAATGACCTCGAGCCCTGGGATTCCCGCCAGATGGCGTTGCCAGATCTCGGCGTTCTCCGAGGGATGGGGGCGCATGACGACAGGCACGCCATCGGCCGCCAGGCGCATGGCGAGCGTGGTGATCGCCGCGAAAATCTCCCGCTCCCACAGAAACTGACGATGCAACAGGCGCATGTCGTCCGGGTCATTGGGATCCATGACGCCGACCCGGACACAAAGCTCGAAATACCCGTAAACATCGTCGATTCTCGGATTGATCGACGCGATATTGGTGTTGAACAAAACGAAGGAGCCGTGGCGCTGCTTGAGCGCGCGCGCCGCCTCGCCGAGGTCGTCGCCGCCCTGGGTCTCAACGCCGTCTGCTCGTAACAGATCCGCTCTCGGATTTCCGACCGTGGCGATACGTCCCTTGGCCTCCGGCCAATAGTCCCGCAACAGATCGGCCTGACGGCTTCCCTGAACGAAGATCAGGTCCAGCGCGGACCGGGCCGTTGCATGATAACAGCGAAGCACCTCGCGATCGTCCTTGACCGCCAGGACCTCTTCCTCGATCGAACACACGAAATGACCCGCCCGCTTTGCGGTCACCATGTGCTCCGCCTGAGCGGCGTTGTTGCCCTTGAACAGAACGATCGAAGCCGGCAGATCGGCGAGCCGCGCGAAGATCTCCCATTGCTGTCCGATAATCACATCAAAGCCGGCGGCGATCGCGTTGAGAGCGATCAGAACCCGCGAGTCCAATTCGCGGTTCCGCTCCTCGATCGGTAGGATCAGCAGGGATCTGGTCATGTCACCGCAGACGGCATTTGTGGGAACCGGCTCTCAATAGCGAAACCGGGACATCATCGCCGAGTATGGGGGGGCGAGCAACGGGCCGAACGCAAATCCGATGTGATGAGCCGGTATTGCCCTAGGCGCTTCGCGGCAGCTCCCGCTCCACCAGGGTCGCCCAGAGGCTGGCCCCGGTCACCAGGTTCTCGTCATTGTAGTCGTATTCCGGGTGATGCACCGAATGCACGTGGGTCTCGTCCCCGCCGCCGAGGAAGATGTATGCGCCCGGACGTTCCTCCAGCATGTAGGAGAAGTCCTCGCTGCCCATGAGCGGAACGGTCGCGGTATCCACCATCTCGGCGCCGACAACTTCCGCCGCGGCCTCGGCGACACGGTCGACATTGTCGTCATGGTTGAGCGTGACCGGATAGCCTTCCTTGTAATCACAGGTGATCTCGATCCCGTGTTGCGCCGCGAAGGAGGCGCACATGGCCTTGAACTTGTCGCGGATCATGTCGCGGGTCTCGAGGCTGACCGTGCGGATCGAGGCATCCAGGACCGCCTCGGCGGGAATGACGTTGTTCGCGGTTCCGGCGTGGAACTGGGTGATGCTGATCACCGCCTTGTCGAAGGGGTCGATCTGGCGCGAAACGATGGTCTGGGCGGCGGCATAGATCTGCGTGCCGATGGCGATCGGATCAATGGCGAGATGCGGCATCGCGGCGTGGCCGCCCTTGCCGTTGATGGTGATCTTCATCCCGTCGGCGGCGGCCATCAGCGCGCCCTTGCGGATGGCGAACTGGCCGCGCGGGATCTGCGGCATGTTGTGCAGCCCATAGACCGAGTCGCAGGGGAAATTCTTGAACAGCCCGTCGTCGATCATCTTCTTGGCCCCGGCGCCGCCTTCCTCGGCGGGCTGGAAGATCAAGTTCACCGTGCCGTCGAAATTGCGGGTCTCGGCTAGATATCTCGCGGCGCCGAGTAGGGTCGCGGTGTGGCCGTCATGCCCGCAGGCGTGCATTTTTCCGGCGACCGTGGACTTGTAGGCCGGGTTCGCTTCCTCCTGCATCGGCAGCGCGTCCATGTCGGCGCGAATGCCGATGCTTCCGTCTCCGTCGCCGGCCTTCAGAACCCCGACCACGCCGGTGCCGGCAATCCCCTCATGCACCTCGTAGCCCCAGGCACGCAGCTTCTCGGCGACGATGCCGGCGGTGCGGACTTCCTCGAAACGCAATTCCGGATGGGCGTGGAAATCATGGCGCCATTCGCGCATCTCGGCGTCGAACTCGGCGATACGGTTCTTGATGGGCATGGGATGTCCTTTCGAGTGGGTCAGCGGCCGCGGATGCGGGGATCAAGCGCGTCGCGCAATCCGTCGCCGATATAGTTCACGCTCAACACGGTGAGCGATATCGCCAGCCCCGGCCAGATTACCCGGGCGGGGTTGATGTTGAGAAACGGCACGCCGTCGAACAGCAACCGGCCCCAGGTCGGGAAGTCCGAGGGAAAGCCGAGGCCGAGGAAACTGAGCGCGCTTTCGGTGATGATCGCCGCCGCCACCCCGAGGGTCGCCGAAACCATGATCGGGCTCAGCACGTTTGGGAAGATGTGGCGGAAAATCATTCTGTGCGAGCGGGTGCCGATGCTGCGCGCCGCCAGCACGAATTCCCGCTCCTTGATCGCCAGCACCTCGCCGCGCACGATCCGCGCCGTCTGCATCCAACTGGTGATCCCGATGACGAAAACGATCAGGATGAAAATCCCGATCTCGGGCCCGAATAGCGAGCGCAGGGTATCCCGGAACAGCATGATGATCACCAGAAGCAACGGCAATATCGGCAATGCTAGGAAAAGATCGGTCAACCGCATCAGCACCCCGTCGAGCCGGGCGAAGAATCCGGCGATCACCCCGACCAGGGTGCCGAGGGACAGGGACAAGGCCATCGCCGTGACACCGACCGCCAGCGAGGTGCGTCCGCCGGCCAGAACCTGGGCGAACATGTCACGGCCGAGATTGTCGGTGCCCATGGGATGGGCCAACGACATGCCCTGGTTCTTGGCTCTATAGTCGAGGTATTGCGGGTCGATATCGTGGATATAGGGACCCAGCAGCACCGCCAGAACGATGAACGCGAACACCCCCACGCCCGCCATCGCGCCCTTGTGCGAGCGGAACTGATGCCAGACGTCCAGCCAGAGAGAACGATGCCTGAGTTCAACTTCCTCCGCCTCGGCGGCGAGGACTCGGCCTTGCACGGAATCAGTCATAGCGAATCCTTGGATCGAGCATGCCGTAGAGCAAATCAGCGATCAGATTGAACAGAACGATCAGCACCGCGAAGATGAAGGTCACGGTCTGCACCGTCGGAATATCCGCGCCCTCGATGGCGCCGATCAGCAATTGTCCGACGCCGTTGATGCGGAAGATCTGCTCGGTGATGATCGCCCCGGCGAAGGTCGTGGGCAGGCCGAGCGCGATCACCGTGACCACCGGGATCATGCTGTTCCGCAGGACATGGATCAGGATGACCACCGGTTCGGCCATCCCCTTGGAGCGCGCGGTGCGGACATATTCCTGGTTCAGGTTATCCAGCATCGAGGACCGCATGAAGCGGCTGAGCTGGGCGGCGTTGAACAGGCCGAGCACCATGACCGGCATGATCATTTGCTTGAACTGGGCGACGAAGCTATCGAGGTCTCGCACCTCCAGCGTGGTGTCGTAGATCGACGGCAGCCAGCCGAGAATGACGCTGAAGATCACGATGAAAACCGTGCCGGTGAAGAAGGTCGGGACGGAAAAACCGATCATCGAGACGAAGGTGCCGATCTGGTCGAAGATCGAATATTGCTTGTAGGCCGAGATCACCCCGATCGGCACCGCGATCAGGATCGCCACGATATACGAGACGCCGACCACGGAGAGAGTCTGCGGCAGCCGGGCGGCGATGAGGTCGACAACCGGCGCCCGGGTCGACCAGGACCGCACCCGCAGCCGGTCCTCGGAATTGCCGATCTCGATCCCCCAGAACTGCTCGATCAGGTTGAGAGGCTCGTTGACCAGGAATTGCTCGAGCCATTTGAGATAGCGAATGTGAAACGGTTCGCCCAGGCCGAGGCTGAGCTTGATCATCTCCCGCACTTCCTCGGGAATGGTCAGCGGCAACTGGGCGGTCGGATCGCTCGGCGCCAGATCGAGCAAGGCGAATATGATGAAACTAATCACCAACAAGGTCGGGATCGCGAATAGCAAGCGCCGTATCGCATATCGAAACATGGCTACCCCGGTTCGTTGTTGGTGCTAAAGGCGGTGGATGAATGGAGGAACGGTGGGCGGCCCGCGCGTTGACGGGCCGCCCGAAACTCGACCGCTCCTACTTCTTGCGGTGCCAGTCCTGGATGTTCCAGGGCGTGGCGTCCCACACATTCGGATACGCGCCGCCGCCGAGCGTGTTGGCCCGGGCCGCGACACCGCCGCGATGGATCAGCGGAATGATCGCGCCGTAGTCGATGAGCATGTCGTTCATCTTCTTGGCGATGATCGCGCGTTCCTCGATAGCCGCGGTCTCGGCCAGCTGCGCCGCCAGCTTGTCGTATTCCGGATCGCAGTAGCGCGGCATGTTCTGGCCGATCCACTGGGTTTCCGGGCTGGGCATCTTATCGCAGGTCCAACGCAGCATGTAGTTCTCGGGATCGGTTCCGTTGAAGTTGTTGGTGTACATCTCGATATCCGAGAAGTGCTTCTGGAACGTATCCGGGCTGGACTGGTCGCCGCCGAAGAAGACCGAGGCGCTGATGTTTTTCAGCTCGGTCTCGACGCCGATTTCCTGCCACATCTGCTTGATGAAGGCCTGGGTGCCCTGACGGACCGAGTTGGTCGAGGTTTGATACAGGATCGAAAGCCGCACGCCGTCCTTCTCGCGCACGCCGTCGGAGCCGCGTTTCCAACCCGCGTCGTCCAACAGCTTGTTGGCGCCGGCGATGTCCTGGGTCTTGCACCAGTCATTGGCGGTCGAGGCATAGATCGCCGGGGCCGGAAGCACGTTACAGGTCACCCGACCGGCTTGACCGTAACCCGCGTCGACCAGGATCTGACGATCAATCGCCATGGACAAGGCCCGGCGCACCGCCGGATCGGACAGGAATGGATGCGGGTTCTTGCCGTCCTGATATGTCGCCCGTTTGTCACCCAATGCCGGGTCCGGGTTAGTCAACTGAACCATCAGCCGCTCGACCGAGGTTCCGAAGGCCGAGATCACCTCGCCCTTGCCCTTTTTTTCCATGGTGGTGAGGATTTCCGGCTCGACCTGGAGGTTCCAGGCATAGTCGAACTCACCGGTTTCCAACACCGCGCGCGCGGCGGAAACGGCATCTCCACCACCCTTCAGAAGCACCGAGGCGAAGGCCGGCTTGTCGGCGATCCGATAGTTCTCGTTCGCTTCATAGAGCACAACGTCGTTCGGCTTGAATTCCACGACCTTGAACGGGCCGGTGCCGATGGTGCCGAAATTCTGATCGGTGCAGGTCGGGGCCTTGGCGCCCATGCAGTTCTGGAACTGCGCCTTCTGGATGATCGGCGCTTCCGAGCCGACGAAGGGACCATAGGGGAACGGCTTCGGCACCTTGAACTCGATCCGCACGGTGTGGTCATCCACGGCCTTCACCGAGGTGACGTCCTGGAAGCGTTCGGCCGCGTTACAGCCGCCGGCCGGATCAAGGCAATAGGCGGCGGTGAATTCCACGTCATGCGCGGTAAACGGCGTGCCGTCCGACCATTTGACGCCCTTGAGCAGTTTCCAGGTGATCGACTTCAGATCCGACGATACGCCGCCATTGGCAACGGTCGGGACTTCCTCGGCCAGCGCCGGCACCATGTTGCCCTCGGTGTCGTAATGCGCCAGCGGCTCGATGATCAGCGAGGAGGCGTGGATGTCCTTGGTGCCGCCCGACAGGAACGGGTTCAGGATCGACGGCGCCTGCCAATACAGGATCTTAAGCTGGCCATCCGAGCCGCGCTCGGCATGGGCGGCGGTCGCGAACATCGCGGCGGCGGCCGTGGCCAGTATTAAACTTCGTGCCTTCAACATGTTGAAAAGCTCCCTCTGTTGAACGCGGCGTTTCGGATTCCCCCGACTTTCCCCGCGTGTGTTTCCCGACCGGATGGTTTCTCCTCCCATGCATCGGGTCCGGTCGTCATGCCGCCCTACTCCGCGTAGTGGCAGGCGACGTGACGCCCGGGTTCGATCTCGCGCCATTCCGGGTCTTCGACCCGACACAGATCGGTCGCGATTGGACAACGGGTGCAGAAGTTGCAGCCCGCCGGAGGATTGGCCGGGCTGGGAAGATCCCCCTTCAGCACGATATGTTCCCGCGTCGCCTCGACGGCGGGGTTCGGAATCGGTACCGCAGAGAGAAGCGCCTGGGTATAGGGATGCTTGGGCGCGCCGTAGAGGTCCTGGCGCGACGCCAGCTCGACGATCTTGCCGAGATACATGACCGCGACCCGGTCGGCGATATGCCGGACCATCGACAGATCATGGCTGATAAAGAGATAGGTCAGGCCGAACCGCGCCTGGAGATCCTCCAGCAGGTTCACCACCTGGGCCTGGATCGACACGTCAAGCGCCGCGATCGGCTCGTCGCAGACAATGAATTCGGGGTTCAGCGCGAAGGCCCGGGCGATTCCGATCCGCTGTCTCTGGCCACCGGAAAACTCATGCGGATAGCGATTGGTGAAGGCCGGGTTGAGGCCGACCGCGTCCAAAAGCTCCTCGACCCTTTCCTCGCGCTCCGCGCCTTTGAGCAGGCCATGCTCATCGAGCGGTTCCGCGATAATCGAGCCGACGGTCATGCGCGGGTTGAGACTGGCATGCGGGTCTTGGAAGACCATCTGCATGCGCGGACGGATCTTACGCAGAGGTTCTCCCTTGAGCCGAGCGATATCTACCCCGTCCAGCAGGATCCTGCCCTCGGTCGCCTCATATAGCCGAAGCATCACCCGCCCGGCGGTGGACTTGCCGCAACCGCTCTCCCCGACCAGTCCGAGTGTTTCGCCCCGCTTGATGTCGAAAGTGATGCCGTCCACCGCCTTGATGGTCCCGACCTGGCGGCGAAAGATCCCGGCGTGGATCGGGAAATGCATTTTCAGATTCTCGACCCGCATCAGCGGCGTGGTCTCGTCTCGCGCGCCGGGCTGGTTCAGGGTGTCAGTCGTCATCGCGCGGCGCCCCCTTCTCGATATCCCACCAGCACGCGACATCGTGGCTCACCCGATCCTCCGCCCAGCCGCCATTGGTGGAGCGGATCGCCGGGTTCTCGCGAAAGCACCGCTCGAAGGCGAACTCACAGCGCGGCGCGAAGGGACAGGATGTCGGCTCGGCATCGAGGCTCGGCGGCTGTCCGGAAATGCTTTGCAGTTTCTCGGCCCGTTCGCTGTCCAGGCTGGGCAGGGTTTGCAGCAAGGCATGGGTATAGGGATGCTTGGGGTTGGCGTAGAGATCCTCCACCGCCGCGTGCTCGACGATCAGGCCGCCATACATGACCGCGACCCGGTCGGCGATGCCGGCGACAACGCCGAGATCATGGGTGATCCAGATCATCGACATGCCAAGCTCGCGGCGCAGGTCGCGCACCAATTCCAGGATCTGAGCCTGAATGGTGACATCCAGCGCGGTGGTCGGCTCGTCCGCGATCAACAGCTTGGGATCGCAGGCCAGCGCGATGGCGATCATCACCCGTTGCCGCATCCCGCCGGAGAATTGATGCGGGAAATCATCGAGACGGTCCGCCGGCGACGGGATGCCGACCAGGGCCAGAAGCGACGCCGCCTTCTCCCGCGCCTCGGCCTTGGACAGGCCCATGTGCTTGCGCAGCGGCTCCATCAGTTGAAACCCGACGGTAAAAACCGGGTTCAGGGAGGTCATGGGATCTTGAA
>JAYOIK010000094.1:0-16588 GCA_038118725.1 Alphaproteobacteria bacterium | reverse complement strand
ACGAATATCCCGCACCGCCTTCTCGGCGGGTTCCTTGGGTGTCATGGATTTCTGCCTCATCTTCGTTCCCTTCGGTCACTACGATGAGCCAGAAATCCTCCGTTACGAAAAGCGCCTATTCTGTCCCAGCGGCGCTGACGTCAGACAGCTTGGACGTGATGGTGGTTCAGGTATCGCCGCGGAGTCACGATCGTTTCGAGAATGATATCCGGGGTTCCTCGCCCTTGATCAGGCGGCGGATGTTCTGGTGGTGGCGGATCGCGATCAGCAGGGCAATGGCGCCTACAAGTTCGGCGAATTGCAGGTTCATCATCTGATAGGTCAGGAACGGCGCGGCGAGCAGGGCGGCGAGGGCGCCGGCGGAGGAAATCCGCGTGATCAAAACGACGGTCAGCCATACTCCGAAACAGGCGAGACCCAATAGCGGGTCCAGAGCCAGGAGCACCCCGGCCGCGGTCGCGACGGCCTTGCCGCCCTTGAATTTGAGCCAGACCGGAAAGCAATGACCCAGCACCGCTCCGGCGGCGGCGAGCACCACCATGTCCGGGCCGTATATATTCGCGACAAGCACCGGAACCGCGCCCTTGGCGGCATCAAGAAGCACCGTCGCGGCGGCGAGCGACTTGCGTCCGGTTCTGAGCACGTTGGTGGCGCCGATACTGCCCGAGCCGATCTTGCGGATGTCCTCGGTGCCGGCCAGCCGGGTCAGGATCAGGCCGAAGGGGATCGAACCCGCGAGATAGCCGATCAGCAGCGCCGCGTAAAATGGCCAAGTGTAGGAGAAATCACCGAGCGGATCAGGCATGGAGCAGTCGCCCGCGCTCCGGCGCGATCTCGGTCTCGGGATCGAAGACGACGCGGCCGCCGCGAATGGTCTTCAACACCTTGCCTTGGATCGGCTTGCCCTCGAAGGGGCTGTTCTTGCATTTGGCGTGAAACTTCGATGGATCGACGACCCCCGCGATATCGGGATCGAAAAGAACTAGATCCGCCGGCGCGCCCTTGGCCAGCTTGCCGCCGGGCAAGCCGAGGATCGAGGCCGGGCCGAGGCTGAGCGCCTTGATCGCCTGAAGCATGGTCAGCGCGCCGTTATGCACGCTCTCAAGCGTGACCGGCAGCATGGTCTCTAGCCCGACGACGCCGAACTCGGCCTGATCGAAGGGAAGGCGCTTGGAATCCTGGTCGCGGGGCGTGTGGTCGCTGGCGATGGCGTCGATGGTGCCGTCCGCGAGGCCTTGGAGCACGGCGCGCCGATCCTCTTCCGAACGCAGAGGCGGCGAGACCTTGGCGAAGGTCCGGTAGTCGGTTACCGCGTCCTCGTTCAGCGCGAAATAGTGCGGTGCGGTATCGCAGGTGACGTTCAGCCCCTCGGCCTTGGCCTTCGCGATCGCCTCGATCGCGGCCGCCGTGGTTACTCGCGAGGCGTGATATCGACCACCGCTAAGCGCCAGCAGGCGCATGTCGCGCTCGATCATCATTACCTCGGCGGCGGCGGGGATGCCCGCGAGACCGAGGCGGGTCGCCGTCTCGCCCTCGGACATGACCCCCTCGCCGACGAGGTCGGGGATCTCGGGGTGCTGGATAACCAGGGTGCCGAAGACCGTGGAATAGGACAGCAGACGGCGCATCACCAGGGCATTGGCGATCGCCTTCGGCCCGTCGGTGAAACCGAGCGCGCCCGCCTGGTGCAGCAGGCCGATCTCGGACATTTCCTCGCCCCTGGTCCGCTTGGTCGCGGCGGCGTAGCTGTGGACGGAGATCAGCCCGACCTCGGCGGCCCGGCGCTCGACGAATTCCAGCAGCGCGACATCATCGACGATCGGGTCGGTGTTCGGCAGGCAGACGATGGTGGTCACCCCGCCCGCCGCCGCCGCTTGCGAGGCCGTAGCCAGGGTTTCCAGATGCTCGTTACCGGGCTCTCCGGTGGTCACACGCATGTCGACGAGGCCGGGGGCGAGGCATTTGCCGGCGCAGTCGACAATGTCGAAGTCATCCTGCATCGCGTCGACAAAGACGCCGGGACCGACATCCAGGATACGCCCGTTCTCGACCAGCAGCGCGCCCATGGCGTCGAGCTCGCTCGCCGGGTCGAGCAGGCGGGCGTTCTTATAGATCGTCTTGCTCACTGGTTCTTCGCCCATGGATCGGTTTGCGTGCTGACCAGCGCCTCCAGGCAGGCCATGCGGACCGCGACGCCCATCTCGACCTGTTCGCGGATCAGGCTGCGGTCGATATCGTCGGCGACCTCGCTATCGATCTCGACGCCCCGGTTCATCGGGCCGGGATGCATGATCAAGGCATCCGGTTTCGCTGCCTTGAGCTTCTCGTAGTCGAGGCCGTAGAGCCGATAATACTCCCGGATCGAGGGCACGAAACTGCCCTTCATCCGCTCGGTCTGGAGGCGCAGCATCATGATGATGTCGGCGTTCTTGAGGCCTGTTTCCATATCGTGATGGATCTCGACGCCCAGCCGGTCCAGCCCCGCCGGTAACAGGGTCGGCGGCGCCACCGCGCGGACCCGGGCCCCCATGATCCCCATGAGGTGAATGTTCGAGCGGGCGACCCGGCTATGGGCGATATCGCCGCAGATCGCCACCGTCAGCCCCTCGAGCCCGCGGCCGAGGCGGCGGCGGATGGTGAGCGCGTCGAGCAGGGCCTGGGTCGGATGCTCGTGGGTGCCGTCGCCGGCATTGATCACCGAGCAATTGACCTTCTCGGCCAGAAGCTGGACCGCGCCTGAATCCGCGTGCCGAACCACCAGCACGTCCGGGTGCATGGCGTTCAGGGTCATCGCGGTATCGATCAGGGTTTCGCCCTTTTTGATCGAACTGGTGCCGACGGACATATTGATCACGTCGCCGCCCAGCCGCTTGCCGGCCAGCTCGAAGGAGGTCCGGGTTCGGGTGGAGTTCTCGAAGAACAGATTGATCAACGTGCGACCGCGCAGGTTCGAGTGCTTCTTGTCGCCCTGGCGATTGGCGTCGACATAAACGTCCGACTGATCGAGCAATCGCTCGATATCGGGACGTTGCAGACCTTCGATCCCGAGCAGGTGTCGAAACCTGAACAACGGCTCGGGCGCGGTCTGGGGAAGGGATTGTGCTGTCATTAAAGCGGCACTATAGGGGCGCTTGCCGGGTCATCACAAGCCTCCTCGAAGCATGGGCAGGGAGTGCTTGATTTCAAAACATTTCAGACAGGTTTCAGCGCGGGCGATCGCCTTGGCCGGCGAGAGAATCGCTCCGAGCCTCCACGCGACTCGAGATGGTCTCGCCAGCGATGCTCGCGGCCACTCGTTCGGTGGCTAGACCACGACCTCGGCGGTTTCGAGAACCGCGTGCAACAGCACCTCGGTTCCGGCGCGCGCCCAATCGGGCGTGATCTCCTCGGCCTCGTTGTGGGAGAGGCCGCCGACGCAGGGGCACATGACCATGGCCGTCGGCGCGGCCCGGCTGATCCAGCAGGCATCATGTCCGGCCCCGGATACCAGATCGCGGTGCGAATAGCCGAGTCGCTCCGCGGCACCTCGGATCGCGGCGACACAGCCTTCGTCGAAGGCAACCGGGGCGAAGCCGCCGACTTGCTCAATCTCCAATTCCAAGCCGATCTTGTCCGCTATCTCCTGGGCGCCGGCGCGGAGCTCCGCCTCCATCGCGTCGATCACCGCCTTGTCCGGATGTCGGAAGTCGACGGTGAACACCGCCTTGCCGGGGATGATATTGCGGGAATTGGGATACACGTCGCAATGGCCGACGGCGCCGACGGCGAGTGGCGCGTGGCTCCAGGCGATCTCGTCAACCAGTTGCGTGACCCGCGCCATCCCGAGCCCGGCGTTGATCCGCATCGGCATCGGCGTCGAGCCGGTATGGCTCTCGCGTCCGGTAAGCGTGACCTGGAGCCAGTTGAGGCCCTGGCCATGGGTGACCACGCCGATCTCCTTTTCCTCCGCCTCCAGAATCGGGCCCTGCTCGATATGCAGCTCGAAGAAGGCCCGCATCTCGCGCGCGCCGACCTCCTCGTCGCCGACCCAGCCGATGCGTTTCAATTCCTCGCCCAGGGTCTTGCCCTCGGCATCGGTGCGCGCGTAAGCCCAATCGAGGGTATGCACCCCCGCGAAAACGCCGGAGGCGACCATCGGCGGCGCGAAGCGGGCGCCTTCCTCGTTGGTGAAGTTCACCACCACGATCGGGTGCTTGGTCTTGATGCCGGTGTCGTTGAGCGTGCGGATGATCTCCAGTCCGGCCAGAACGCCGAGCACGCCGTCGTATTTACCGCCGGTGGGCTGGGTGTCGAGATGGCTTCCGACATAGACCGGCGCCGCGGTCGGGTCGGCGCCCTCTCGGCGGGCGAACATGGTGCCCATCTTGTCGAGCCCCATGGAGAGGCCCGCGCCCTCGCACCAGGTCTGGAACAGCGCGCGCCCCTTGGCGTCTTCGTCGGTCAGGGCCTGGCGGTTGTTGCCGCCGGCGATGCCGGGGCCGATCTTGGCCATCTCCATGAGGGAGTCCCAAAGCCGCTCGCCGTTGATTCGAAGATTGCTCGCGATCGTCATGTCATGAATTCCCAGCTGGTGTGGCTCATCGCGCGGAGCCTATCACGGATCACGTTTCGGCGCGGGGCTCGAAAATGAGCTCGGGCACCGGGCCATCGGTCTCGAATCGGCCTTGAGCCGGTTGGCCGATGAAAGGCGTCTCGCCGATCCAGCGACCGAGCGCGCGTACGCCTTCCTCCAGATCAACGGTAACGATGGTGTAAGGTAGTTCGGGGATGAAAGCTGGATGAAAGGCATGATGAGCGACGGTCCAGCTGTGGATGACGCCGCGCGCGCTCAGAGCTGTCCAGGAGACCGAGTCGTCGTGGCAGCGATCGCAGATCAGGCGTGGATAGTGTCGCAGCTTACCGCAGGAGGCACAGGCCTGGACCATGAGTTCGCCACGCGCCGCGGCCTCCCAATACGGCTCGGAAAGCGCGTTTCTCGGAGGTTGCGGTTTGGCCGGCAAGTCGGTCATGGCTATTCCCTCCGCATGACGGCCAAGCCGCCGTCGCCCATGTCGCCATAGCCGGTGACCACGCCCAGGGTGGCGTCCGGAACTTGCGCGCGCCCCGCGTCGTGGCGCAATTGGCGGGCCAGTTCAACGATATGATTGAGGCCCCAGACATGCGCCTGGGACAGAAGTCCGCCATGGGTGTTGGTCGGCAAAGCGCCGCCCGGTCCGATCCTGCCTCCCTCGACGAAAGCGCCGCCTTCGCCTTTTTCGCAAAAGCCCATGTCCTCGAATTGACGGATCACCGCGTAGGTGAAGCAGTCATAGATC
The DNA here is from genome assembly GCA_038118725.1 of Alphaproteobacteria bacterium. GTDB lineage: Bacteria > Pseudomonadota > Alphaproteobacteria > Thalassobaculales > Thalassobaculaceae > JADHLJ01. Next base: position 11,273 of record JAYOIK010000094.1, on the reverse strand, counting down.
TCGGCGACGTCGATGTCTTCGGGTTTAACACCCGCCATTTCAAAGGCTCGGGGCGCCGCCTTGGACAATCCGAGGCTAGTCATGTCATCGCGTTGCGTGATTGAGGCAGGGGAGTCCGGATGCCCAGCTGAAACGCCGGAAATGAAAACCCGATGGTGTGGTAGGTCGGCGGCGCAATCGGCGGCGCTTATCACGACCGCGGCCCCGCCATCGCTCTCCAGACTGCAATCGAACAACCGAAACGGGTCGGCGATCATCCGCGAGTTGCGATGATCCTCAAGGGTGATCGGCTTTTTCATGATCGCGTTGTCATTCAGGATCGCGTGCTCGCGATGCGCGACGGCCACGGCGCCGAACTGTTCCACGGTGGTGCCGTAGAGTTCCATGTGACGTCGCGCCATCGGGGCGTAGATCTGCGCGGGCGCGCTGTTGCCGAGAGGATGCTCGAATTCGGTGACATAGTGGAATTGCGGCATCTGGTGAATGCGCGCGCCGGCCTTGTTCACCGAGGCGGTAACGCTACGTCCGAAGGTGATGAGAATGTGTTTGCAGATACCGCCGGCGACGATCGCCGTGGCGGTCTGAAGCGCGATCGCCGGACTGGCTCCGCCATGCGGGATCACGGCGGAGAAACGTAGATCGGGAATGCCGAAGTTCTCGATGAAATCCTCAGCGGTTCCGGAAACGATGCCGATCGGAATAACACCGTCGATATCCGTCGGTTTGAGCCCGGCATCGGCGATGGCCTTGAACGAGGCCGCGATCTGGAGTTCGAAGGCGGTTTGGGTGGAACCGCGCTCATAGAGTGTTTCACCCACCCCGGTCACACACGCCTTGTCTGAAAGTGACATGATGCCTTCCTCGCTCCCGACTTTATGGGTCCCGACGTTCCATCCTGGCCTGTTTCGGCAGGAGTGAGTTCGCGATTATCTGTTTCATGACCTCGACGGCGCCGCCGCCGATACGGGACATGCGCGCGTCGGCGAAAGCGCGGGTGATCGGATATTCCCACATATAGCCCCAGCCGCCGAAAAGTTGGAGGCACCGGTCCATCACCTTGCCCTGAAGTTCCGTGGTGACCAGCTTGATCGCGGCGGCGTCGGTGGCGTCGAGATCGCCGGTCAGGTGGAGTTCGGTGCAGCGGTCGACGAACACTCTTTGGGCCAGCACTTCGGCGTGCAGACCGCCCAGTTCGAAACGCGTGTTCTGGAAATCGGCCAAGGTGTGGCCGAACATCTCGCGTTGGCTGACATAATCAATGGTCCACCGCAGTGCCGCCTCGGCGCTCGCGACCGCCCGAATAGCCTGGATCAGGCGCTCTTGCGACAACTGAGTCATCAGTTGCGCGAAACCGGAACCTTCACCGCCGATCAGATTCGTGGCCGGAACCCGCATGTCGGCGAAGAACAGTTCGGAGGTGTCTTGAGCGCGAAAGCCCAACTTGTCGAGCTTGCGACCGCGTTCGTATCCCGGCGTGTCGGTTTCCACCATGATCAGACTGACGCCGCGCCCACCGGCGCTGGGATCGGTCTTGCAGGCGAGCAGTAGCAGATCCGCGGTATGACCGTTGGTGATGAACACCTTCTGACCATTGACGATATAGTCGTCGCCATCGCGGATCGCCGATGTCCTCATGGCCGCGACATCCGAGCCACCGGACGGCTCACTCATCCCCAGCGCGCCGGTGAGTTCGCCTCTAGCCATTCGGGGAAGCCACTTGTGCTTCTGCTCCTCGGTGCCGAAATCGACCAGATAGGGCGCGACAATATCGGAATGCAGGTAGAAGGTTGGTCCGGTGGCGCCGGCCAGTGAAAACTCTTCCACCAGGATGGCGCTATGCAGGAAATCCCCTCCCATGCCGCCATAAGCCTCGGGCACGTTGCAGCACAGGAGGCCAAGCTCGCCGGCTTTCAGCCAGAGATCGCGGGGAACCTCTCCGGCCTTTTCCCAATCCGCGTGATGCGGCGTGACGTGTTCGGCGATGAACCGTTGAACGGTGCCGCGGAAGATTTCATGTTCCGTGCGGAATAGTGTCCTTGGAATCATCTTGGTCTCGTGTCGTGAAAAATCTCCCGGTGAGAAAGGTGCCAGAGCCATCCGGGCACGCCAACACCGTCCGCGGCACTATCCCAGGCGTGATGGTGTTTCGCCGCCCCCGTGACTCTTCGCGCGCGATCGCCACACTCGGTGCAACGGATGGCCGAAATACACGAAGTCACGAGGAGCATTTAAATGACGGGCCAACATCGTCTCGACTATGAAGTAAGGGAAAGGGTGGCGGTGATCTCGCTGAACCGGCCGCCGGTCAACGCGATCGACGTGCCGATGATCGATGCCATACACGCGGCTCTGCTTCGGGCCAAGGCGGATCGAGAGGCGCGCGCGGTGATCCTGACCAGCGCGCTTGACGGCATGTATTGCGGGGGCATGGATCTGCGCATGGCCGCGGAGGGAAGCGCCGCCGATCTCCGCGCGTTTCTGGATAAGTTCTATATCGAAACCATGAACATCCAATACGAGATGACCAAGCCGACCATCGCGGTGGTGAACGGCCCGGCCCGGGGCGCCGGCATGACCATCTCGATCACCAGCGACATGGTCTACGCCGCGGATGACATTGATCTCGGCTATCCCGAGATTGATGTCGGGGTTATTCCGGCGATCCACTTCGTGCATCTGCCGCGCCAGATCAGCCGGCACAAGGCGTTCGAGCTTTTGTTCATGGGCAAGCCGATTTCCGCCACCGAGGCCGAGGCGCTGGGGATCATCAATTACGCGGTGCCGCGCGCTGAGTTAATGGACCGAGCTTTCGCCATGGCGGTTGAGTTCACCAAGAAGTCGCCGACCATCATGGCCTTGGGGCGGCGCTCCTTCATGCGCGCCAATGACCTGGATTATCGCCGCAACGTGGAAAACCAGATCGAGACCATGTGCAACATCTTCGCCAGCACCGACGGCAAGGAAGGCTTGACGGCATTCCTGGAAAAACGCGCGCCGAAATGGAATGGGTAGGAGAGGTGAAAGCGCTGAATGCCGATATGGCAACGGAATGCCCGGCCCTTATGGACGTCTCTCAATTCATCATCCATCCGCTGGCAAGATCAGTCTTGCCGGAGTAAACAGTTCGGCGAGATTTTGCGCATCAACCAGATGGAAACGCGGTATGCCTGGAACATTGGACGGTATTCGGGTCGTTGATCTGACGACGGTTATCCTCGGGCCCTGGGCGGCTCAGACCTTGGGTGACATGGGCGCCGACGTGATTAAGATCGAAACCCCGACGGGCGATACGACCCGTAACCTGGGCCCTCGTAAAAATCCCGGCATGGCCTCGGTCTTCATGTCCACCAATCGGAACAAGCGCAGCATCGTGCTGGACTTGCGGACCCGCGAGGGCAAGGACGCGCTGCTCAAGATCGTCGATACCGCCGATGTGTTCATGCACAATATGCGGCCCAAGGTGGCCAAGAAGCTGGAACTGAGCTACGAGCGCTTTACGGCCAACAACCCCAAGCTGGTTTATTGCGCGGCCTACGGTTTTCGCGCCGACGGGCCGCTCGCCGACAATCCCGCCTATGACGATGTCATTCAGGCGGCCTCGGGGATCGCTGGGCTGCAGGCCGTCATTTCGGATCAGCCGCGTTTCGTGCCGACCATCGTCGCCGACAAGACGACCTCGTATAACGTGGTCAGCGCGGTCCTCGCCGCCTTGGTGTGCCGCGAGCGACAAGGCGTCGGGCAGTCGATCGAGGTGCCGATGTTCGAAAGCCTGGTCGACAACGTGATGATCGAGCATCTCTACGGCGCGGCCTTCGAACCGCCGGTGGGCAAGATGGGTTATGCCCGGCTGATGAATACCGGACGGCGGCCCTATGCCACCAAGGACGGGTTCCTGGCCGTGCTGCCCTATAGTGACGAGAACTGGCGACGGATGTTCGAGCTCGCGGGGCGCGGCGAGCTTAAGGACGATCCGAGATTCGTGGATCATTCCTCGCGGGTCGAGAATTCCCAGGAAGTCTATGACCTTTTGGGCGAGATGATCGCCGAGCGGACCACCGAGGAATGGCTCAAGGCCCTGAATGAAGCCAGTATCCCGGTGATGAAGGTCAACTCGCTGGAGGATCTGCTCGTCGACGAGCAATTGAACGCCAGCGGTTTCTGGCGCATGGAGGACCATCCGACGGAAGGCAAGGTCCGGATGACGGATCCGCCGATCCGCTTCTCCAACAACCCCTCGACCGTTCGGCGCATGCAGCCGGGCCTGGGTCAGCACAGCCGGGAGATTCTGGCCGAGGCGGGCTATGGCGAGGCCGAGATCGACGCGCTTATCGAGGCGGGAGTCTCGCGAGAATCTTCCTGAAACCGCCTACGCGGCGAGCAATTCCTTGAGTTTGTCGAGATGCGCGCGCAAGTGTTGATGGTGATGCACCGCTGACTTCTCATAGTGGCCGAAGGTGAAATGGCTATTGCCTTCACCCGCGAGGCCGGCCTGGATGGAGCAAGCGGCGGCCCGATCCTCGATCACGCCGGTATCCTTGACGAAGGCGGCGTCGCGCTTGGACTTCTCCAGCTCCTCGGCGGAGGCGTCGGCGCTCGGCGGGCGCAACCGGTAGATCACCCAGCGGGACTGGCTGGCAGAGACCGGCTCCAGGATCACCAGAAGATAGTGGTTCGACAGCACCGCGAGCCGGGTATTCGGGAACAGTTGGTTGACATAGGTCAGCATCCCCCGCGCGCGCCATTGATCCTTGGGGATATCCCGCAGCTTCTCGATCCGGCGGAACGGGAAGACCAACCGGGAGTTCATGCCGAAGGTCTCGACGATGTTCAGATTGTCGAAGCCGTAGGGGTAGAAGCTCTTATTGTGCAGGGCCTTGATGTGATAGCCCTCCATTGAGGTCTCCAGGAGCAGCTTCCAATTGGCGTCGTCGACGAAGCTTGAATACTCGAAGACCTCCTGGCCCGGCTCGATCAGATCCGGGAGTGCCTCGAGCGCGCCCGGCGAGATCGGCTCTTTCTGGGTAACGAAGACTAGGCCGCCGCGCTCCTCCGTGTGAACCTGGACCAGACCATGGCTAGCCATGTCGAATTCGCCGAAATTGTCTCGCCCGGCGATGTTCAGCAAACCGCCGTCAAGACCGTAGGCCCAAGCGTGATACCCGCAGATGAAGCTGTGCGCCTTGCCACTGCCCTCGGCCAGCATCATGCCTCTATGACGGCAGGCATTGTGGAAGGTTCGGACCACGCCGTCATTGCCGCGCACCGCCAGCAACGGCGCGCCGGCCAGGGTGCGGGCGACATAGGCGCCGTTCTCGGCCAGTGCCGCGGATGGGCAGAACACCATCGGCAGGCGCTTGAAGAGTTCCATTTCCAGCTCGAAGCGTTCTTGCGAGCGATAGTGCTCGACCGGCTCGCGCCAGACCACGTCGCCAAGATCGGTGGTTCTGGCGCTGGCATGGTCCAACACACGTTGAATAACGTCGGTATCGCTCATTAATGCGGTCATGAAGTTGGTCTCCGGGGAGGCGGTGAAGTCGCCATATGATAGCGGAACCGCGAAGGTCGGGCCACGCGATTCAACAGGCTTTCAAGGCCAGCGAAGATGACGGAACGCAAGATTTGGCGTCGACCAGAGCTAAATGATCTGGAAATCATTGCTAACACGAAAGGCGGGACTTCGACGGATAACGTCGACGACACGACGTTTAAAAGTTGAGTGATTTAGAGGAAACAAATGCCCGTTTAAGAGGGGTAACGGTCGATACGTTAGAACCCAGTGTGACGGATACCTTTGAAATTGTGTTTAGTGACGGTGTGATCCCGGTTGAATTGGTCTCGGTGGATCGACTTGAAAAAAGCGCGCCTTCGGGCGGCAGAGAACCCTTTTCGTTGATTTTTAGAGCTTCTTCGGATCGGATTATTCCGCAAATGAATTGGACGGTGCGGAACGCCTCAACAGGGGAGCATACCTTTCTAGCGGTTCCGGTTGGCGGTGATGAAACCGGCACTCTGTATCAGGTGGTCTTCAACTAGGTGATGTTTATCCGAAACCTTGACGGGCGGTCTCGCGGAAGGCCGATGACGCGCCAAATCATGCCACTGTGAAAATCGAGTTGTTGACGCTAGTATCGCGGGCTCCAACAAGGGAACAATCCATCATGCTCGCGACCCAACTCTCCGTGGACGACCTCGTCTCTCGTATTCCAGACGGCGCCAAGGTGGCGGTGCCGCCGGACTATTCGTATTGCGCGATGGCGGCCGTTCGGGCGCTTATTCGGCGTGGCGCGCGGGACCTGCATCTGGTCGGTGTGCCGACTTTCGGCTTTCAGGGTGACATGCTGGTCGGCGCCGGTTGCGTCGGCACGGTCGAGACCTCGGCGGTGACGTTGTCGGAACATGGTTTGGCGCCGCGTTTCACCAAGGCGATCAAGGAAGCGTCGATCAAGATGATGGACGCCACCTGCCCGGCGGTGCATGCCGCGCTCCAGGCTTCCGAGAAAGGGATTCCGTTCATTCCCCTGCGCGGTCTCATCGGTTCCGACATTCTCGCCAATCGGGCGGATTGGAAGGTCGGTAACAACCCCTTCGCCGAGAACGACGATCCCATCGTCTTCCTGCCGGCGTTGCGTCCCGACGTGGCGCTGTTCCACGCGCCGATGGCGGACAAGTTCGGCAATGTCTGGATCGGCGTTCGGCGCGAGCTGATGCTGATGGCGCACGCATCGGCGGAAACCTTCGTTACCGTTGAGAAGATCGTCGATTACAACCTGATGGATGACCCCAAGACCAAGGCGGGCACCATCCCGGGGCTTTATGTCTCGGCCATCGCCGAGGCGGAAAACGGCGCCTGGCCGCTCGGTATTCCCAACGGCTATGACGCGGATCAGGAACACCTGACCGCCTATGCCGCGGATGCACGGACCGATGAGGGCTTCCAGAACTGGCTCGACCGCTTCGTTTACGAAACCGCGGCCCAGGCGGCGGAGTAAGCCGAGTGTCTGATTTTCGACCGGAAGAAGTCCTGATCGGCGCGATTGCGGGCGCGCTGGACGGCCTACGACACGTGGCGGTCGGGGCGTCCTCGCCGATCCCCGGCGCGGCGGCCCTGCTGGCCCGCTCCAGAAGCAACGGCAAGCTCCGGGTTTCGATCCTCGGCAGCGAGGAGAACAACTTCTTCACCGACGGAGGCAAGGAGTTGTTTGACGTGGCGGGGCAGGGGCGGATCGACGCGTTCTTTCTTTCAGGCGCGCAGATCGATGGCCAAGCCAATGTGAACCTCGTGGCGGTCGGTGATTATGCAAGGCCAAAGGCGCGGTTTCCCGGCTCTTTCGGCTCCGGTTACCTCTATTTCGCGGTTCCGCGGGTGATCCTGTTCCGTCTTGAGCACACGCCGCGCACCCTGGTCGAGAAGGTGGATTTCATCAGCGCGCCGGGTTTTTCCGACGACAATGTCCACCGCCCGGGTGGCCCCTATAAACTGATCACCGATCGCTGTCTGTTTCATGTCGACAAGGAACGCCGCTGTTTCCGCCTGGAAAGCGTGCATCCTGGCCATACGGTCGAGGAGATTCATGAGCAGACCGGCTTCACCTTCGATCTGCCGAATGGCGAGGTTCCGACAACACCTATTCCCGACGCCGCCAGTTTGGAGATCATACGCGGCGAGGTGGCCGAAGAGATCGCGGAGATATATCCCGCCTTCGCGGCGCGGGTGTTCAGAGTGGGCAGGGCGGCCTAGTTCCTAGCCGCGCCGGCGATCGACACCGCCTTGATCAGCGCGTGAACCTTCATGTCGGGGCGAAGCCCAAGTTCTGAAACACTCCTGCGTGTCAGGCGGGCCCAGAGCGCGTCCTCACCGGCCCGAAGACCGATATCGACCTGAGCTCCCTCGGGCTTTCCAATTTCGTGAACCCGGGCCTCGATCACGTTCAGCATGCTGATCCCGGTCGGCGGGGCGAGGGCGAGCGCGATATCGCGAGCGCCGATCCGAACGCGGACATGTTCTCCAACCCTTCTATCGAGCGCCGCGACCCACAGGGAGCCGCCGCTGAATGACAGCCGAGTCAAACCAAAGCGTGTGTCGTGCTCGGCGATGACGCATGACAGAGCCGCGCCAGCGTCGCGTCCGCCGGTCAGCGGAGCAAGGTCCAGTCGGCTGGTGAGGTCCTCAACCGGCCCCGACGCCACAACCGTTCCCGCCTCGACAAGGACCATGGTGTCGGCGAGCTGAATGATCTCGTCCATCTGGTGCGAGACATAGATGATCGGAATGTCGAGATTCCGCCGAAGGTCGGCAAGATAAGGCAGGATTTCGGAGCGCCGCGGTCCGTCAAGGGATGCCAGCGGCTCGTCCATCAGCAAAATTCGTGGGGCCGCCAAGAGCGCGCGGCCGATGGCTACTCTCTGGCGCTCACCACCGCTTAACGCGCTTGGTTTGCGCGCGAGCAGCGGCTCCAGGCCGAGAAGCGCGACCGTCTCCTCAAGCCTCGGATGTCCTTTGACGCCGGAACGGCGGCCATAGACAAGGTTGCGCTTGACGCTCATGTGGGGGAACAGGCGTCCCTCCTGGAAAACATAGCCGAGCCCACGCTCCGCGACCGGTCGGTCGATGCCCGCGGCGCCGTCGAACAACGTGTGCCCGGCGACCGAGATTCGACCTTGATCGGGACGCACCAGACCGGCGATCGCATTGACGATCGTGCTTTTTCCGGAGCCCGAGCGTCCGAACAACGCTGTCACGCCGTTCGAGACACTCTCGAAACGCGCCTCGAGTTTGAAATCGTCCCGCTTGAGCTGGATGTCGACCGAAATCATCGGGCGCCTCCATCACGGGCGCCGATCCCCGCGCCAATCCTGGCGGCGACACGCCGCGCGATGAATTCCGAGGCGATCAGCGCCGACAAGGCCACAACGATAGAGATTATCGTCAGTCGGATCGCCGGGGTCGCGTCTCCCGGGACCTGTGTCTCGGCGAACAACGCCAGGGGAAGCGTCTGGGTCGCGCCCGGGATATTGGACACGAAGGTGATGGTTGCCCCGAACTCTCCCAAGGATCGCGCGAAGGCCAGGATGGCGCCAGTAATCAAGCCGGGTAGGCAAAGGGGAAGGGTGATGGTCAGGAATACCTTGAGTTCGCCGGCGCCGAGGGTGCGCGCTGCGTCCTCTAGACCTCGGTCCATTTGCTCCAGCGACAGTCTTATCGCCCGAACCGTCAGCGGCAGAGCCATAACCGCGGCCGCTACCGCCGCGCCCTTCCACGTAAAGGCGAGGGTGATGTCGAAGGTCTCGTGCAGCCAGACGCCGACGAGACCACGCCTGCCCAGCAAGACCAGGAGGACGTAACCGATCACCACCGGCGGCAAAACCAACGGAAGGTGAACGATGCCGTCGAGTAGCCATTTTCCAGGAAAGCGACATCGCGCAAGGACCAAGGCCAAACACAGGCCCAGGGGCAAGCAGATCACCACGCTCCAAAACCCGACCCTAAGACTAAGCAGGAGAGCGTCGGTCTCGGTGGGGGTAAGCGTCAACATCGATCAATCCGTCTCGAAGCCATGGCGGGCGAAGATCGCGCGCCCTTCGGACGAGGCGAGGAACCGAAGGAAATCAGTGGCGCCAGGTTTATTGGCGGCGGTTCGTGTCAAGGCGAGGGGATAGAGAACCGGATCATGGGCCGCGTGGGGAATCGACCAGAGCGAACGCACTTGCGACGATGCACGGGCATCGGTGGCGTAGATGATGCCGAGCGGAGCCTCGCCGCGTTCCACCAATAGAAGGACCGCGCGCGCGTTTGAAGCCTGGGCGACGCGGTTTCGAAGCGCGTCCCAAACGCCGAGATTGGTCAGCGCCTGGCGCCCATATACGCCCACCGGTACCGACTTGACCTCGCCCATCGCCAATCTTTCCTCGCCAAGCGCCAAGGATATATCGGCGGCTTTGGTGATCGACGGGGCCTTCGCGCCCGCGGGGGCCGCGACAACAAGCCGATTGCGCAGAAAATCTCGCCTGTCCGCGAGGAGGCCGGCTCTGTCCAGTTCATCCGCCCAGATGGTGTTCGCCGAAAGAAACATCGAAGCCGGCGCGCCGTCCATGATCTGACGGGTAAGCGCCGAGCTCGCGGCATAGACGCCTTTAACCGCTTCGTTGCCGTGCGCCGCGATTGCGTCTTCCATGGCGTCGCGTGTGCTGGCCGCGGCGAAGACCAGAACCGGTTCCCGCGCGAGGGCCAGGCCGGAGCTTGCGAGCATCGCGAGGCTGGCTAGGATGAGGGCGAGACGACTCATGCTTGGCTGTTAGACCTAGGGTAAATACGAAAGCGCTATATACGACGGGATATAGCGCATGGCAACGCGAGGCGGCAAAGGGGAGATGATGGGAATGTTTCACGAGGGCAATCGCGAATTGCAGGATCGCTTCGACGGGCGGCGGCTCGCCGACAGTCTTGAACGCAACCGTCGGCACGCGACCTTTACCGAGGCGGACATCGCCTTCATCCAAGGCGCGCCGTTCTTCTTTCTCGCGACGGCCCATGGCGAGACCGTTGATTGCTCTTTCAAGGGCGGCATGCCGGGCTTTGTGAAGGTCACCGGCCCCAACACCCTGAGCTTTCCCGACTATGACGGGAACAGCATGTACAAAAGCCTCGGCAACATCATGAAAGGCGGCAATGTAGGGTTGCTTTTCATCAAGTTCGACGGCACCGGCGAGCGCATGCGGATCAACGGCACGGCAGTCCTGGACGACACGCCCGCCCGCGTTGCTGAATGCGAGGGCGCCAAGCTGCTGGTCGACGTCACCGCGCGTCACATCTTCCCGAATTGCCCGCGCTATATCCCGACGATGGACGGGCTCGAGATATCGGCCAACGTACCGCGCCCAGGGCACGAGCCGCCGGAAGCCGCGTGGAAGTTCAGGGATTACGCGAAGGACCACCTGCCGGAACGCGATCGGAAACGGTTGTTCGGTGATTGATTGGGTCTTTCGATCGAGAGAGTTGTCCGGGAGAAGGGACCAAACTCTAGATTAGGTCGCCGCGGCTCCAGCCTTCGCAATCGTTCGGTTTGGTGGACACCCGACCGTAACCGCGAGATAGTCGCGTTCGACCGCGCTGGCATAGGTGAAACATCTTTGCAGGCGAAACATTCGGCCACGGTTCCCAGCGGATCACTATATGTATTACTTGAGAGTGACGTTCCGAATGCTTCCTCGCAAGAACATCTTTAGGCCGTAGACTCACAAACGCGCAATCTTAGGCGTATCGCGGCGAGCTTTAC